>NZ_JBMOUD010000008.1:0-236276 GCF_049319665.1 Rouxiella sp. Mn2063 | reverse complement strand
AGGACAAGAAATCCGGTTTTGATTTGTTTGTATTCTATAAAACAAAGGCTTATCTACTACATGCGCATATTGCTGAGTAATGACGATGGGATTTTGGCTCCAGGTATTCAGACATTAGCCTCCGCTTTACGAGAAGTGGCTGAGGTAATGCTGGTTGCACCCGATCGTAATCGTAGCGGTGCATCTAATGCGCTGACGCTGGACGCGCCTTTACGCATTCATGCTTATCCAAATGGTGATACTGCGGTTATCCAGGGAACGCCAACAGATTGTGTCTATTTGGGTGTAAATCAGTTGATGCGCCCACGTCCTGATATCGTCGTTTCAGGGATTAACGCCGGTGCCAATATGGGCGATGATGTTATTTACTCTGGTACTGTTGCGGCAGCGATGGAGGGGCGCCATCTTGGCTATCCTGCTTTAGCTGTCTCGCTGGATGGACATCAACATTACGATACTGCTGCTATCATTACCTGCCGCATTCTTAAAGCGCTATCTCGTGAGCCACTTCGTACCGGGAAGATCCTAAATATCAACGTTCCCGATCTGCCGCTCGACGAAATAAAAGGCATTCGTGTCACCCGCTGCGGGAGTCGCCATCCTGCTGAGCAAGTTATTTGTCAGCAAGATCCTCGAGGGAAAGATCTTTATTGGATAGGTCCACCGGGTGAGAAATTTGATGTTGCCCCCGATACCGATTTTGCTGCGCTAGCACAAGGCTATGTCTCGATTACCCCACTGCAAGTCGATTTAACGGCATATGCAGCACAGGATGTGGTTAAAGCATGGTTAGCTAAAGCCGAGGTCAACGTGCATGATCAATAAGCCACTCTATAATCTGCTTGAACAACTGCGTCAGCAGGGCATTCGTGATGAACGATTGCTCCATGCGATTGAAACGGTTCCTCGTGAGCGTTTTATTGATGAAGCATTCCAGCATAAGGCTTATGAGAATACGGCGTTGCCGATTGGTAGTGGGCAGACAATTTCCCAGCCTTATACCGTGGCTCGGATGACCGAATTATTGCAATTAACACCGAAATCACGCGTGCTGGAAATCGGCACCGGGTCGGGCTATCAGACGGCGATTTTGGCTCATTTAGTCGAGCACGTATGCTCGGTGGAACGTATCAAAGGGTTGCAATGGCAGGCTAAGCGCCGGCTTAAGCAGCTCGATTTACATAATATCTCAACGCGGCACGGCGATGGCTGGGAGGGATGGCCTTCTCGTGGGCCGTTTGACGCCATTATTGTGACTGCCGCTCCGCCAGAAATACCCCAGGAGCTGTTAAAGCAATTGGCCGAGGGCGGTGTGATGGTGCTGCCAGTCGGTGAGCAAACGCAAACGCTACAACGTATCCAACGGCGAAATTATGAGTTTGTTGTGGATATTGTCGAAGCCGTTCGCTTTGTGCCACTGGTTAAGGGCGAATTAGCATAAAACACCGGCCTGGAATGAAAATTCGGCACAACTGTTAAGATTTACATACAACTGAATGTAGGTGCTGTAGTGGCGAGATGCCTGGGTTGTTGCTAGCATCCCCTACAGTTTTTTATTATCTCAATGATACAGGCTATTATTTTGCTTGTGTTAATCACCCGAACACCGCCAGTTTATTGACGCAATATGCTGTCATAACGCGGTTTTTCCGGGGAAAAGATAGATTCTGATATTGCCGTTATGGGGGAATTATGAGCACGGGAAGCCCAATGAAAACCTTACGCCGTATTGCGGTGTGTACTTTGATCAGCGCATGGTTGGCAGGATGTTCCAATAATGGCTCAACTTCTGCACCAATAACTAATGTCAGCGGTGGCGGCGGTGGTAGTAGCAGTGGGAAGTTTCTCAATCCTAGCCCGAGTGCTAACGCGAACGCGGTGCCGGTTGCACCACGTATTAGCCAACAACGTCCTGCTACAATTCAGCAGCAACCTAGTGCCCAGCCGGTTTCGGTCAATCAACAGGGACATATCGTTTATAACCGCAGTTATAATAATATTCCTAAGGGGAGTTATAACGGTAGCACTTACCAGGTTAAGCGTGGTGATACCCTGTTTTACATTGCCTGGATCACCGGTAATGATTTCCGTGACCTGGCAGCCCGTAATAATATCCCTGCCCCATATGGGTTAGAGGTCGGACAAACTATCCAGATTAATAATGTCTCTTCTGAGGCAAGTACCGGCGGCATGCTTGCCAGTACGGGCGGCGCTTCTAAACCTGCTTCAACAGGTATGTTAGCGGGTACAGTGGTTGCATCTCAACCAACTTCCACGTACTCTGAAGATTCGGGTAAAAAGAGTGCAGACAAAATGTTGCCTTCGACTGGTGTAGTAGCTTCAACTCCCGCACCAGTGGTTACGCCTAGCGCACCTGTCGCCAGTACAGCCAGCAATGGAGGACCAGTTTCTTCATGGAAATGGCCGACTGACGGCAAGATTATCGATAATTTCTCAGCTTCAGAAGGGGGAAATAAAGGCATCGATATCGCAGGTTCACGTGGGCAATCTGTTGTCGCCACTGCTAGTGGTCGTGTAGTTTACGCAGGTAATGCGTTGCGCGGTTACGGCAATCTTATCATCATCAAACACAATGATGATTACCTGAGCGCCTATGCACATAACGATACAATGCTGGTCCGGGAACAACAAGAAGTGCAGGCGGGACAAAAAATAGCGACTATGGGTAGCACCGGAACCAGTTCAGTAAGATTGCATTTTGAAATTCGTTACAAGGGGAAATCCGTAAACCCGTTGCGTTATCTTCCGCAGCGATAATTTGAGCAGAGCTTTGATTCTGCTCTCGGAACCATGGTAGGAGCAGCTTATGAGTCAGAATACGCTGAAAGTTAACGAGTTACATGATGATGTAGAATTCGACGAGAACAGCGCTGAAACCTTTGACGAGTCAGCTTTAGTTGAAGAGTCTGCTGATAACGACACTTTGGACGCTGAAGATGAATTGTTATCGCAAACTGTAAGCCAACGAGTGCTGGATGCCACTCAACTGTACCTTGGTGAGATCGGCTATTCCCCACTGCTGACTGCAGAAGAGGAAGTGTATTTCGCACGTCGTGCGCTGCGGGGAGATATCCCTTCCCGCCGTCGTATGATTGAAAGTAACCTGCGTTTGGTGGTTAAAATTGCCCGTCGCTATAGTAATCGCGGCTTGGCACTGTTGGATCTTATTGAGGAAGGTAACCTCGGTCTGATTCGTGCAGTTGAAAAATTTGACCCTGAGCGCGGTTTCCGTTTTTCCACTTATGCAACCTGGTGGATTCGACAAACGATTGAACGGGCGATTATGAATCAAACCCGAACCATTCGTCTGCCAATCCACATCGTGAAAGAACTCAATGTCTATTTACGCACCGCGCGTGAATTAGCTCATAAACTCGATCATGAACCAAGCGCCGAAGAGATTGCTGAGCAACTTGATAAGCCGGTCCATGATGTGAGCCGTATGTTGCGCCTGAATGAGCGTATTACCTCAGTTGATACCCCACTTGGTGGTGACTCTGAGAAAGCGCTACTCGATATTTTGGCGGATGAAAAAGAAAACGGCCCAGAAGACACCACGCAAAATGATGATATGAAACAAAGTATCGTTAAGTGGTTATTTGAGTTGAATGCTAAACAACGTGAAGTGTTGGCGCGTCGTTTTGGCTTGTTAGGCCACGAAGCAGCAACGCTTGAAGATGTGGGCCGAGAAATTGGCCTGACACGCGAGCGCGTTCGACAGATTCAGGTTGAAGGATTGCGTCGCCTGCGAGAAATCCTGCAAGCGCAGGGATTGAGCATCGAGGCTCTGTTCCGTGAATAACCCCGGTTAACGTTCGGTTAATGTTGCTCGGGTAGCAAATAAAACGGTGGGCTTATCCCCACCGTTTTTTTATGCATGCTTGTTAGCTATCGCCTTGTTTTTAAAGGTTATAACATCGTTTTTAGACGATAAATCCACTCAAGCGCTTGCCTTGGTGTCAGCGAGTCAGCATCCAATCCTTCCAAGGCTTCAACAGCAGGCGAAACTTCTTCATTCAATAGTGTCAGTTGCGGGCCATCAACATTGCTTGCTGCGGCGTTATTTGACAGCGTTTCCAGTTCTTTGAGCTTTTGTCGCGCGCGTTTAATGACATCTTTTGGCACGCCGGCTAATGCCGCAACGGCCAGGCCGTAACTTTTGCTGGCGGCACCGTCTTGTACGCTATGCATAAAGGCAATGGTGTCGCCGTGTTCAATGGCGTCCAGATGCACGTTAACCGTACCTTCCATTTTGTCTGGCAATGTTGTCAGCTCAAAATAGTGGGTGGCGAACAGCGTCATGGCTTTGATGCGGCTGGCCAGATTCTCGGCACAAGCCCAGGCTAGTGAGAGCCCGTCATAGGTTGAAGTACCGCGGCCAATCTCATCCATTAATACCAGACTGTTTTCCGTGGCGTTATGCAGGATGTTTGCGGTTTCGGTCATTTCAACCATAAAGGTGGAACGTCCGGATGCCAGATCGTCCGCCGCGCCGACGCGAGTGAAAATACGATCGATAGGGCCTAGCGTGGCTTGCTCAGCGGGCACATAGCTGCCGATATAGGCCATCAGCACAATTAATGCAGCCTGACGCATATAGGTACTTTTACCGCCCATGTTCGGGCCGGTAATGATTAGCATTCGACGCTGTGGCGACATTGCGAGCGGGTTGGAGATAAACGGCTCGCTCAACACCTGTTCAACGACCGGATGGCGGCCGCCAACAATATTAATGCCTGGTTTATCGCTCAGCGTTGGGCTGACATAATTGAGGGTATACGCACGTTCTGCCAGATTGGTTAACACATCCAGCTCTGCCAGCGCGCTCGCGCTTTGTTGCAAGGCGGGAAGATGTGGTAGTAACAAATCAAACAGCTCTTCATACAAGGCTTTTTCTAACGACAGCGCTTTGCCCTTTGAAGACAATACTTTGTCTTCGTACTCTTTCAGCTCAGGAATAATATAGCGCTCTGCATTCTTCAGCGTTTGGCGACGAACATAGTGGATCGGTGCTAAATGGCTCTGCCCGCGACTAATCTGAATGTAATAGCCATGTACGCCATTAAAGCCGACTTTCAGCGTATCAAGGCCCAGTCTTTCTCGTTCGCGAATTTCCAGTCGATCAAGATAATCTGTAGCGCCATCAGCCAGACTACGCCATTCATCGAGTTCTGCATTGTAGCCAGGAGCAATCACGCCACCATCGCGGACTAATACCGGCGGTGATTCAATAATGGCGCGTTCTAATAGCGCGATCAGCTCATCAAATTCCCCAGCTTGTTCAACCAGCGTATGAATAGCCGCCGAGTCGACAGGTTGCAATATCGCCCGCAGTTCAGGAAGTTGCTGCAACGCATAACGCATGCGCGCTAAATCGCGAGGGCGCGCGCTGCGTAATGCCAGACGAGCCAGAATACGTTCTAAATCGCCAACCTGACGCAAAACAGGTTGTAAATCGGCGGTTAAATCTTGCAGAGAAGCAATCGCCTGCTGGCGATGATGCAACACTTTGATATCGCGGGTTGGCATGTGGATCCAACGTTTGAGCATACGGCTGCCCATTGGTGTCACACATTTATCTAACACGGCGGCCAGCGTATTTTCGACACCACCGGCCAGATTTTGGGTCAGCTCAAGATTACGGCGCGTTGCCGCATCCATGATAATGCCATCCTGCTGGCGCTCCATGGTGACGCCACGAATATGGGGCAGGGCGGTGCGCTGCGTATCTTTAACATACTGCAACAGGCAGCCAGCGGCACGTAAGGCCTGCGTGGCTTGCTCAACGCCGAAACCGCTTAAATCGCGGGTGCCGAATTGTAAATTCAACTGCTGACGAGCCGTATCCAACTCAAATTCCCAAATAGGGCGACGACGCAGGCCGCGACGCGTATCGATAAGCGCCATCGACTCGAAGGTTTCGGGATACAGTAATTCCGCTGGATTGGTGCGTTGAATTTCAGCCGCCATGGTTTCCAGGTCGGTCGGTTGCGCGACGCGAAAACGTCCAGAACTGATATCCAGAGTGGCGTAGCCGAAACCACGGCCATCTTGCCAAATCGCCGCCAACAGATTGTCATGACGCTCGCTGAGCAAGGCTTCATCGCTGACCGTACCCGGCGTCACGATACGCACGACTTTGCGCTCAACCGGGCCTTTGCTTAGCGCCGGATCGCCAACTTGTTCACAAATCGCGACCGATTCACCTAAATTCACCAATTTTGCCAGATAGCCTTCAACGGCGTGATAAGGCACGCCCGCCATCGGAATCGGTTCACCGGCGGACGCGCCGCGCTTAGTCAGTGAGATATCCAACAGCTGCGATGCCCGTTTAGCATCGTCATAGAACAACTCGTAAAAATCCCCCATGCGATAAAACATCAGAATGTCAGGATTCTGCGCTTTAAGACGCAGATACTGCTGCATCATGGGAGTATGAGAATCTAAATTTACATTATCAGTCATAGACTTAATCTTATTAATCCATTGAATTTAAAGTTGATTGTGATTTTGTTGTTTTCGTTCGTTATCACGTGATCTTACTGCACGACGCCGAGGTCCGCGTTGCGATGTGCGTTATGGTACAAGTACAACATGAAAGCGTACAACCGCCACTGGCTGAAAATTGCAACCAGCATAAGTAAATCAACGGGTTGTCATGGAATATTTAGTTGTCGCAAAAGATTACCTGGATGTTAAACCACCGGTTTAAAGCCATCCCGATGGTGCAACGTATCATACCAGCCAAACAAGCAATAAGCTGTTGTGGAGGGAAATTAGAGGCGTGCCGTAAATCTGGTATGTAATGGGTTTAGGGGATTTCGATGATGACTTTGCTGATACTGAGGGTAGTCGAACTCTTTAACAATGAGCGATCGCCTCTTGTCATTAAAATACAAAACGCCCGATATAATGCATCAGGCGTTTTAGAGGTATAAAAATATCAATCTATGCCAAAACTAGACCCCGGCATTAAGTTTACCATCACTGGCTATTTGCAACAGTGCTCATTATTCTGTCAAAAGCGTTTGCCGCAGATTTTGCTCCACCAGCGCATTTAATTTCTTTTTGTAAAAGTGAAATGTTTTGTTGATAATTAGGATTGGTTTTTACTTCACGTGCGTAAGAAAGTAGATTTTCTGCAGTAATATTCTCCCGCGGCAGATATTTCCCTAAATTTAGTTCTTGGATCCGTTTAGCGTTAGTGCGCTGTTCTGCCATTTGTGGAACTGCTAGCATAGGTACGCCATAATACACCGACTCCATTACACTACCCATGCCTGCATGAGTTACAAATAGGCTGGCTATTTGTAACACTTCCAATTGCGGTATACTGCGATGTATTTCAATATTGGGCGGTAATTCACCGAGCCCCTCAGCGTCAGTGTAACGACCAATGACCAATATTACATGCCACTCTGTATCAGCAAACGCTTTTATACATGTATGAAAAAATGATGGCTGGTGATTAAATATAGTACCTAATGATATGACTACGATTGGATTGTCCGTTTGCGGTGGTGTCCAGTCAGTGTGAGATGACCGACCTTCAATGTCAGGTCCAACGAATACAGTTGAAGGATCTGTTGTGTCTAGTTTTTCTTGGAAAGAACGAGGAATATAAGCAATAACATTTTCATGATCGGCCATAAAGGGTTCAATGGGTAGTTTCAGATCGTTATCCCGTAACATTTTTTCCAAGATTGGCGGGGAAGGTTGTTTGTCGAGAGGTATGCTATGCCATTCTTCGAATATTCCTTCATAACTTACATGTGTTGGCATGATGAGAACAGAAGGTATATTCCATAAATATGCAAGAGCCTTACCATGCCAGCCAAACATGTCATAGGCGATAACATCTGGTCGATCATTGTTAAAAGCGAGCATCATTTTAGGATAATTGTCATACGCCTCTTTGGCAAATTCCTCGTTAACATACGCTAAATTCTCTGGCAGCGGTTTCTCTTTTGTTACTCTTGGCTCGAAGAGTACCGGTGTAGCGCCAGCAAGCTCAATGCAGCGAGCGAATTCTGGCGATGTTGTGTAGCTGACTCGGTATCCACGGGCAACAAGCTCTTTGACAGTCCCTAGGGTAGGGTTGACGTGTCCATATTCGGCACAGTTAAAAATTGCGACATGTAGCTGTCGTTTTGTCATTCCCAAATTTGCCATCACCTTTTAGTCCTTAAAAATTAAATTAATTGAGAAATTTTAATTGTGGCAAAATCTAGCTAGTAATAACAAATCTCTAGCCATCCATAACGAATATCACCACAGCACCTTGCCGCCTTATTATGTCAATTTAATCTGTAATTATTACTCTGATTTTTATTAATGGATGAGTAATGATGTAGAGTGGAAATAGGATTTTACTTAGTTTTTATGTGCCGTGTTTTTTTGCGTGTCATAATTCAGCACTCATTTTTTATTTATTCAAGTAAATATTTAATTAAAATAAATCACCAGAATACATGCGGAATTCAGTATAGCGCATGAAGCCAGTTTGTCATTGTTATAATTTACTGATTGTGGTCAATTAACTGCAAAATATGTAGTGTCATTTTGAGGAATAGAAATGCTTAGATTTTATGACGTCGCCTAGAAATCTTGAGATACTATTTAAAGGATCATTTTGACCTAAAAACCGACCGTGAAGGGGCAGTGATGAGTGACAATAAAGAAGCACAGGTATCTTACGCTAAGCCCTCTCGTGCAGATATCGTTCGTTCTGTCGTCACCTCAACGGCGGTTGAAACGGGTCAGTGCTCAGCGAAGATCGAAGCTTCCCTTGAAGCAACACGTAAAAAGTTCTCCCATTTACGTCTTGTTGTTTAATCCCTTCTTAATACTTCTCTGACCCAGTGTTTCATTGGCTCGTAGTCCATTGACATGCCTGTGGGGATAGCTGTAATAAATACCCATATTGGTATATGGCGTGTAGCGAGATATGTAGCGTCGATATTTTAAGAAGTGAGCCGCCAAAAATCTATTTGAATGGCAACTCAACCTCTCGTTTATATTGCTGGAATAAATAACGTTACCCTTAAAAATCCCAGTCTTCGTCTTCAGTATTTACCGCTTTGCCAATCACATAAGATGAACCTGAACCTGAGAAGAAATCGTGGTTTTCATCGGCGTTTGGCGATAATGCCGATAAAATAGCCGGGTTGACTGCCGCCATGCTGGCAGGGAACAGCGCTTCATAGCCCAGATTCATCAAGGCTTTGTTCGCATTGTAATGCAGGAAGGTTTTCACCTCTTCGCTCCAGCCCACGCCGTCATACAGCTCTTCGGTGTAACGGATTTCGTTATCGTAGAGATCCTGGATTAAATCAAAGGTCTGGTCTTTGATCTGCCGTTGACGTTCAGGGCTCTCTTTTTGCAGAGCCTGCTGGAATTTATAGCCAATATAGTATCCATGTACCGCTTCATCACGAATGATCAGCCGGATCAGATCGGCGGTATTCGTGAGTTTAGCGCGGCTCGACCAGTACATCGGCAGATAGAATCCAGAATAGAACAGGAAGGATTCCAGGAACACGCTGGCGACCTTCTTCATCAGCGGATCTTCACCGTTGTAATAAGAGAGCACGATAGCCGCTTTGTTTTGCAGCGCGACGTTCTCTTCGCTCCAGCGATAAGCTTCATCAACATCTGGTGTCGAGCACAGGGTGGAGAATATTGAGCTGTAAGAGCGCGCGTGTACCGCTTCCATAAAGCAGATATTAGAATAGACCGCTTCTTCATGCGGGGTGACTGCATCTTTCATCAGGCCAGGTGCGCCGACCACGTTTTGCAGCGTATCGAGCAGCGTCAGCCCGGTAAAGACTCGAATCGTCAGTTGTTTTTCCTGTGCGGTGAGCGTGGCCCAGGACGGAATATCATTGGACAGCGGCACCTTTTCTGGCAGCCAGAAGTTAGAAGTCAGCCGGTTCCAGACTTCTAAATCTTTGTCATCCTGGATCTTGTTCCAGTTAATGGCTTTGCTGACAGGCTGTGACACCCATTTTTGTTTAATTGCGGTCATAAGTCGTTGGTCCTTTATGTCACAAGGTGCAGGAAACGCAGCCTTCAACTTCAGTGCCTTCCAGCGCCATCTGACGCAGACGGATGTAATAAATGGTTTTGATGCCTTTACGCCAGGCGTAAATCTGCGCCTTGTTAATATCGCGGGTGGTGGCGGTATCGCGGAAGAACAGCGTTAGCGACAAGCCCTGATCGACGTGCTGCGTGGCTTGGGCATAGGTATCAATGATCTTCTCAGGGCCGATTTCATAGGCGTCCTGGTAATACTCCAGGTTGTCGTTGCTCATAAAGGCGGCGGGATAATAAACCCGGCCAATTTTGCCTTCTTTACGGATTTCTACCCGCGAGACAATCGGGTGAATGCTGGAGGTGGAGTTGTTGATGTAAGAAATCGAGCCGGTTGGCGGTACCGCCTGCAGGTTTTGGTTGTACAAACCATGCGCCATCACTGACTCTTTCAGCGCTGCCCACTCGGCAACGCCCGGAATAGTAATGCCGCTAACGGCAAAGAGCTCGCGTACGCGCTCGGTTTTTGGGTGCCATTTATCTTCGAGGTATTTATCGAAATAAGCCCCGCTGGCATAGGTTGAATCAGCAAAGCCCTTAAAGCTCTGTTTACGTTCAATCGCCAATTGGTTAGAGGCGCGAATTGCGTGATAAACAACGCTGTAGAAATAGATATTGGTGAAATCCAGCCCTTCTTCTGAGCCATAGAAAATCCGCTCACGCGCCAGATAGCCGTGCAGGTTCATTTGCCCCAGCCCGATGGCGTGAGAATCGTGGTTGCCTTGCTCAATCGATGGCACCGAGCGGATATGGCTCATATCAGAGACTGCGGTCAGTGCGCGGATCGCCATTTCTACCGTTTGGCCAAAATCAGGCGAATCCATGGTAGCCGCAATATTCAAAGAACCGAGATTGCAGGAGATATCTTTGCCAATGTTTTTATAACCGAGGTCTTCGCTATATTCGGTGGCGGTGTTGACCTGCAAAATCTCCGAACACAGGTTGCTCATATTGATGCGACCTTTGATCGGGTTAGCGCGGTTAACCGTATCTTCAAACATAATGTACGGGTAGCCAGACTCAAACTGGATCTCTGCCAGCACCTGGAAAAATTCACGGGCGTTGATTTTGGTCTTGTGGATGCGCTTATCGTTAACCATCTCGCGGTATTTTTCGCTGATGCTGATTTCCGACATCGGCACGCCATACACTTTCTCAATGTGGTAGGGCGAGAACAGGTACATATCTTCGTTGTTCTTCGCCAGCTCGAAAGTGATATCCGGGATCACCACGCCTAAAGACAGGGTTTTAATACGGATCTTCTCATCGGCATTTTCGCGTTTGGTATCGAGAAAACGCAAAATATCCGGGTGATGAGCGTTAAGATACACCGCGCCTGCGCCTTGACGAGCGCCGAGCTGATTGGCGTAAGAGAACGCATCTTCCAGCATCTTCATGATCGGGATCACCCCGGAAGACTGGTTTTCAATGCGTTTGATCGGTGCGCCGACTTCACGGATATTGCTGAGCATAAAGGCCACGCCGCCGCCGCGTTTGGACAGTTGTAGCGCGGAGTTCACCGAACGGCCAATCGACTCCATATTATCTTCAATACGAAGCAAGAAGCAGGAAACCAGCTCACCGCGCTGTTTTTTGCCGCAGTTAAGGAAGGTTGGCGTCGCCGGTTGGAAGCGCCCAGAGATAATCTCATCGAGCAGCTTAGCCGCTAGCTTGATATCGCCTTGCGCCAGCGTCAGTGCGACCAGACAAACGCGGTCTTCGTAGCGTTCCAGATAGCGTTTACCATCGAAGGTTTTCAGCGTGTAGCTGGTGTAATACTTGAACGCCCCCAGAAAGGTCTGGAAGCGGAATTTATAGTTATACGCGCGTTTGAACAGGCCCTTGATATCATCAAAAGCATATTGATCCAGCACTTCGGCTTCGTAATAGCCTTCTTCGACCAGATAGCGCAGCTTTTCCGCCAGATTATGGAAAAACACCGTATTTTGATTCACGTGTTGCAGAAAATACTGCCGCGCGGCCAGTCTGTCCTTATCAAACTGAATTTTCCCGTCGGCATCGAACAAATTTAACATCGCGTTCAGCGCGTGGTAGTCCGGGCTCTGTGTGCCGGGATCGGTAATGGCTAATTCTGTCGCTGCCAAAATTCAGTTACTCCTTTTTTTACGTTAGCCACGTCTTCCGGGGTACCCAGCAGTTCAAAACGATACAGGTAGGGCACCTGACATTTCTGGGAGACGATTTCACCGGCGAGACCATAAGCTGCGCCGAAATTGGTGTTACCGGCGGCAATCACACCACGAATGAGCGAGCGGTTGTGCTCATCATTGAGAAAGTGGATCACCTGAATGGGAACGGCACCTTTCGCCGATCCTCCACCGTAACTAGGAACCACCAGGATGTAGGGTTGGGTCATACGCAGTTTTTCATGCTGACCGCCAATCGGAATACGTATTGCCGGTAAGTCGAGCTTACCGACAAAACGATGGGTGTTTTCCGATTGACTGGAAAAGTACACCAAGGGATTCATCTCAATGCCTTAATAGGCGCTTTGCAGTTGAGATTGCTGATGCAGTGCGCTGATTTTGTCTGGACGAAAGCCTGACCAATGCTCGTCGCCTGCGATAATCACCGGCACTTGTTGGTAACCCATGGCACGAACGTGGCTCAGCGCTTGGCTATCTTGTGTCAGGTCGATAACCTGATAAGCAATACCCTGTTTATCAAGGGCGCGGTAGGTGGCATTACATTGAACGCAGTCTGGCTTGCTATAAATAATGATGCTCATGATTCGCATTGACCTTATATACCTGTCGCGCTTCAATCCGCAGAGGATGAGTGGCTTCCTTTCTGCATCCGAAGTTACCTGGTATAGGTAAAATGATGGAATTGGCTGACCCTTGGCGCTAAAAGGCGCGCAGGGCCAGGCGAGATGCGTATCAACTGCTTGTGCGAGTTGACGAAGTAAATACTAGATGTAGTGTTTTATAATATCAACCTCGCAATATATAGTTCTATTGTGAAAATGATTATCATTTAAACGCAAAAGGCCAGCAGGCCCCGAATCATGCGGGTTGCTGGCCGAAAAGTTTTTTTAAAATTTTTTATAGAAATATTTTTGTTGTAAAAACAACCAAAAATTTATTGACGCATCCCGACAGCCAAGCGGTTGAAGGCATTCATGATGCTGATAGCGAAGCTCAAGTCGGAGATTTCTACATCGCTGAACAGAGCTTTTAACGCGTCGAAATCGCTATCCGGTGCGCCGGTTGTCGCCACGTGGGTCAATGATTCCGCCCAATTTAATGCCGCACGTTCGCGCTCGGAGTAGAGATGGCTGACGCGCCAACCGGCCAGTTGATCTAATTTATCCTGCGTGACGCCAGATTTGCGCAATGCCTTTGAATGCATATCCAAACAGAAAGCACAGCCGTTAATTTGCGACACGCGCAGGAAAACCAATTCAATAATGGTCATGCCCAGCGGGCTTTTTTCCAGTGTTAATACTGCCGATTTCAGCGGTTCGTAAGTGGCGGCAGACAGCGAATAATAAGGCAGGCGTAATGTATTCATGTTTTTTCCTCAGAGGTTACTAACCAGAGTGATTAGGTAATGGCGATGACTTTAGCGTTTTTATGGCCTATATTTTAGAGCCATAAAATGTCTTTTTTTGCAGGTCATAATGTCTGTCTTCGCTGGTGATTTCCGTCTGGATAATTTGCATGATGCGCCGTTATATCGGCAGATTTATACGCGGGTAAAACAGGCGATTATACAGGGACAGCTTAATGCCGGGGAGCGAGTACCCTCGGTACGTAGCCTGGCAAGCGAACTGGGCGTTGCCCGTGCAACGGTAGAGAATGCTTACGGTTTGTTGCTTGATGAAGGCTTCTTGCAAAGTCGGGGGCAGGCGGGTACCTATGTCAGCCGCACGTTGAATTTGCCGTCGGCAAGTCAGGTTGCCAATCAAGGGAAAACATATCCGTCACAATCGGTTCCTGAACAATCGGCTCCCGATTTAATACAGCCAGATTTACCGTTATCTTTTCAACTTGGTTTACCGGCATTGGATGCGTTCCCCCGGGCTATCTGGTCACGTATTGTGGCGCGTCGATTGCGCCATAGCACGGCAGTATCGCTTTCTCACCCTCCGCTGGCGGGAGACCCTGAATTGCGGCGGGCGATTGCCAGTTATTTACAACTATCGCGCGGATTTTCTTGCCGTCCTGAACAAGTGTTTATCTGTGCCGGTTACAGCGCCGTGCTGGATTTAATCGCCGGCAGTCTGATGCAACCGGGAGAGGGTGTTTGGCTTGAAGATCCTGGCTATCCGGTCACTCAGGCGTTTTTATCCGCGGCGGGTGCCACGCCGATGCCGGTACCTGTCGATAGCGAAGGGATGAATATCGATGAGGCAATAGCCCGCTGGCCCAATGCGCGTTTTGCGGCATTAACTCCAACTCATCAAAGTCCACTTGGCGTTAGCCTGAGCCTCTCGCGGCGTATGGCGATATTAGCCTGGGCTGCTGAGCGGAAAATGTGGATTTTAGAAGATGATTACGACAGTGAGTTTCGTTATCAGGGCCAGCCGTTACCTTCGTTAAAAAGTCTCGATACGCAAGAACGAGTGCTGTATGCCGGGACCTTTAGCAAGGTGATGTTCCCAGCGCTACGCATTGGCTATTTGGTGGTGCCAGAAAGCCTTGTCGCACAAGTAGATGCCTATTGTCATACGCGCAGCTGTGCGTGCCCGCCGTTATTACAGGCCAGCGTAGCCGATTTTATTGAGCAAGGGCATTTCTACCGTCATCTGAAACGTATGCGTCAGCTCTATGCGCAGCGACGCGGTTATTTGACGCAAGCGATAGCCAGCAGTTTTCCAACGGGGGAATTACAGGTTGAGCCGCAGCACGGCGGTATCCAACTTTGTACCCGGCTGGATCCGCGTATTGTCGATAGTGACGTCACTACATTGGCGCGTCAGCGAGGATTATCGCTACAGCCGCTGTCTGAATGGCGAGTAGTCAAGAGTGAAAACGGCAATAGACGCAATGGCTTATTAATGGGATTTACTAATATCGTCAGCCAGCAGCAAGCCGAGCTGCTATGTCAGCAACTGGCAGCAATCGTGCAGGAAGTAGGTGCGAAGAGATAATAAAAAAACGAAGCGTTAAATTTTGTGAATTTGATGATAACGTTGCTTTGAGTGCCGAGATACTCGGGTATAACACACCTAGGGGCGCTCCGGCAGCCAAGGCTGCTACGGCCCCAACGGTGTGCTCTCCCTAATAATCGGCTTTGTCAGTCGTTTGATGAATTAATAAAACATCAGTGCACTGTCCAACGTCTACCGAGGCTTAGCGCCTGCCTAGCAGCACACCTAATACGATGCCGACTGCGGCACCCGCCCCAATTCCATGCCAAGGATTATCCTTAACATATTGCACCGCTTGGCTGGCCTTATCACGAGCCTGCTGTTTCAAATCCAGATCGCCGCTAAAGCGTGAGCGGGCATCGCGCAATACGCCTTCCGCTTTATCACGAATTTTTTCCAGTTCTTCTTTGGTTTTTGAGCCCGAAGATTTTAAAACCTCATCCAGCGTATCTGCCAGCAGAGTGACATCTTGATCCAAGCTGTTTTCTAGTTTTTCTGTTTTCTTAACCATCGTATGCTCCTTGTTTACATGTACTGTTAAGCGTAGATGATATTTTTGATATGGGCAGATGAACGGCGATTTTTAGGTCGAAAATAGACGGTATTCATGATTATTGAGAGGTAAAAAAGCCAGAATGAGTGCGGGATTGATGAGGTATCATCAGAATAATCCTCATCTTCTTGAAGGATGAAATTTTAATTGTCATTTCCGGTATCACCGGCATGAAAAGATGTTTATGCTGTCATTTCACCAACTGTTTAGATTCTATCCAGGCAAGCAATGTCCCCGAGCAAATTTCAAACCAATCTACAGCTGAACAAGCGCATTATATCGATCGTTATTTTTACTTTTGTCTGTTATCTGAGCATCGGTTTACCGCTGGCGGTGTTACCGGGTTTTGTACATAACGGGCTAGGGTTTAACTCAGTATTGGCAGGATTGATTATCAGCCTGCAATATTTCTCGACCTTAGTGAGCCGGCCTCACGCCGGGCGTTATGCTGACCAAATCGGGCCGAAAAAGGTGGTGATTTTTGGTCTGGCCTGCTGTGGATTGAGTGGCTTGCTATATGTCTTGGCTTATTTCTCCACGGCGATACCGTTATTAAGTTTGATTCTATTATGCATCGGACGAGTATTGCTTGGGCTAGGCGAAAGCTTTGCGTCGACGGGCTCGATTCTGTGGGGAATTGGCGCGACTAACCCTATTCATACCGGGCGTGTGATTTCGTGGAATGGCGTGGCGACTTATGGCGCAATGGCTTTGGGTGCGCCGCTCGGCGTATTACTCAATATGCATTTTGGCTTACTTGGCGTGGCGGTATTTATCTTGCTGATTGCCGCGCTTGCTATCGCGCTGGCAAGTTCTAAACCCGCTATTGTGGTGGCGACCGGTAAGCGTTTGGCATTTCGCGCCGTGTTGGGCAAAATTTGGCTACACGGGTTAGGACTAGGCTTCGGGACTTTCGGTTTCGGTGTTATCGCTACCTTCATTACGCTTTATTATGCCGATAAGCACTGGGTTGGTGCTGCCTTCACGCTGTCGCTGTTCAGCGTAGGCTTCGTCGGAATGCGTCTGATATTTGGCAATATGATCTCGCGCTTTGGCGGCCTAAAAGTATCTCTGGTTTCCTTTGTGATAGAGATTGTTGGCCTGTTACTTATCTGGCATGGACATGACCCGATCACGGTGCAAATCGGCGCGCTGCTGACCGGCTGTGGTTTCTCGTTGATATTCCCGGCGTTGGGGATGGAAGCGGTGAAACAGGTACCCCAGCAAAACCAAGGCACCGCCTTGGGGACTTACGGTGCGTTCCTTGATCTCGGGCTGGGTTTAACCGGGCCTATCGCCGGACTGATTATTTCCCGCTTTGGCACGCCGTCAATCTATCTGGCAGCAGCAGGCATCGTATTGCTTGCTATTGCGGTTACCCTACGCATGATGAGCATGCAAAAGTCTTCATCATCATCGGAATAAGCCGGTATTTTTCCGCATGATAATCTGTTAGTAGCCAAGCGGTTAGTGTACTCAACGTGACGCTAACTGCTTGGATAATTCTGAAATAGCGCCAAATCGGCGACAAATGCATTGTTTGGGAAATTTATTACGGTAAGGTCGCTTTGCAGTTTTGAGAGCGAGGAGCGACCATGTATTTACGGCCAGATGAAGTGGCAAAGGTTTTAGAGAATTCAGGATTTCAACGTGATTTTATCGATGATAAAGCGTATGGCTATCGTCGGGGCGAGCACTATGTTTATGTAAACCGAGAAGCGCGGCTTGGCCGAACCGCACTGGTTATCCACCCTGCGCTACGCGAAAACAGCGAGCGCTTTGCTGAACCGACGTCGTCATTTCGTAGCAGCCACTTGTATACCGAGTTCCCCCTCGATTTAGAAAGTGAAACTACGGCGTATTACGGTATTGGGCACGGTTTTAGTTCCCGCCAGCTTCTAGCCAACTATCTGGAAAATGTTTTTAAATAGTCTGGCCTGATTGACCGGCAGGGAGCTATTGCCGGTCAATGCCGGGTAGAGCTATCGTCCAAATGTTGCCACTCGGTATTATACGTTTCGTTGTACTGACGACGGAACTGTGCCAATTCAAACGGCTCCAAATCTAACTCTGCAAAGTAAAACAGCGCCAGCTCGGCGTGCTCACTGCTCAGTTCCGGGTCCAGATGGGCGCGAATTAAAATCTGCCGCCAGCGGGCAATATTCTCTGCGGAATCATCTTTAATAAACGTTTGAAAGATAAAAACAATATAAGCCGCTTTGCGGATTTCTTCCGCATAACCACCGCTGATAGAACGAATAAACATTCGGCTTTGGCGCTCGCCCATTTCCAGCAGCATAGTGTCAATATAGGCCGGTTTTATCTTCAACAGCGCCGCCAATGAATCATTGGCTTTGCGGGTATCTGCGGTCATAAACCAATAACCAATGACGAATACCACCACAATGGCAGCAATCATAATCCAAATCATGCTGGACGTTCGCCTCCGAGCGCACCTGTCTTATACAAGAATGCGATGAGTTTATAGGGTTATGTTGCTTACGCAACCATGTGTCGCTTTTCCCATCATTTATCTGTGACAAGAACGTGCTAATGTTGAAGCCGATCTGAAAGTTAAGCTAACCATTGGTTAAACGAAACCATAAGATAAGGGAGTTAATATGGCTCGTAATGTTGAAATTAAAGCCCGCATTGATGATTTTTCTCAGCTTTACGCCAAGATAGCTCTGCTGGCTGACGGCCTCCCGGAGATCATTGACCAGGATGACACGTTTTTCTTGTGTCCGAACGGGCGTCTAAAACTGCGGACATTCTCGGCCAGCCGCGGGGAGCTTATTTTTTATCAACGCCCTAATCATGCAGGGCCGAAAACTTCATTTTATACGCTGAGCGAAACCCAAGACCCCGATAGCCTGCGCGAGACACTTAAGCTGGCGTATGGCGAAGTTGGCCGCGTTATCAAACAGCGCACACTGTTTATGGTGGGGCAGACGCGTTTACATCTTGACCAGGTGCAAGGTTTGGGAGATTACATTGAGTTCGAAGTGGTGCTCGATGATACGCAAACTCAGCAGCAGGGTATCGATATTGCTGAGGATTTGCTGGAACGCCTGGAGATTAATCGTCAGGAGCTGGTAGACCGTGCTTATGTCGATTTACTCAACGAAAAAACGCACAGAAAAAACACATCGCAATAACCTATAAAAACAGCAATAACGTATAAAAAAGGAGCCAAAATGTCTGTAACTCGTCGTTTTAAACAAGTGGATGTATTTACTCCCGTCGCGTTAAAGGGAAATCCGCTGGCGGTAATTTTTGATGCTGAAGGGCTCAGCAGTGAGCAGATGCAAGATATCGCCTGCTGGACCAACTTATCTGAAACCACCTTTATCCTGCCGCCGGAAGATCCGCGTGCGGATTATCGTGTGCGCATTTTTACCTCTGATAGCGAGTTGCCGTTTGCTGGTCACCCAACGCTGGGCACTGCTCATTCACTGCTAGAGTCTGGACTACAGCCGAAAACGCCAGGCTTACTACAACAAGAGTGCGGCGTGGGGCTGGTTGCCGTTAAAATTGCAACAGATAACAGCTTGGCATTTAGCGCGCCTGAGGCTGAAATTTTGCCACTTTCTGCGCAGCAGCTTGGGTTGCTTAGTGAGGTTTTAGGGGCCAAAGCCGGATTGGAAATGATCGCCGCCCAGGTGGTCAAAATGGGGATTTGTTGGCTGGTGGTGCGTCTGCCTGATGCGCAAACGTGCCTTGATGTACAGGTTGATGCCGACGCATTGGTACGAATCAAACAGGCCTGCGGCGTCAGCGGTGTGGCGGTGTTTGGTGTACATCCGCATGCTCAACCTGCCGATTATGAACTCCGGGCGTTTATTGTTGAGCAAGGCGTATTAATAGAGGATCCGGTTACCGGTAGCGCCAACGCCTGTCTGGCACGTTTGCTACAGGCCGAAAATTTCCCTGATGGAGAGAAAACACGCACGGGTTATCAAGTACGACAGGGAACTCAGCGCCAGCGGGCAGGGCAGGTTAACGTAGAGTTTATCGATGGTTTGCCGTGGATTGGTGGCATGAGCGTTACGTTGATTGATGGCACTATTACGGTATAAAGCAACGACTCGCGCTAAATGGTTAGCGCGAGCGAGCATTGTTTTTTATGACCAGAGTTTGAGGATCTGATTATCCCGCCAAGTCTTTAACCATATACACGCTAAGCGGATCATCGATATAACTGCCAAAGCATTCTGTTTGTTGAAAACCAAGGCGGCGATATAAACCGACAGCATGCGGCTGATAAATACCGGTTTCCAGATACAGTCGCGAGATATTACGCTTTCGCGCCTGGAGTTCCACCGCCTGAACCAATTTGACGGCAATCCCTTGGCCGCGGCAATGGGGATCAACAAATACGCGCTTTATTTCGGCAATCCCATCGGCAATATATAAACAGGCGCATCCTACCGCTGTGCCCGCTATTTCTGCCAGCAGCGGATAACTCTCCGCTTGCGCCATCACTTCCAGCGGCATGGTATAGTCGTTGGTCGCAGGATAGAGCGGCTTTTGGTAACTATCCAACTGATTAACCAACGCCACAAAACGATGGTCAAACAGCTCAACGCGAGTCAGAGTGACGGACATAATGGTTTGTTATCCTGCATTGAAAGCATATGCCTTGGTTTATCTCTTCAGCTTTATCCCCTCAACTACAAAGGCATAAACGCGTCGATCTTCTGTTTTTGCTGGCCGTTGGCGTCGAAGTTATTGGCATCTAACCAGCCCTGGAAGCCCAGTTTTACTTCTGGCCATTCGTGGTCGAGCATTGAGAACCATAACGTATCGCGGTTACGGCCTTTGACGACCAGCAGTTGGCGGAAGGTGCCTTCATATTGGAAACCAAATCGTTTAGCGGCGGCTGAGGATGCTTCGTTCATGCTGTGGCATTTCCACTCGCAGCGGCGATATTGCAGGGTATCAAACAGGTGGCTGAGCAGCAGATAAATCGCTTCGGTACCAAAGCGCGAACGCCTCATTAACGGCGTCCAGTTAACCCAACCAATTTCTGCCACGCCGTTCTCAGTATCAATACGCATTAGCGATACGCCACCAATAGCTTTGCCGGTTTGGTTATCGACGACCGCGAAAAATAGTGGGTCTTGGCTGGCGGCGTTACGGGCGATCATTGCGTCGCACTCAGCTTGGGTCTCTGGGCGATCGACGGAGAAATAAGTCCAGTCGCGATTATCTTCAACCAGATGCCAGGCTGTAAATAACTGCTCGCTGTGTTTGTCTACGTTGAGCGGTTCAAGGCGGCAATATTGCCCATTTAATTGGCTATGTGCCGGGCGTTGGCGAGGTTGCCAGGTGGGAAGTTCATCCCCGACAGGTTGTCCGAATTTATTTAATACAGCCATGAAGATATTCCATTTTATAGAGGGCTCTCTATAAAATCAGAAGATTGTGTTATCCGCAACGCCGTTTGCTGGCAATGTTAGCGTCAATGTACCGGGAATTATTTCGGTTAACGCCGTGTCAGCTAAGTCGTTTTAGTGCTACATTGAGTGCTACTTAGTAGCACTTGGAGGGGTTGGCTATGCAAACGGTGAAAATTCGTCAACAGGGAGGGGCAATGATTATCACGATTCCTAAGGATGTGGCCGCTGATCTAGGTTGGGCAGTGGGAACCGAGGTTGCAGTGGAGAGAAGTGGCGAGGGGTTAAATCTTAAGCCTGCAAAACGTAAAGCTCGTGGCGCTTTCACCGTGGCGGAGCTTCTGCAACAAATTGACCAAGATGAAATCGCTGCTTTTAACGAGGATGTTAAGGATTTCACTCATGCCGTTCCTAAAGGTAAGGAATACTGATTATGGGAAAGACGCCGCAAAAAGGTGATATCTGGCATTTTAATCCCGATCCTGTTTCTGGACGGGAGCTAAAAGGTCATCACTATTGCATCGTTGTCACGGATGAAGAACTCAATAAGGCACTTGGCGTTGCTATCTGTTGTCCTATATCCACAGTAGCGAGTGTTGCTCGCTCAACGGGTGTCACTGTCGCCGTTCAGCCAATGGATACTGAACGCGGTGATATTCGTGGCGTTGTTCTCTGTCATCAAGTAAAAGCGATAGATCTCATTGCCAGAGAGGCGACCTTTGAAACTGTCGCTGATTCAGGGTTGATTCAGGAAGTGGTGTTTAAACTAAGTAATCTCATCGATCCCCAGTAAGAGAAAACTCACTGCGAATCAATGATTAACTCCCTCCCAAACCCTGAGGTTTGGAAGGGTGAAGCGACTTAAAGGCTTTTGAGCGCCTTAAACGCGCGGTTAAAGATTTGCTGGGTGCGTAGCGCCGTTAACGCTTGCCAATCTTCATCCTGCGGATAAAAACCTTCTAATAACTCGCCTTTGATTTTTCTCGCCTGCGGGCTAGTGAGATCGCCAAAAAGATGCAGCCAGTGATCGTCGCGCACCAGATGATGCATGGTTTCACCATCGTAGGTGCCGCATTCAATGACCAGTTGCAACACCTGGCGACCCGGCAGATTATCCAGAATAAATTGCGAAAGATAGCCGGTGGCCGTGGCAGTAATACCGGTATTGGTACCGACGTTGGCACCGGTGATCACCACATTGAGCCAAGATCCGAAAATCTCCCTCGCCTGCTGTAACGCCGGATAGGCAGTTTGGGCAATCGCCATCAGCATTGGTGTGCCGTAAGCGCCCGCTCCGGTATGTAAATCAAAGCTGATAATAGACTCAGCCTGTGACAGATGAGCCTCAACGATCTTTTTCATGGTCAGCTGTGACCAACAAGCCTGTTGTCCGCCAAAGAAGATGCCGTCCGGATACTGATACTGCCCGGCCTCGACAATTTTCTTCACCTCAGACCAACCTTGCTCGTGAGTATATTTATCCATCAGATCGTCAGCATGAGCCCGCTGCGGGCCGTTAAGATCTTCGCAGAGATAGATCTCATGCAGATTCTCATACTGCGGATTCGGCGGCAGCGGTTGGCTGAAATCGACGAAGTTACGGTTAAGATCCAGATTGTCTTCGTTAACCCGGCGTAGATAAGCGGTACCCCAAGGATTAATCAGATGCACCATCACCACCGCCGTGTTCTCCGGTAGCGAAGCGGTGTTCCCTGCCTGCAGCCAAGCGATCTGGTTATCGGAGCCATAATAACCTTCAACCCCGTGCGTACCAGAAATCACTACCAGTAAGCGTTTAGCCTGCGGCGAACCAAAGGTTGCCACATCGGTCGCCAGCACTTCGCCGTTCGGACCGGCAAGCGGGTGGGAATACGTGGTTATCTGTCCACCAGCCTGTTGCGCCACGCTGAGGAAACGTTCACGCTGCGCGTTGAAATCAGGAAGGTGCGAATATCCTTGCAACATCTTAAACTCCTTGAGGAATGAAGGTCATATCCCCTCCATATTTGGCGTCATACATCTGATGGTCATGCTGACCAACCCGAATCACTTAGCGATGTAAGAACATCGGAATGCGTCCGCATGCCTCCCTGCCAATTATTTGGGGTACCGACTAAGCGCCTATAGCGATAGGCGCTTAGTCGATAATAATTAAGGTTTTTTATTATAGACGTCGAAAGTGAAGTATTTTTTCTCGAGCATCTGATAAGTGCCATCTTTATGCATCTGCGCTAACGCGCTATTGATCATCTTCACGCGGTCAGCATCGCCTTTACGCAAAGCGATGGCGGCCCCTTCACCTAAATAGTGAGTGTCAGTTAACGGTTTGCCGCTAAAGGCGAAATCTTTGCCCTGTGGCGTATTGAGGAAACCGGCGGTGGCAGTCGCAGAATCAGTCAGCGTGGCATCAACGCGACCAGAAATTAAATCTTGGTTCACAAAGTCTTGGTTCTGATAGGAAACCACGTCGACGCCTTTGCCCTGCCATTCGCCTTTGGCATAGGCTTCTTGCGTCGTGCCTTGCGCCACGCCAATGGTTTTGCCTTTGAGCGAGTCAACGGTGGGTTGCAGATTGCTGCCTTTTTTCGCAACCAGGACACTCGGCGTGTTGTAGAGCATATCGGAGAAATCAACCTGCGCTTTGCGCTTCTCGTTGATTGACATGGCTGATAGCACGGCATCAAATTTTTTGGCATCCAACGCAGGGATGATGCTGTCGTAGGCGGTTTCCACCCAGACACATTTCATTTTCAGGTGTTGGCAGATGGCATTACCTAAATCGATATCAAAACCGACTAAGTTGCCGTTTGCAGTCTTAGATTCAAAAGGTGGGAAAGTGGGGTCCACACCAAAGCTCAAAACGGATTCGGCATGTGCCAAAGAGCTAAAAGAGGCCATCGCGAATAAGCTGTACAGAGCAAATTTCTTCATTATATTTCCTCAAAATAACGCGATATCGTCAGGTCGAGCTGACGACATTGGTGCCTGCGGCAGGCTGATTAAGCAAGACGCATACCAACCCTCGGCCTATAAAATCTATTGAGGTGGGATGAGAGAGCGGCAATAGCTAATAAGGAAATTATCGGTGATAAGCGAGCGTGGAGATATCGTATTGCACCTAAAATGTGCAGGCAGTCGCTATGGCGACCGCCTTTGGTGCAATGGCGTCAAACAGCTGATGTGCTGTTTAATCTAGAACGCGTAAGTCGTCGTAAGAGACCATCACATGTTCTTGATAGGCTGGACGTTGGGTTAGGCGTTGGTAATAAGCGGCGAGTCTTGGTAAGTCTGGACGTTCGATTTCCATCGTAAAATAGCGATATAAAATATGACCAAACTGGATATCAGCCAGCGAGAAGTGCTCTCCAGCCAGATACTCGTGGCGACTGAATTGGTATTCAGCAATTTTTAAAATAGGGATGAGTTTTTGGATGGCATCGGCGATGGCTTTAGGGTCACGTTGACTTGGTGCCGTGCGCACGACACGCCAGAAAAGCGGTACGCCAAAATTTTGTGCAAAATTTAGTTTGGACCATTCAGCCCACATATCAACGGGGGCGCGTGTTGCAGGGTTTTGCGGCCAGAAAGGGGCACTGGCATAAGCGGAGGCCAGATAACGCAGAATTGCAGCGGATTCCCATAACGGCGCTTGTTCATCATCTTTTAGAACCGGCACTGTGCCGTTAGGATTCATCGACAGAAATTCGGGGGTATCATTACCGCCATATTTACCGCCAATATCAAACCGTTGGTACTCAAGATTTAACTCACCGATGCACCACATCACAGCTTGTACGTTCGATGACGTTTTTCTTCCCCATACTTTTAACATCGTGCTTGCTCCGCGTTGAATAAACAGCTGTAGGTCGATTGCCTTAATCAGTATGGCACGGAAAAAGACAGCAAATTATAACGTTTTTGTTGTCTTTTTTTGTCCAAGAAGAAGCGAGGGGGGAAGGGAACTAAAAGTAAAAGATGGTCTCCTGGTGGCAGGTTGCCTGAATCGCTGATTTAAGGCGGTTTTGCCTTTAACCTGCGGAATGTTTTTTAATTTTTTTGTATTTTTTGATTGTATTCAATCTGTGCAGACACTCTATTTTGAAACACTAAATCTACATCAATAGGAATTCGGAAACAGGAAATCATGTACCAAGTGTTGTTGGCTTTTTCGATGATATCGTCGACAAAAAAAGGGATGCTTTTTCTGACCTGAAACACCGTATAAATATCGCCTTCAAAATCGTCTAGTGACGGTTTGTTTTTTGATAATTTTGCCATATAAACAATGACATGTTCTTTTTCATACGTCTGAGTGATTTTACCTTTCATTGCGTTATCCCACGTTGGCAAACAGCTATATCGTAGACCTCGGGCGCGATGAAAATCTCCATCGAAAATCAGCCATTACGAATAAATTACACAGCGTTAACGTGGGGATAGCAGAACAGAAATCTGATTTACCAGATGCATCATATTGGTGAGTTATTTGAGAATTCATATTCTAGCGCTGTTATCACCGCCCGAACTTTAGCTGAACGCTGTAGGTCTGGATGTAATACCAGCCAGATATCGACCCAGTCTCGATTTTCAGGGAAGATGCGCACCAGTTTGGGGTCTTTATCGGCAATAAAAGAAGAGAGCAGGCCAATACCGAGGCTTTGGCAGGCTGCGCTGCGTAACAGCATTTGCGAGTTGGATTGCAAAACGACATTTGGGTGAGTCAGGTGTTCGCCACAGAAATTGTCCCAATGCCTTGGCACTAGCTCTTTTGGATGCATCAGTAAATCATGCCCCTGTAACTGAGTGCCTTTAACCGGAAGCCCTTTCTTGTGAATGTATTCCTCTGTGGCGTATAGCCCCATTTCGATGGTCGCTAAGCGCTTAATAATCAGCGTTTCTTCTTCTGGTCTGGCCCCACGAATAGCGATGTCAGCGCTACGGTACGAAATATCAGAGATATTAATCGAGGTTAATAGCGTCACGTTGATGTCAGGATATTGTACCCGCAGCTTTTTCAATGCCGGAATAACAAAAAACTCGGCCATGCTATCAGTGGTCGCAATACTGACATGACCGCTCATACTGTCGTCACCATTAGAGGCCTTACGACGGACGGACTGCATCGCGTTTTCCATCGTTATCACCTCAGGTAATAACGCCTCGCCTAATGAACTGAGGGAAAAACGCTTCGGTGTGCGAATAAAAAGTTTCGATCCCAACGCTTCTTCTAGCGCAGTAATGCGTCTGCCAACCGTAGCCTGATCAACCAGTAACTGGCTCGCTGCTTTGCGTAAAGTTCCACATCGCGCTAAGGCAAGAAAAAAGCGGGCGTCATCCCAATTCATGTTCTAGGTTCCTTTTGCGAGGATTTATTCTGGGCGGTATTGCAGGTGTTGAGAGTAAAGTCTTGGCTTCATCATAGAGGTCTTTCTGCCTGCATGTAAAAGACTAACGTGATGCAAAAATGCATCATCGTACAGCGATAATGCGCCTTATGCGTGATGATGTTTTGTGGTTACATACGCCCTATGTTGGATTTGAAAATCACCGTGATACAGATGGTTATAATGATTTATTACCTATCAGAGTGATGTTTTTAATTAAAATTGCTGAGAGACAAGCCAAGCATGGTGGAGATAAAAATGCCTGATAGCGTTACTAAGAAGAGTATTCGGGCGCACACGGCGCATTTTTCAATTTTACTCTTTCTGGCTTTGGCTTTAATGGCCGCGTTGCTAAATAGCAGCGCCCCAACGCCGCTTTACCCGTTGTATCAACATCAGTTGGGGCTGACGGCGGTTAGTCTGACCATTATTTATGGGGCCTATGCGGCTGGGGTTCTTATCTCACTATTTGGCGTAGGTAATATGGCCGGTAAAGTCCGGGATCTGCGCAGCATGATTTTACCTGCGCTATTCATGGTATTTTGCGGAGCACTATTATTTGCCATCGCTGATTCCTTTCAATGGCTCTTTCTCGCCCGCTTACTTGCTGGCATTGGCACCGGCGCGCTGACCGGAGCCGCAAATATCGCCTTACTACGTTTTGGTCCAAGGGATAATGGCAAAGCGGCAGCCTTGATTGCCACCTTGTCCTTTACCTTTGGGTTAGCATTGGGGCCCATTTTCAGCGGCATTGCTCTGCAAACTGGATTCCATACTACGTCATTAGCCTTCATGTTCATTATGGCGATGTCGTTGATTGCCGCGTTGGGGATAATCTTTACCTGGCCGAGAGCCGCCATTGCTAACCCGCGTGAGCAAACAGAGGATGGCCTTAAGCCGGCTAATAGCAGTTTACTGGCCGGGCTTCAGGCGACAGGTAAAAACTTCTTCTTATGCGCTATGGCTTTGTTTATGTGTTGGGCTATTGCTTCCAGTATTCTTGCCGTGGGGCCCAGCGTTTCAGAGTCATTATTAGGCGTTCATAGTCGCGGTGTTTATGGCTATGTGATCGCGGTTTATCTGATTATTGCGGGCATTAGCCAGATTTTAAGTCGCAAGGTGAATGCGCGGCAGGCTTTGATGTCTGGATGTTTCGCACAAGTCTGCTCACTCATGTTATTTGCAGCATCGGTTGAGTGGCATTCTGTGATACTGGCCTGTATCGGCATGATTATTGGCGGCTACGCGTATGGCGCAATCTTTGTGGGGAGCGCAACCTTGGTGAATATGATTTCGCCTAACGCCAGCCATGCGCGCTTGTTGTCTCTATTTTATGTCATTGCTTATGTGTCTAATTGGGTGCCTGTTTTACTCGGCGTGGTGATTGACCATGCCAGCCTGCTGCTTGCGGTTAACCTATTGTTTGGTTGCAGTGCGGTGATATGCCTTGCGTTAGCGCTAATGGTTGTCCGGGCTAATTTTCAAATTGCGCAATAACCCGCTTATAGAATGAGCTAATAAGCGGGTCATTAAACGCATGGATGTGGGCTACGACACCACTTCAATCCGGTCGGCAATGCGACCGCTTTGTGCCAATATGGCATCGACAGAGGTTGTGTCAACACGCACCTGCAATTGGCCGATAACCCGGCCTTGGATCTGTTCGCAGTTGCTATATAACAGGTGCGCATTTTCGCCCAAGGTGGCGGCGATGGTGGCAAGGCTCGGTTCTTGCCCGCTGACGCCGGTGTAATGCAGTGTCAGCAGTTGTTGGTTGGTTGAGGCGTCGCTCTGGTTATCAAAACGACTGTAATGCATGGTCCCCAACAACTTGTGCGTGACCTCGTGCTCAGGCGCGCCAAAGACTCGCCATACTTCGCCTTGCTCAATCAGTCGGCCTTGTTCGAGCACGGCCACACGGTCACACAGAGTGCGGATCACATCCATCTCGTGAGTGATTAACACAATGGTTAATCCCAGCCGCTGATTGATATCGCGCAGCAGCGCCAAAATGGTTTGGGTATTTTCGGGATCAAGGGCAGAAGTGGCCTCGTCACAGAGCAAAATTTCTGGCTGCAACACCAACGCACGGGCAATCCCCACCCGCTGTTTTTGCCCGCCAGAAAGCTGTGCAGGCCAACTGTGCTGGTGGCTTTCCAGTCCGACCAGACGCAGCATATCCTGCACTCGCTGCTTGCGTTCTGCCCGGGCAACCGCCGCCATGCGCAGCGGTAACTCGATGTTTTCCGCCACCGTTTTAGTGGCCATTAAATTGAAATGCTGAAAAATCATCGCCACCCGTCGGCGCAGGCTAAGTAGCTGAGGCGAGGAGAACTCACCGATGTTCTCCTCGTCAATAATGATACTGCCATCACCGGGGTCTTCTAGTCGGTTTAGCATACGTAGCAGCGTTGACTTACCGGCACCGCTACGGCCAATGATGCCAAATATTTCCCCCCGGCGAATATCCAGGCTGATGTTATGCAGGGCATGAACCCCGTTGGGATAATACTTATTAATATTCTCCAGCCGAATATGAACGGCAGGTGAATCCGTGTTGTGAACCCTGTTAGTCAAAGCGTGTTACTCCAGCAAAAACCACAATCCAGACACCGTTGGTGTGAAAGATAACGATTAGAACCCAGGCAGGATCTGGCCTTTATAGCGGGTAATAATAAAGTTACGCACTTCTGGCGAATTCAGCGCTTTGGCGAGTTTCTGCATCGCTGGGGAATGAATATTGTCCGGTCGGGCGACCAAATATTCGATATACAGGCTTTTACCTTTTTCTGATAACAGCGCGCTATTGGTATCGATGCCCGCTTCCAGCGCGTAGTTAGCAAATACAAACGCCAGATCAACCTGTTTCAACGCTCGCGCTAACATCGCGCCTTCCAACTCGCGGATGCGCAGATGTTTCGGGTTAGCGACAATATCCTGAGTGGAAGCTTGAGTATTGTTAGGATCTTTTAAGGTGATTAACCCTGCTTCACTTAACATCACCAGCGCCCGCCCGGTATTGACCGGGTCATTCGGAATGGCAACGTCAGCACCGTCTGGCAGGTCTTTAATCGATTTGTACTTCACCGAATAAGCACCGAACGGCTCGATATGCACCCCTACAACCGGGACCAGATTGGTATGACGGGTTTTGTTATATTCATCGAGGAACGGCAGATACTGATAATAGTTGGCGTCGAGATGCTTCTCGGCCAGCTGTTGGTTAGGCTGAATAAAATCGTTAAAGACTTTAATCTGTAAATCCACGCCTTCTTTGGCCAGTATCGGCTTAACAAACTCCAAAATCTCGGCGTGTGGCACCGGCGTTGCGCCGACGACCAATTTCTCATTAGCCATCGCCGATACGGCAAACAGTGATAGCAGTGCGACAAGTATTTTCTTCATTGCAGTGACCCCATGTAATTTATTATTGTTTAATAACGAATGAATTACGTTTAACTTATTGTTTTAAAATGTTTATTTTAAATTTCGTATTTTAACTAACGTATTAGTGGCGACTAAAGTGACGCACCAGACGATCGCCGCTCATTTGCAGCGCCTGAACCAAGGCGATAAGCAGCACCACCGTCACCACCATCACATTGGTCTGGAAGCGTTGATAGCCAAAGCGAATGGCTAAATCACCCAGTCCGCCGCCGCCGATAACGCCTGCCATCGCGGTGTAATCGACCAGCACAATAGCGGTGACGGTAACCGCAGCAATCAGGCCGGTGCGAGACTCGGGCAATAAGGTGTGCCAGATAATCTGTCGGGTATTGCCACCCATCGACCCGGCCGCTTCTACCAGCCCGTAATCCACCTCACGCAGGGCCGTTTCCACCAGCCGGGCGAAGAACGGCGTACAGCCGACAACCAGCGGTGGAATGGTGCCGACCACGCCTAGTGCGGTCCCGGTCAATAGCGTGGTAAAGGGGATGAGAACAATCAGCAAAATGATAAACGGCAGCGATCGCACCACATTCACGCACAGCGAGAGCAGGCGATAGAGCACCGGCGCATTAAGCAGGCGTGACTGGCTGCTTAAATACAACACGATGCCCAGCGGCAACCCGAACAGCACGGTAAAGCCTAAAGATATGCCGAGCATGCTTAAGGTATCGAGACAGGCTTGGCCGATGTCATCCCAGTTGAGGCTATTAAAAAAATCGAGCATGGCGGTTTCCGTCAGTTCCAATCGTGGCGAGCGGGGCGGATGCCGTTCAACAGCCAGTTGCCAAGCAGGTGATACTTCCAGCGCACCGGGTCATGTAGCGTATGAACGCGGGCGTTGCGCCAGTGGCGGTCGAAATTATGGCGGCTTTGCGTCGAACGGGTACCGCCTAACTCAAACAGGCGGTTAGTGGCTTCAATGGCAATTTCAGTGGTGAAGATCTTGGCACGAGCCACGGCCAGCGAGGCCTGAGCAACCTGATCTTCATTCGGCGAGTTTTTAAAGCGGTCTAGCGTTTTTCCGGCGCGTTCCAACAGGGCTTCAGCGGCGCTAATGCGGCTATCAAGGACGCCAACCTGATGAATAGTTAGCGGATCTTCGCTGGCTTTTTGTACCCCAGAATCAATCCACGGGCGCGCCTGTTGCTGCACAAAGCTGATGGTATCGTTGAGCGCTGCACGGGCAATGCCAACATCGATAGCGGCAGTGGTTAACTGAGCAAAGGGACCAGCCAGCGTTGGGCTTTCGTATGAGCGATAGGTGGGGAAGACGTTAAACGCCGGAACCTGTAGCGCATCGGCAATGACCGTACCGCTGGAGGTGGTGCGCTGACCGAGACAGTCCCAGTCATCGATGATAAACAATCCCGGCGTATTGCGTGGTGCAAATGCCAGATTGGCGCGACCTTGGCTGTCGAGCGCCAAAATGCCAATCCAATGAGAATAAAGCGAGCCGGTGCAATACCCTTTGCGTCCATCAATGCGATAGCCCGCTTCTCCAGAGGCCAGAGTTTGTGCGACCAACTGTGTGCTGACATCCTGCACATTTTTGCCGCCAGTTTCTGACAGTGCGTTGGCAAAACGGTGGCCTTGCAGCGCTAAATCGAAAAAGAAGCGTTTCTGCTCGTCGCTTCCTTGCAGGCGAATATCTTCCAGCAGGCAGTAATGATTTTGCGGGATTTGCCCCAGCGAAGGGTCAGCCGCAGACACGATAGCAATCACTTCTGCCAAGGTGGCCCAGGAAACATCTGCTCCACCCCAGGTTTTCGGAATGGTTATTCCCCACAGACCGCTATTGGAAAACGCATCAACCACGTCGGCTGGCACTGAGCGGGTTTTGTCTCGCGTGGATGCACCTTCCTGCAATAGCGCGGCGATGCGATGCGCGACGGTAATCGCCTCTGCATCATCTTGAATAATATGGGCGTGAGGGGGATTGATGGCATAAAAAGCCGATTGCAGATTTTCTGACATATAACCGTTTCTCTCTTTATAAGATATTTTAATTTCCTATTGATATATGTCAGGTTTGCAGAAAGTGTGCCAATTCAGGCAGTTTATTTTGTCGATTTAAATCAATGAATTAGTGTTTTTTAATAAAAGGATGTGCTGCAAAAGCAACAAGTTATGAACAGCTTCTGTTGCCTTTGCAGCAATTAATGACATTTAACTTGGGGGGCCGCATCTCTTATTTGAGTAAACGATCGAGCTGGTTAATGTCGGTATTGTTATGCAGGTGCGGGACTGTCCAGCCATCAAGGTCATAATCGGCCAGACAGCGGTCAACCAATGCCATCATGTTTTTCATGTTGCCCGAACCTTGAGCATGGCGCAGACATTGCAGGCGAACTTCATCTTGGCTGCCTGCGTAGTTGATTTCATACAGTTCATGGCGGCCACCAAACTCGCTGCCTATCGCATCCCACATGAGCTTGAGGATTTTGATACGTTCTTCATGTTCCATACCGTTTGAACCGCGTACATAACGCGCCAGATAGCGGTCAATTTCCGGGTTTTTAAAATCACGCACGCTAGAAGGCAAATAGATCAAACTGCTCGTGACTGTGCTTTCAATAATGTTTTTGATCTTGCTGTAGGCCATTGGCGCCATGACGCGGTAGGTTTGCATCGCTTGCATATCAGGCAACCAGGCGCCATTTTTCCATGCAACAGATTCGGCCCACATCGCATCGCTGAGTGACCAGAATAGGTTACGCCAGGCGACGACTTCCCCTAGCGATGCTTGCACGCCGCGAAACTCCATCACGCCTGAACACTCGAGACTTTTTTGCAATAAGGCGGTGATGAAATCGAGTTTAACGGCCAGACGAACGCAGGCTTGCATCGGATAAATACGGGCAAATCCGGCTTCGATGCTCCAGCGGCGACAGCGGTCAAAATCACGATAAATCAGGACGTTTTCCCACGGGATGAGCACCTTATCCATCACCAGGATGGCATCGTTTTCATCAAAACGGCTAGAGAGCGGATAATCGAAGGGTGAGCCGGTTACCCCCGCAACCAGCTCGTAAGAGGCGCGAGAAATCAATTTGACGCCATCGGCATCCATCGGCGCAATAAACATGACGGCGAAGTTCGGGTCTTCCCCCATCACTTGCGCTGAACCAAAGCCGATAAAGTTGTAATGGGTTAACGCCGAGTTTGTGGCGACGACTTTTGCCCCGCTAACAATAATGCCCGCATCGGTCTCTTTCTCGACTTTGATATAGACATCTTTCACTTCATCGGCGGGTTTATGGCGATCGATAGGGGGATTAACGATGGCGTGATTGAAATAAAGCCCGGCTTCTTGAATGCGTTTATACCAATGGCGGGCATTATCTGCGTAGTCACCATAAAATTCGGGGTTCGCGCCGAGTGAACAGGCGAAGGCCGCTTTGTAATCGGGCGTGCGGCCCATCCAGCCGTAATTGATGCGTGACCAATCGGCAATAGCATCGCGCTGCTGGTGGATCTCTTGCGCCGAGCGGGCAAAACGGAAGGTACGATGAGTATAACCACCATTGCCGGTATCCGTGTTCCAGCACAGGCTATCGTGGGTGTCTGGCGCATGTAAGGCATCATAAAGCGTGGCAATCGACCCCGCCGCATTGCGAAAAGCCGGGTGGCGAGTGACATCTTTAACACGTTCGCCATAAATATAAATCTCGCGGCCATCTTGCAGGCTTTTTAAATATTCTTCACCTGTAAAAGGACGATGTGTTTCGGCACGATATTCTTCAGGTTTCATGTTCTACCTCAGAGGTTGTCATTGTGTGCTGCTCATCGGCCTAACTAACGGACGTATTAATTTGACCCGTTGATGGTTTGGTCTCTTTAAAACGCGCGGCTAGCGCTTCGGCAGAACGCGCCAGCAATGTGGTGTCGACGCCAACGGCAACAAAGAGTGCGCCTAAGTGCAGGTAGTGCTGTGCGACCTTTTCATTCGCCATTAAAATGCCCGGCGCTTTATTTGCCGCCAGTATTTTGGCGATGCAGTGTTCAATGGTTTCTTGCACCTGCGGATGGGTTGGATTTCCGGAAAAATCCATATCGGCGCTAAGATCTGCCGGGCCGATGAATACGCCATCAATACCTTCAACTTTGAGGATAGCATCGAGATTGGCGACGCCCAGACGGGTTTCAATTTGTACCAGCACACACATCTGCTCGTCTGATTCTTGCAGATAGTTCTCAACCCGGTTCCAGCGAGAGGCGCGCGCTAAGGCGCTGCCGACGCCTCGAATTCCTAAAGGTGGGTAGCGGCAAGCTTTAACGGCATTTGCTGCATCGTCAGCGGTTTGCACCATCGGTATTAAGAGCGTCTGGGCACCGGTATCAAGCAGTTGTTTAATAATGACCGCATCATTCCACGGTGGGCGAACCACCGGCTGGCTGTAATAGGGGGCAATAGCCTGCAACTGCGTGAGTATTGAACGTACATCGTTAGGCGCATGTTCGCCGTCAATCAGCAGCCAATCGAAGCCTGCTCCGGCTACTATTTCTGTGCTGTAGCTATTTGCTAATCCTAACCACAGGCCAATTTGCGGTTTTTTCTGCCGCAGCGCTTGTTTGAATTCATTAATAATCATGGTATTGCCCTCAAACGAAACGACAGCTAATGCTGCCCATCGTGCCGTAATCAACGTGGAAGGTATCGCCTTTACACGCGGCAACCGGGCGGGTAAATGAGCCGCCGAGAATAATTTGACCAGGTTCAAGTTGAACGTCATGCGGGGCCAGTTTGTTGGCAAGCCAGGCCACGCCGTTTGCCGGATGATTAAGGACAGCAGCGGCAACGCCGGACTCTTCGATAACCCCATTGCGGTACATGAGCGCGGCGATCCAACGCAAATCGAAGGCATCGATTTTGACCGGACGTCCGCCCATCACGACACCAGCATTGGCGGCATTGTCGGATATGGTGTCGAAGACTTTACGTGGCCGTTGGCTCTCGGGGTCAATGTTGTGGCAGCGGGCATCGATAATTTCCAGCGCAGGGATGACATAATCGGTGGCGTTATACACATCAAACAGCGTGCAGTTTGGGCCTCGCAGCGGTTTAGCTAATACAAATGCCAGTTCAACCTCGACGCGGGGAACGATAAAGCGTTCGATAGGAATATCGCTGCCTTCTTCGAAGAACATGTCATTGAGCAGGGCGCCATAATCAGGCTCATCGATTTGTGAACTGGCCTGCATGGCTTTGGACGTCAGCCCGATTTTATGGCCTTTTAATTCGCGACCTTCGGCGATTTTCGCCGCCACCCATTCACGTTGAATAGCGTAAGCATCTTCAATAGTCATCTCTGGATGGCGTAAGGATAACTGACGGATTTGTTCGCGGTTTTGCTCTGCCAGATGCAGTTCACGCGCCAGGCTATGGATGGTTTGGGGGTTTAACATCGTGCCTCTCCCGTTTCGTTGAGTTTTCAGCGAAATAACGCGTGGACATTATTTTGTTTGAAATTGAGTACCGGATGCAGCTCCTCTACCGCCATCGACAGCGCCAGATAACGCGTTGCCATCAGATCGGCGAAATGTAATTTAATGGTCTCGAATAGCGTGTTCATTAGCGGTTGCAACGCTTCGACCGTGCGGCCGTGGCCGATTTTTAATGTGATATGGACGAAGGCGTAATCGTTTTTTCCATCGGCCATTTGCCAGGTATCAATCCAGTGCACGCGGCTGCGAATGCCGGCAAGCGGGAAAATACCGCTATCGGCGAGCAGGGCGTTGACGTGTGAAAAGAGCGCGGGCAGCCGTGCTGGTTCACGAATGTTTTCGGTACATTCGACGATAAAATGGGGCATAGTCAGGCTCCTTAAGCGACGTCTGTTAGACATCTATTGGCCCACCGACGGGCTTTGTACCCATCGGTTTAGCTGTGGTGATTATCGAGGCGGGTCTGCTGCCCAGTTACAGCGTATTGCCGAGCTTAAATCCTTCTGTCGTGTCTTCTTTGCGGGTATAGGAGAAACCATCTGCGCCGATAGTAACGGCCATCTCGCTCGGGGCGTGACGCTCGATGACCGGCTGCGGATTGCCATCAAGATCCAGCACGTAAGACCCGTCGGTATACCAACTGGCCACTACTGGCGTGCCCCACCAATCGCGACGTTGGTTATCATGTACATCCCAACTGACGACCGGATTATCTGGGTCACCGGTGTAATAATCTTGCGTGTAAATTTCTACGCGGTGCCCATCGGGATCGCGCAAGTAGAGATAAAACGCATTTGAGACGCCGTGACGGCCAGGCCCGCGCTCGATAAGGTCTGATTTGCGTAATGCGCCTAACTTGTCGCAGATAGATAAGATGTTGTGTTTTTCATGGGTAGAGAAGGCAATATGGTGCATACGCGGGCCAGCGCCGCCGGTCATGGCGGTATCGTGCACGGTTTGTTTGCGGCGCACCCAAGCGGCATAAACCACGCCGTTTGCATCACGAATATCTTCCGTTACGCGAAAACCTAACCCTTGAATATATTCAACGGCGAGCGGCACGTCGGGGGTAATTTGATTGAAGTGATCCAGGCGAACCAATGCGCCCGGCGTGTAAAGGTCATAGCGCCAGGCTAGACGATCGACGTGCTGAACGTCATAGAAAAATTCATAAGGGAAACCGAGCGGGTCTTCAACGCGAACAGAATCCCCGATGCCTTTTGTAAAACCCGTCGCTCGCCGCTCAGTTCGACAGCCCAATGCCTTGAAATACGCTTCGGCTTTATCGACATCTTCCGGGCTGCGTACTCGATAAGAGAAAGCCGCAACAGCGGCTATCGGCCCTTTACGCAACACCAGATTGTGATGGATAAACTCTTCCAGAGTGCGCAGATAAATAGACCGTTCGTCCTCTTCGGTGACGGTCAGGCCCAGGATATCGACATAAAACTCTCGCGCAGCTTGCAGGTCTGTCACCTGTATTTCCATATAAGCACAGCGCAAAATGTCGGGTGCGGGTACCGAAGATGTTATGGTTTTCATCGCCATATTTATGTTCTCTCATGGTTAGCGCATTATGCGTGCATCACAACGACATCGGCTTTATTGCGCGTCGTTGCCCTGTGATATTGCGAGGTCTACTGCATCAACGGCCTCGACTAGATACCCCATTTAGGGATGGGATGATTGCCGAGCGAAATACAGACGTTTTTCATTTCGGCAAAGACTTCAAAACTGTATTCACCGCCTTCACGGCCGGTTCCAGAGGCTTTTACTCCGCCAAATGGCTGACGTAAGTCGCGGACATTTTGGGTATTCACAAACACCATACCGGCTTCGATACTGCGTGCGAGACGCAGCACTTTGCTGACATCTTGCGTCCATAGATAAGAGGCCAGGCCGTATTCGACGTCATTTGCCAAACGCAGTCCTTCTGCTTCATCTTTAAAAGGCAACAGGCAGGCGACGGGGCCAAAAATTTCTTCCTGGGCGATACGCATGCGGTTATCAACATCGGCCAGTACGGTTGGGCGCAAGAAGTTTCCCTGGTGTAGGCCTTCTGGTTTGTCCGGGCCGCCGGCCAGTAATGTGGCACCTTCTTCAATGCCTAACCGGATATAGCCCGAAACTTTTTCCCAATGCTGCTGGCTGATCAGTGCCCCTATCTGTGTGTTCGGATCGGTGGGATCTCCTACGCGCAGACGATTAGCGCGTTCGGCAAAACGCTTTACAAATTCTGGGTAGATGCTTTCTTGGATAAAAATGCGCGAACCGGCGGTACAGCGTTCGCCATTAATAGAGAAAATAGTGAATAGAGCGGCGTCGAGCGCACGTTCGATATCGGCATCTTCAAAGACTAAAACCGGAGATTTTCCGCCCAGCTCCATGGAGAATTTCTTCAGCCCGGCATTTTTAACGATGTTGCGACCGGTTGCCGTACCGCCGGTAAAGGAGACGGCGCGGACGTCTTTATGGCGTACCAAGGCATCGCCTGCGGTTGCGCCATAGCCTTGCACCACGTTTAAAACTCCGGCTGGAATACCGGCTTCTAGGGCTAATTCCCCTAATCGGTCGGCGCTTAGCGGCGACAACTCTGACATTTTAAGCACCGCGGTATTCCCTAAAGCCAGACAAGGTGCGGTTTTCCAGGTTGCGGTCATAAAAGGGACATTCCATGGCGAAACTAATGCACAGACGCCCACCGGCTGTATCAGCGTATAGTTGAGCATGCTGTCATCGACCGGGTAGGTGCGGCCGTTCATCTGCTGGCAGATTTCAGCGAAAAATTCGAAGTTATGGGATGCTCGAGGGATCAGCACATTTTTGGTCTGGTGGATCGGCAAACCGGTATCTGCGGTTTCGAGTTCGGCAATCTCCGGTACATTTTTATCAATAAGCTCACCAAGGCGGCGCATTAAGCGAGCGCGCTCTTTCATTGGCGTATTCGCCCACTTAGGAAAGGCATTTTTGGCGGCTTCTACCGCAAGGTGGATCTCTTTCTCGCTACCGGAGGCAACCTCTGCGAGAACCTCACCATTAGCTGGGTTCGTGGTGGTGAAGTAGTCAGGGCTTCCGACATTTTTGCCGTCTATCCAATGGTTAATTTTCTTCATTTCAGGCTCTCCTCGTAGTGTTGTTCGCTGACAACGTAGTTGGTCAATCGACCAACGCCTTCAATTTCGACGACCACTTCATCCCCGGGTTGGACGTCAGAAAGGCCTTTGGGTGTGCCGGTCGCAATCATGTCGCCAGGTTGCAGCGTCATAAATTCGCTCAAATAAGCGATAAGAAAGGGCACATCAAACACCATGTCGCGGGTGTTACCTGATTGGCGCAATTCGCCGTTAACGTAGGTTTTTAAAGACAGGTTTTGTGCATCAGGCACGGCGCTGCGTGCAATTACCTTGGGTAAGAGTGGCGTTAACGTATCGCGGCTTTTCACCCGTAAATTGGGACGATAGTAGTTTTCGAGATAGTCACGTACCGCGTAGTCATTGCACAGCGTATAGCCCTGGACATAATCGAGCGCCTGCTCGACGCTAACATTGCGCGCGGTTTTACCTATCACCACGACCAGCTCGGCTTCGTAGTGCATGTAATCAAGATTATCGGGACGAATACTGACGCTGTGATCCCCGGTAATGGTATTGGGTGATTTGAGGAAAATAAGCGGCTCTTCCGGGGCTTTAAAATCTAACTCGCTGGCGTGGTCGGCATAATTTAAACCCAGAGCAAAAAACGTTGGGTACCCGTCGGGTTGTTCTACTGGGTGAAGGCTATCGGTAAATTGATTGCTAAGATGCGTAAAACCTGGCGCTTTGATAACAACAGTATCGCCAGGGTGCACCAAGATACGTTGCTGCGGTGTGCCCAGTAAAATAATGTCGCCTGCTTGTAAGGTGGCAAAATCACTTAATGCGGCGATCAGTTCAAAGGCATCGCGCTGCAAATCGGCGACAGACCAAACCTGCTCAATAGTGCCGTTGACTTCGGTGGTGATCTCCAGCCCGCGAATGTCATCGATTGGCGTCAGTTCGCCAATAGGACAAAAGCCATCGCGACATTTGGCTTTAATCGCAGGGCGATAAAAACTGCTTTCTACCAAACTCAGCTCGTTAGCCAAAACATAACCCGCGATATATTGCCCGGCTTGAGATTGGCTGACCTTACGTGCTTTTTGCTTAATCACTACGCCAATAGTGGCCCCGATAAAAGTCTGATGGTCGGCTGGCAGGCTAATGACATCATGATTATTACGATGAGTATTGCGTGGCTTGATAAACCATATCGGCGTTTGAGGTGGCTTTACGTAAGGGGATTGCTGAAAGTCATCACTCCATTTTTCTATTTGCGAACGGTGATTTAGAGCAACGGCAAATATAGACCTTTTCATCACAACTCCTCACGTTACGGTTTCAGCTATAATTTAATTGTTATCATATTAATGAATTTATTTTTATGCTCGAATGGAACGAATATCAAGGGAATGTCATAAAAGTGTGATGCAGGTTTAATTATTGGTTTTATGTTATTTTATCTTTTATTTTTATGTGTTTAATTTTTATTTTGAGTAAGTGGAAATGTAGCGCCATGTTATTTTGTTTAATTAAATCAGTTTGTTAACATGTTTATGAAATTTAAAAATATTGCATTAATTTTTACTGTGGAGGTGTTAAAAGGGAACGAAGGTGATGGGATGGGTAGTAATTTAATGCGATTAAATCCATAAAGTAATTAATTCATGATTTTTCTATCATAATGATTTATGAGTAATATATTGTGAAAAATATTCTGATAATTTCCATTTTAAAATTAACGCTATTAAATTTCATTTCAACTGATTGGTATGTATTGAGGTTTTCATGATTTTTTAAATGAATGTCGTGATTACATAACGGAAGATTTTCACTAGGTAAGTATAAGATCCTATCCCATTAGTGCTATTTAATTTGTTCTGTTGAACCTGAGCAGTGCTCGAAATCCTCACGTACTGCGTGTACGTTCCGGTCTCTGTGTGCTCTCCGTGTCCAACATGCCTGCAACAATAACGCCTACTGGGATAGGTTCTAAATCTGAATATAGACGTGAACAGGAGAAGAGCATGAATAATGATAATTTACTGCCTCAAGTCAGAGCGTTCTTAAAGCGTGCACATGGTAATTTTGTTGAAGGCTTATCCGAAGTGGGAGGCGGAGAGGCTATTGACATAATCAATCCTGCCGATGGTTCTGTCGTGGGCATCGTCAACAGCGCCACGCAGCAGCAGGCTAACCTGGCGATGTTATCTGCCGAAAAAGCCCTGGGGGAATGGCGTAATATGCCAACCTTACAACGCGGTGCGTTATTACTGAAATTAGCCGATAAACTCGCACAAGAGCGTGAAGCATTGGCGCAAATAGAGAGTGTTTGCTCTGGCAAAACGCTCCAATTAGCCCGAATGCTGGAGGTTGAGCAGTCGATAGCCTTTCTACGTTATTTCGCCGGATGGGCAGGAAAAATCAATGGCGAGACGCTAGATGTTTCCCTGCCATCGTTCGCGGGAGAAAAATACACCGCTTTTACGCGTCGCCAGCCCGTAGGTGTCGTCGTCGGCATTATCCCGTGGAATTTCTCGATAATGATCGCCATTTGGAAGTTGGCGGCTGCATTAGTCTGTGGCTGTACCGTGGTCTTAAAACCCAGCGAATATACACCGCTAACGCTGTTGCGCGTTGCCGAACTCGCGACCGAGTGTGGTTTCCCTGCGGGCGTGATTAACGTTATCAACGGCCGGGGGGCCGGATTGGGGGCTTATCTTATTGAGCATCCGGCCTGCGCAAAAATAAGCTTCACAGGGTCGGTCGCTACCGGCCAACACATCAAAGAGTCTGCGACCAAAACCGGGAAAAAACTCACGTTGGAGCTTGGTGGCAAAAACGCCGCGCTTTTCTTTGATGATTTAAATGAAGATGAAATAGTGAACGGTATCATGGAAGCAGGTTATCTAAATCAGGGACAAATATGTGCCGCCGCTGAAAACATCTGGTTGCCTGCAAGTAAAATAGAAGCGGTGTTGGCGAAGCTAAAAGCACGTCTGGCGGCGGTGAAAATTGGTGACCCATTGGATGACGCGACTGAAATGGGGCCGATCGCCAACAAAGCGCAATATGACAAAATCCTTAATTTGATCGAGAAAGCGAAAGCCGATGGCGATGAAATTATTTATGGCGGTCAGTCGCTCGATAAGAAAGGCTATTTTGTGCAGCCGACGGCAATCCGCGCGGCTTCGTTTAACAGCCAGTTGCTAAGCGAGGAAACATTTGGGCCAGTATGTAGCTTTATTGCTTATCATGATGAAGAAGAGGCCTTACAGAAAATCAACGCTTCGCCTTTCGGTCTGTCTGCCAGCGTTTGGTCACATAACATAAGCAAAGCACTGCGGGTTAGTGAAAGGCTCGAGGCCGGCATGGTGTGGATTAACATGCATACCTTCCTTGACCCAGCGGTGCCTTTTGGCGGCATGAAAGGCTCAGGAATCGGGCGCGAGTTTGGTAGTGCATTTATTGAAGATTACACCGAGTTGAAATCAATCATGGTGCGCTACTAGGGGCTAGTGGTTAGGCGCCGGATGTTCAGGGCGCGTTGCCTCGTCTGACCCGCGCAGAACCAGACAAAATATTGACGATATTTTGAAAAGTATGATTATCAGAGGCTGAGTTAGTATTGGCTAGCAGGCCTCTGATACTGCAATATCTCCCTTTCAATTTTATCTTAATGCAACCTGTATATTATATAAATGTGATATTCATTCGGTTATTCCTTTGTCTTCTTTTTTCTCCGTTATTTCATATAGGATTAATATTAAATAAATTGAATTATGACGTTCTGTTTTCTTATTAAATACCAGCCAATTGTTCGTATATCCCATTTTATTACGATTTAAGTACATTCGTAATTGGTGCATTTACCTATTAAATCAATAACTCAATCAAAATGGTTTTATGATTAGAATCGCTGTGGGTATTATAAAAAAACAGGAGCAGTGCAATGAAAGCAAAACTATTAGCGAGTGGAATCGCTCTCGCCTTATTAACCCCACTGACCGCACTCGCGGTAAATAATACGCAAATGACTCAGGATAATGGTGCACCGGTTGGTGATAATCAGAATTCGCAGACCGCTGGTCCGAATGGTCCAACACTATTGCAAGATAGCCATCTTATTCAAAAGTTACAGCGCTTCGACCGTGAACGTATTCCAGAGCGCGTGGTACATGCGCGTGGTGTAGGCGCTTTTGGCGAGTTTAAGGCCGATAAAGATATCAGTAATCTCACCATTGCTAATGTCTTTAAGCCCGGTACGGTAACGCCACTTTTCTTAAGATTTTCAACGGTAATTCACTCTAACGGTTCGCCGGAAGAGTTGCGTGATCCGCATGGTTTTGCCATCAAGTTTTATACCGCACAAGGTAATTGGGATTTATTGGGCTTAGACGAGCCGGTGTTCTTTATTCGCGATGCGATGAAGTTCCCGGATATGATCCACTCTTTAAAACCATCGCCTGTTACCAACGTACAAGATCCTAATCGCTATTTTGATTTCTTTAGCCATCAGCCAGAAAGTACGCATATGTTGACGCGTATTTTCTCCTTCCGTGGCATCCCCGCGTCATATAGAAAAGTCGATGGTTATGGCGTTCACGCCTTTAAATTTATCAATGCTAAAGGTGACGTCACTTATGTGAAGTTCCACTTTAAGAGCCGTCAAGGTAATGAAGGTTACAATGTTGAACAGGCCAAAGTGGAACAAGGGAAAGATTTTAATAATCTGACCGACGATCTTTATAGCAATATTAAACAGGGCCACTTCCCAATATGGGATCTTTATATTCAAACCCTGACACCGGATCAATTAAATAACTTCCGTTATAACCCGCTGGATGACACCAAAGAGTGGCTGGGCGTACCAGAAACTAAAATTGGTACCCTGACGCTGAATAAAATACCGGAAAACTTCTTCCAGACGACTGAGTCCGCGGCCTTTGATCCTTCCAATCTGGTGCCAGGTATTGAACCTTCCGAAGATCGCATGTTGCAAGGCAGACTGTTCTCTTATGCTGATACCCATATGTATCGCTTAGGAGCGAACTATCAGCAACTGCCGATTAACCGTCCGCGTGTCGCGGTTAATAACTACAACCAGGATGGCAGTGGTAATCAGGGCGAGACCAAAGGTGATGTGAACTATCAACCGTCTGTTGAGCAGGGATCGGTCACCGACAATCCGGCTTATAAGGCGACCAGAACGCCACTCAGCGGTACGGTGCAGCAGGAGTTGATTACTAAAACTGATAACTTCGAGCAGGCCGGCGCTTATTACCATTCACTGACGCCACAACAGCAGGATGACCTGATTGAAGCCCTCGGTGGCGAGTTGCAGAAGGTGAAAAATGACAGCGTTCGTCAAACCATGCTCAGCCATTTCTACAAAGCCGATGCGACTTACGGTACTCGTCTGGCACAGCGTACCAAAGATGATGTTAACGCCATCAAAGTGTTGGCCGAGAAGCTAAAAGACTAATTTAACCGGAGACTGCCCGCGATAGCGGGCAGTAATGACATGCTAAAAAGAAAATTGATAATGCTCGCCACGATGCTGGTGGCATTATTGCTCAACCACTCAGTGTTAGCCGCGTTAAACCCTGCTCTTATTGATTCGGCGCGTAGCGGCGATCTGAGTACGATCGAGACGGCGCTAAAGCAGGGCGCTAATATTAATGACACCGATGACAACGGCTATAGCCTGCTAATACTGTCGATTTACCACAATCAGAATCATATTGCCGCTTATCTACTGGCTCACGGCGCGAACCCAAACCAGACAGATAATCATGGGCGCAGTGCATTAATGGGCGCGGCATTTAACGGCGATATCAAGGCTGCCCAGGTACTGCTACAAGACCCTCGGACCCAAATCAATCTACAAAATGATGTCGGCCAGACTGCCGCGATGTTCGCTGCACTCTTCGGGCATAAGGCCTTTTTACAGTTTCTAAGTGAAAAGGGCGCTGACCTACAGATTGCCGATAAAAAAGGGAATACAGCGGCCTCGCTGGCAGCGGCGCAAGGCAATCAGGATTTAGCCGATTGGATTTCAAGCCAGAAAAAAACGCCGAAATCTTGATGATTGATAATATAAAACCGCAGCTTGTTCCATTACAGGCTGTGGTGTTTTTTCTTTTTAAGCGGCTTTTCTACTTCCTCAGTTTCTTCCGCGCTGTCACTATCCTGCTGAATAATATGCAACGCACGTTCTTTGATCTTCTCAACCACATATTTAAAAGTGGCCAATTGCTCAGGAGAGACATCAAGTAGTAACTGTTTACGTGAGGCTTCGGCGTGTATATCCAATTCTTCGAGCAAGTGCTTTCCTTCCTCGGTAATTGTGACGCCTTTTGCTCGCTTGTCCCCTTCCATAATCGTTTTGGTAATTAACTGGTTTTTTTCCAGAAACGCTAATGCTCTCGAACAGGTTGAAACCTCACACTGAAGATAGTCGCATATTTGCGTCATATTGCAGTTGGCACCGAGCTCATCAATTGCACCCAGCGCCAGCCAATGCGGACGGTTAATTTTCGTATAAGTAATGTTTTTATTCATTGCCTCCTGCCAAAGGCGATTTGATATATCGAGATGAATACCGAGTCGCCATGCGGGAGTTTTGTTTTTACTCATAAGTTCTCCGAGTGTTGGGCTTTGCAGCTAAGGTAAAGTAACGTTTAGCCACATGCAATGTGAGCTGACCATTTCTCCCTTTTTGACGGCATAAAATAAAACTGTTGCAGCAACCAGAGCCTGATTTCCTCCATTTTTGGCAATTCGTGTTATCTACGCAAACCTTCCGCATATTCATTGTTTTTTTTCATCGCCTGAACTAAATTTATTTGCAAATGCAAATAAATTTAGTCTGATTAACTCAGTAACATCCAACATGGTTGTTGCGATGAATCTCTATTATCAAATTGAATTTATTGGTTAATTTTTTTGTGGCTTTCGAGGCCACTCCGGCCATGGATGCTGTTCATGAAGACACTTTTAACCATTAATTTTGCCACGTTGCTGATGTCGAGTCTGTTGATCGGCTCGCCTGCCAGGGCGGATAGCACATCGCCCGATCCGGCTTTACTAGCGCGCGGAGCTTATGTGGCTCAGGCGGCTGATTGCAACGCCTGTCATAAAGGGGCGTCAGCCGGTAGTCCTGATTACAGCGGCGGCGTGCCTATTGCAACGCCAATGGGGGAGATTATTGGCAGCAATATTACGCCATCAGTTGACTATGGAATCGGTAAATACAGCGAAGAAGATTTTAAAAAAGCGCTGACTCAGGGGATCCGGCGTGATGGTAAAAACTTATATCCAGCGATGCCTTATACCGCTTATCAAGGGATGACCAATGATGATATCCATGCCTTATTTGTTTGGCTCAAGTTTGGTGTTCAACCGGTAAATAAAGCGGCTCCAGAGACGCACCTTGGTTTCCCTTGGTCAATACGTCCAATGATGGGGATATGGAATTTATTTAATAACTATTTCCCCACGCCCGTGACCTCTCTTAAAGATGTTCAATTGCAGCGCGGTGATTATTTGGGGGAGGTGCTAGGCCACTGTTCCGCTTGTCATAGTCCACGTAATTTTATGATGGGGGAAAGTCGATCGGCTAGATTTTCCGGCGGGCAAGTCGGAGGTTGGGCTGTACCGAATATTACCAGCGATCCTATTAGTGGCGTAGGAGGTTGGAGTGACGCGCAACTCAAACAATATTTAAAAACGGGACATGTGGAAGGTCGAGGGATCGCCGCGAGTGGAATGGGAGAAGCGGTTGAAAATAGCCTTAGCTATTTGAACGATAGCGATATCGACGCGATTGTCACTTGGTTACGTCAGATCCCGGCAGTACGAGATCCGGAAGATCAACAACCTGCCTGGAGCTATGCAGGCGATCCAGCGCGTGCACAGCACTTGCCTGGCAAAGCATTATTTTTGAGCTCTTGTGCGGCCTGCCACCGTGATGCGGGCCAGGGCGCGAATAATGATAGCTTCCCTGCGCTAACCCATAACTCAACAACTGGAAATCATAACCCGAGCAATTTAGTTATGGTGATTTTAGATGGTGTCGATCGTCAGGGCAGGTTTGCCCCTGTTCATATGCCGGGATTACGCGACACATTAAGCGATGAGCAAATTGCGCAAGTCGCCAATTACGTCACAGCCAGTTTCGGTAATCCGCACGTTCAGGTCAGCGGAGATTTTGTCGCGCAGCAACGCCAAGGCGGAGCGAAACCGTTGTTATTACGTTTGATGCCTTGGGGCGGTGGAGCGGCGTTATTACTCGTCGTTCTCCTTGGGTGGCAAATAAGCCGTAAGCGTGCTGGCAAACCTCAATAATAGGGATATAGCGTATGAATTTTATACTTAATGGCAAACCGGTTTCCTTTGATGGTGAGCCTGATACCCCGCTGCTTTGGGTTATTCGTGAACATTTCAAATTAACCGGGACAAAATTTGGCTGCGGAATTGGGGCGTGTGGCGCTTGTACTTTACATGTTGATGACAAAGCGGTTCGCTCATGTAGCTACCCGTTAAAATTGGTAGAAAATCGAAGAGTGACCACCATTGAAGGTCTGGCACATGGTGCTTTCCATCCCGTCCAGCAAGCCTGGATTGATGAAGATGTACCACAATGTGGTTACTGCCAGTCAGGGATGATTATGAAGGTTTCAGCGGTGTTAGCTCAACGCCCTTTGCCTTCTGAACAACAGCTATATCGCCAGGTGACAAATCTGTGCCGTTGTGCGACTTACCACCGTATCAAGCTGGCATTGAAGCGTTTGCACCAGAATGCCCAAGAGTTGGAGGGTGAAAATGACCATCACCAGGCGTAATTTTTTGTTAGGTGCAGGCAGTCTTGCACTGTTAATCCCTTTAGGACCAACGCTCAAATCAGCAATGCTGTTACAGCAGGCACAATTGCCAGAAGGTAATCAGGAATTAAATGACTGGATCTGGGTTGGCCCAGATAATCAGGTGGTGATTGGTGTGTCACAATCTGAAGTTGGACAGGGGATCTATACCGGGCTGGCGGAAGTCGTTGCGGCGGAAATGGATGCTGATTGGGATAAGGTTGAGGTCCAGTTTGTCACTAACCGTGATGCTTATCGACAGGTTGCCGGTGGAGAGGATAAGGCACAATTTGTCGCCGCATCGACTTCCATGACCAATTTCTACCAGCGTACTCGCCTGGCTGGCGCTCAGGGGAGGGCATTCTTTCTTGCCGCCGGTGCCCGAGAGTTGGGCGTTGAGCCGAGCTATTGCCGAACAGAAAAAAGCTTCATTATTGATACTCTTTCTGGGCGAAAAGTCAGTTATTCAGAGGTTATTCATTGGGCATCAGATATCCCTCTAGAGATGGACCCACCTTTAAAAACGCCTGAGCAAGAGCATCAGAGCTTTATTGGTCAGCCATTGCGACGTGTGGATACACCGGCAAAGGTGAATGGTAAGGCGCTGTTTGGTATTGATGTTGATGTCCCTGATATGTTGGTGGGGGTGCCTTGGATGGTGCCTTCGCTCAATGGCAAAATTGTCAGGATCCTTAATGAAAGCCGCATCAGGGCGTTACCCGGCGTGGTCGATTTGGTACTGACGTGCCAGCTTTCAACACTCAATATGGTCAAGCTTGACCCTGATATGCCGTTGAATACGGTGATTGTGGTCGCAAACAGTTATTGGCAGGCAAAGAAAGCCGCCGATCTTTTGCAAGTGGAATACCAACACAGCACGAAAGATAGCTTTTCAACCGCGAGCATTAACAAACAAAGTAAGTTGGCGCTGCAATCGGGAGCAATGGTGGCTGCCACGGATCGTCACAATGCGCCAGAAATTATTAATGCGGCGCGAGATAGCAATAAATATTACCAAGCCAGTTACCGCTCTGGTTATGTGGTACACGCCACAATGGAGCCCTGCAATGGTACCGTTTTTGTTGAGAAAGATCGGATAACTGCCTGGGGACCTTTCCAGGGGCAAGATTTTGTTCGCATGTTGCTCAGCAAAATGTTTGGCATGACGGCTGAGCAAGTCGTTGTGAACACGACGTTTCTTGGAGGCAGTTTTGGGCGTAAATATACGCCTGATGCGGCATTGCATGCGGCTTTGGCCTCTAAAGCGACCGGGAAACCGGTAAAAGTTATCTATCCACGCGAGATAGATATTCAGCATGGCTATTATCGTACCGGCAGTAGCAGTCATTATCAGGCAGTGTTGGATGAGGAAGGGTATCCGCAGGCATTGTGGGCTCGGTATGCGGGGCAAGGTTTACATTGGCAGCTTCAGCGGGCCAGGGTCAAAAAGAATGGCGGTTGGGATGAGACCATTGTCGAGTGCGCTTACGATATGGATTATGACATTCCCGCTTTGCGTGTTGAAGAAAGCATCATCGATCAATATATCCCTCTGGCGTTTTTACGTGGTGTTGGCAGTGTTGCCAGTCTTTTTTTCCTCGAAAGTTTTATTAGTGAGCTTAGCTATAAAGCTGGAATAGATGAATTGGCCTATCGCCAGCGCCTGTTGAAAAACGCCCCAGAGATGCTCAGCGTTATGAATGAAACGGCCAAGCTTGCCAAGTGGGACTCACCCTTGCCCGATAACCATTTTCGTGGTTTAGCGGTCAATGTGTGGCTCGCCAGAGATAAAGTCTTTGTCTCTTATGTCGCGGCAGTGGTGGATATTGAAGTGATTGGTAATCGCTGGCGGGTGGCCCGCATATTTTGCGGTGTTGATTGCGGCAAGGTGATTAACCCATCTTTGGTGCGTGCGACTATCGAAGGTGGATTGGGTTTTGCTCTCAGCGGAGCGCTACACAGTGAAGTCACTTTTGAATATGGTGCGGTACAGCAAAGTAACTTCAATAATTACGGCATTATCAATCTTGAAGAGATGCCTGATATAGAAGTGCTATTAGTTGATAGTGAGCGGTCGCCGCAGGGGACTGGTGAGATTGCAACGGCGGTACTGGCGCCGGCACTGGCGAGTGCATTACACAAGGCCAGCGGGAAACTATGGCAATCTTTGCCTTTTTCAGCAGATATTACCGCCCCTAATGAAGTGTAAGCGCTTTAGTTGATCATGTTATGCGGCTATCAATTGAGTGCAGATAAGGTGTATCTGTTCTCGGTGGCCGCCTTTGGTTTTGTCGATGATTTATAGAGGTAAGGCTACGCGGGTTATTACGCCGCTAGAGGCCATTTTTATAAGAGACAATATCTGCTAACACTGACAAGGCAATTTCGGCGGGCGTTTTACTGCCAAGATCCAGACCAATAGGCGCATGTATCCTCGCCAATTCAGTTTCACTAAGACCGGCTACACGCGTAAGGCGTTCGAAACGCTTCTGACTATTATTCTTTGATCCCATTGCTCCGATATAAAAGGCCGGGGTATTTACCGCCTCCATCAGTGTTAAGTCATCCATACGCGCATCGTGTGTGAGGGCGACGATTGCGGTTCTGGCATGACATCCTTCCGTTTCTAAATAGGTGGCGGGAAGGCGGGTGATAAGGCGGACGTGCTTTGGCAATGTGTGGGCAAGTTTAGAAAATATCTCCTCCCGGGGTTCACAGACAATCACTTCAAAGCCCAGTGCATAGCCAAAGCTTATGCAGTACTCGGCAACGCTAGAATAGCCTGCGATAAATAAGCATGGCGCGGCGTCATGCCAAATAGTCACTTGCGGCGCGTCATATATAACGGCGGGGTGCCCGGTGGGCTCGCAGGGAGAGATATGTTGGCAGGCAGCAGGCAAGACGAGGGTTTTACAAACCGGCTGATATCCCATAAACGCACGGTGTAACTGTTCGAGATAGGCACTGGTATTACTCCCGGCTGGGAGATATTCAATCAAAATATCCAGCTTCCCGCCACATGGCAAACTGATATCTGGTTGCAAGCCATCTGCACCATAGCGCACGACCTGACTAGCCTCCCGCCAGTCTCCATTTTTGAGTTGGCTTAAAAAGCTTTCTTCAACACAGCCTCCCGATAGCGAACCGCACCACTCACCACGAGCATTTGCCACCATTAATGCACCAGGACTGCGAGGAGAGGAGCCCCATGTCTGCAAGACGGTACATAACCAGATTTCCTCGTGACGAGACCAGTTTAGTGCTTGTTCAATGATCTGAATATTTTGTGGAAGCGTTGATGTATTCATTTTTCGTTATTCACAAAAGAGGAATGAGAGGTCGCTGAAATAGAACATTAAAAAATCTATTTTATTTGCACTTGCAACTAAATTGATAAGATTAGTATTTGCAATTTCAAGTAAATTTGCAAGGTTAATATTTGCATATGCAATTAATTTTTATGCGTAAAGCCTGATTTCCCATCACTTCATGGGTTGGGGCTATGGGTCTACCCACCACTGAATCTCTCTATCAAACCTGATATTGGTCATGCGTTTATAGGTTTTTCTTGATTGGATTGATTCAGTGGTGTTCATACATAAATTCCCTATTGTTGAGTTGATATTTAATCGAACTGAGTTCCTTTTTGAATCAACTCAATTTGATGACCGTCAGGATCGACGATGAACGCAATAATTGTTTTTCCGTGTTTCATTGGCCCGGCTTCCCGTGTCACTTTATACCCCTGTTTTTTAACTAAAGCGCAGGTTGCTGCCGCATCATCAACTTCAATGGCCACATGGCCGAATGAATCACCTAATTCATAAGAGCCGACATCCCAGTTATGGGTTAATTCGATAGCCGCGGCTTCGCGTTCATCTTTATAACCGACAAAAGCCAAAGTGAAACGACCTTCTTCATATACAGATTTTCTTAATAGTTTCATGCCAAGCACATCGTGATAAAATTTAATTGCGGCATCTAAATCGGTAACTCGAAACATGGTATGTAAAATTCTCATGGTAAACTCCTCATCATAATTTTCTAATATCTATTGGTGTGAAAATTCATAGCGTTGAAATTCATGTTTTTTTAAAAATATAATTCATGTGGATTGTCTTAAATATCCGTCATAGATTTAAATGGTGTGAGGGTCAGCACGCATTATAAATAGAAGGTATGTTATTTTTAATAACCCACGATATTTTATTAACTGATTAATTTGTTAGTGGTGTTTCATGGGTTTTATCGTAAGAGATCCATGTGATGTAATTATTCAATTACTTTCTAAGCAAGATGGTATTAATAAGTGTGTAACCCATGTAATGAAGCTTACTTGAACTGGTTATTTTCAAAAAGTGAATTGTTTTCAATCATTTTGTTTACTAAATGGAATGGGGGGTACTTACGTTCATCACATCAACCGGTGGGTTATACATGTTTTATGCGGTTTTCTGCATGGATATTATTTTAATTAAAACCCTTTATCTTATTGTTTTTACCGAAAGGTATAGTATTTGCTAGTAATACCGCATTAGCGAGCAGATGAATAGCGGATAAGTCACAGAGAGGTAAGGCGGGAAAACCGCCTTACCTATTACGCATTAAGCTTTGTCAGAGAACAACTGAGTAAGCTTGCCATCTTCTTCAGTTAATTTTTTGAGTTTTTTGCTTTTTACGCTATCGAGTTTACCCAATTGATCTAACGTCGGTGATTTGGCATCCGCGGTGGCGTGTTGCGAGCCATCGGCTGCGGTGAGTGCTTGCGCGGCTTCAGACAAGTAGGCGGCGTAACCGGCTTCGGTTTTCAGCGCATCACCTTTAACCGGTGCATGAGTCCGTAACCAGCTGCCAAGGTAGAATTCGAGGAATGGCGGCGCATCATCCATTTTTTTATAGGCAGCACCACGCAAGAAATACACCACGGAACGATAGTCATCATTCGGCATGTACTTCATTCCCACCTGCTTTGGCAGATCCTCTGGCTTGACGATGTTGCCTTGAGGATCGCTCAACCAAGCCAGGTTTTTCTGTTGCATGGTATCCCAGAAAGCCTGCATGCTTGGCAGCTTGCTGAAATCATCGGTGATCCGCACATAATATGGGAAATCTTTATCGCCGCTGAAATCACGGAACACGCTAATGGTATGATGCCCGTCGGTCAGATACACCTGATGATCCGGTGCTAATACGGCGCTTTTCACTTCCGCTAGCTGGCTACCAAAGGCATCTGCGCACTGAAAACTTTTCGCCACGGTAATATCAGATTTCGCATCAAAACTGGTGACTTTCCCTGCGCCATTGTTCTTACAAAATTCATTAAAGAGCTTTTTGCGGTCTTGTTTAAGCTCCGCAATTTTCAGTTTAACTTCGTCGTAGCCAATGGCTGGCTGAGTAGGATGGATCTGTGAGACGGGCAACTGCTTAACGTAATCTGCGTGAGCCATGCTGCTGTTAAACGCCAACACACCCGACAGCAGCGCTAGCGCCGCATTAAAACCTGAATACTTCATCTATGAATACCCCTTCTTATTGTGAAAATAGCTGGTATATCGCGCTGAAAATAAAACCTGTAGGTAGCGGAAAGATCTTCAGCACAGATAATAGCCTTTCGAGCACAATTAGTTAACGGGTAACGGGAAGGGGACCCCGATATACCGCTGTGATACTCGCTATCGGGTTCTCCGGTATTTCAGAGGTAATGATGCAGGAACGCGATGCCTTCATCTAATGCAGGCTGGCCGCCTGGGTGGTTAGCGGTATCTTTATAAAACTGGATAAAGCCATGTTGCTGCTTTGCAAAGACGCTAACTTTCGCTTGTACTCCAGCATCTTGTAGGGCCTGAACATAGTCTTTACAGCCATCGGAAAGGGGATCATAACTGCCGACTGAAATCAGCGTAGGCGGCATTTGCGGTAAATCACCGTGAAATAATGAGAGTAACGGGCTGTTTACGTCCATTCCCGACGGGACATAACACGCGGTGACCCGTTTCATCACCTCTTTTGTCGGGAAATAAGTCTGACCGTACTGCTCAAAAGAGTTGGTTGTGATATCAAAATTCGCTGCCGGATACATTAACCACTGGGCACGAATATTGGGACCTTGGCGCTGTTTAGTCAGCATACTTACGACCGCCGCAATATTGCCGCCAGCGCTGTCACCAGAGATCACGAGACGATTTTTATCCGCGCCAAGCTGTTCTGCATTGTTATCCAACCATTGCAGCGCGCCATATACATCTTCAATACCACGCGGGGCAGGATGTTCCGGTGCCAGCCGGTATTCTATCGCGAGAACCACAGCATGAACGCCATTGGCCAGACCGCGAGCCAGAACATCGTGGGTATCGAGATCGCCAGAGACCCAACCGCCACCGTGTACAAAAAGCACAATGGGTAGTTTTTCCTGATTACTGTCTCTGGTAGGAGTATAGAGGCGTGCTGGCAAGCTATAGCCGCAGGGTAGCTCAATAAAAAATGTTTCTACGTTGCTTACCAAATCTGGCTGGCCGGCGGCCGGGATCATGGCTCGGTATTCACTACGCATCTGCTGTGCAAATGCATGGAGCGTTGTATCGATTGGCTCAGACATAATATTCTCAATAGTTAGCGATAAAAATGGGATAGAGGCAGCGGAAGTGCTGCCCCTAGGTTTGCGTAACTAGAGCGTCTACTTAATGCCGACCTTGAACTTATTCTCGTCACCGCTGCGGTGCTGAATGATCCATTCACCACTAACGCGGAATGATGCCGCTGATGCGTAGGTATCTTCCATAAATTGGAAATACACGATTTTCCCATCGCTAACCTGGGCTTTAATTGAAAACGGTGAGGTAAATGAATGGCCTAATGTCACGGATGTATAGGTAAACTGTCCGAATACGGCCACGATATCTTTTTCTGACAATATATCGCTAATCGTAAAGTCATCGACATTCCAATAGGTGCCAACATTGGAAAAGGTATCGATATAAACTTGCCGACCTTTTGATGTTCCCGCCCAGGGTTCAATTTGTTTTAATTCTTTATTTTCAAAATTTAAAGAGGTGTAGGTTGCATTCTCATCGACCAGTTGAGTCGCTGCATAGGCAACGTTTTCTTTGGCCGTATTCAGCAGAAATGCATACACCACATCTTTAGGATTTTTTGTAGCAACTGCATTTTCTATGAGTTTTTTTGTATCCGTCATGATTAGTCCTTCCGTATTAATCCATCTATTACGCCATCAATGACAATGTGATGAATGCTCGACGCAATCTCACATTTCTATGCACGGTTATGCCTTAATTCAACGAGTTTCTTGACGTCAATGCTATCCAACCCGTTCCTGCATTATCGTCCCATTGAATTGGCTATTTTTATGATAGTAGATTTAATTTACGGTTGTCGTTCTATTTTTGTGACATATTGAGCGATGAAACGAGACAATTGTTATGTTCTATTATGTAAGTACTGCGCTATTGCTATGGCATGAAAATGTGGCGAAATCCTATATTTATGGCGATAGTATTGTGCTTAAGTTCTGTGGTGGTGATAGCCACAAAATTTTTATAAACCGATATTATGGATGGGGAAGAGATGGAAGCTTATAAAGATGCTTTTAGGAATTACTTTAATTGGCAAGGAAGAACCCGCAGAGCGGGCTACTGGTTTTTCTTATTGATCAATCTTATCGTGGTCGGGTTACTGCGTATCCTTGACCGCTGGGTAGCCGTAAAATATCTGGGATTCTCCACCGAAGAAGCGCACGAGGCTGGGATTTATACCTTTAGCGTGCTGTACTCATTGCTGGTCGCTATCCCGGGTATTACGCTGAGCATCAGACGACTCCACGATACCGATCGTAGCGGCTGGTGGTTGTTACTCAACTTTATTCCCGTGATTGGTTCGCTGATTCTTTTGGTATTTTACTGTCAAAGCAGCAAGCCGGATAACCGATTTGGTGCCGCGCCTTATCCTCAACTGACGACCAGACCGAGTTAAGCGCTATAGAGCCTCGGCGTTATCGGAATGACAGTGTATTAAAGAATATAAAGAAGCCGCAATGAGCGGCTTCAGATTGTAACAACGTTGTCTTTTATATCGAGATACGCGGGATTAGTAATCCTAGGGGCGCTCCGGCGAGCTCGCTACGACCCCAACGGTTTACTTTCCCTAATAACCGGCTTTTCAGTAGCCTGAAACAGCTAATTCATTAAGACAGCCAATCCTATTACGCTTGTACTTCATCGTTCACATAGAGCGACCTGCGCAGCATTTCCAGACGTTCCCACAGCACAAAGGCGATCACTTCCTTCACCCATTTATCACTAAGCATCAGCAGCGCATAATTGAGCGCGAAGCACTGATCGCAAAGTTCAGCCGGCTCAAGTTCCACATCATCAAACAGGCCATCGTTGGCTGGCAGTGTAGCGGATTGATGATACTCAGGGATTGGTAAATTCAGCGCGGCTTGCAAGGCTTTCAAATGAGTTTCCATCATCAGGCACAGCGTATGTTGCGCATGATGATTCTGCGGGCCGATCAGTGCGTGTGCTAATAAGCGACAACTATCGCACAGCGACCAAGAGTCTGGTGGTGATTGGGGGATAAGTTGTTTTTTATCCATGGTCCACCTCGTTAAAGGCGAGGTGGATGCAGAAAATAGAGTGGATTATGTTTAGAGTCGTAGCCATCTGGCAGCCTCCAGTAGTTTACGTACAACGTTACCACCGGAGTTCCTACGCTCTTGGGTGGCAACCCAGGCGGGGGTAGGAATATCGGTTCTACTGGATACCGACCAGCCCGAAGGCTGCCCCGCCTGAGTCACCATTGACACAATACAAAATCACTTTGCAATGGATGAGTCAAAGCGACGGCACGCGCAACGAGCGGTGCCGCCAGTAGATTTCCGGGTTCCTACGCCCGGCTGCGGATTTTGCCGCAGCGGCGCGAATATACCGCATTCGTTAGGGATTGACCAAATGTTGGGGAGTATTTAGCGAGATTTCCCGCTCGCCTTCTTACGACCTTTCGCTTCCGCCATCGCTAACTCCCGCGCATCTAGCACATAGTCTGTGGAATTAACCAATCGTTCTACTGTCAGGTCGATAAAAGCCCGAACCCGCGATGGTTGTGCGGCGCGGCTGCCGTAATAAACATGCACGCTCATATGATCGGTGGCGTGTTGTGTAAGAAGCGGCACGAGTTTTCCTGAACGAATCGGAGCCGCTGCCGATAGCCCAGAAAGCAAGCCGATAACATGGCCTGATAGCACCGCCTGCGTTTCAAGTTGTGCATCGTTGCTTGCAAAGGCGGGATGCACATTGATGGAAACCACTTCACCCTCCACTTTGAACAGCCAAGGCAGCACGCGGCCGCTACCTGGGTGGCGGAAGGTGCTGCACCGATGTGAGGCCAATTGTTCGATTGAATTTGGTGCGCCGTATTTGGCGATATAGGCCGGGGATGCGCAGGCGATCAGCTGCATGGCGAACAGGCGGCGAACCGAGAGATCGTCATCCGGCGGCAGGCCAATACGAAAGCCAACATCGGCGCGATCTTGTACCCAGCTACCGATACGATCGTCGAGTTTGACGTCCGGTTCAACCTCCGGGTGGCGCTGGCAGAACTCATCAAGTAATGGCCACAGCACCGGCAAAAATGAGTACTTCGGGGCGACAATCCGCAGCGGTCCGGCAATAGCATCTTTAACATTACGCACTCGATCTCCAGCGCGTGTCAGTGCCGCTAATGCCGGTTGGGCCGCTTCGAGGAACTGTTGTCCTTCGGTGGTTAGTGCCAGGCTGCGCGTCGTTCGGTGCAATAGGCGCACGCCCAGATGTGCTTCAAGCGCGGCAAGCGACTGGCTGGCGGCCTGCGGGCTGACGCCTTGGGCGGCAGCCGCACGACGAATACTGCCGAGTTCGATAGCGTTGATGAAGGTTTCGATAGCACGAAGATCGCTAATAGGCATAGATATTCCTCTTAAATATTCGCCGTCAGTATCAATCTCACCTTGTTACTGAGTCAATATTTAGCCTACTAGTGGATTGATAATCTTTTACCTAACATCGGCTCTGACATCATTATGAGGAGCGTATTGTGAATAACAACATCAACGACAACATCAAAGATAAAGTCATCGTTATTACCGGGGCGAGCAGCGGCCTCGGGCTGGCGGCGGCGCGCCTGCTGAGTGAGCAGGGCGCACGCGTGGTACTCGGTGCGCGACGTATCGAGCGCTTGCAACAGCTGGCCGATGAGTTAAATAACGCAGGACATCAGGCACTCGCCGTTGCCACAGACGTTACCGTGCTCGATGCGGTAAAACATCTGGTTGATAGTGCGGTGCAAACATTCGGGCGAATCGATGTCATGGTCAACAACGCCGGGCTTATGCCGATTTCGGCGCTTGAACGACTGAAGGTTGAGGATTGGGATCGCACAATTGATGTCAATCTGAAGGGCGTACTCTATGGCATCGCCGCCGCTCTGCCGCACATGCAGCGCCAGAAGGCTGGACATTTCATCAATGTATCCTCGGTTGCCGGTCACAAGATTATGGCAAACGGCGCCGTTTACTCGGCAACCAAACATGCGGTACGCGCCTTGTCAGAAGGTCTGCGACAAGAGGTCAAACCTTGGAATATCCGCACCACGATCGTTTCACCGGGTGCCGTCGATACTGAACTGCCAAGCAGCATCACCGAGCAGGACGTGGCGCAAGGCATGTTGGGGTTCTATCAGGCCAACGCTATCCCGGCCGACTCTTTCGCCCGAGCCATCGCCTTCGCCATCGGTCAGCCCGATGATATGGATGTAAACGAGATATTGTTCCGACCGACCAAGCAGATTCCTTAAAGGGGAGGAGGTATATTTATTAAAGATTTATTGGTTGGTCTTTACTGTTATAGCTAGCCTTTGTATTTATTGGCCCAATGAAAACAATAGCCGTTTTTGTTGGGCCTATTTATAGGCTGAAAAGAAAGAGAGTAAATAAGCTGCCTGACTGGGACAGTCTGTGATAGATGAGTTGAGTTTATACCTGATTGGACTTCATTAAGATGCTTTTCAGTGGAAGATATTTATAAACTAAATAATATGTAACCTATTTTCCAAACTAACGGATTGCTGTAGTTAAGCGTGAAAAAAAACCGGCCTTATGTGGCCGGTTGTAATTTATTTAAAAGGGTTTTTGAATTTTTCGAGATATTCCTGCCCAAATTTGTAAGAGGCATAATCAGTCATATGTCCTATATCGCGATAGACAGGGACACCATTAATGTCTGTTTTACACGAATCCTTTGAACATTGTACGTCTTTGGGATCAATGATGATCAACGTTGGGTATTCATTTTTTAATGTATTAAATAACGTAGTAAACCACTCATTACTATCCCCATGCCATAATGCAGCGTTGCAAGAGTCACCACTGTATTGCTCTCTTAATTTTATACGTCGCTGAAAACAGGTCATATAATTCTCAGGCATTGGGTAGATAGTTTTTATAATAACAGGTTTTGCACCCGACTTTACGATTATATCTAATGCTTTTCTTATCGAAATTTTAATTCTTTCTCTTGATAATTCAATTGAACGTTTGTCATTTTCATTATTAATAATATGATCGCCAGAATATGCATCCCACACTTCGCCTATTATGACATAGTCAAAATTTCCATTTCTAATATGATCATAGTATTTTTCAGTATTGTCATGACACTCTTGGTATACTCTATTCTTAAAGTACCACCAATCAAATTGGTAGATCCCTGGTAGAGTTAAACATGAAGATGTGCCTTGGGCTAAAACTGACATATCTGCATTTTTTGCCAAGGTATCAATAAATCCCCAGAAATGGTTGGAGTGAGAATCACCGATTAAAAATGCTTTTTTGCTTGAGTTATGCACTCCTATAATGCAATTAGTATTACTACCATCATTATTATTTCCATCAATACATAATGGTCGCTCAGATGATGAAAATTCTCTTAGAGAAGATTCAATGTGCGCATACTCAGAGCCAAATCGACTTTCAAATCCTATATATTTATCACTGATAGGATATAATGCTAAGAATAATACTGCAGGGGTTAATATAAGTACGATAAATGATTTTTTTAATGACCAACGTTTTTTTCTACATGGTTTTTCGATGAAAACATATGAGATATATGCGAGAGCAAAAGTTAGGGTGAAGCATGTAAGTATAAAGGTTGTATTTTCAGTAAACCCTATATATCTGGCAAGTGCGAAGATAGGCCAATGCCATAAATATAAAGAATAAGAAATAGAACCAATAAAAACCAATGGTGACAGAGACAGTATACGTGATACAAGTCCCTTGTCTGAACTACCTGTTAGTATTAATAATGCCGTAGCGACAGAGACAATTACAGCGTGATAATCAGGATAGCCTAGGACAATATTTTCTCTTGTTGCACAATAAAATATTGCCGCAAGAGACAGTAGACCTAACACAGAGGAAATATTTTTTTTGAATTTTAATTTTGTGTATCCAAGCAATACAAGGCTACCGCCGATCAAAAATTCAAAAATACGAGAGCTGAGAAAATAATAACTTTTATTTGGGTATTTATCAGATAGGTATAGTGATATTCCTAGCATGAAAAAGGTGAGGGATACAGTTACTATTTTTATATTTTTTTCTGATAAATAGCGATTTAGTAAAAAGAGTCCCATTGGCAAAAATAAATACCATTGCCATTCGATAGATAGTGACCAGGTATGTAATAGAAGCAAATATGCCGCGTCTGGGGCAGCATATCCGGTCGTAGAGCGTTCAAAATACTGGTTTGATATTAATAGTGTTGTGTATTTTGCACTCTTAATGTAATCAATGAAGTCATTTGGTAGGTAAAATATTACTGATAATATCAGAGTGAAAATGACAACGGAGATTAATGCGGGTTGCAATCTCCATAAACGTCGAACATAAAAATCAGATAATGAAAATGTGTTTTTATTTAATGAGTTATTTATTATTGATGTTATTAAAAAACCAGAAATAACGAAAAATATATCAACACCAATAAAACCAGAAGGAAAGATACCTAATCCGGCGTGGAACATCAAAACAAAAAGTACTGCGATTGCCCTTAGTCCATCAATGTCTGAACGATAATGCATTTTAAATCCATGTGTTATTAAAAATCGCTCTTACGAAGCTTAATACTTTCTCATTCAATCACTTTTATTAATCGTGACATGCGAAATCGAAGCCCATAATTTCAATAGACCCGAAGTATAACACTTATTAGAGCGCTTGAAGAGATGTCGCGCTCACTGATTGTACAGAGCTGCTCTTTTTATTTTTGTATGATGTCTCGCAAAGTGAATAAAACCCACGTCCCCAAAGCAATTCGTAACCATTTGATTAAAAAGAAAATTTAAATAAAATATCAAAGAAAATCATAATTGATTGATTTTAAAAAATTTATTTGAAGAATGGGAATGCTGTCGGATAGGAAGCGAAAGAATTAGCAGGCGAAAAAAACCTCCGCTGGTGGCAGAGGTTCTTTTAACAGAAGGAGCCGCGTATCTTTTACGTATCCTTTTCTGTCTAGATGGTGTCAGAGCTTGGTCCTAACTCCGCACATAAGTTACTGGTTTTTATGTGCTTGTCCCGCTACTGTCCTATCTAAATTGGGCTGGCGGAGTCTGAATTGGTTATGTAATCCTTTGTTTTTTATTGCCTTCTCCTCAATTCAACTTTGCGAAGGGGCCTATAGAGGGGCCTAAAAGAAATTATCATGTATATGGGGGAGCGGAGCCATATGAAAATTGGCTCCGAGTGTTAAGGTTCTGTCAGGATAGAGGGTTACTTTTCCCCTAACTCGATCTTCATGCTGAGGTCATATTCCACTGTTTCAATGATACGGTTGTAAGCCTCAATAATTTTACTGAGCGAGGCTTTACGACCAGCGGCATTAAACCTTCCAAGTTCAATGACGTTTGATGCTATAAACTGTTCAAACTCCAGGATATCAACACGACCATCGTATACGCCATTAGAAACATTCTCGAGTAATGTTTCTAATACAAATGCACCCTTAGACGACGTAATTACGAGTGGCTTATAACCCCCTTCCAGGTTTGCGATACACTTGCTCAGCAATGCTTCTGTTGGTAGGTTGGTAACATGTAACACCATGTCTTCATAGTCAAAATCACCACTGCGACTGGAGCCTGAATCGTTCTGATTCGAATGATGATGGGTAACTTTCCCTTCTCCAAGGAGTACATCCAATTTGGCTCCAACCATATGCTGCATCAGTGTACCTACAAATCTGGTACCAGTACCTTCATTTTGTCTATTTTGCGCTTGAGTCAGCAAATGGCGAATAGCTCGACGAACTCCCCATTGGGGATCGATGCTTAAAACAAATGGGCGTCTTTCAAAATACTCTTTGGCCTTATTAATCCAGAAGCATTCACACCGAAATAGATCTATAGAACCGTTGATTTGGTAATAATTATTTAACAACTCAATGTATCCCAGCATGAGTTGCATACTACCACGACTAGTACGACCGCCTTCGCTGGCTAATATTCTTTCAATTCCATGATCAGCCAACACTTTTTGCGTTGCCGGACCCCCTAACCCTTTTACCTGGCCTTGTTTACCAGTCTTCCAATCATCACTATTTAAAGGCCATTCCAGGATTTCGCCCCTTTGCTTCTCAAGTGCATGTCGGTTAATAACTAACAGAGCTGCAATGGGTCCCTTATTCCCATTTACCGAGTTACTTACAGAAAATGCTTCCAGTACTGTGTCAATTGCAGATGTTGAATTCATTACGCAACCTTTTTCTGATTCAATACAGTATTGTACGATTCTGAAAGGATAGCTTCAAAGATGAATCTGGAAAGATGTCTAACAACAGGTACAACAACGCCATCACCTGCAATATGATAAGCATCGTTATAGTTATCCGGGAGTTTGTAGGTATCAGGTAACCCCATTAAGCGAGCCGCCTCTCTCGGGGAGAGGAGACGTGAACGAATCTGATCCCCCTCTACGACCAAGATGCTCTGGCGGCTAGAACCGCCCGCAGGTGTACGTAAACATCCGGCAATACCATCAAATCGTACTTCTGCTCGTTGCGCTTTTATACCGTTATCATCTTTGCGTGTACGCTTATAAAGACCGCCAACTACAAGCTGCTCTGACTTCATAGCAGCTTTGACTTTGCTGAGATTTGCTACAGTCATCATTGACAGTAATAGCTTGGTTTTCTCAGGAGAGTCCCATTTTACCCCGACAGGCTCTTCATCGATTATGTCAGTAAATGTGATTAACCGCTTATCAGGTAGGGGTAAATTCCACCATAACCATAATTCCTGAGCTTTCTCTGATAGTCCGTTGAAAGCAGTAATCATCCGTTCTGGGTGCCATGGAGTGACTGGTGTTTGAGATATTAGTTGTTGTGGTAATTCTACTGTCGGATGGATGGCCACAATGAAAACTCGAGGGCGTGACTGGGGTACGAAATGGACAGCATCAATCATCATCGCGCCAAAGCGATAACCAGCATCAGATAAAACAGTACCTATTGAGGCGAAATCCTTTCCCTTATTTGACGTCAAAACACCATAGACATTTTCAAGCACAATTATTTGAGGTGCTCGATTTTCTGTCATAAGACTTCGCATGAGTTGCCAGAAAGGCCAGAATGTCCCTGAACGGGTTTGAGTCACATCATCCTCGCTACCAATGCCTTTATATCCGCCTGCGAGAGAGAGGTCCTGGCAAGGGAAAGAAGCCCATACCAGGTCAGCCTGGTCGGGAAGTTGTTTGCTGGTAATCTTATTTATATCTTCAACTAATAAATCTAATCCACCATGCCAGTTGTTCCTGTAAGCATGTCCCTTCATTGGGCTAAAATCATTAGCAAAGAGGCAATTCCAATGTTCACCTAAACCAGCCCGAGCCATGCCACCTCCGGCAAAAAACTCGTAAAAAGAGGGGCCGGATCGATCCATCTGGTCTGGAATAGTTCTCGCGTTTTCCATATCACGTTGAATCTTTTCGTTAATGGCCTCAGTAATCCATGCACTCATCTTGATCTTTCCACCATCAAGTTGGCATAAACGAGATATTTCGTTGTATTGCTCGTTTGTAAGTCGGAGACTGGTACGATAGTTTGTTGAGGTGCTCATAAAATACCCTAAACTTGGCGCCAAATTTTGGCTCCTTTCCTAAAGCATATCGAACTGAGAGAATCTGTCAATTTGAAATGACGCTCTCAACTAATGACTACGTTTTCGACTAACGTAGCAAAAACAAAATCGCCTACCACTCCCAGCAGGCGCAGTATGCGATAAATTAAAGAGAAGGAAAGTTCAGAAAGGTGAATCAGGAAGATGACTCGCAAGATTGAGTTGTGTGGTTACTCACCTGTACCAGACGAGCTTCCAAGTAGGACATGATTCCCGCTACAGTTCTAACGATGTTCTGCGTATACCGCCAGCACGCCGTGAATGTTACGCCTGTTTCTCGCAGGTGTCGGTCAAGCAGCGTTAAAGCGCGTTTTACCATGCGTTGTACGGTCAGTGGGAGTACAGTAATCAGTGGGGTAAGTGACTGTTCCATCATAAGTATCCTCGGTTGCTGGTCACAAGATTATGGCAAACGGCACCGTTTACTCGGCAACCAAACATGCGGTACGCGCCTTGTCAGAAGGTCTGCGACAAGAGGTCAAACCCTGGAATATCCGTACCACAATCGTTTCACCGGGTACCGTCGATACTGAACTGCCAAGCAGCATCACCGAGCAGGATGTGGCGCAAGGCATGTTGGGGTTCTATCAGGCCAACGCTATCCCGGCCGACTCTTTCGCCCGAGCCATCGCCTTCGGTCAGCCTGATGATATGGATGTGAACGAGATATTGTTCCGGCCGACCAAGCAGATTCCTTAAAGAGGCAGGATTAGATTTAATGCGGGGTAATTTGGGGAATTTACTGCTCGCATTGTAATTAGTGGTATTCGCTCATGGCGTTTAAAGCTGCAAATCTTGTGATTTGCGGCTTTTTTTGGCTGGGGTATTTGGTAATTTATCCCCTTATTCTTCATCACTTGCATAGAGCGATCGGCGCAACATTTCCAACCGTTCCCACAGCACAAAGGCGATCACTTCCTTCACCCATTTATCACTCAGCATCAGCAGCGTGTAATTGAGCGCGAAGCACTGATCGCAAAGTTCAGCGGGTTCAAGTTCAACATCGTCAAATAAGCCATCGTTAGCGGGCAGAGTGGCGGATTGATGATACTCGGGGATGGGTAAATTCAGCGTAGCTTGCAAGGCTTTCAAATGGGTTTCCATCATCAGGCACAGCGTATGTTGCGCATGATTATTCTGCGGGCCGATCAGCGCGTGTGCCAATAAGCGACAACTATTACACAGCGACCAGGAGTCGGGTGGTGATTGGGGGGAAAGTTGGTTATATCGTCCGGTGAAAGTTTCCTCCGGATGGTTGCCGTTATTAATTGTGTACATGTTCCTTCCTCAATTATTTGCTTTCCATGCGCGATGCATTGGGAATGAATTATCTACAATGTTTAGTAAGTCTAAACAACAATGATGTTAAGGGATGCTAAACATGACGTCAATATGATTTATTGATGATTTGTCTATGGTCCCTAAACGTCTTAAAACGGCTCGTCTTGCCGCAAAACTAAGCCAAGAAAAACTCGGCGTTTTGGCGGGCATTGAAGAATCAACTGCTCGTTCGCGGGTATCTCAATACGAATCCGGCGTTCACCGACCGACATTTGAAATGATGTGCGCCTTTGCCAAAGTGCTTAACATCCCCGAAGGCTATTTTTATACGCTTGATGATCAGTTTGCGGAGAAATTATTGGCGTTGTTTAAAGGGGAGGATGGGGAGTGAGAGGGGATTTACTGTTTTCCCTGATGTTTGCGTTTTGCCATAGCGTGGAGCAGGGCAGGTGGTGTTGCTGAATCTTGTCATAACGACGCGGCAAATTGTTGCTGATCTCCAATTTCAAGTTTTAATAAAATCGTTTCATCTTTAGCTTGTTTTTTTGCTTCCTGCACTGTTTTCATTGCCTCAATCCCTTTTTTTTCATGAGAAAATTATTTTTGTGAACTGTGAAATATAAAACGCCCGATGCTAAACATAGGGCGTTGTTATTAACCTATATAAATAAAATAACTATTTATTATCTCTAGGTTTGCCAGCGTCATCACGTTTTTTACGCTCACGCCCATCTTCATTTCTGGATCTTGGCTGTTCTCCGCCGCCAGGCTTGGGAACATTTACGTCTTTGTTAATTGGTCGTCTATCGGTCATCTTCTAGTCCTTTTATATACATAAAACTACTAAACAATTCCCTGCTACACCAATATAGGTATGTATTACCTCGGTATAGCTCACTAAGAATGTTCGACGATGGGTAGTAAGTCAAATTGATATTTTTTATTTTTATGCAGAATTATTAGCTTTTATTCGCCGAATAATTTGGGGGGACTATCAACGATAGAGATCCTGCCATATATGATTAATCAATCCACCGACCTACCTCGGCCGATTTAATCAGCATCTCGACTGTCAATGGCTTTGGCTGATGATGGTCGGTTTGCAGATATTTGGGCAGAATGGCGTTAGGAAGAAAAGGGATATTTTCATCAGCATAAGCATATTGCCCCCGACTACTATTGGATCACTTTTGTGGTGTGCTCCCGGTTTCAATGCATATTGGACCACACCAGCGAAGCTCTTACCTTGTATTCCCTTCATACGAAAAAACTATCTTAAGAACGGCTCAGAAGCTGTAAAACATGATCGAAGCTCTTTAATTTTTTTTGATAGCGAAGATCTCTGTTTTCGTTAACTCACCATTATGAAAGTCTGGACCTCGGTGGACAGTTAGTGTTTCCTAACTATAGCCGGAGGTCTAGATATGATGGATGCTAAAGCGAAGCGAGATATAACACTCAAAACAAAAGTCTTGAACTATGCAAATAATGCCAGAAATGTCGCAAAAACCTGTCGACATTTCAGTATTAGCAGACAGATCTATTACACATGGAAAAAAGCCTATGAGTGCTATGGAGAACAAGGGTTAATCAATCATAAGCCTTGCCCAGAAAATCCTACTCGACGTGTGGCAAAGCACATTGAAGAGCAAATAATTTACTTGCGTACAACCTATCATTTTTGGCCTCAGAGAATATCGTGGTACTTGTTACGATTTCATAATATCAAGGTATCTCGCTCTGGCTGTTATTACGTCCTTCTTCGAAATAGACTAAATCAACTTCCACAAAATCAGCGACAACGCTCTAAGCCGTTGTTCAAGCGCTATGAGAAACAGGTTCCTGGCCATCATGTGCAGGTTGATGTTAAATTCTTGTTTTTTAATAACCCTGATGGTCAACGGATTAAACGTTTTCAATATACCGCAATTGATGATGCTACTCGGATACGCGCCTTAAAAATTTATGAGCGGCATAATCAAGCCAATGCGATTGATTTTATTAATTATGTTGTGGATAAGTTTCCTTTCCGAATAAAAACCATCAGGACAGACAATGGCCATGAATTTCAGGCTAAATTTAACTGGTATGTGCATGAGTTAGGTATGGAGCATGTTTATATCAAACCAGCTACACCGAGATTAAATGGAAAAGTAGAACGCTCTCATCTGACCGACAAACAAGAATTTTATCAGCTTATCGATTATACGGATGATGTCGACCTCCATGAAAAATTGGCAGAGTGGGAGGTATTTTATAACTGTCATCGCCCCCATTCAGCACATGGTGGAAAAACACCTTATGAAGTGTTAAAAACTAAACTGGGCATTTAAGATCAAATGTCAACCGAGGTCCTGAGTGACACACAGTGTATTCGCAATGATTGAGATTTATTATCGCTAATAGGTTTAAAATTATTTGCATACGACAATTTTATTATTTCACTCATATAAACTCCTTTTCATGTGTGTATTTACTTTAAAGTGAGCAATTCCTTTGCACCACATTATATATTTGTAGTATAAATAGAATTCATGTCAATGAGTTAGGTTCGACTTTGACTTTTTTTTTCAACCGAAGGGCGAAAAACAAGGGAACTCAAAGAAGCGGAGCTTCGATGAGTTAGCCCTTGCTTTATTAGCATGTTAAACCATCATGATAATAGCTTATACATTTTTGATTCATCCATCTGTGGTTGGGTTCTAAAGATAAAGCCTTCACATTCATTTACAGATTTAGAAATTAACATGCTTAGTTTTTTTATATTATCCTTTTGCAATTCAGTGGAGTTTTCAATAAAGCTATCCATTTCGGAAAATTCAATCTGCTCAATAAATGTGTATAGAGAGCGAATTATACCAGCAACAATGTCAGAAATTTGAATTTCAATATTATTTTCCGATTTTATGAATTTGAAATTCAGCCCATAATATTGATTTTTTTCGTCACCGATAAATTCATTTTTTGTTGAAATTACCAGATGCGGTTCAACTACGTCTTCTTCATCAAGTAAGTGCTGGGAGTTTCTAAATCCATTTAATCGATTAAGATAGAAATGAGAAAATGAATCTATAAGAAGGTCTTTATCATTGAATGTTAATTCGGCATTATCAATGTCTTTACAGATGGACAGGAGCCTTGTTAGTTCTAGCAATGATTTCTCAATGTGGTTTGGATTCTTATGCTTGTAGCTAAGGTAACTATTTGTGTGACTTCTACAAAATTTGTGAAGGGATTTGTAAAATTTATTAGCATCATTATTATTTATTTCAGGATAATTAAAATAATTCATCAATTTTAAAAAACCAGTTTTGTCTTTTTTGATAAGTATATATAGGGCATTTTTGTAAAAATCGAGTTGTGATCTAAGAAAAGTATTGTTATGAAATGCTTTTTTGAATAAAAAACTGTTTTTGTCGTCGAATAAATAGTGTGCAAGGTCTTCGATGATATCAAGGAAAGACCAGTAGACCGTATTTGTTGCGTAATAATGAATAAAGAAATTGCTCTCAAGCAACCATGTTAGAAACACATGAATATTTTTATTATTCATCAATTCAGGAAAGCTACCTGTTCCGACATGTTTTAGTTTTATTTCTTTAACATTGCTCTGGATATTAAGTAATGTTCTTACTTCTTGTGCTGAAATATTGTGTTTAGTTTGGTTTGTAACAATCCCAGCTAATACAAAAATAGGTGAGTAAGTACTTTGAGGGTTATTGTCAACATTATATTTATTACCTTGCAGAGTAAAAGTTCTTATGTTGTTACTTTCATCGTAATAAAAAATATATTCTTTATTGCTCGTGGCGTACCCATATTTCATTTTTTATTCTCCATTGTATATTAAAGTTTATCATAGTACTCTACTAAACCTTGGCAAAATTCTTTACCTGCAGAAACGTCGCCAAATTTACCAATCCTTTTTTTTAAAATAACAGCCTTTTCATTTTTATGAAGTGTTGTGTTTAAATTATTTTGAATATTATGATAGAAAAGGACTCTTAAGTATTCACCGATATGAGAATGTTGCAAGTGAAAATCTATAACTTTGGCTGTTTGCCATACGGTTGTTTGAAATTCAATTAATTTATCATTTTTTATTTTTTCACTGGGTAATGTAGTGATTTTACCATTTGCTCTGGAGCTTTCAATGTCTCTACCAAAAGCATGAGCAATTTTATTTCTTATATCTTGCATTTTATCCAGTTCAGATATGTTTTTGATAAGTTTATCCGGAGCATGGTCGAAAATTTTTATATATGTATTCACTCTTGATTGCCATGTTCCTTTAGTACAACCTATAACCATTTCTTTTATACCATGGTTTTTTTGTTTATCATATTTTAGCAGCTCAATACCATCTATTCTCTTTGAAACACCGTACAGAACACCAATGTCAGATTCTATAGCTAAAGGAATGACTGTTGCCATATACGTTTCTAAGTTCGACATCATTGCAAGAAGTGCATTGAGATTCATCCAGTTTTGTAATTCATTGAAAGAATTGCTCCATTCTTTGATATTTTTAAATCTAGTATCATTCATATGCCCTTTTAATTTGAGAGATGAATCAAAGTAACTGATAACCTCAGATTCAAAATTTGCCCCTTTTTCTTTCAGGTTGCTATAGGTAAATTTATGACTATTATCAAATGTTATTAGCATTCTCAATAATTCATTGTTATGCTTTTTAAATACTCGCCATGCCCAAGATGACTGTGATTGAGGAATCCAGCGATCAAACTTGTAGTTGCTTTTTGACATATTAAAATCACCTGTGAGGGATATAGATCTAAATTTTATCTCTTTCCTTATAATAGCACAGCTAAATTAATTTTTCATTGGGTGAAAATAATGTAATCATTAATCTTAAAACATAATAAAAAGGATGTTTTTTTTCCATTTTAAATGATGTATATTTCGAATTTAGTGGATGTAGTACAAATGCCAGTGGGTATATATTTCAGTTTTCTATAAAAACATGTCATTCTGCAAGCAATATATTATAATAGCTTCATCGATTGCACACCACAAATGAGATCATTATGAATATTAAACCCCTCCTTTACTCCTTTACTCCTTTACTCCTTTACTCCTTTACTCCTTTACTCCTTTACTCCTTTACTCCTTTACTCCTTTAGTTGTTTTGTTTCATTGGCACAAGCATCAGAATTGCCTAAACAAGTCCCAGAAATATGATCCTACCCGTGAATAGTGGACACGCGACTAAGTGAGTAAACTCTTAAGTAAGAGGTGACTCATGACAAAACCAGTATCAACCAATAAGAAACCACGTAAGCAACACACACCTGAATTCCGCCAGGAAGCCCTGAAACTCGCGGAACGTATTGGCGTTGCCGCCGCAGCCCGTGAACTCAGTCTTTATGAATCACAGCTTTATGCCTGGCGCAGCAAGCTGAAAAATACTCATTCATCTTCCGAACGTGAGCAGGAAATGTCTGTTGAAATTGCCCGCCTTAAGCGGCAACTTGCGGAGCAGGCCGAGGAACTCGCCATTCTCCAAAAGGCCGCGACATACTTCGCGAAGCGCCTGAAATGAAGTATGTCTTTATCGAAAAACATCAGGCTGAGTTCAGCGTCAAAGCTATGTGCCGTGTACTTCGGGTTGCTCGAAGCGGCTGGTATGCTTGGTGCCTACGTCGCCATCGGATAAGCCCACGCCAGCAGTTTCGTCTCGTCTGCGATGAGGCAGTCGGTAAGGCATTTACTGAGGCAAAACAGCGTCATGGTGCACCTCGTCTTGCTGACGAACTGCCGGAATACAACATCAAAACTATTGCCGCCAGCCTGAGCCGTCAGAGACTGCGGGCGAAAGCGAGCCGCAAGTTCAGTCCGGTTAGTTACCGTGAGCACGGCTTGCCCGTGTCAGAGAACCTGCTGAAACAGGATTTTTACGCCAGTGGTCCAAACCAGAAGTGGGCAGGCGACATCACGTATCTACGCACGGATGAAGGCTGGCTGTATCTGGCGGTGGTCATTGACCTGTGGTCGCGTGCCCTCATTGGCTGGTCGATGTCGCCGCGTATGACCGCGCAACTGGCCTGCGATGCGCTGCAAATGGCACTCTGGCGGCGTAAACGTCCGAAAAATGTCATTGTTCACACTGACCGTGGTGGTCAGTACTGTTCATCGCATTATCAGGCCTTGCTGAAACGTCATAATCTGCGCGGGAGCATGAGCGCAAAAGGCTGCTGCTATGACAATGCCTGCGTGGAAAGTTTCTTTCATTCACTGAAGGTGGAATGTATCCACGGAGAACGCTTTGCCAGCAGGGAAATAATGAGGGCGGCGGTGTTTAATTATATCGAGTGCGATTACAATCGCTGGCGTCGCCACAGTGCGTGCGGCGGTCTAAGCCCGGAATAATTTGAAAACCAGAATCTCGCTTAGGGCGGTGTCCACATTACACGGGTAAGATCATTTTCACGTCATATCCACAATGCTTACGTTTCTGCAGCCCCTTTTCTGGCTAGCCGCCTTTAAAGACTTGCGCATGCATAGGGGGCCTGGATTTGCATGCAATCAGGAGTGCTCAAAATGGCTCAAAACCCTTGCTGCACTGGCTTTCAGAGATTTTACTTCATGCATTAAAACCGGTGAGCTAAGCCAGCGGCGGGCAGGCGGGTAACATTGCGCGCTGAGGAGAGTTTGAACTAGACTCTACAATGAAGTTATAAATAGGTATCTATAACATACTAGTAAGCACAGATAGCTTAAGTATATTATTAATATGGCATACGCATCATAATTGTATTTGTGATTTTTTTAGTATTATATAGATTCAGATGAAAGTGATTTTCTAGTTTCTACTATGCCACTGATTATTTAAATAAATCAGTGGCACCAGAATTATTTTGTGATCCCACCTATTACTTTCATTGAATTAGTTATTACTTTGATTAGAGCATCATCCCCAAAACAGTTCTCTTTAAGTGCTAGTGAGACATATTTTTTCAAGGTCTCGATAGCGTGTGTGTTTTTTGGGGAAAGTGATATGATTTTTGTTAGTTCAGAGCATAACGATGTATAAGAGTAGGAATCAGTTGCACGGCTTTTGATTTCTCCTTCAAGCCAGCTAATTCCTTCAAGATATTCATCATATTCTCTCATGCCTTCAGTTCTATATTTTTTTAAAAGAAGGTGGCCGAGGGCATGTCTGATCTGGAATGAGTCATAGAGATCTAATCCTCTCCTGAAACAGTGTAAAGCTTCCGGAACCTGTGAATCCTTTTCCAAAAAACGGCCATACTGCAGCCAGAATACACCATCTTGAGCGTATAATGATTGGCATGTTGAATATATTTCATGTATATATTTGTAATCATCTTTATTAGAAAATATTTGTTCTGATAAAAAATGATATGAAAGAATACTTCGATAAATTCTGTAGCTTATCGGATGCATTTTTATATCATCAATAGTGAATTTTTTTGACATACAATGCATGAGTTTGATAATTGTGTCTTTTACTTTTTCTTTTGTAAAACATTTTGTTAAATGAAACTCTGCAATAGTATAATGTCTCGCAGTTATACTTATCATTGAGTTTCCATGTTCACGAATATGAATTTTTCCATCAAGATCCTCTTTCAAGTAGCTCATGGTGGAGCTAATTGATATATTTTCAGTTTCAGAAAGATAGTTAAGTGGTAGTGGTAATTTGCAAGCAGTGACTAGGGAAATAGTTTCGTAAATAGACAGAGCCTGAGGCGAGGTAATCTCTTGGTATTCATCATTGAGTTTCTTTCTATATGATTCACCAGATGAAAGATCATATAATGTTGCAAGTAGGTCACCGTTATACCCCTTGTCGAAATTTATCACCTTGTTAATTCGTTGTTCACTGGTTAAATCTTTTAATTTCTCATAAATGACACCTAATGAGTCAGCCTTATTTAAGAGGCTAGCAGCATCACTACGATTTAATGTGGTAATTGTTTTTTTGTTTATGATTCTATTAGGTATTTGATATAAATGCCTATGATTACGATAGTACTGAACAGAACGATCTTCTGTTATTATGCAAAGTTTGCATCCAGTATTGTTATCCAAAGATCTTTGTATTATATCATTTACGGCATAAAAATGGTTAGCTGCAGAATCGATGTATATAACAACAAGGCCTTTTATATCTTTAATAACACTCCAAAGATGTTCAAGGTGAATTCCATTAATACCCATGAAGTTATAAATATTATCCTGTGTTTGCGATAATATTGATAATGCTTGAAAAGCAACTGTGGTTTTCCCCGAACCTACTGACCCAATGATATTTATAAGATTTGCTTTTTCGTTAGAGCTTTTAAACGATAATACTGAATTAACTATATGATCAACTGTATTGAATTTTGCGGGTACGTTGTGACTGATGTAAAACCAGTCTGGCATATCACCAAAGTAGAATCTTGTGTATGGGCCTGTCTTAGAACTCCAATGTCTAATCATGTCTCTAACAGACTCGAAATTCTCTGAGAACCATGCTAAAGCCTTGCTATTAGAATCTGTGTGTGACAAGAAAGGTGCTTTTCGTTTAATAAATTTAGTTGGTGACACATATTGGACATGCTCGAATAAAAGATTGAATAATTCATCTGCATTGCATTTTAGCGGTTTTATCCCTCTTCTTAAGTATGATTTTTCCTCCATAGCTGAGAAGTCTGTTAAGACTATCCAATTTGTCAGGTTAGGACTGGCATGATCCCAATTTTTTCTTTGCCTGATTGAGAATTCAATATCACTTTCCTTAAATTTTGACCCAACGAAAAGACAGTGTCCATGAGTTATATGTAATGCGCATCGACTTATCCAGTCACTTTGTTTAACTGTATTGTCTGCATAACTTACCGAATCGAATACAAAACCATCTTTTACCTTATTTACACAGCCATGAAGTTTAACAACTTCAGGACTTGTCGGAATACGAAATACTGGTTCTCTATCTAAATAATTGAATACATGATAATCAGGGTGACTTTTATCGTCTTTTTTAAGTATTTCTATACATTTTTCAGGAATGTCATCTATGTTTGTGGTGAAAATTATTCTCCACCAAAGTCTAAAAATACTTAATTGCCAATTTAAAGGCCTTTCACACATGAAATTAGAAACTAAGAAGTTTTCAAAATTATCAATTTCATCTTGTCCAGTACCAAAAGCCGTTTGCAAATCCGTATTGGAATAGTCACTCTCCTCATAGCCACATGCCTGGCATATTCTCTCGATTAGTTGGGACGTTGATGGAACCGTCATTTTATTAATGGATGGTGTTCCGATACTAGTTCCCGCGCCTAGGAATAAGGCAAGTTCACCCTTTTCAACTAATGGTAATATTTCCTTGATTATTATTTCTTTTACTTCAGCATCCATAGTTTCACCTCTAGCAGTTAATTATTATAAAATTATTTTTCGGGTTTTTTTAGAATTCTACTGGGATTTTCCATATACATACTCCCCCCACCATTCCATAAGTCTCTGTCTCTGAATAAGGTAGGTCGAGCGATTGTAGGCCTTCCTAACCTCATTCCTATCACTATGGGCTAAAGCCGCCTCAATTACATCGACATTAAACCCGCTCTCATTCATTGTGGTACTGGCAATTGAACGTAACCCATGTGCGACTAATTTTCCATCATATCCAATACGTTTCAAAGCAGCATTTGCCGTTTGGCTGTTCATAGCCTTGTGCGGATCATTGCGGCTTGGGAAAACGTACTGACGATGGCCACTGATTGGGCGCATGATTTCCAGCAGCTCTAAAGCTTGTTCTGACAAAGGAACTATATGTTCGCGCTTTGCCTTCATCCGTTCTGCCGGAATACACCACTGTTTATTCTCTATATCGATCTCTGCCCATGCTGTTGCTGATGCTTCGGCAGGGCGTATGAGCGTCAGTAGCTGCCATTCAAGCAGGCAGCGGGTTGGTATCGATAAGTTGCTCATAGAAATGGTGCGCATTAACTTTGGCAGTTCTTCGGGCCGTATGGTCGGCATATGCTGCTTCTTCGGGCGTTCGAAAGCATTGCCTATGCCTGAGGCCGGATTTGCGTCAATTAACCCGACATTGACCGCGTAAATCATTATCTCGTTTATGCGTTGCACAAGCCGTCTGACCGTCTCTAACGCTCCACGTGCTTTGATTGGTTCCAACACTTGAATCAAGGTGCGTGCCTTCAATTCCTGAACCGGAACATTTTCGATGCTGGGTAGAATGTCCTTTTCGATGGAACGCCAGATATCTTTCGCGTGATCTGCGCTAACGTGACTTTGTTTCAGCTCGAACCATTTACGTGCAACATTGACGAAAATGCTTTCCTGAGCGATTTGGAGCTTCTCAGCCTCTTCATCAGCACTTGCCTGCGGATCTATCCCACGGACTAACATCGCTAATTTCTCTGTGCGTATTTCTCTGGCTTCGGCAAGGGAGAGGGTAGGGTATGCGCCGAGGCTGATCATGGTGCGTTTGTTACTGTTGGGAAGTTGATAGCGGAAACGCCAAATTTTCTTACCGGTGGTTTTGACCTACAAAAAGAGTCCGTCACCGTCGTGCAAAGTGAGGTCTTTATCTGTGGCTTTAGCTTTTTGTACTTCGGTGTGGGTGAGGGGGCGTGTAGTCCGCGCCATGCAAGGATCTTCCCTTAATTGGTATACGTTTATTGGTATACATCTTAGCGTATACCAATTCGTATACCAATAGACTCCGGTTTCAGGTGGATCTTCTCGGACTTCTACAGACACAAAAAAGCCGCAAACCTAGGAAGGATGCGGGCTTTCAGGACTTCTCCGGACTTATCTGGTAATAACCGGAACATTATTTGGTGGAGCTGGGGGGATTTGAACCCCCGTCCGAAATTACTACACCGTCGGCACTACATGCTTAGTCTAGTCTTTACATTCGCCGGTTAGCTGCGGACAGACACGCTACTAACAAACTATCCTGATTGGGTTTAACGCTTTCACCCCAGGCAAGGTGTCCACGCGATCTCTTTTGGGTTTGACCTCTCTTGATCCCCGTCTTAAGAGCGGAAGCTAGGGAGAGAGGGCTCTAAGCAGGGTATTAAGCTGCTAGTGCGTAGTTTTCGTCGTTTGCGACTATTTTTTTGCGGCTTTTTACGAGGCCAACCGCCCCTCGGCATGCTCCTTGGGCTTCGCAAATCCCGTCGAATCCAGAATCAGCCCCAAGTACTGTTGTGCACTATAACAGAAAATATGCGCGCTATGCCAGAGGCTTAGCGATTTGCATTCTTCATGATACGTGCTTTGTCTACTTTCCATTCGCGATCTTTGATGTCATCGCGTTTGTCGTGCTCTTTTTTACCTTTCGCCAGGCCGATTTTGACCTTGCTCCAGGCGTTTTTCCAATACAGAGAGAGGGCAACAACGGTGAAACCGTCGCGGCTCACTTTGCCAAATAACGTTTCTAATTCACGTTTTTTAAGCAGTAATTTACGTGTACGAGTAGGGTCGCATACGATATGACTGGATGCGACGGTCAGCGGTTGAATGGTTGCGCCGAACAGAAAAGCTTCGCCATCTCTGAAAGTAACATAGCTGTCAGTGATGTTGGCTTTGCCAGCGCGCATGGATTTAACTTCCCATCCTTGTAAAGCAATGCCTGCCTCGATCTCTTCTTCAATGAAGTATTCATGGCGAGCGCGCTTGTTCATAGCGATGGTCGCGGAACCGGGTTTATGTGTTTTTTTCTTTGTCATAGTGACACTTATTATACTGTAAGCATTGACGATTGACATCCCCGGTAACGGAGGTCGGTTGGTTTTTCGCAGGACGTGCGGTATCCGATTGTGAGATTTTTGTCACAGCAAGGATAAATGGTATCATTTGCTCGTATTACGACACTTGGAAAATGATATGCCACAGATTAGCCGTTCTGCTTTGGTCCCGTACAGTGTGGAGCAAATGTACAAGTTGGTAAATGATGTTGATGCTTACCCGCAATTTTTACCTGGATGCACCGGGAGCCGCGTTTTAGATCAAGACGAAGGGTCGATGGTTGCCGCGGTTGATGTTTCTAAAGCGGGGATCAGCAAGACGTTTACCACCCGTAATACCTTGGTGAATAACCAGCGTATTGATATGCAGCTGGTTGACGGGCCTTTCCGCAAGTTAATGGGCGGATGGAAGTTTATCGCGCTGAGCCCGGAAGCCTGCAAAGTTGAGCTTAATCTTGATTTTGAGTTTACCAATAAGCTGATTGAACTGGCCTTTGGCAAAATCTTTAAAGAGCTAGCAGGCAGCATGGTGCAGGCATTCTCTTCACGCGCCAAAGAGGTTTACGGTGTCTGAGATTAACGTTGAAGTCGTTTATGCGCTACCTGAGCGACAATATGTGCGAACGTTGAAACTCGAAGAGGGCAGCAGCGTTGAGCAGGCGATTCTCGCCTCTGGGGTGCTGGATGTGCGCCGCGAGATTGATTTGAAAACCAATAAGGTTGGTATTTATAGCCGCCCGGTAAAACTGGCTGATACTCTTGCTGATGGCGATCGTGTCGAAATCTACCGTCCGCTGATTGCCGACCCGAAAGAGCTGCGCCGACTGCGTGCAGAACGGTCAAAAAAATAAGGCGCTGCGAGCGCCTTATTTTTTTACCCTGAAAGATGATTTCTGGCAGTTACCATAGACCATCGCACACGGGAATTACGATTTCTGACCGTCCAGCTTTGGTTTGTTATCCACGTTGGTCAACACGCCTGCATCGTTGAAGGTCAACGTTAGCGTTTGTTGCGTGGTGTTCTCGTGGCTTGGTTCCTGACGGAACACATAAATCCAAACGTTGTTGCCGAATGGATCGTCAAGCATTGGCGTACCCAGAATATAAGCGACCTGCTGCTTAGTCATTCCGGTATGAATTCGTTGTACATCAGCTGGAGCTAAATAGTTCCCCTGATTGATATCAGGCCGATAAACCACCTTTTCCAGTGTGGAACAGCCCGCAGTTAACATTAAAAGTAATCCCGCGGCGGCAGTTAGCGTTTTACAGCGCATAGTCGTTACATTCCTTTAGGGCATAAGATGCCGATGATAATAGACCTTTCATCAGTTTGAAACCTTTGCAGGGCACCAGTATGACCTCAGAAATGTAAAAAAGTTGAGGTTTTTACGCTGCCAGCAATTCTTTTGCGTTAGCCAGCGTGTTTCTTGTCACTTCGCTACCGCCCAGCAGACGGGCAATTTCTTGCAATCTTGCCTTTTTATCCAGTCGATTCATCAAGGTTTCGGTGGCTTGACCATCGGTTTCTTTACTGACGAAATAATGTTGATGTCCGCAGCCGGCAACCTGCGGTAAGTGGGTCACACACATCACCTGCGTTGATTCACCAAGCTGGCGCAACAGGCGGCCGACGATAGCGGCGGTTGGGCCGCTGATACCGACGTCGACTTCATCGAAGATAAGCGCCGGGGTTTCCATTTTCTTCGCGGTGATCACCTGAATCGCCAGTGCAATACGGGAAAGCTCACCGCCGGAGGCAACTTTGCTGATTGCTTGCAGCGGTTGGCCTGGGTTGGTGGTGACTTGGAATTCCAAACGGTCAGCACCTTCTAATCCCAAATGCTCAGGGACAAACTGTACCGCGATATTAAATTTACCGTGCGGCATCGACAGTGCTTGCATGCTTTGAGTGATTAGCAATGTCAGCTCATCGGCATAATATTGGCGTTTGTCATGCAGCTGCTGCGCGATAGACAGCGCCTGCTGATAATGAACCTGTACCGCCTCGCTTAATGCGCTCTGGTTGGTTTCATGCTCATCCAGCGCTTGCTGCTCTTCAAGCAGTTGACGATGAAGCTCTGGCAACTCTTCGGCGCTCACCTGATGTTTACGCGCCAGCGCCATTTGCCGCGACAGGCGTTGCTCCAACTCAAACAGGCGATTTGGATCGATATCCAACCTTTCGCTGTAATGACGCAACTCATCGCTGGCTTCGCTGATTTGAATAGAGGCCTCATCGAGCATCACAATCAAGTCATTCATTTTACTGTCCAGCTCGGCTAATTCAGCCAGCTGATTTTTAGCGCTATATAACAGGCTAGAAATGTTTTGCTCTTCGCCATCGGCTAGCATATACAGCGCGCTTTGGCTCAGTGACAACAGTTGGCCGCTGTTAGCCAGCAGTTTGTATTCTTCGTCGATTTGCTCGTATTCGCCGGGCTGTGGCGCAAATTCATTGAGTTCTTTGAGCTGATATTGCAGCAGTTGGCGGCGGGCTTCGCGTTCGGTAACCTGCTGTTGATATTGCGCCAACATGCGGCAGCTGTGGTGCCATTTTTGGTAGGCATCGCGCATTTGTGCCAGCAGGAGCGGCTCGTCGGCATACGCATCGAGCAGCTGTTTTTGATGCTCTGCTTTAAGTAATAGCTGATGGGCATGCTGACCGTGAATTTGGATCAGGTGCTGGCCAACTTCACGCAATTGCGACAGTGGAACCGGCGTGCCATTAATGAAACCGCGAGAGCGGCCATCGGCGCTAATGGTGCGGCGCAGCAGGCAATCCTGTCCTTCGTCGAGTTGGTTGTCGATTAACCACTGTTTAGCGGAAGGTGTATCTGCCAACGTGAAGCGTGCACAGATGTCAGCGCGGTTAGCGCCCAGGCGTACCATGCTGCCGTCGGCGCGGTTGCCAAGGCATAAACCGAGCGCATCAATCGCAATGGATTTCCCCGCACCGGTTTCACCAGTAATCGCCGTCATACCGGCAAGAAAGTCGATATCTAATTCACGAACAATGGCAAAGTTACTGATGGTTAATTGCGCCAGCATGATCACCTTCCTGTACATAACAACAGACCTGTAATTACGTACAGTATAAACTGGTTTTATATACAGTAAATACCTGGCGCATTATTTTTGCATAAAAACTCAGAATAGCTTTTTCAACCAGCCAAGCTTCGTACTCAATGTATTGAAATAGCTGTAATCTTTGGGGTGAATGAGATCCAAGTGGAATTCGCTGCGCTTGATGATCACCTCTTCACCTTGCTGGATAGGCAGGGCGATTTGGCTGTCACAACTGATTTCCAGATCGTTGCTGCCTTGTGAGAATTTTAAGCAAATCGTGCTATTGCTGTTAATGACTAACGGGCGAGCAGAAAGCGTATGCGGGAACATCGGCACCAGCGCGATAGCTTCCAGAGTCGGCATTAGGATCGGGCCACCGCCAGAGAGCGAATAGGCGGTTGAACCGGTCGGCGTCGAAATAATCAGGCCATCAGCACGCTGTGAGAAAGCAAAGCGGTCGTCGATATAGACTTCGAATTCAATCATATGCGCGACTTTGCCGGGGTGTAATACCACTTCATTAATCGCAGTGCTTACCCGACTCTGTTTTTCTTCACAACGTACGGTGGCTTCCAACAGGAAACGCTGTTCGCTGATATATTCGCCTTTCAGCACATCATCAAGCTGTTGCAAGGCGTTATCCGGGTCCAGATCGGTTAAAAAACCGAGGTTGCCGCGGTTAATACCGATAACTTTGATGTCATAGCGCGCCAGCACCCGAGCTGCGCCAAGCATATTGCCATCGCCACCAACGACTACGGCTAATTCTGCCAGCTTACCAATTTCTGCCAGCGTGCCGGTCTGGGCGTTTTCTAATTTGAGGTCTTGTGCAACCTGCTGTTCAACGATGACTTGATAGCCTTTTGAAATAAGCCAGTGGTAAAGCATTTCATGCGTAGCCAGAGCAGACGGGTGACGCGGGTGGCCGACAATGCCAATACACTCGAATTTTTTGTTCATCGTTTTCGTTATCCTTAGTACAGCGTGCTCGAACTCGTAGTTATACCCGTCATACTTGACGTTGCCTCTGCGTTGGCTCCGCTAACTTACCCGAATCATTTGACCGTAGTAAGCTCATCGGGACGCGCGCCCTTGCCGCCTTGATGCATCATTCAAGTTTCTTGGGTATATGTCCTATTGTGAGGATAAACAAGCCTTGAAACCGCAGTTTTGATCCCCATAATAATCCAACTAGCAAGATTAAAGCGAAAACGCGGAGAGATTCATGAGCAGTAAAGAACAGAATACGCCAAACGAGCAAGTCTCAGATGAGTTAAATCAGGAACAAAACCTGCATACGGAAGCGGAAGAGGCAGAAGTCGTAGACTCTCGCGATCAGCGTATTGCAGAACTTGAAGCCCAGTTAGTTGAAGCCCAACAGCGTGAACGCGATAGTTTGCTGCGTGCGAAAGCGGAAGTCGAAAACATTCGTCGCCGTACTGAGCTGGACGTTGAGAAAGCGCACAAATTTGCTCTGGAGAAGTTCTCTGGTGAGCTGCTGCCGGTTATCGACAACCTGGAGCGCGCGCTGGATTTGGCTGACAAATCTAACGCCGACCTGACTTCTATGATTGAAGGCGTTGAGTTGACGCTGAAATCTCTGTTGGATGCGGTACGTAAATTTGGTCTGGAAGTGGTTTCTGACACTCACGTGCCTTTCAACCCAGAATTGCACCAGGCGATGACTTTGATGGAATCTGCCGATCTTGAGCCGAACCACGTCATGATGGTAATGCAGAAAGGTTACACGTTGAACGGTCGCTTGCTCCGCCCTGCGATGGTTGCAGTATCTAAAGCTAAGGCGTAATTCGCTTCTGGCAATGATTTTAAGACTGAGGGCACCAGAAATGGTGCCCTTTTTCGTGGCCTTAGCTGTAGGCTACGAATGAAGTTCTAAGGCAGTTCCGGTAACCAGTTAATCGCCGGCAGGCCTTGTGCTTCTAACAACTGATTAGTTTTGGAGAAGTGCTGGCAGCCCAAGAAACCACGATGAGCTGAGAGAGGCGAAGGATGCGGTGCTTTGAGAATATGATGGCGCTGCGAGTCGATAATGCTGCCTTTTTTCTGTGCGTGCGATCCCCAAAGTAAAAAGACAATCCCCTGACGATGTTCATTCAACGCGGCGATAACTTTATCAGTGAAGGTTTCCCAGCCCAGTTTGGCATGCGAATGTGCCTGACCGCCTTCAACTGTTAATACGGTATTGAGCAACAGTACGCCTTGTTCCGCCCAACTTTGCAAATAACCGTGATTCGGTCTTTCAAAGCCTGGAATGTCTGTGACCAGCTCTTTGTACATGTTAACCAGAGAAGGGGGCGCAGGAATGCCCGGTTTCACGGAGAATGATAAACCATGCGCCTGGTTCGGACCGTGATAAGGGTCTTGCCCCAAAATCACCACGCGTACATCGGCCAACTCGGTAAAACGAAAAGCGTTAAACACTTCATCCTGCGGCGGGTAGATGGTTTTTCCTGCGGCGCGTTCACTGGCAACATATTTCAGGGTATCGACAAAATAAGGCTGTTGTTTTTCCTGACCAATCACGTCATGCCAGGTTAGAGGGGAAGCCATTAGCGTTCTCCATTTAAGTAGAGGATCTTCAATCGGCTAAGCTTACCTGCTCTGTGGATTGAGTGAAACCTAAGAACGGATTGGGCAAGTCTTTTCAGAGAACGTGGAGGGATTAATTAAAATTATTTTGATTAATTTCAAAAATAATTGAAGAGCACCCGAGAGAAAAATTGATATAAAACATTAAGTTCGTGCAGTGGATCTGCGCTGGCAGTTAGGAAATTGATTAGCATCAAAGAACCTAGCGTAACGGCTGATATATAAATGAGCTAATTGAGTCGCGGGGGGAATAAATATTAACCACGCTGACTCGCAAGCATCTTGCCAATCAATGGAGGCATTTATGATCACCGGAATTCAAATTACCAAAGCCCAAAATCAGGCTCTTAATCATTCATTCTGGCTGTTGGATGATGAAACTGCTCAGGCGCGTTGTGTATGTGCAAACGCGGGTTATGTCGAGGATCAAGTCGTTCCCGTGGCTGAACTGGGCCAAATCGAATACCGCGAAGTGCCTTTGGAGTTCAAGTCTAACGTGCGCGTTGAAGGTGGCCAGCATCTGAACGTTAACGTTATGCGCCGTGAAACATTGGAAGATGCGGTTAAACACCCAGAGAAGTATCCGCAGCTGACTATCCGTGTATCGGGTTACGCAGTGCGTTTTAACTCGCTGACGCCAGAGCAGCAGCGCGACGTTATTGCCCGTACCTTTACTGAAAGCATGTAATAAACGTTTATTACCTCGCTAAATGCAAAAAGCCTCATCAAGGATGAGGCTTTTTTATGTCGCTAACAATGCGATGAAAAGTAACGAGTTGTAGCTTACTCGGCGCTACCTTTGCTCTCTTCCGTTTTGCTCTTACGACGTTTACCCACATTCTTACTATCGCGATGGCGAACTTTTACTTTAGTGCGGGATTTCAGGCTTTCTTCTTTCTTCTTCTCTAGACGCTTAGCCAAGACTTTCTTGGACGGCTTACCGGTGCTTTTCTCACTCGGCGCTTTGGTCTTTGGACGAAGCTCGTCGATCACGCGTTGCTTAAGTGGTTCGTTGAGATAACGGCCAACTTTACCCAGCAACAGATGATCATGCGCTTCGACCAGAGAAATCGCGGTGCCTTTACGTCCTGCGCGGCCGGTACGACCAATGCGGTGCAGATAAGTATCCGCGGTAAGCGGAATATCGAAGTTGAAGACGTGGCTGATATCGTTGATATCCAGGCCACGCGCAGCAATATCGGTCGCCACGAGGACGTTAACGCGATCTTCGACCATGCGTTTCACCGCTTCGGTACGTTTGACCTGTACCATTTCACCTTCGAGGTAGCAGGAGTTGATACCTGCTTCACGCAACCAGGCAACCAGCTCGTGAACACGCTCGCGCTTGCGCACGAAGATCACTGATTTGGTAACATCAGGCTGTTTGAGTAAATGGATCAGCAACTGAGTTTTATGCGCTAAATCGTCAGCACGGTAATACCATTGCAGGATTTTTTTGCGTTCACGGCGTGACGGGTCGGCTTCGATTTCTACCGGTTCTGTCAGAATGCGTTCAGCAAATTCACGAATGGCTTCGCCTTCGAGCGTTGCAGAGAACAGTAATGTCTGTTTACGCCAGCGGGTTTCGGCTGAAATTGTTTCGATATCTTGTGCGAAGCCCATGTCCAGCATGCGGTCTGCTTCGTCGAGGATCAGCGTTTCAACGGCGCGACAGTCAAAGTTCTCTTCTTTGATGTATTGCAGCAGGCGTCCAGTGGTCGCGACGACGATATCCTGATTCTCGCTGAATACTTCAGCGTGGTTCATATAAGCTACGCCGCCGGTAATCGTGGCGATATCCAGCTCAGTATGTTTAGCCAGCTCGCGTGCTTGCTCGGCAACCTGCATCGCCAGTTCACGGGTTGGCGTGAGGATCAGAATACGCGGTGGGCCTGATTTTTTACGCGGGAAATCCAGCAAATGTTGCAGCGCAGGCAGCAAGAATGCGGCGGTTTTGCCGGTGCCGGTAGGAGCCGAACCCAACACATCGCGTCCATCCATCGCAGGTGGAATAGCCTCTGACTGAATGACAGTCGGGCGGCTGTAGCCTTTCTCGGCTAGCGCGTCTATCAGGCGTTCATCGAGTTCGAGTTCGGAAAAAGTGGTTAAAGTCATGTCTACCTCTACTTGGGGCGCCGATTATAGACTTGTTAGACGCAATCTTCACCTATTTATACCCGTCGCGCAGCAAAATGCCGGGATGTTGGCTGCTTGGCGGTGTCTCGACGTCATTTAGAGATATGGCAAAGGGCGCTTTTACTGGTCATCGCTTTCCCCTATGCTACGCCGGTTTTAAAATCTACCCTGTTGCGGGTTAAAAACAAAAGGAAAATGCAGTGAATCAAGCCAGTTCAGATAAGCCTCTGCGACGTAATGGTTTCACGTTTAAGCAGTTTTTTGTGGCTCATGATCGCTGTGCAATGAAAGTGGGCACCGATGGTGTATTGCTTGGTGCCTGGGCTCCTGTTGCGAATGCACAACATATTTTGGATATTGGCAGCGGTAGCGGTTTGGTGGCCCTAATGCTGGCACAACGTTCGCCAGCGGCAAACATTGATGCTGTTGAGCTAGAAGCGAGCGCCGCGCAGCAGGCCAATGAGAATTTTATTGAATCGCCTTGGGCCGAGCGCCTGCACGTTTTTGCTGAAGATATTAATCAGTTCGCGCTGACCCACGCGCAGCACTACGATGTGATTGTTAGCAACCCGCCCTATTTTGAATCTGCCGTGGCCTGCCGTGATGAGGCGAGAACGACCGCACGTTATACCGAAACATTGACCCATGATGCACTGCTCGACTGTGCCCGCGCGTTAATCAAACCCGACGGACAGTTTTGCGTTGTGCTGCCTTATGATATTGGCTTGGCGTTTGAGCGCAATGCGCAGTCACGCGGTTGGTTTACTGGTCAACGAGTTGATATCCGTGACAGGCCCGGGAAACCCTTAAACCGTATGTTATTGGCCCTCTCGCTACATCCCCAGCAAGCAATAGTACAAGAGCTGGCGATACGTGAAGAATTGAATGTTTACAGCAACGAATTTCGCCAATTGATTACTGATTTTTATCTTAATTATTAGCTCAATACACCAGATTTTCGGTTTCGGGCTACAATGTGTCTTAAGCCATATTGCATAGTGGATTTTTTATGAGCAATGTGGAGGATTTGTTTAAACAACATTTGCTCAAATAACGGCATGGCTGTTGTTGTGAAGAGCCGGCTACCAAGATAGCGCAACGACTATTATTCGATAATTACCGTATCGTTGGCGTATCGGGCGCGGTGGCGAAACGTGTGAAGTTTGCAGTAGAAGAAGCAAATTCATGTTAGCCTGACTCACTTGGCATAAGCCTCTGGCTGAGCAGTGTAAGTAAATAGAAAAAACGATGGCGGTGCGGAACTTATCGTTTCGCATGAACTCCAAGCTGCACTTGCTCAGGAAAATAATGATGATGATGGCTAGGAGTGCAACTCTAAGCATGGAGATAGTTTTGGGGAGAATTTACCTCGGATGAGCGAGCAGTTAGCCGATCAGGTTCTGGTCGAGCGGGTCCAGAAGGGTGATCAAAAATCGTTCAATTTACTGGTGATTCGTTACCAGCATAAGGTTGCGAGCCTTGTATCCCGCTATGTGCCACAGGGCGATGTGCCTGATGTGGTCCAGGAATCTTTTATAAAAGCGTATCGCGCACTTGAATCTTTTCGTGGCGATAGCGCGTTTTACACGTGGTTGTATCGAATCGCTGTTAATACGGCAAAGAATTATCTGGTCGCCCAGGGGCGTCGTCCTCCATCTAGTGATGTGGATGCAATCGACGCAGAGAATTTTGAAAGTGGCAGTGCGCTTAAAGAAATTTCGAACCCTGAGAACCTTATGTTGTCAGAAGAATTACGTCAGATAGTTTTTCGTACTATCGAGGCGCTCCCTGAGGATTTGCGTATGGCAATTACCCTTAGGGAACTTGATGGTCTAAGCTATGAAGAAATAGCAGCCATTATGGATTGCCCAGTGGGAACGGTAAGATCGCGAATCTTCCGCGCCCGTGAGGCCATTGATAATAAAGTTCAACCGCTGATTCAGCGCTAATGATTGCGTACACAGAAGGGTACTAGGCATGCAGAAAGAAAAGCTTTCCGCTCTGATGGATGGTGAAGCGCTTGATTCCGAACTGATGAGTTCGTTATCAAACGATAAAACGCTTCAGAAAAGTTGGCAGAGTTATCACTTGATCCGCGACACCATGCGTGGAGATATGGGTAATGTTGTGCATCTGGATATCGCAGATCGTGTTGCCGCTGCATTGGCGAATGAACCTGCTAAATTAGTCCCTGGCGCTATCACTGAATCTCAGCCGTCGCCTCAGACTTGGCAGAAACTTCCGTTCTGGCACAAGGTGCGTCCATGGACTAGCCAGTTGGCGCAAGTCGGTATGGCTGCCTGTGTTTCTTTGGCGGTAATTGTGGGGGTTCAGCATTATAATCAATCTCCAGTACCAGCTGGCTCGCCTGAAACGCCTACGTTTAATACGTTGCCGATGATGGGGAAAGCTTCTCCGGTTAGTTTTGGTGTGCCGAGCGAAAACAACAATCTCGGTAGCCAGCAAAATATGCAAGAGCAGCGTAAGCGCATTAATGCCATTTTGCAGGACTACGAACTGCAACGCCGATTGCATTCTGATCAGCTTCAGCTAGACGCTTTCACTCTTCCTCCACAGGCCGCTGTTCAGGTACCTGGTACTCAGTCTTTAGGAACGCAAACGCAGTAATGAAGCAATTTTTGTATGCCGCTTTTTTACTGGCAGGCAGCTTGCTTTCTCCCTTCGCCTCGGCAGATACAACTCCCGAGGCGTTGTTGCAAGAGATGAGCAGCGCTAGCCAGAAACTGGATTATGAAATCGCTTTTATCAGTATTACCAGGCAGGGAATCGATGCCTATCGGTATACGCATGCGATATCTAATAAATCTCAACTCGCTCAATTAGTTCTAATGGATGGCCCTCGTCGCGAAGTCGTGCAACGCGGTAATGACATTAGCTACTTTGAGTATGGCTTGCAGCCTTTTACCTTAGATGGCGACCATATTGTTGATTCGTTGCCGACATTGGCGTTCAGCGACTTCAAGAACTTATCCAAATACTATGATTTCATTGCGGTGGGGCGTGCCAGAGCGGCGGATCGGCTGAGTGAAGTGATTCGTGTTGTGTCGCGCGATGGTACCCGCTTTAGCTATATCATTTGGGTCGATCAAGAAAGCAAACTACCATTGCGCGTTGATCTGCTCGATCGCGATGGCGAAACGCTAGAACAATTCCGCGTCATTAGCGTTGATGCTGGCAGCAACGCGGTGGATGATCTTGCTGAATTGGCAAAAGCGAAATTACCTCCGGTGCTTTCACTGCCGCCTGTTGATGAGACGCAGTTCCAATGGCAGCCACAGTGGCTTCCTGACGGAATGAAAGAAGTGTCTCGTAGTAAGAGAAACTTGCCAAATATGCCAGTGACGATAGAATCTCGCCTCTACAGTGATGGCTTGTTTAGTTTCTCCATCAATGTGAATCCGTCTAATGGCGTTGTCTCTGAGCAGATAGTGCGCCAAGGGCGAAGAACAGTGCAAACTGAAGTGCGCAATGGTAATGAAATCACTGTGGTTGGGGAGTTACCTCCTTCTACGGCTAAGCGCATTGCCGATAGTATTCAGTTCACACCACAGTAACGGGCTTAGGTTAAGGGTCTCATCATGATGAAAGAATGGGCCACGGTGATTTCGTGGCAAAATGGCGTTGCCCAGCTGCGTTGTGAAACGCAGGCAGGATGCAGCAGCTGCCATTCTCGTTCGGGCTGTGGTGCCCGAGTTCTTAATGAGTTAGGCCCACAGACAGAGCATAATCTGCAGGTTAACATTGCCGAACCGCTTGAGCCGGGGCAAAAAGTTGAATTGGGGATTATGGAAGGCAGTTTGCTGCGTTCTGCGTTATTGGTGTATATGACGCCGCTTTTTGGCGTGATTTTAGGTGGTGGATTGTTGCAGTGGTTACTGCAGGCAGATGCTTTTGCGGTGCTAGGTGCGGTAATTGGCGGCGCTGTTGGATTTGCGATTGCGCGTATTTTTGCCAAAAAACTGGACAATAAAGCGGCATATCAGCCAGTGATCCTACAAGTAGGATTGCCTCCTCAGGCGTTTCGTTTCCAGCCTGAAAGCAAATAATGACCTTCATCTCTGCTAAGATCTAATGAAAATCAGGCCGTTATCTTGAATAGCGGCTTTTTACTGTCTGTTCTTGTCCTAATCCCATCTAAAGAAAGCATTTAATTACTGACCGGAATACGGTTGTGGATCATATGCTCTATCAGCGCAATAAATAGATCGGCGCTAAACAAAGAAGTATAAGGTATAGAAAATAAGACTCTGCCATTTCCATCGAGTAATTTTATTATTTGGCTGTTTTGTCCTCCACTAATAAATTGTACGTCTCCAACCGCAATCTGATGACCATCATCGCTGACGAGATGTCTCGCGCTCAAACGTAATTTTTTCTCATTCATTAACAAGAAATTATTACGCAAGAAGTGGCTTATTTTACTTTCACAATTAATAAGATACCGGAAGTTAACTATCCCGCCTTGTGCCAGAGTTGATAGTGCCTGTGGCCCGCTAAATAACAGCTGTTGATTCTTGATAACGTCAATGAGTCTGTCTGCGTGAGCAATATTAGGCGTAATATGATGCCACTCTTTACCCGTGGTTTCACGAAATGCCATGGTGTTAATGATTTTTCGGCTATATTTCCCCGAGCGATAGAGATAAATATCCATCACATTCTCAAAGGGAATGAACCTACTTTTATTCTCAGGCTTGCTGATAACTAAAATGCCGTTTTCATACAATTGATAAATTTGTTTAGGTTTAATGAAATGACGAAGAGTAATCAAGAAGATGCCAAGTACTAGGCTAAAAATGGCAGAGATTAATACCGAATGGAAATTAACACCGCTGTCGTGACTCAAGGCTAGCAGGTAAGCAAATTGTACAGCGCCCGCCGCAACCAACAGTATGGCAATGATCATAATGATCCACGAGTTGGCTTTGGCAAAACCATGCTGACTAAGCAACCTCCCTTCACTGATCATGATGTTAAACCTTGTGAGCAAGTGGATTTGAAAAGATAAAATGAGAAAAGATGAAACCAACAATAATCATTAGGAATAAAAATACTTTCTTATAACAGCAAGTTAATTAGAAAACTGTTGTACTGTAAATGAGCTTTTTCCTAAACGAGTAGGGGTGTTGTAGAGGGGAGTCGGCGTGTACTATGGCGCGAAAGTTTTTGCTGTGATGCCTTTATCAGAATGATTATTTTGTCTAAATAGGTACTTGTCTTCAGCGACTCTTGTTTAACCCGCTTACAACTTAATTCATCAACTACACGCCTTTCTTTGCATAATGCACGCATAATCTAGAGTTAAGGTCTGTGGAGACTAGGTTTTCACTGTGGTGGCATGTAGAATGCGCCCATGTTTTCGTGGGGCGTTTTGGCTTTTGGGTCAATACTGTCTCCATTGAGAAGAATTAATAGTTTTTAATTAGAGAAAATCATTTATAAATGAAGAACATAAGAAACTTCTCCATTATTGCCCACATTGACCACGGTAAGTCGACGTTGTCAGACCGTATTATTCAGATTTGCGGCGGCTTAAGCGACCGTGAAATGGCCGCGCAGGTGCTCGATTCTATGGATCTTGAGCGTGAACGTGGCATCACTATCAAAGCGCAGAGCGTCACGCTGGATTATAAGTCACCAGATGGTCAAACTTATCAGCTTAACTTCATCGACACACCTGGACACGTCGACTTCTCTTATGAGGTTTCTCGTTCTTTGGCTGCCTGTGAAGGTGCATTGCTGGTTGTTGACGCCGGTCAGGGTGTAGAAGCCCAGACGCTGGCTAACTGCTACACCGCGATGGAAATGGACCTGGAAGTGGTGCCGGTTCTGAACAAGATTGACCTGCCAGCTGCCGATCCGGACCGTGTGTCTCAGGAAATTGAAGATATCGTTGGCATCGATGCCACCGATGCAGTGCGCTGTTCCGCGAAAACGGGTGTAGGTGTTCCTGATATCCTGGAGCGTCTGGTGCGTGATATCCCGGCACCAGAGGGGGACCCTGAAGCGCCTCTGCAGGCGTTGATCATCGACTCATGGTTCGATAACTATCTGGGCGTGGTTTCTTTGGTGCGTATTAAAAACGGCACCTTGAGAAAAGGCGATAAAGTTAAAGTCATGAGCACCGGCCAGGTTTACAACGCCGACCGTTTGGGGATCTTTACCCCGAAACGTGTGGATCGCGATGTCCTGAACTGCGGTGAAGTAGGCTGGCTGGTTTGTGCTATTAAAGACATTCTCGGCGCACCGGTGGGGGATACCTTGACCCTGTCTCGTCAACCTGCTGAAAGCGTGTTACCGGGCTTTAAAAAAGTGAAGCCACAGGTTTATGCCGGTCTGTTCCCAATCAGTTCTGACGACTATGAAAACTTCCGCGATGCGTTGGGCAAACTGAGCCTCAACGATGCGTCACTGTTCTATGAGCCAGAAAGCTCAACGGCGCTAGGCTTTGGCTTCCGCTGTGGCTTCCTTGGGCTGTTGCACATGGAGATCATTCAGGAGCGTCTTGAGCGTGAGTACGACCTGGAGCTTATCACCACGGCGCCAACGGTAGTGTATGAAGTTGAAACGACTGGCAACGAAACAGTTTATGTTGATAGCCCATCTAAGCTGCCGCCGCTAAATAACATCGCGGAACTGCGTGAGCCTATCGCCGAATGTCATATGCTGATGCCGCAAGAATATCTGGGTAGCGTGATCACCCTGTGTATTGAGAAGCGCGGCGTGCAGACCAATATGGTCTATCACGGCAACCAAGTTGCATTGACCTATGAAATTCCGATGGCCGAAGTTGTGCTGGATTTCTTCGACCGTCTGAAATCGACTTCTCGTGGCTATGCGTCACTGGATTACAACTTCAAACGTTTCCAAACCTCTGACATGGTTCGCGTTGATGTATTAATCAACGGCGAACGTGTTGACGCATTGGCGCTGATTACTCACCGTGAAAACTCCCAGTACCGTGGGCGTGATCTGGTAGAGAAGATGAAAGAATTGATCCCTCGTCAGCAGTTTGATATCGCGATTCAGGCAGCAATCGGTACGCACGTTATTGCGCGCTCGACCGTTAAACAATTGCGTAAGAACGTTCTGGCGAAATGTTACGGCGGTGACGTTAGCCGTAAGAAGAAACTGTTGCAGAAACAAAAAGATGGTAAGAAACGCATGAAACAGGTGGGCAACGTTGAGTTACCACAAGAAGCGTTCCTGGCTATCTTGCACGTAGGTAAAGACGGTAAATAAGTCTTTGAAAAGTAAGTCGAGGAGTATGAATGGCTAACATGTTTGCCTTGATCCTGGTGATTGCGACGTTGGTATCAGGGATTATCTGGTGCCTGGATCGCTTTATGCTGGCACCGGCCCGTCGGGCTAAAATTGAACGTCTCAAGGTTGAGACTGGCGGCGTTGTCGACGATAGCACGCTAAGCAAAGCAGCAAAACAACCGGGCTGGGTTGAAACTTGTGCCTCAGTATTCCCGGTATTGCTGGTGGTTCTGGTCGTGCGTTCATTTATTTATGAACCCTTCCAGATCCCATCAGGTTCGATGATGCCAACGCTGTTGATTGGCGATTTCATCGTTGTGGAAAAATATGCGTATGGTTTGAAAGACCCTATCACCTCGACCACTCTGATTAAAACCGGTGAGCCGAAGCGTGGCGATGTTGTGGTCTTCAAATATCCGTTGAACCCAAGCGTTGATTACATCAAACGTTTAGTGGGCTTGCCGGGCGATCGTGTGACTTATGATCCAAGCACCAAAGAAGTGACCGTGCAGCCAGCGTGCAGCACTGGACAAGCTTGTACTACCGCATTGCCAGTGACCTATAGCGCGCCAGCACCAAGCGATTTAGTGCAGACCTTTGGTCAGGCTAACGGCAGCGAAGCCAGCAGTGGCTTCTTTGATATTCCTGCCAGCCAACCTGTACCACAGGACGGCGTACGTTTGATCAATCGTAAAGAGACGTTGGGCGATGTGACGCACAACATCCTGATTGTGCCAGGCGCACGCGATCAGATTGGGGCTTATTATCAGCAGCCGGGTCAGCCACTGGCGACTTGGGTTGTACCGGCTGGTCACTACTTTATGATGGGTGACAACCGCGATAACAGCGCCGATAGCCGTTACTGGGGCTTTGTGCCAGAGAAAAATCTGGTTGGCCGTGCAACGGGTATCTGGATGAGCTTTAAGAAGCAGGAAGGTGAGTGGCCAACGGGTGTTCGTTTGAGCCGCATTGGTGGAATCCATTAATGCTACGTCACTATATCTAGGTAATACTGTTGGTATAAACGCAGCATTATATTTCCAGTCGTTGTAGAATATCCTTTCGAGCGAAAGAGTTGGCTCCCGTTTAATACGCATAACGGGAGCCACTGCAAACGAAACAGCTTTGGATTGGCTAATGGCGAAAACAGGCCTGTTCCGTATGCTGAAGTTTTTGACGCATTCTTGATCTATTGGTAACTCATGAATCCCATCGTAATAAACAGGCTTCAGCGAAAGCTGGGCTACACTTTTCAACAGCAGGAGCTTTTATTGCAGGCACTGACTCACCGCAGCGCCAGCAGCAAGCACAATGAGCGTTTGGAGTTCTTGGGCGACTCAATTCTCAGTTATGTTATTGCCAATGCGCTTTATCATCGTTTTCCTCGTGTTGATGAGGGTGATATGAGCCGGATGCGAGCAACTTTAGTTCGCGGTAATACGCTGGCGGAAATGGCGCGTGAGTTTGACCTCGGTGAATGTTTACGTTTAGGTCCGGGCGAATTGAAAAGTGGTGGTTTCCGCCGTGAGTCTATTCTCGCGGATACGGTGGAGGCACTCATTGGCGGCGTGTTCCTGGATAGCGATATCCAGACTGTCGAAAAGCTGATCCTCGATTGGTACCGTAGTCGTCTCGACGAGATTAGCCCCGGTGATAAGCAGAAAGACCCAAAAACCCGTTTACAGGAGTTTTTGCAAGGTCGTCATCTGCCATTGCCTTCTTATTTGGTTGTGCAGGTTCGCGGAGAAGCGCACGACCAAGAGTTTACCATCCACTGCCAGGTGAGTGGCTTGAGTGAACCGGTTGTAGGAACCGGCTCAAGTCGCCGCAAAGCCGAGCAGGCGGCAGCGGAACAAGCGCTGATAAAGCTGGAGCTTGAATGAGCGAAGAAAAAAGTTATTGTGGTTTTGTCGCAATCGTAGGTCGTCCTAACGTTGGTAAATCAACGCTACTGAACGAACTCTTGGGGCAAAAAGTCTCTATTACCTCGCGTAAGCCACAAACTACGCGCCACCGTATTATGGGTATTCATACCGAAGGGCCATATCAGGCTATTTATGTGGATACTCCGGGGCTGCACATCGAAGAAAAGCGTGCAATCAACCGTTTGATGAACCGTGCTGCCAGCAGCTCGATCGGCGATGTTGAATTAGTGATCTTCGTGGTTGAAGGCACGCATTGGACACCAGATGATGAAATGGTGGTCAATAAATTGCGTGACCTGAAAAGCCCGGTATTGCTGGCAATCAATAAAATCGACAACGTGACGGATAAATCCAAGCTGTTGCCGCATCTGCAATTCTTGAGCGAGCAGATGAACTTCGTTGATATCGTGCCGATGTCCGCTGAGAAAGGCATCAACGTTGATACCATTGCAAGTCTGGTGCGTAAACGCCTGCCAGAAGCGGTGCATCACTTCCCGGAAGATTACATCACTGACCGTTCACAGCGCTTTATGGCTTCTGAAATCATCCGTGAAAAACTGATGCGTTTCTTGGGCGAAGAGCTGCCTTACTCGGTGACGGTGGAAATCGAACGCTTTGTTTCTAACGAGCGTGGCGGATATGACATCAATGGTTTGATTCTGGTTGAGCGCGAAGGCCAAAAGAAAATGGTTATCGGCAACAAAGGCTCGAAGATTAAAACTATCGGTATCGAAGCTCGCCAGGATATGGAAGAGATGTTTGAAGCCAAAGTGCATCTTGAGCTTTGGGTGAAGGTCAAATCCGGTTGGGCAGATGACGAACGTGCGCTGCGTAGCCTCGGTTACGTAGACGACTTATAAGGTCCGCGCCCGTGGAAGGCTGGCAACGCGCTTTTGTCTTGCATGGGCGACCTTACAGTGAAACCAGCTTGATGCTGGATTTATTCACTGAAGGGCAAGGGCGGGTACGCATACTGGCAAAAGGTGCGCGTAGCCGCCGCTCTAATCTGAAAGGCTGCTTGCAGCCTTTCACTCCATTATTAGTACGCTGGAGCGGGCGAGGGGAAGTCAAAACTCTGCGCAACGCTGAAGCGGTTTCTCTGGCACTTCCTCTCAGCGGGTTAATGCTCTACAGCGGGCTTTACGTCAACGAATTACTCTCGCGTGTGCTCGAGCAAGAAAGCAATTACTCCTCGCTATTTTTCGATTATCTACACTGTTTGCAAAACCTGGCGGCGGCAACGGTAACGCCAGAACATGCATTACGTCAGTTTGAATTGGCCTTGTTGCACTACCTCGGTTACGGCGTTGATTTTTTACATTGCGCAGGCAGCGGCGAAGAAGTCAGCGATGATATGACCTATCGTTATCGTGAAGAAAAAGGCTTTATTGCCAGCGTGGTTATCGACAATACCAGCTTCACCGGCCGTGACTTAAAAGCGTTGGCCAGCCGCGAGTTTCCTGATGCGCTCACCCTACGTGCCGCGAAACGCTTTACCCGCATGGCACTCAAGCCCTATCTCGGTGGTAAACCGCTAAAAAGCCGTGAGCTATTCCGCCAATTTCAGGTAAAAAAGCCGGTCGCACCTAGCGATAATTCTGCCAGCTAATTTACGCTGTGGCCTACCCGTTGCCGCCTCTGTCGGTGTAAACTGCCTGCATTGCCCTCAACTACGCAAACCTTAATCTGGAGTTTTTATGGCTGACTTATTACTCGGCGTGAATATCGATCATATTGCGACATTACGTAATGCTCGTGGCACTGCTTATCCGGATCCGGTTCAGGCTGCCTTTATTGCTGAGCAGGCGGGAGCCGATGGTATCACCGTGCACCTGCGTGAAGATCGTCGCCATATTACCGATCGTGATGTGCGTATTCTGCGCGAAACCATTCAAACTCGTATGAACCTGGAAATGGCGGTCACCGACGAAATGATCGGTATCGCTTGTGAGATCGAGCCACATTTTTGTTGTCTGGTGCCAGAAAAACGTACAGAAGTCACCACTGAAGGTGGCCTGGATGTAGCGGGGCAACTCGATAAAATGACCGTTGCGGTTTCTCGTTTAGCAGAAGCTGGCATCCTAGTTTCACTGTTTATCGATCCTGATGTGCGCCAGATTGACGCTGCTGTGGCGGTTGGTGCCCCTTATATTGAGATCCACACCGGTGCTTATGCTGAAGCCACAACTGCGTTAGAAATTAAAGCTGAGCTTGAGCGTATCAAGCATGCAGCAACGTATGCGGCCTCAAAAGGCTTAAAAGTTAACGCGGGTCACGGCCTGAATTATCATAACGTTCAGCCAATTGCTGCGTTGCCAGAAATGCACGAACTCAATATTGGCCACGCGATTATTGGTCAGGCGGTGATTGACGGTTTAGCCGGGTCAGTGCGTGAAATGAAAATCCTGATGCGAGAAGCGCGTCGCTAATGGCTATTGTTGGATTGGGAACCGATATTGTCGAGATCGTTCGTATCGAAGCGGTAGTGGAACGCAACGGCGATCGTTTAGCCAAACGTATTCTCAGTGACAATGAGTGGCAGATTTATCAGCAGCACCAGCAGCCGGTTCGCTTTTTGGCTAAACGTTTTGCGGTTAAAGAAGCGGCTGCTAAGGCTTTGGGCACCGGTATCCGCAATGGTCTGGCCTTTGAGCAGTTTGAAGTGGTCAATGATGCGTTGGGGAAACCCAACCTAATATTCCATGGTAAAGCCGCTGAAATGGCCGAAGGGTTTGGTGTCAAAGCGGTTCATGTGACGCTGGCTGATGAACGACACTATGCGTGTGCGACGGTCATTATCGAGAACTAATCAGTTTTCTTGTGCTGTATCTTGGCTAAATTTGCGCAGCATGATGCAGCACGACAAACTTGTCCCACAGTTGCTCGTTAGTTTCCCTATGCGCTGGGTCTATCAAAATGGTGTTGTTAATTGGGCACACCTTTTGACAGGTCGGCGTTTCGTAGTGGCCGACGCATTCGGTGCAACGGTCGCTATCAATCTGATAAATCTCATCCCCCATCGAAATTGCCTGATTCGGACACTCTGGCTCGCACATGTCACAGTTGATGCATTTGTGGGTGATTAGCAGCGCCATAAGTATGTTCTCTTGATGATTTATCAGGGCGCGGATTATAGCAGAGCCGGGCAGGATAAAATCTGTCTCGTGTGATAATCCTGAGTTAGTCTGATCTTGATCAATCCTTTCATCTACAGGCTATTTGCGGCTGTATTCTTCGGAAATGACGCTGGCTTACCGCGAAAAAACTCGCATTAACCGATAAAATATTCAACTATCAACCCTAATATCGACTTGAATACGCTTGAGGCAATAATGAATTTAGGCGCACTGGTTTCTGAAACCCGTAATCCTGCAACTTACGGACTCGATGAGATGTCCTCGTTGGAAATGGTTACCTGCTTTAATAATGAAGATAGCAAAGTGCCTTTGGCAATTCGCGACGTTTTGCCTCAGGTGGCGCAGGCGGTGGAGTTGGCCGCCGCTTCTTTTAAAGCGTCTGGACGATTAGTCTATCTTGGTGCAGGTACTAGCGGGCGCTTAGGCGTTCTGGATGCCTCGGAATGTCCACCGACCTTTGGCGTCTCGCATAATATGGTCGTGGGATTGATTGCCGGTGGGCCGGGGGCGTTGCTTAAGGCGGTAGAAGGCGCTGAAGATAATGAAGCTTTAGGGGCTGAAGATCTAAAAAACATTAATCTGACTGCCGCGGATACCGTTGTCGGATTAGCCGCCTCCGGGCGCACGCCTTATGTGATTGGCGCACTGCGCTATGCGCGGGGACTTGGTTGTGCCACGGTGGCTATCTCTTGTAACCCTGATTCGCCGATTGCGCGTGAAGCGCAAGTGGCGATTTCACCGCTGGTTGGCCCAGAGGCGTTAACCGGCTCTACGCGACTAAAATCCGGTACGGCGCAAAAGCTGATCCTCAATATGATCTCCACTGGCGCGATGGTACGTTTCGGTAAGGTCTATCAAAATTTGATGGTGGATGTGAAAGCCACCAATGAAAAACTGGTGGATCGCGCTTGCCGCATCGTGGTTGAGGCAACGGGGGCAACGCGTGATGATGCCGAGAACGCGTTACAACAAACCGGATTTGAAGTGAAACCCGCTATCCTGATGATTTTGGCTGATATCCCCGCCGATCAAGCGCAGCAGCGTTTGGATAAGCACCACGGATATTTGCGCGCAGCGCTGGCTGGTTGATCTAATATTCACCTGAGTTGCCGCTTAACTGAATAACGGGCTCATCGATCCCAAGGAGCATCACATTGAGCATTAAGGAAGATCGTCGGATCGTCTTTTTTGATCTGGATGGCACGTTACATCAGCAAGATATGCTGGGAAGCTTCTTACGTTTTCTGCTGTGGAAAATGCCGCAAAACCTGCTGCTCGTTGTGCCGATGCTGCCGATTATCGTGGCTGGCCTGATCTTAGCAGGGCGTGCGACGCGCTGGCCGATGAGCTTACTGCTATGGTCGATAACCTTTGGCCATAGTGAAAAGCACTTGAAGGCGCTCGAGTCGGATTTCGTGGTGCGTTTTCGTCAAAAAGTGGTGGGTTTTCCGGTGGTACAGAAGCGTTTACGGGATTATCTGGCAGCGGGTGATGCGGATATATGGCTGATTACCGGCTCACCAGAGCACTTGGTGCAGCAGGTTTATCATTCATCACCATTTCTGGCGCAGGTTAATCTGATTGGTAGCCGTATTAATCGTAAACGCGGCGGTTGGGTATTGTCATTACGCTGTCTGGGAGAAGAGAAGGTGGTGCAACTGCAACAGCGGTTGGGGGCACCTTTACAACTCTACAGCGGTTACAGTGACAGTAAGCAAGATAATCCGCTGTTGTTTTTCTGCGAGCACCGCTTTCGCGTGAGTAAATCAGGTGAACTGCAACAGCTTGAGTAAGCGATATCTCTATCCTGTCTTTCTGACACAACAAAGGCCGATTTTTCGGCCTTTGTTGTTCATATTGCTATGTCAGTACTGACTTACATGGCTTTTCTAAAGATGTTAACGATATCCTGATGTGTTCCCTGAATTGGGTTGGTCAATGCACAGGCGTCTTTTAAGGCGTTGGTTGCTAGCGTATCGAAATCTTCTTCTTTAACCTGTAATTCTGCCAAACCTGCTGGAATGCCGACGTCATGCGCCAGTTGGCGGATAGCGCTGATACAGGCTGCCGCGCCTTGTGCATCACTCATGTCGTCAACCGGAATATCCATTGCCTTAGCAATATCTTTCAAACGTGGGCTAGCCAGACGGGCGTTATATTCCTGTACATGCGGCAACAGGACGGCGTTACATACGCCGTGCGGCAAGTTATAGAAACCGCCGAGCTGGTGTGCCATAGCGTGAACATAGCCTAATGAAGCATTGTTGAAGGCCATTCCTGCCAAGAATTGCGCGTAAGCCATATTTTCACGGGCGACCATATCCTGGCCGTTATCAACGGCCGGGCGCAGCGAATGAGCAATCATATTGACGGCCTTTAATGCACAGGCATCAGTAATTGGATTCGCGGCGCTGGAAACATAGGCTTCAATAGCATGAGTTAACGCGTCCATACCCGTTGCGGCAGTTAAACCTTTCGGCATGCCAACCATCAGATGAGGATCGTTAACGGACATTAATGGCGTGACGTTTTTATCGACGATTGCCATTTTGATGTGGCGCTGTTCATCGGTAATGATACAAAAACGCGTCATTTCGGAGGCGGTACCTGCCGTAGTATTAATAGATATCAGCGGTAGTTGTGGTTTTGCTGAGCGATCTACCCCTTCGTAATCTGCAATATCACCGCCGTTAGTTGCCAGCAGCGCAACGCCTTTCGCACAATCGTGCGGAGAACCGCCGCCAAGTGAGATAACACAGTCGCATTGATTAGCATGCAGGATTTCCAGGCCTTCACTCACATTACGCGTAGTTGGATTAGGTTTGGTACCGTGATACACGCTGCTTTTTACATTGCGCTCGGCCAACATTGACTGCACCTGACCGACAACACCAATATCGAACAGCACGCGGTCAGTAACAATCAATGCATGATGGAAGCCGTGTTGAGCAATAGCATCTGCCGCATCATTTAATGCACCAGAACCAATGACGTTAACAGAAGGAATAAAGAAGGTAGAGGTCGCCATAATATTTTCCTTGATCTCATCGTTATGAGGGACATGAATATCCTATTCTTGTTGCTGAATCAGCCCTTTGATCTGGCGCAATATTGCTCTGTATAACAATATTTCAATTAAGAATATACCAACTGATAACCTACGGATTAATGAGAACCTTGGGATATTTTGCTGCGTTCACTCTGGGGCTGATGCGTTGCTCAGTGTATGATACTGGCCGTTGAGAATAAGCTGAGGTGACAGTGGTAGAGCAATATAGTGACGAATACTGGATGCAACATGCATTAACATTGGCACAGCGCGCGGAAGGTGAAGGCGAGGTACCGGTGGGCGCGGTATTAGTCTTAGATAATCAAGTTATTGGTGAAGGCTGGAACCGATCAATTTGCGGTCACGATCCTACCGCACATGCCGAGATCATGGCATTGCGACAGGGCGGGGTTGCGGTACAGAATTACCGGCTGCTTGATGCCACATTATATGTGACGCTGGAGCCTTGTGTGATGTGTGCGGGAGCGATGATTCATAGCCGCATTCGTCGACTGGTTTACGGTGCTGCTGATATGAAAACCGGTGCGGCCGGATCGCTGGTGGATATATTGCGCCATCCAGGGATGAATCATCAGATTGAGATCGTCTCCGGTGTGCTTCATGAAGAGTGCTCCGGCATGTTAAGTGCGTTCTTCAAGATGCGCCGTAGTCAGCATAAGGCGCTAAAACTGGCACGACGCCTTAGCGAAGGTAACCTCTGAAAACAAACTAGGCTTCGGCTTCTTTGCTTAATGTGGCGTCGGCATAATTAATGATGGGAAAGACACTGACGAGTGCCCTAGCACCTCGCTAGCCGGTACCGCAGGATAGGCACTGCCAAACTGAGATTTTAATGCAGTTTGCTGTTCTTTTTGCCGATCTTTCTCAATCAAATATCCCACCAAGCTTATCTGATATTTACGAATATTTTCTACGTAATTAAAGGCTTGTGTACCTCTGGCATAGCCATAGGTTGTCTGGCTGTAATAACGTTTCTGATTGAGCAATGGCAGTCTTTGTTTGACGTCGGCCCAACTGTCGGGGTTGCCTTTCTGTGCCGCAGTAAGTTGGCGGGCGTCGAGCATATGCCCGTATCCCATATTGTAAGCCACTAAAGCGAACCAGATTTTGTCATCGTTTTGGATAGTGTTTGGCAAACTCTGTATCAGGTTATTGAGATAAAGCGCACCGCCGCGAATACTCTGTTCTGCATCTAAGCGATCGTTAACATCAAGCCCTTGCGCTGTGGCGCGGGTTAGCATCATTAGCCCGCGCACGCCGGTCGGCGAAGTTGCCAATGGATCCCAATGAGATTCTTGATAAGAAATAGCGGCCAACAGACGCCAGTCTATGTCGGTGGCATATTTTTCAAATAGCGGCTGCAGGAAAGGCAGTTTGGCATCAATAGCGCTTAAGAACGTGCGCGTATCGACATAATCAAAGCCGCCGACATGGCCGAGGTACTTTTCTTCTAGTCGTTCTAAGGTTCCGTCTGCGGATATTTTGCTGAAGAAGTCCAGCATGGCGGCATAGAGGCTGTCATCATCTGAAGCTTGACTCAAATACCAGGTCACAGGTTCATCTTCGGTCACATCAAACGCTACGGCTAATCGAGGATAAATTCGTTGCAGCAACGCGACGTTGACAGAATCTCCCATGGTATAGCTAAGTTTGCCATCCGCCACCTGCTGCATCATTTCTCGAGGCGAGTAGCGATCGGTTGCCTCCCAGGAAAGCTGAGGCAGCTTTTCTTTGGCTTTATTGAGTGCATCGATGTGGGCGCTGCCATCGGGGATCATCAATGGCCCATTAATATCCGCCAAACTTTTAGGGCGGTAAGAACCGAGACGATAGAGTAACTGCTGCGATACCGTGTAGTAGGCTGGGCCTGCCCGGTAATCTTTCAAACGTTCATTATTATAGATAAGCCCAGAAGCCAGAATATCGGCTTTATTGGTATCGAGGTCGTGGAATAGGCTATCAATATTTTTGTGTGGGATCTGTACCAGTTTCACACCGAGGTACTCGGCAAAGCGGCTGGTTAGCTCATAATCAAAACCTGGGTCGCCATCCTGCCCATTAAAAAAAGTTTGCGGCGAACTAAGCGTGCTGACGCGCAGCTCACCTCGCGAAAGGATGTTCTGTAATTGGTCTCCAGAACCACGATGCCAAGGAACACTCGGCCACAGGGCCAGTGCTAAAAGCAGGGTGATGAGACCGACGATGAAATAGGTAATCTTTATGCGCGTCAAATAGTTATCTCAGAATGGCGCTGTTTTTATAGTGAACATATCTGGTGTTATAAGTGGGGGTAAAATCCCGGTGCCGACGCATTTTGCTCAACAAAACGCCGGGCTGCAACTTTATTAACATATCTCCATGACAATGGTGTGGACAAAGCAATTATAAATATTCCTCACGCAAACGGTTTCGTCAGACTCAAGGATTCTCTATAATAGGCCGCGTTTTCCCCCTTGTTGCGCCCAATGAAGCTCGCACGGTCCGTGGCTTCAAAGACGAGAGATATTTGATTATGGAAATACTGCGTGGTTCGCCCGCTTTGTCGGCTTTTCGCATTAACAAACTGCTGTCCCGTTGTCAGGAAGCACAGCTTCCAGTTAACGATATCTATGCCGAGTATGTACACTTTGCCGACCTCAGCGCACCGCTGAGTGACGATGAACACACCAAGTTACAACGCCTGCTCAAATATGGTCCTTCTCTTGCCGAACACGCGCCAACAGGCCGCCTGCTTCTGGTAACGCCTCGCCCGGGTACGCTTTCTCCATGGTCTTCTAAAGCTACTGATATCGCTCATAACTGTGGTTTGTCTCAGGTGCGTCGTTTAGAGCGCGGTTTAGCCTTTTATGTGCAGGCAGATTCCCTAAGCGAAGCACAATGGCAAGCGCTGGGCGCGATGCTACATGACCGCATGATGGAAACGGTTTTCTCTCGTCTTGAAGACGCCGAAAAGCTGTTTGTACAGAACCAACCAGCCCCGGTACAACACGTTGATATCCTTGGCTTAGGGCGCGCGGCGTTGGAACAGGCCAACACCAAATTAGGACTGGCGTTAGCAAGTGATGAAATTGATTACTTGATGAATGCCTTTACTCATTTAGGTCGCAATCCAACCGATATCGAATTGTATATGTTTGCGCAGGCCAACTCTGAGCACTGCCGCCATAAAATTTTCAACGCCGATTGGGTTATCGACGGCGTACAACAGCCTAAATCGCTGTTCAAAATGATTAAAAATACCTTTGAGCAAACCCCTGACCACGTGCTGTCTGCCTATAAAGACAACGCGGCAGTGATGGAAGGTTCTCAGGTTGGCCGCTTCTATGCTAATGCCGAAAACGGTATCTACGATTTCCATCAGGAACAAACTGATATCTTGATGAAAGTAGAAACCCATAACCACCCGACGGCCATTTCTCCTTGGCCGGGCGCGGCGACCGGTTCCGGCGGTGAAATCCGTGATGAAGGCGCAACCGGACGTGGTGCTAAACCGAAAGCCGGTTTGGTGGGCTTCTCCGTTTCTAACTTGCGTATCCCTGGCTTTGAACAGCCGTGGGAAGAGAATTTTGGTAAGCCTGAGCGCATTGTTACCGCACTGGATATCATGACTGATGGCCCGCTTGGTGGCGCTGCGTTTAACAATGAGTTTGGTCGTCCAGCGTTGCTTGGCTACTTCCGTACTTATGAAGAGCAAGTTAACAGCCACAACGGCCCTGAACTGCGTGGCTACCACAAACCAATTATGTTGGCCGGTGGTATTGGCAACATCCGTACTGACCACGTACAAAAAGGTGAAATCAGCGTTGGCGCTAAGTTGATTGTCCTTGGTGGCCCGGCGATGAACATCGGTTTGGGCGGTGGCGCGGCGTCTTCCATGGCCTCAGGCCAATCAGATGCGGATTTGGATTTTGCTTCCGTACAGCGTGATAACCCAGAGATGGAACGCCGCTGTCAGGAAGTGATCGACCGCTGCTGGCAGCTTGGTGAAGATAACCCGATTCTGTTTATCCACGACGTCGGCGCAGGCGGTTTGTCTAACGCTATGCCTGAGCTGGTGAGCGATGGTGAGCGTGGCGGTCGTTTCCAACTGCGTGACATTCTTAACGATGAACCGGGCATGAGCCCGTTGGAAGTCTGGTGTAACGAATCGCAAGAGCGTTATGTTATGGCTGTTGCGCCTGAGAAACTGGCGCAATTTGATGCTATCTGTAAGCGTGAACGTGCGCCGTACGCGGTGATCGGCGAAGCGACCGAAGAGATGCATTTGACCTTAGAAGACAGCCATTTCGACAACCAGCCAATTGATATGCCGCTGGATGTGCTGCTGGGTAAAACGCCGAAAATGACCCGTGACGTGAAAACGTTGAAGGCAACAGGCGATACCTTACAGACCGAAACTATCTCAATTGCCGATGCGGTACACCGCGTATTGCATTTACCATCAGTTGCTGAGAAAACCTTCTTGATCACCATCGGTGACCGTAGCATCACGGGTATGGTAGCGCGCGATCAAATGGTTGGACCGTGGCAGATCCCGGTTGCTGACTGTGCGGTGACTACCGCCAGCCTCGATAGCTACTACGGCGAAGCGATGTCACTGGGTGAACGTGCGCCGGTCGCGCTGCTCGATTTCGCCGCCTCTGCCCGTCTTGCTGTCGGTGAATCGCTGACCAATATTGCGGCGACACAAATTGGTAGCCTCAAACGTGTGAAACTTTCTGCTAACTGGATGTCTGCAGCCGGCCACCCGGGTGAAGACGCAGGCTTGTATGCCGCAGTGAAAGCCGTGGGTGAAGAACTGTGTCCAGCACTGGGCATTACTATCCCAGTGGGCAAAGATTCCATGTCGATGAAAACGCGCTGGAAGGAAGGCAATGAACAGCGTGAGATGACCTCGCCGTTGTCATTGGTGATCACTGCGTTTGCGCGCGTTGAAGACGTGCGCCGTACCGTGACGCCACAACTGCGTACTGACAAAGGCGACAGCGCATTGCTGCTGATTGACCTGGGTCTTGGTCATAACGCATTGGGTGCGACGGCACTGACACAAGTTTATCGCCAACTGGGCAGTGTCCCTGCCGATGTTCGCAATGCCGATCATCTGGCTGGCTTCTTCAATGCTATGCAGGCGCTGGTCGCTGAGCAGAAATTGCTGGCATATCACGACCGTTCCGACGGCGGCCTGCTGGTCACCTTAGCTGAGATGGCCTTTGCCGGTCACTGCGGCGTTAATGTGGATATCAGCGCGTTGGGTAACGATGCACTGGCGGCGTTGTTTAACGAAGAACTGGGCGCGGTTATTCAAGTTCGTGCCAGCGATGTTGCTGCTGTGCAGGCAACATTGGCGAAATTTGGTCTGGCAGAGTGTTCTCATGTGCTGGGTGGTGTTGAATCGAGCGACCACTTCGTCATCACTCAAGGCGAGAAAACGGTCTATAGCGAAAGCCGTAGCACGCTGCGTACCTGGTGGGCAGAAACTACCTGGCAGATGCAGCGCCTGCGTGATAACCCAGAGTGCGCAGACAGCGAACATCAGGCTAAGAAAGATGACAGCGATCCGGGCCTGAACGTCAAATTGACCTTCGAGCCGGCGGAAGATATCGCGGCACCTTATATCGCCACTCAGGCACGTCCGAAGGTTGCGGTTCTGCGTGAGCAGGGCGTTAACTCGCAAGTTGAAATGGCGGCTGCTTTCCATCGCGCCGGGTTTGACGCGGTAGATGTGCACATGAGCGACTTGCTGGAAGGGCGTCGTGACCTGCAAGAGTTCCATACGTTGGTTGCTTGCGGCGGCTTCTCTTATGGCGATGTATTGGGTGCGGGTGAAGGTTGGGCGAAATCAGTGCTGTTCAATGAACGTGTACGTGATGAGTTCCTCGACTTCTTCCACCGTCCACAAACCTTGGCGCTCGGCGTGTGTAACGGCTGTCAGATGCTGTCTAACCTGAAAGAGCTGATCCCAGGCGCTGAGCACTGGCCGCGCTTTGTTCGTAACTTGTCTGACCGCTTTGAAGCTCGCTTCAGCTTGGCGGAAGTGACCTCCAGTCCATCTGTGCTATTGCAGGGAATGGTCGGTTCACGTATGCCAATTGCCGTATCGCATGGTGAAGGTCATGTTGAAGTGCGTGACTCTCTGCATTTATCACAGTTGGAGCACGCTAATTTAGTGGCGCTGCGCTTTGTTGATAACCGTGGCAACGTGACCGAAAATTACCCGGCTAACCCTAATGGTTCGCCAAACGGTATTACGGCAGTCACCAACCTTTCTGGTCGTGTCACCGCCATGATGCCACACCCAGAGCGCGTATTCCGCAGCGTCAGTAATTCATGGCATCCGGAAGAGTGGGGCGAAGATAGCCCGTGGATGCGTATATTCCGTAACGCTCGTAAGCAGTTGGGTTAAGCCTTTATTTAGCGAGCTAAATAGGTAAAGAGACAGCCAAATCCGCAGCGCGCAAGCCTGCGGATTTTTTTATTTTTTTGCGAGCCTCATCGATTATTACATTTAATCCATCAATAGTGATTGATCTCCCCACCGTAGAAAAACTATCGTTATGTATTATTTTATATATCGACGAGACTAATGTGAAAACAACAACAAACAATATGCGCTCAATGGTTTCCTCATTGTTACTTGGTACCCTGACGCTTTGTAGTTTAGGAATGAATACAGCCTATGCTGAGGGCAATATCCGAGTCACTTACGCCGGTTCAATGGGTGTGGTGATGGATAAACATTTAGGGCCAGATTTTGCACAGCAGCAGCAAGTGACCTATCAAGGGCAGGGGGAAGGCGCTTACGGTATGGCACGTCTGTTGGCCTCTAAAAAAGTCGTGGCCGACGTTTTTGTTTCCATCACCCCAGGTCCGATTGAAGTACTGCAGAAAGCTGGGCTGGTTGATAATGCTATACCAGTCGCCAGTACGCGGATGGTGATTGCCTATAACCCGAAAAGTAAATATGCCCAACAATTTGAAGCGATAAAAGCAGGTAAGCCGGGCGCAGAGCCTTGGTGGAAAGTTCTGCAAACGCCGGGGCTGCATTTTGGCCGTACCGAGGCAGCTGTCGATCCACAGGGGCAAAACATTATCTTTACGCTGATGCTGGCTGAAAAATATTATCAGCAGCCGGGTCTTGCGATGAAGATCTTAGGAAGCATCAACAATCCGCAGCAGGTTTTGGCCGAAGGCGGATTATTAACGCGTCTTGAAGCGGGACAAATCGATGCATCTTCTGGTTATGAAAGTGCGACTCGCTCGGCAAAACTGCCATACATTACCTTGCCTGATGAGATAAACCTCAGTAATCCTGATATGTCTGCTAAATGGTACGACACGGTCAGTTTCAGCATTAAGGATGCGCAGGGCAAAGATAAAGTGCTGCATACTCAGCCGCTGGTGTTCTATGCCGCGGTTCTGAAAAATGCCCCGAATCCAGCTGCTGGTAAAGCGTTTATCAACTACATGTTAAGCCCGGCAGGACAGAAAACCCTGCAAGACAATGGCTATAACGCGCCGAAAGGCCCTAAAATTTAATTCTTAAGCATAAGGCCTGCGCCGGATGATGAGTTTGTGGTTTGCCCTTCCGGCGCTCGCGCTGTTAATTATTCCTTTTATTACCCTAATCCTGCTAACGCCATGGCGAGGTTTCCATCTCGCTTACGGCGACTGGCACTCGGTCATGACGTCACTTGGGTTGAGCGGTATTTCGATCCCACTGATTATCCTGCTCGGTATCCCTTTAGCGTTTTGGATGGCACGAACCAACTCACACTGGCGTTCGTGGGTGGAAGTTGCGGTTATGATTCCGCTGCTTACGCCGCCTTTGGCATTGGGGATTCTCTTGGTGTCGGTGTATGGCCCTTACGGCACGGTGGGAACGGGGTTATCTGCGCTTGGTCTGTCGCTGACTAATAACGCGGGAGCTTTCGTGCTGGCGCAAATGTATGGCGCTTTGCCCTATTTTGTTATGTCAGCGCGCACCGCCATTGAAGCTGTGCCACTTGATGTAGAGGAAGCAGCAAAAACACTGGGGGCATCTCGTTGGCAAACGCTGCATCGATTAACACTGCCTTTAGCCTCTCGCGGTCTGGCAACTGGCTTAGCTATTGCTTGGGTACGTGCAGTTGGTGAGTTCGGTATCACCATGGTCTTTTGCTACTTCCCGCAGGGTATTCCGGTCAAACTGTATATTAATTTACAAAATGAGGGGGTTGATTCAGTATATTCGCTGCTGTGGATATTATTGCTGACAACATTACCTTTCCCACTATGGTGTTTTAGCCGCATGGGGAAGATAAAAAAACCAGCAGAACTATAAAGGATTAAAACAACAACGCTTTTTAAGACACTTCCCATATGAAATGCCGCGACCATTTTCGGGGGTGATTGCGTTTGTCTATTAATTATCCGAGTAGAATTCCGCTGGGTGCAATAGGGTATAATGGAGCGAGTTACACTGAAGGAGTCAGTTTTCTTATGATAATAACTAGAAAGTTTATTAGCAGTACATTTGTTATTTCTTGTCTATTCACCACCCCGGTGATGGCGACCAGCACAACGGAAAATTCAGTTTCAGAACCTATTAAACAAGTTTCAGAACCGATAAAACAATCTGCTGCTAGCAACGTGGAATCGTCAGGCTTTTCCGGCTGGTGGTCATCCTGGAAGGCGGATGTTGCTGATACCTGGAACACGCCAGACAGTCACGATATCTATCTGCCTGCGATCACGTGGCATAACCGTTTGATGTACGATAAGGAAAAAACGGACAAGTATAATGAACGCCCGTGGGGGGCTGGATATGGTATTTCCCGTTATGACGAAAACGGCGATTGGCATGGGATATACCTCATGGCTTTCAAGGATTCGCATAATAAATGGGAACCGATTGGCGGCTATGGTTATGAAAAAATATGGCAGCCGTTAAATGATAAAGAATTTCGCTTAGGATTGGGATATACCGCGGCGGTGACGGCGCGTGACGACTATAAATATATTCCTATCCCCATCGTTCTGCCGTTGGCCTCGGTGGGATACAGCCGGTTAACTTTCCAGGCAACTTATATTCCCGGAACTTACAACAACGGCAATGTATTCTTTGCCTGGCTACGTTACCAATTTTAGCGTCTGGTTTTTTTAACCATCATGCCCAGTAAACTTCAAGATGCAGGTAGGCGGTAAGCAGCAGCTAACACTCCTGCAACTTGAAGCGTGACGGCTATAGATTGTGATATAAGTCTCCCTCTAATCTTATGGCATGCTTTATGCTTAATTGAACGGCGTCGCTGTGAATGTCTTAATAATTCAAAGGCATCCAGCGATGTATTTCTTAAGCTTAAGGAGCCACAGATTGAAAAAATTGACCTGCCGTATGACGCTGACAGCATTGGCCTGCCTGCTTCCTCTTTCTGCCCCGACCTTTGCTGCTGATACGGCTAATCACTCACTGGAATTGCAACAGGTTCTGATTATGAGCCGCCACGGTATTCGTGCCCCTTTGGTTAACTATGGCGATGTACTTGCCGAGTCTACGACACATACCTGGCCAACATGGAAAACTGAAGGTGGGTTATTAACACCAAAAGGTGGCACCGTGGAGGAGCATGTCGGTCATTATTTCCGTGCCTGGCTAGCTAAAAACCAGCTTTTGTCAGCAACTCATTGTCCGGCAAACGGCCAAGTGTTTACTTATGCTAACAGCCTGCCGCGTACTATCGATACCGCTAAGCATTTTGTGACAGGCGCTTTCCCTGGCTGTGATGTTGCGGTAGTTAATCGTGTTGAAGTGGGCAAAATGGACCCGGTCTTTAACCCGATCATTACCGCAGAGGTGACGGATGAGTTTAAAACCAAGGCGCTGAACTCGATTAATCAACATGCTGGGCAGGGCGGTATTGATGGCTTAAACCAACGACTAAAGCCAAATTACGCTCTGCTTGAGCAGGTGATGGATTTTAAAAATTCCAAAGTCTGCCTGCAGGATAAGCAATGTGATATGGCGTCGCAGCCTTCTTCTGTCACTTTGACACAAGGTAAAGAACCGGGAATTAATGGCCCGCTGCGTACCGCGACCGGTGCTGCCGATGCCTTCATGCTGCAATACTACGAAGGCTTCCCAATGAAAGATATTGCCTGGGGAAAAGTCACAACGCCAACGCAGTGGACCGAGCTTGAAACCCTTAAGAATCTGTATCACGAAACGCTGTTTGGCTCACCGGCAATTGCAGCTAATGCCGCTGCGCCGCTGCTTAACTTTATTGCTGGTGCGTTAGATAAACCTTTGGCTCAAACCAACGATCAACAGGCTGCACAGCAGGCTAAACTCACGCTGTTAGTGGGACATGATTCCAATATCGCTTCGATGCTCGCGGCGCTGAAAACTAAAGATTACACGCTGCCGGGGCAGTACGAACGTACGCCTATTAGCGGTGCAGTTGTTTTCCAGCGTTGGCATGATAAGAAAACCGATAAAGATCTGATGAAGATTGAATACGTGTACCCGACGGCGCAACAAATACGCAACAATGTTGCATTGAGTTTGAAAAACCCACCGCAACGAGTGACGTTACAAATTGAGGGTTGTCCTACTGATAAACAAGGTTTTTGCCCAATGGACACCTTTAACAAATTGCTGCAAAAAGATCTAAAAGGCTAAAAAATTTACTGATAAAACAATGTTGATCTTATTTAATTACACTTAATTAACAATGTTGTTAAAGAAGCGATCTATACTGCCGACAAGTAATACTAAAATAAAAAGACTCTCAGATAGCTCAGTTTGTTCAGCCCGCCTAGTGCGGGCTTTTTTTTGCGACCATACCCGTCATCTTTAAAGCTACAGGGGTGTTGGCTGCTCTCACTTACCCCAGTCACTTAGTTATCTAAGCTCCCGGGGATGCGTTCAATTGCCGCCTACCTGCATGTCGAAATCTGAAGGGTATTCTTATATTTGTATATGGGTAAGTCTGCGCTTGCCGTTATCCAAGTTTTAGCTTTCGTTTTCTCATTTATTGAGTTAGCCCGCATCCTGCTCGCAGGCATAATAAATGCAATATTTTCTGATTCTTGGTCCACTATGCACGACAGCGCCACATCCTCTGATGATGCCATTAAAGATGGTCCTTTCTACTTACATGCCGGACAGCGTGCTGACATTAAACGTCGTTCGCAGGTGTGGTGGTGGCGTTTAGAAATACCGACCTGGATATTAGGTTTTGTGGTCTACAGCGGTTGGTTTTTGCTGGTGATACATTGGCAGCAATTAAACCACTGGCTAGCCGCGCCACTGCTGGTAATTTTCACCACGTGGTATCTGTCATGGCAGCATGAACTGATTCACGGGCATCCGACACGCTGGGAGCGAGTCAATCAACTGTTGGGTACTTTACCCATCGCGGTGTGGTATCCCTATGGCTTATATCGTGATTCTCATTTGCAGCATCATCGCAATGAACGTCTGACACACCCAGAAGAAGATCCTGAAAGCTATTATTTTAGCGAAGCACATTGGCAGCATTCTTCAGCTTGGTTTATTCGCCTGATAAAAATTCGTAATACCTTCTTTGGCAGGTTGTTGATCGCACCGGCACTGGACATTATTGCTACGGTAAAAGGTGCGTTGCAGGCAGTAGTAAAACGAGATTACCCGGCCATCGCTATGTGGGGGATTCATCTGGTATTACTCGTAGCGTTACTTGCCTGGGTGCAGCAACATGGAATTTCTGCGGTTTATTATCTGTTGGTGATCAGCTATCCGGCGTTGAGTTTAACTAAGGTTCGTTCCTTCTATGAACACCGCGCTGCTGAGGCGCCAGAAGCACGATCTACATTGACCGAAGCCGGTATTGGCTGGCGTTTGCTGTTTTTAAATCTTAATTATCATTTGGTGCATCATGATTTACCGGGTCTGCCTTGGTATGGCTTACCTCAAGTTTATCAGGCTGATAAAGAAGCTTATCAGCAACGTAGTCAGGGTTATGTCGTCGAGGGTTACCAAACCTTAATGCAGCAGTACGCTGCGACGCCTCTCGATGTTGAAATCCACCCTTTCTATCCTGAGCGCCCCGGCGGCGACACTGTCACAGTGCAGCTAGAGCCATCGTCAATAACATCGGATGTGGGTCATGACTATGCTTATCAAAATGAGTCCTCTTAAGGAAAAACGCATGCAAGTATCGCTACCTATGTATGGCGTTAGCCAAGACGACGTCTTGCCATTTTGGCAAGCACTGCGCGGCTGGCTGGTTAAGTTGGGCGTTAAGCAAGTACCGCACAGTTTAGTTTGGCCTGAGGATCTGCTGGATCACTGGAGCGATCCTAATCTTTTGCTGAGTCAAACCTGTGGTTTCCCACTAGTGGAGCTATTGCCTGATGCCAATGTTGTCGGCGTGTTCAGCTATCAGGTCGCTGAATGTGAAGGGCCGTATTACCGCAGTATTTTAATCGCACGTAAAGATGATATCGGTAAGAAACTGGCAGATTTTCGTCATCGCAAAGTGGCCTTTAATAGCAAAGATTCTCAGTCCGGCTACAACACGCTGCGCGGCCTGGTTGCACCGTTAGCCGAAGACGGGAAATTCTTTGCTGAGTCGGTTGCGTCTGGCAGCCACTATCAATCTATTGAGTTGGTTAAACAAGGTGCTGCCGATATTGCTGCCATTGACTGCATCAGTCTGGAATTACTGCGTCGTGCTAACCCAGATGCATTAAAGGGCATCAAAAAAGTTGGTGAAACCGCGCTTGCTCCAGGGTTGCCGCTTATCACGTCTGCGCAGACATCGCCTGCGCAATTAGCACTATTACGTCAAGCACTGCGCCTGACCATCGAAGATCCGGCTAGCGCCGAGGCACGCGAAAAATTGCTTATTAAAGATTTCAGTGTCCTGCCGAGGAGCGCCTACGGGGCAATTTCTGAACTTAAACAGCAAGCAGCAGAACTGGGCGTAATGACACTTTAGCTAAGATATTGAACACTGTTTTTGCTCTTTACTCTTTTGACCTTGATAGCGCATCTTACCGGCCAAGCGAACGAATGAGGCTAGGGGAAATCTGCCTGGAGCAGATTTAGGCTGAGCGGGCATGGATGCCCGTTGAAGCCGACCCGTCCGGCCGAAGCAGTAAGTGCGGGTAGTCGCGTAGCGACCCGGTAAGCTAAGCGCAGGGCGGGGATGCAAGGGGTTCGCCTGAAACCCCTTGCCGGTCGCGTTCGATAACGCTGATATAATTCATGTCATTGATAAGCGGCCGAACCTGCGCAATAGCTATATAAATCACGCTTTGTGCACGGGCGCATGGCTTCGCCTTCAAGCCCTATTTCTCATATTATCCTTTTTCGATGGGGTAATTCTTGTTTATATCTCCCCATTCTGCCCATGAGCCGTCATAAATCAGCACGTCTTTTGCTCCCAAGGATTCCAGTGCAAACAGTAAGGCGGCGGCGGTGACGCCGGAACCGCAACTGGCGATGGTGGGTTGGGTAATATCGACGCCTAGGCGTTCAAAGGTCGCTTTTAATGCGTCTGCTGATTTGACGTGGCCGTTGTCGGTTATCTCAGTAAAAGGGACGCTGAGGCTGCCGGGAATGTGTCCGCCGTGCAGGCCGGCGCGTGGTTCGGGTAATTCACCTTTAAAGCGACCTAAAGAGCGGGCGTCGATAATCTGCACCTTGCCAATGGCGTCTTGAACCTGTTCGGCACTAACTACTACCGCGTTATCTAAAGCGGCGTTAAAGGTTGCTGCAGCACGGGTGATTTCACCGCTTTGGGTCGTTTTATCTTCGGCTATCCAGGCATTCAGGCCACCGTCCAGAATCTGTACATTTTTGGCACCAAAGCGGGTCAACATCCACCAGACGCGCGGCGCGGAGAATAAATCCCCTTCGTCGTAGACCACAATATGTTGATCTTGGCTGATGCCGCGTTGGCTCATCGAGGTAGCGAATTCTTCGGCTGTAGGCAACATATGCGGTAAGCCAGTGGTGCAATCGGAGATGCTATCGACTTCGATATACAGGGCTCCCGGAATATGCTTGTCGAGATATTTACCATGAAAATCAATGGGTGGTGTCACGCCTGGTTTGGATTTTCGGCAATCGATAATCAGCAGATCGGCATCTTGTAAATGTTCAGCCAGCCAATCGGTAGAAACGAGATGAGATGTCACTATTGTTAATCCTTATAGGGGAGAGTCTTTGTATGGGGCGTATTGTTATCTGTTATTACTCACTAAGATCGCCGGGGATCAGTGAATAAACCCATGCATCTTGTGGCTTACCCGCGTAATAAAGGCGGTTGCGATGCCGACCTTCTGAGTGTGCCCCGGCTTTTTCAGCGACCCGACGGCTGCGGTGATTGCTTTCCATAGCGATAATTTCTAACCGAGTGAGGCCAAGTTGGTTAAAGCCAAACTGAGCGATGGCTTTGACTGCGGTCACTGCCAGCGAGCGTCCCGTAAAGCCGCTGCGGATCCAGTAACCGACGTTAGCCATTTTAGAATCAGGTTGCATGCTGTTAATTGAAACGGAGCCAATAATCTGGCCACTTGCACGATCGAATAAACAGTAATTGAACTCTACGCCGCGGAGATATTTATCGACAGCATCCTGTAGGTAGTGTTGGCTATGTTGTAAAGAATAATGCTCTGTGCACCAGCTCTGCCAAGCGCCAATATCCGCGACAGAGTCTTTAATTGCTGCGAAATGCAATAAAGCATCAGAAGGGAGAGCACAGCGAATTTCTATTTCATCATCTTGATAAATACTTTCCATCACCCTGCTTTGCCTCCTACATTTAGGCCCGCGATATTTTCTTGAAAATCAGACTCACATACAGATAGCGCGGCTGTCAATATGGTGTGAGTGACATAACAAGGCTTTCAGCATCAGATAGATTTGATCAGCATCACCAGCTTTAATTCACTGTTTCCTGCCGGATAAAACGTTTGCTGTCGGTAGCTCACATCACCGGCCGTCGGATGATTAAAGCGCCGTTCGCCACCTTCTCTTGCCAATACCTGCTGCTGAGTCCACCACAGCGTAAATTCGCTGCTGGCATCACATAGCGTCAGCACCAATTGGCGAATTGGCTCTGAGTGCGCAAAGTGGCTTGAATCAGCCCTGAATTCTGCGACCACGCGCTGGGCACGTTCGGGCCAATTGACCACCAGCTTTTTTGCCTGTGGATGTAAGAACATAAACCGTAAAAGATTAGGCTGAGTATCGTCTTCCAACCAGCCGCTAAACAGTTCGCCTGCCTGGTTATTCCACGCCAGCATGTTCCAACTGCCATCAAGAAAATAAGCCGGGCAGTGCAGTTCCTTAAGGCAATCTGCAATGTGCTTGTCCAGCGTATTGCTGGCTGGGCGAGAAAGAGGATCTTTTACCCCTGCTAAACTAAATAGATATTCCCGCGCCGCATTTTCTAGCCTCAATGCGCGCGCCATTCGATTAAGTGTCGCCGCAGAAATAGACACCTCGCGCCCTTGCTCTATCCAGGTATACCAAGTGGTGCTGATCCCGCTGATTTGCGCCAGCTCTTCACGACGAAGTCCACTCGTCCGTCGCCGAGAGCCCGTTGGCAGACCGACCATATCGGGCGTGGTGCGTTCGCGGTGCGCGCGCAGAAATGCACCTAGCGCTTTTGGGCCGGTCAACGAGTTTGAACCGTTCATATCACAACCTATTGCTCAGACGGGGAGTGATTCATACTAGTATAAATAGACATATTGTACCCCTATAATTCCATGGGTAGAGTGAGGTTGTCGTCCGGTTTGCCAGAAGTGGGCAGGACAAAAATCACCTTTTAAATATGGATGAGGCAACAATGAATAATAAAAATACTCACGCACAGGCCGTCGATAAGCAGTTTGGGTCACAGGCACAAGATTATTTGAACAGCAGCGTTCATTCACAAGGTGCTGATTTACAGCGTTTAGCTACATTGCTGCGGCCGTTCCCGGAAGCAAAAGTGGTGGATCTGGGATGTGGCGCTGGCCATGCCAGTTTTGTTGCTGCGCAGGTAGTGGCTGAGGTCACCGCCTATGATTTATCCGCGCAGATGTTAGAGGTGGTACAACAGGCGGCAAAAGAAAAAGGCCTGCATAATATTCAGACTCAGCAGGGCGTCGCAGAGTCACTGCCTTTCGAAGATAACAGCGTCGACATCGTGATCAGTCGTTATTCTGCGCACCACTGGCACGATGTAGGACAGGCACTGCGTGAAGTGAAACGTGTGCTGAAGCCTGGAGGCAAGGTGATTGTTATGGATGTGGTATCTCCCGGTCACCCGCTGTTAGATATTTATCTGCAAACGGTAGAGGTGTTACGCGATACCTCGCACGTGCGTGATTATTCGCCGGGAGAATGGTTGAGTCTGTTTACCGAGTCTGGATTATTGGTCCGTGAAGTCACCAGCGATAAATTGCCGCTGGAGTTTAGCAGTTGGGTAAAACGGATGAGAACGCCAGAGCATTTCGTCACCGCGATCCGTGCATTACAGCAATCGGCATCTGCTGATGTCGTCAGGCACTTTGCTATCGCCGACGATGGCTCCTTCGTCAGCGATATCATGATGATTGAAGCGAGCAAATAGTCGATGACATGATGGGTGGCATTGAGTATCGCCATCCATCGTGGCTATCGCTTTTAGTGGCTACTCGTTTTACGGCCGAATAATTTCAGACCTAAGGTGACCAGCGCCAATACGATGGCTCCTGCTACCAGGCCGATAAGTAAATCGCTGGCCCCTGTAATCAAGGTATTGACCCAGCCTTGATGACCATTCGTCAGGATTTCCATTAGGCTGTGTGTGAAGGGCAGGCCGTGGCTGATAATACTGCCGCCGACCAAAAACATCGCCAAGGTCCCAACGACGGATAGTGTTTTCATTAATAGCGGCGCGGCATTTAGCACGAGTACACCGAATCGACGTACGCCGCGCATAAATTGGCCTTGCCCTGAGAGTTTGCTTAAGTAGAGTCCGGCGTCATCAATCTTTACAATGGCAGCGACCAGTCCGTAAACGCCCAGCGTCATCGCGACCGCAATTAATACCATCACCACCACCTGATTAAGAAAAGGTGCGGCAGAAACGGTGCCAAGCGAAATTACGATAATTTCGGCCGACAGGATAAAGTCAGTACGCACAGCGCCTTTCACTTTATCTTTTTCTTGCTTAGCCAATTCGGCATCGGACATGGCTATTGTGCTGGCGGGTTTATTGCTTTGCTCTGTCTGTTGTTGAGGCAAGATCTTGTGCGCGACTTTCTCAAAGCCTTCATAACACAGATAAGCACCGCCAATCATCAATAACGGTGTAATTGCCCAAGGGATAAAAGCGCTAATTAGCAAAGCTAACGGTACTAAAATCGCTTTATTGATCAGAGAGCCTTTGGCAACTGCCCATACAACCGGAAGCTCTCGGTTAGCTTTTACGCCAGAAACTTGTTGCGCATTCAACGCCAGGTCATCCCCAAGCACACTGGCCGTTTTCTTGGCAGCAACTTTACTCATCGCCGCTACATCATCAAGAATGGAGGCGATATCATCAATTAAAGCGAGAAGGCTGGTTCCTGCCATAAATTCGTTCCTATTGTGGGTTGTCGACGTTTCAATTGGCACTGAGTGGGAGATTGCTATGTTAATGTGCCAAAATGTCCGCTTATGTCAGTTAAAAAGTACTCGAGTGTCAGTTACCTGCATTCAACATTAAAAAAACGTAAAAAAGAAGCATAACAGTGATTGCATATTGACGTCGATTTATGCGAATCTCTTGTTCGGGTCGTATTTCAAGCGCTTTATAAGATAATCTTTATCTATAAATGCTAATTTTATCTTGTTGTTTTCTACAGCTTTCCTCGAAATCCCTTCATTTTGTAATAACTATTAATATTTTCTCCTTAATTCCGTCATAAAGATTAAACATCTTTACGCGTCATGACGTCACCTTGCATTCCAGAGCGGATAATTATTTCAACAGGGCAAGTCAGCCAACGCAGACGCCCGAATTGAAGTCCAACCTATTTTGATATAAGAAAACTAAGGTGCTCATCATGAAAATTTTACCATTTATCGCAGCTGCTATTATTACTACCGCTTCTTTCTCTGCATTAGCAGCAACACAAATCGATCAGGCTCAAGCTAATGGCCTGCAACCTTTAGGCGTGATTAACGTCAGCCAAGATAACACCGTCCCAGGTAGCCTGACTGACTCACTTAACGCTAAAGCCGCAGAAAAAGGTGCATCACATTACCGTATTATCGGTGCCAGCACCCCAGGCGATTCTAGCTTGGTGCGTGTTAGCGCTGAACTCTACCGTTAAGCTGTAATGCCAATATTGCATGTCGGGTGCGGGGGTTAACCCTCTGGAATGTGTCACCAGCCATATTCCACCTCCGGTGTCTCACCCGACCATGTATCCTCGTATATTTGACGTTGCCTCTGTGTTAACTCCGCTTATTTACCCCAGCAAACCAGTTATCTGAGTTTAAAATCCTGTCTTTTTTTTATTTCCGCTATTGTATATTGCTGATTGCCAATAAACTCGATGTATTAATAAATTATTACTTAATTAGACGTCCATGCGTCTAAATGTTGACGTTAAATTTATTGGTGATGTCAGTCATTCTCAGATAAATGCTCGGTTAATTACCGTGCGAAATGGGATGTCTCTTATTGTTAGAGGAAAATGAGCAGGTTTATAAGGATATTTTCGCTATTAATTCTTTCTTAAGAATTTTTGTATGTAATAGTGGTCTATCTTTCGAGAGGATTATAATTATGCTGAATATCACTATGCTCACGATCAAGAATCAATTTTCCTATTTACAGAATTTTATTTCTTCACCACGGACTTTTGGCACCTTGGCACCTTCTTCGCCTTGGCTATGCCAAACCATGCTCAATCAAATTGACTGGACGAAATCGCTCAATATTGCAGAGTTAGGAGCCGGTGATGGTGTACTGACCAAGCGTATGCTGGCGACAATGCGCGCGGATGCGCATTTACAGGCGTTTGAAATTCAGCCCAACCTGGTACATAAGCTCAATCTTATTGACGATCGCCGCCTGCAAATTATGTCTCACTCGGCAGAACATCTGAATGGGGATTTTGATGCGATATTTTCCTGTTTACCGCTGCTCTCTATACCGACTCGGGTTAGCATGCGCATATTGCAAAAAACGCGTCAGGTTTTACAGCAGAAAGATGGTGTCTTAGTGCTGTTTCAATACAGTCAATTGTCAGAAAAAATGCTATCTCGTTACTTTAGTTGGAAAAAAATTCGCGTGATTAAAAATTTTCCTCCGGCCATCGTCTATGTATGTAAGCCGCTGTAACATAAATGTTTGTTGAGTATTTTTTTCTTTAAATAGGTTTTTCAGGCATTGCGTGTTGATTCTTTATCGGTATGATGCGTGGCTTTGGTTTGAATAGAATATACCCATCATACTTGTCGTTGCCCTGCACTGGGTGATTAGTAATCACACTGTCGCTTAAGGTGTTGATGGTGATTAAAGGATAGCAGCAATGATACAACCTATTTTTATGGTCGGCGCGCGTGGTGCGGGTAAAACGACGGTAGGCTCTGCGCTGGCGCAACGTCTGGAATATGAGTTTGTTGATACCGATCACTACCTGCTACAAACCTCAAAACTTAGCGTTGCTGACATTGTTGCTCGCGAAGGTTGGGAGGGATTCCGCCGTCGAGAATCCGCGGCGCTCAAAAGCGTTTGTGCAGCAAAATTTGTCATTGCTACCGGCGGTGGTGCCATCCTTGCCGAGCAGAATCGTCAATTTATGCGTGAAGCCGGCATAGTGATTTATCTGCGTTCATCAGCAACAACGCTGGCCCAGCGTTTAGAAGCGTCTCCAGAACAGGCTCAGCGTCCAACGTTAACCGGTCGCCCTATCAATGAAGAAATGCAGGACGTACTGAGCGAACGCGAAGCACTTTATCAAGATGCGGCTCATATAGTGGTCGATGGCAGTAAAGATCCCGCACAGGTTGTTGAGGATATCCTCAGCGCGATATCAGCGCTGCAGAGATAGATTCTCTTACTGCTGTTCATCTCTTCCCTATCTGGCATTGCTAGCCAGATTACCTCTCAATGAATCTTCTGTTCCCCCTTGTTAGAACGGATGCGGCTGACTATTAGCCGCATAGCTAATGTGTTTAGCTGCGGGCAAAATCCTCGTGTTTGCAAATTTGAGTTTATTTTTAAAAAAATAGATTGGCAGAATAAAAAGCCAATATAGCTGTTTATTGACGAATGGTTGACCATTTATTGGTGATTAAATGAATTGATGAACGGTCTTTCATTTCAAGATATGCGTAATGACCGCTTAGTTAAATATTACTTTAAAACAAACGCCTTGACGCTGAATCATAACAGAACTAATTTTCAGCTAAATTCGCCCATAGCGCCTTTATAAACCATAATATGAATATGGTTTATTGATGTGCAATTCTGTAATGAGCTAAAGGCTTGGTAATTATTTCTAACAAAATACTAATAAGTAATTATTAAAAATAAGCAATTATTAGTGGTATATCGGGGGATAATATGAATGCTTCTCATCGGATAAACATCGCACTGGCAAAAGATCATAACGAGTCATTGGAAGAAGACTTCCAGTCGCACCAGCAAAGTGTGCCGCTCCATGAAAATACTCTGCTTTTCCATCCTTTGCAGACTGGAGCTGAACAAATGATGACTACTTTCGCAACGCTGGCTATTGGTCAGGCGCCTGGCGGCGAAATCATGCCACTGCTTAATGAATATATCCCTACTGAAAACCTGACGCATGTCGGTTTATTGGACGGACTGACTCGCCTGGAAATTGAGCAGTATTTTGCACCGACCATTGATGAGCCGATAGTGATTTCTCGTTTACGAGATGGTTCACGAGTCGTGCTTTCGTCACAACGCGTTGAGCAGGCTCTGCAAGAAAAAATCAACTGGATGGAAGAGAAAGGCTGTGAGGTTATTTTACTCATGTGCGGTGGTGAATTCAGCGGCTTGCAATCCCAGTCAGTGATGTTAATTAACCCAGATCGTCTCGTCCCTCCGTTGATCGACGGTATTGTTGGAACTAATCAGGTTGGCATTATTGTGTCTGATACCGAGCAAATGGAACAACAGGTTAATAAGTGGAAAAATCTGGCCAAGAGACCGCATTTTGCTGTTACTAGCCCTTATTTATTTAATGAGGGAGAGATTGAGGAAAGCGGGGCTGATGGAAAGAGACTGCGTGATGCAGCCCTTTCGCTAAAAGCACAAGGCGCTGAAGTGGTGGTGTTAGATTGCATCGGTTATGAGACGCATCACGGTGAAATGCTGGAAGAATATTTGCAGCTCCCAGTATTGCTCTCGAATACCCTGGTTGCCAGACTGGCCGCTGAGCTGATTATTTAGTGTTTTTAGCTTTAATTGATTGGTTTTATAGCAGATCGCCAAGACTTGATATCTGTCACCGTTTTCTAAGAAAAATCAGTGACAGCGGCTTGGTTATGCCCCTAATATGAGTCTTCTGAATATTTTAGCTAAAGGCCAGTCTATGTTGAAAGTTAATGAGTATTTTGCCGGTAAAGTTAAGTCGATTGGTTTTGACAGCGATAGCGTTGGTGAAGCCAGCGTGGGCGTGATGGAAGCGGGCGAATATACCTTTGGTACCGGTAAGCCAGAAGAGATGCTGGTGGTTAGCGGTTCATTAAAAGTATTGCTGCCAGGCGCGCCTGATTGGCAGGTCTTTATGCCGGGTGAGAAATTCTTTGTTCCCGCAAACAGCGAATTTAACCTGCAAGTTCCTGAAGCGACCTCTTATTTGTGTAAGTACCTGAGCAAATAAGCTCGGCCAACGAGTCAATCAGACTAATAGAGTCAAGGGGCGCGATGCGCCCCTTAATTTTATGATTTTAAAATGATTATCTGATTTGAATTAGCGCTGTGCTTCGCCACCTAGCGCTTCAATCAAGTTTTTAATCAACGCGGCTGCTTCGCCAGTCATCAGAATAAAATCGGCGTCAAAACGCTGGGCAAAATCATCACGGTCAATATCGTCGTTTTGCTCACGGATCACATCGGCGAATTTCAGGCGTTTGATACTGCCGTCATCGGCAACCACTATCTGAATACGCTCTTGCCAATCGAGCGCCAATTTGGTCACCAGCTTGCCATTTTCGATATGAATAGCGATTTCATCGCTCACCAGCGCCTGTTTCTTGCAGCGAATCACGCCGCCTTCTTCCAGAATCGCTTTCAGCTCGGCTTCGTCTTGTAACGCAAAACCTGCCGGTGTTTCACCGGAGCGCACCCATTCTGTCAGGGTTAATTCGATAGGGCTTTCCATGGTCAATGGCACGACCGGAAGCGAACCTAAGCTTTTGCGCAGTAGCGCCAGCATATCTTCGGCTTTCTTAGCACTTCCCGCATCAACCATGATCAGGCCATTAACGGTATCGATCCACATATAAGTTTGGCTAAAACGACTAAAAGCACGCGGCATCAGGCTATGCAGCACTTCATCTTTCAGCGAGTCTTTTTCGGTTTTCTTCAGCTTGCGATGTTGCTCGCCTTCGATTTGCTCGATTTTTGCCTGCAATTCTTGCTTGATCACCGGGGATGGCAGAATTTTCTGTTCAGTACGCGCACAAACCAAAATTTGCCCATTGGCAACATGAGTCAATGCGTCGCCGCCGTGAGAACCCATTGGCGACACCCAGCCGGTTTTAGCCATATCTTGGCTACCGCACGGGGTGAAAGTGAAAGCAGACAGCTGTTTTTCCATCTCGTCAGCAGACAGTGAAACTTCACGGCTCAAACGGTATACCAATAAATTTTTAAACCATAACATAGTGTTATCCCTGTCCCTGCGTGCTTGATACACGCTGATTAAGAGCCTATCCCATTAGGGCTATTTACTTTGCCATGTTGAACCTGGGCAGTGCTCGAAATCCTCACGTACTGCGTGTACGCTGCGGTTTCTGTGCGCTGTCCGTGTCCAACATGCCTGCAACAATAACGCCTACTGGGATAGGCTCTAAGTATATGCAGGGCGGCATGATAACCAATTGAGCCGCATCAGTCGTTAAGAAATTACTGACCCTACTAATGACAGCATCGGTGCGATTTTGTATCGTCTCGCCACGATACAAAGGCCATCGTGTTATAAACTGGATTCATAACTGACTGAAATTCTGGAGAGCTATTGTGCGTATTGGGATCGATCTTGGTGGTACAAAAATAGAAGTGATCGCGTTATCTAATGAAGGCAAAGAGCTGTTCCGTAAACGAATAGATACGCCACGCGATGACTACCAGAAAACCGTCGATGCTATTGCTGGATTGGTCAGTGATGCAGAACAAGCCACTGGACAGCAAGGCAGCGTTGGTGTCGGGATCCCTGGCACAATATCGCCGCAGACGGGCAAAGTTAAAAATGCTAACTCGGTATGGCTCAACCACCAGCCGTTAGACCGAGATTTATCAGCATTGCTGGAGCGAGAAGTGCGCTTGGCTAACGATGCTAACTGTCTGGCAGTCTCTGAAGCTACCGACGGCGCAGGTGCAGGTAAGAAGACGGTTTTTGCCGTCATAATTGGCACTGGCTGTGGCGCTGGCGTGGCGCTAGATGCCCAAGTACACGCCGGTGGCAATGGCAACGCCGGAGAGTGGGGCCACAATCCTTTGCCTTGGCTTGATGAAGATGAAATCCGTTTCCAGCAGCAGGTACCTTGTTATTGCGGTAAATCGGGTTGCGTCGAGACGTTTGTGTCCGGGACCGGTTTTTCCGAAGATTATTTCCGCCTGTCGGGCCAGCGGTTGACCGGGCGTGAAATCATGCAGCGTGTTGCCAACAATGATTCTATTGCCGAACTGGCGATTAGCCGTTACGAGCATCGTCTGGCAAAAGCTTTAGCTAACGTGGTCAATATCCTCGATCCTGACGTTATTGTGCTGGGTGGCGGCATGAGCAACGTTGACCGCCTGTATCAAACGCTCCCGCAACTGATAAAACCGTGGGTATTTGGTGGCGAATGCGAAACCCCAATACGTAAAGCGCTTCATGGCGATTCAAGCGGCGTAAGAGGAGCCGCCTGGCTCTGGGCAGAAGAATAAGGGGGGAATCTTTTGACCTTTAATAGCGCATCTTGTCGGCCAAGCGAACGGATGAGGTCAGGGGAAAGTTGCCAGGGAAGGCAACTTTAGGCTGAGCCGGGCAGGACGCCCGTCTCAGCCGACCCGTCCGACCGAAGCAGCGAGCGCGGGAAGTCGCAAAGCGACCCGACAAGCTAAGCGTAAGGCGCGGGATGCAAGGGTTTTCGCCCTAAAACCCTTGCCGGGCGCGTTCGGTTATGCTGCCAGATGAATGCCTGTTGATAAGCGACCGAACTTACACAATTCCCACATAATTACGTAGAAAAATGCTTCCATGATGATGTGATTATTATCAAGCTTTTGGCCTGAAGCTTCAGGCTAAGTGAAGGTTTACACTTCTCCACTTACTAACATTGAATCTTTTGGCGCGTTTGTGCGCTGTTTCTTGGTCAGAATAAAGTACAAATAGGCGGCGGCCATAAACAGCACGAATACGCCTGCGATTTCCAGGTTGAACCACAGCATAGCGATAAGACAAACCACCGCGAGAATCAGCGCAATGGCGGGGACAATCGGATAGCCGGGAGCCAAGAAACTACGTGCCATTTTTGGCTCTTTACTGCGCAAGCGGAACAGACTCAGCATGCTCATGATATACATGACAATGGCACCAAATACCGCCATAGTGATCATCGCGGCGGTGAGTGTCATGCCTTGGAAATTCAGCAGGTTATCACTGAAAATAGCCGCAATGCCGATTACGCCACCTAATAATATGGCGCGATGTGGTGTTTGAAAACGAGAGAGTTTAGCTAAACCGGCCGGGAGATACCCTGCGCGAGCCAGGGCAAAAAACTGGCGTGAATAGCCAAGAATAATGCCGTGGAAACTGGCAATCAGGCCAAACAAACCAATCCATACCAACATGTGCATCCAGCCGGAATGTTCACCAACCACCATTTTCATTGCTTGCGGCAATGGATCGTTAATATTGGATAATTTGCTCCAGTCCCCGGCACTGCCTGCCATGATCATCACGCCGATCGCTAACACCACCAAGGTTAAAATGCCGCTGACATAAGCTTTAGGGATGGTACGTTTTGGATCTTTTGCCTCCTCGGCGGCCATTGCGGCTCCTTCAATAGCCAGGAAGAACCAGATGGCGAAAGGAATGGCAGCGAAAATCCCTGATACCGCAGGCAGCGAGAAGTGCGAGCTTCCTGCCCAGCCATTGAGCACAAAGTTACTTAGACTAAACCCTGGTGCGACCACCCCCATAAATACCAGCAGCTCCAGCACCGCTAACACGGTGACAATCAGCTCAAAAACAGCGGCTAATTTTACCCCGAGGATGTTTAGAGCCATAAAGACAAGATAGGCGCCAAGCGCCGCTACCTTGGGATCAAGGTGAGGATACTGCACGTTAAGATAAGCGCCGATCGCCAAGGCAATGGCCGGTGGCGCAAAGACAAATTCAATTAACGTCGCCATACCGGCAATTAATCCACCGAGTTCACCGAAGGCGCGACGGCTGTAAGCAAAAGGCCCGCCAGCATGAGGAATTGCAGTGGTCAATTCAGTAAAGCTAAAAATAAAGCAGGTGTACATCGTGGCAACCAATAAGGTAGTCACCAAAAAGCCAAGCGTTCCGGCAATACCCCAGCCGTAACTCCAGCCGAAATATTCCCCCGAGATAACCAGTCCTACGGCAATAGCCCATAGGTGCACAGTGCCAAGCGTTGGTTTGAGTTGCGATGTCATTATTATCATCTCCAGACAATCTAAGGCTGATGAGTCTCCGGCGGCGTTATCGCCTGCCGATGAGCAGGTATGTAGCGATAATGCATCACAGCACAAACACAAAACTTGACTCTGGCATCGCCGAACCGCCACGTCAGAGTCAAATTTCATCGCTCATCCATTATCCTGCGCTCTGCTGTCAACAATTGACCCTCTAGAGTCAAGCGGATAAACCCATCTGCTTTCATTCTGATGTCATTCCTCGCCGTGTATTGCGGGCTGAAGGAAACTGAACATTAACTGGCCCGGAGTGAATTCTGATGAATGCAAAACAGTCTGATACCTTGGATAACGCGAGTCTGTACCAGCTTGCAGAACAGGCGATAAAACGTTATTCCGCCAATGTACAAGGCCAACTATCGCTGCTCTGCCGCTCAGAAAACGCGACCTTTAAAATTTTGGCCTTCGATGGAAAACGCTATGCGCTGCGTATTCATCGTGGGGATTATCATTCACGCGAAGGTATTGAAAGTGAGCTGGCGTGGTTAGATGCTTTACAGGAATCAGGTATCCAAGTACCGCAGGCGCTGACCGGTCTTGATGGCCAGCAGGTACAGACGTTAATGGTCAATGAAACTGAAAGCCGTAATGTGGTGTTGTTTCACTGGATCGAGGGTGAAATGCCGACGACGGAAGTCGATCCTCGCGCCTTTATGCAGCTCGGTGAAGTGACTGGCAGATTGCATCAGCACAGCCGTCGCTGGCAACGCCCCGCCGGGTTTCAACGCATTTTGTGGGACAACCCAAGCATGGTGGGAGAGAACAGTCATTGGGGACGTTGGCAAGATGCGCCGCGTCTGACAGCGGCAGATCATCCGCTGGTGGAAGAAGCATTGCAGCAGATCGACAGCCGTTTACAGGACTATGGACAAGACGCACAACGCTTTGGTTTGATCCATGCCGATCTGCGTTTAACCAATCTGTTGATGCATAAGGGTGAGACGCGAGTGATCGATTTTGATGACTGCGGTTTTGGTTGGTACATGCACGATGCGGCGGCGGCAATCAGTTTTATTGAACACTATCCGCAGGCGGATCAGTGGCTACAACAATGGTTACGTGGCTATCAGCGTGTCTGTCCGATTAGCGACGCGGATCTGGCCATTCTTCCGACGATGATCGCGCAGCGTCGTATCCAACTGTTGGCTTGGGTGGGATCGCATGCAACAACGGAAATGGCGATAAGCCTGGGTGAACATTGGGAAGCGGAAAGTTTACGTTTGTGCCGCCATTATCTCGACACTATTGATCAGCCTCTCGCCATTGTTTGATCCCATATTTTGATCGTTAGCTATTCTGATCCCTAGCGTGTGGACCACAGCCCAAATCTGCCCCAGCGGTGAATTTGGGCTGATGAACAATAATATTTATCCTGTTATCTAGCATATCTGCTCATCTCGCGTTAACTCGGATTTTCCACACACTCTTTTAATCTATCCAGAAAATGCATGGCTGTTTGGCAACATGAGTGGTTGTACGCTGCCCGTTTTCTGTGCACCACTGCACAACCACAAGTCGCCAGAGACTCTATCTTAATCTCTAGGGGAAGGAGTAATCGCTGTCGCCCTGTCTCATTGGAGACTGCAGATTGGTATGAAACTTGCAGTACTCCATCATCTTTGATGCCAACAGAGTGAACCGATGATGCGGACAGATATCCTTCGTCAGGCCAGTCCGTTTGGTCTGACACAACATAACAGTAATTGCGGCGTACTCGCCGCCGCGGCTTCGGGCCTGAGCGATTTCATCCTCGGCAAAGGGGCGGATGTTGATCGGGTGCTGGGCACCTGTCATATCAACCCGGAATTGTTACAACAACCGACGATGAGTCTTGAACTGACCAACTACTGCAAGGTATTGGAGGAGGCCGCTCGCCAATCCGCTTGTGATAACTTTGGTCTGCTTTATGGCCGACAATTTAAACCTCAGTCATTGGGCTTAATTGGTTATATCGGGTTGTGTTCTGAGACGGCAGAACGGGCGCTGCAAAACGTGGTCAACGCGTTTCCTTTTCATCAACACAACACCCTGACGCGGCTGGTGGATAAAGGCGATCATTACCGTCTCGATTATCAGGTACGCCACGGCGGTATTTTATCGAAACGTCAGGATGCCGAGCTAACGTTGGGGATGATCCTCAATTTGCTGCGCCACGCGTTGGGTAAAAGTTGGAACCCGCGCGAAGTTCACTTTGAGCACCCGCGCCCGGAGCAATGGCATGAGCACTGCAAGATTTTCGATGCGCCGGTCTATTTCGACCAGCCCTATAACTCAATGTTGATCGTTAAAAGCAGCCTGCAACGTGCGATGCCAGAGCGTGACGCAACACTGCTAATGGTGATGCAAGACGCGATTCGTCGGCTCAATAGCGAGAGTTTATCGCCCCAATCGTTGGTCGATAGCGCCCGTTCTGGCGTACGTCGGGCCTTATTGCACGGCGAACCGGTATTAGATGAGCTGGCAGATAAAATGGGCATGTCACCGGCATCGTTACAACGCCGGTTGCGTGAACAAAATCTGAGTTTTACGACGTTGGTCGATAAAGTACGTTGCGAAATGGCGACCCATTATTTACAGCAACAGCAATTGCCCATCTCGGAAATGGCATTATTACTGGGATATTCGGAAGCCAGCGCCTTCTCGCGCGCTTTCCGCCGCTGGTTCGGCGTAAGCCCAAGGCAGTGGCGACAGGCGAGTCAGCATTAAAATCCGACACGCCTGTTTGGGTTTTAGCGGCTATTCACTGTGTACTTATTCACTGTGCACTCTAAACTCATTGCTCAATTGACTCACGCCCAGCCCGTTGACCTTTTTGACTTTAATTTGCACCGGAATACGATCTTTCATGGCTTCGACGTGGCTGATGACGCCGATAGTTTTACCCGAAGCGTTCAGGCTATCCAAGGCATCAAGCGCGGTATCCAGCGTGTCGGCGTCAAGCGTGCCAAAGCCTTCGTCGAGGAACAGCGAGTCAATACGGGTTTTGTCGCTTACCAAATCCGAAAGGGCCAGCGCTAGCGCCAGACTGACCAGGAAGCTTTCGCCACCCGATAAAGTGCGAGTATCGCGCACCGCATCGGCCTGCCAGGTATCAACGACTTGTAGTTCCAGTGCATCGCTGGTTTTACGCTGCAACAGGTAACGTCCGTGTAGTTTCTCCAACTGGCGATTGGCCAGATAAACCAGATGATCCAGCGTTAATCCCTGCGCGAATTTACGGAATTTTGCGCCATCGCTGGAGCCTATCATCACGTTGAGATAGCCCCAGTCGTCGCAGGTTTCCTGCGCCTGTACAATTTGAGCGATCAGCGTCTGTTGCCCGCTGTGTCGCAATTTATCGCTTTCTAACTGGTTTTTCACTTCACCTAAACGTTGCTGCAAGGTTTTTATCTGTTGTGACAGTTCTGTTTGCTGCGCCGTCAATTCCTCAAGCGAATTTTCGTTTTCAGCAAGATGGGCAGGGCGTGCCAGACGATGTTGTTCTAGTGTTTGGGTCGCGTCACCGAGCAGCGTTTGTGCCTGAGTCAGTTGCTGTTGCAAGTTCTCTTTACGTTGCTGCAACTGTTGGCGCAGCGTATCGTCAAGCAGAGCCTGTTTCACCGCCTCTTCATCAGCAAATTCGCTGGCGCTTAGCGCCTGTTGCCAGCTAGTTTCTGCCTGCTGTAAACGCTCCGTAGCCTGCAACTTTTGCTGTTGTGTGCTAACAACTTGACCGGTCAGCTTGTCGCGTTGCTCCTGCGCTTTATGCAGCGATTCAGCCGCATCGTTTACCGTTTTTTCCGCCGCCTGCTGCTGTTGATGTAAATGTTCACGTACCTGGGCAACCTGGCGGTCATCAAACAGTTCGTGGCGCTGACGGTTTAGCTCAGCCAGCGTTTTTTCACCTTCAGCAAATTGCGTTTGCAGGTGTGTTAGCTGCTCTTGCAGCTTCGCCTGATTTTGCTGCGTCAGCGTAGATCGCTCTGCTAGCAACGCGCTTTGTTGCTGGACTTTCTGCTGTTCGCTCGACGCTTGATTGACCGCATCTTTGGCCTGTTGCAGTCTGCGAGACAGCTGTTCATGTTGGCTGATAAGCGCCTGCAACTGTTGTTCTTGCTGGTCGAGCTCTGCTAACCATTGCGAAATCTGCTCGGCATCCGCTAAGCCAAAGGTGAGCTTTAGCGGGGCGCTGAGCTGCTGCCAGCTATCCAACTGGGTAGTTAACTGCTGCTGGTCTTGCTCCAGCTGGGCTTGCAGGCGCGAATGCTGCTCTTTGCGACTTTTGATCCTGGCGGCCAGCTCAATACCGCTGGTTTTAATAGCGTCGAACTCCTGTTGCATCTTCTCGACCCGTTGCGCGGTTTCAGAAGGTTTTATCTCCTGATAACTGTCAATCGCCGGGTGCGATGTTGAGCCACACAGCGGACAGGCTTGGCCGCTTTGCAAATTAGCGCGTTCAGCCGTGAGGCTGACAATCAACTCTTCACTTTTCAGCCGCGCTTTCACATCGTTGAGGTGCTCCAGCTGCTTTTGACACTGTTGGCGAATCTCACCCAGCCGTTGCTCTTCTTGCGCTAATTGCGTCTGATTTTGCGCAATATCCTGGCTCTGTTGTGCAACGCGGCGGTTCAGCGGTGCAAAGAGCTGCGAGAGAGAAAACAGCTGCTGACGTACTGGGCGTAGCTGCACCAGTTCGGCTTGTTGCTGCTGTAATGTCGCCAGCGGATGTTGCTTTTCCAGCTCAGCCTGTTGCTGCTGTTGAGCGGCTAACGCTGCCGTTAGCGTGTTTTGTCTGGCCAGATGCTGAAGGTTGAGTGCATCAAGCTTTTGGCGCTCTGCGGCAAGCTGTTCCTGCGCGGCGTTTTGCTCTTTTATCTGTTCTGCCTGCTGGGCTAGCGACTGCTGAGCATCAGCTTGCAATTTACGTCGTTGCGCGATGTCACTATCCAGCGGCAACACTTTTTCTTCAATTAGCGTCTGTTGCTGGCGCTGCTGTTGTATTTGTTGCTGTCGCGCCGTTTGCGCCTGTTCCAACGCCTGATTCAGCGGCGTCATTTGAGCAACCTGTTGCGCCTGTTGCTGGGTTAATTGGCTCAGTAAATGCTGTAATTGCTGGGTTTGTTGCACGCTGCGCTGACGTTCACTGAGCAGTGGCCGCAGTTTTTCTGCCGGTTCGCTACGTGCCAGTTGTTGTAACTGTGGTGCGGCTGCGGCGCTTTCTTGTTCTGCCGCCGTTAAACGTTGCTGTGATTGGCGATGCTTTTGTTGCACCTGCTGCCACTGTTGCAGCCAGTTAAGATCCTGTTGACGCTGCTGCGCCTGCTGGCCGAGGTTCGATTCCTGGGTATTCAGCGCGGCTAATTCTGTTTCCAGCGTTTGGCGCTGTTCTTCGCTCAGCAGTTCGATACCGGCCATGCGCTGATGTAAGCCATCGAGCGTAATTTTGGCTTCTTTATTTTGTTCAAATACGCGTTCGGACAACAGGCCGTAGATTTCTGTACCGGTTAACTCTTCGAGCAGTTCGGCACGATCATTGGCATCAGCATTGAGAAAAGCGGCAAACTGTCCCTGCGATAGCATCATCGATTTGGTGAAGCGGCCAAAATCCAGCCCGGTGAGTTCGGCAATGCGATCGAGCTTATCTCGGACTTTATCAGCAATAATTTTGCCGTCTGCCAGCAGCGCCAGCTCAACTTTTGGCGCTTGTAAATTACCGTCTGGCGACATTTTTGCCCGCCGCTGGCTCCAAAAAGCACGGTAGCCGACGCCTTTGACTTCGAATTCTACTTCTGCCAGTGATTCAGCAGTATGACGCGTCATTAACTCATTCTGCGTCGGTGTCACGTTAAGGCGCGGCGTTTGGTGATAGAGCGCCAGACAAATGGCATCGAGCAGAGTGGTTTTCCCCGCGCCGGTCGGGCCGGTAATAGCAAACAGACCGTTGCTGGCAAAAGGCTCGGCGGTGAAGTCGATTTTCCATTCGCCTTCCAGTGAATTAAGATTTTTTAAACGCAGGCTCAAAATTTTCATTGGGCATCCTCGCCGCTGGCAACCTGTTCAACGATTTGGGCAAACAGGGTACGCATCCGGTCATGACGATTTTCCGTGTCGCTGTTTTCCTGCGCTAATCGGCGTTCAAACACCTCGCTCACGCTTAACTCGGTGAGCGTCTCTTTTTCCTGCTGTTGCAGGCTGTTTTGTCGTTGTTCTTTGCTGCGTCGCAGCAACACCACTTCTACCGGCAGATCGGCGGTGAGCGCTTGAATGCGCCGTTGAATATCGCTGAGATAATCCTGGGTCGCCACTTCGATATCCAGCCAGACGGTTTTGTCGTCCTCTTTCCCAGCGAAAGCGGCTAATTGCTGCTCAATATCGGCCAAAGTTCCTTTGATCATCTGCATCGGCTGGTAAGTCGGCACGGGCAGCGCGTCTACGGTGCTCAGCGCATTCTGGCTAAACTCCAGCAAATAGACGCTTTTGGGGCTGTTTAACTCATCAAAACTTAGGGCAATTGGCGAGCCGCTGTAACGAATATGCTGGCTTTTGGCCACGCACTGCGCGCGATGAATATGGCCGAGTGCGACGTAATCGGCTGGGGGAAACGCCTGTGCCGGGAAGGCATCCAGCGTACCGATATAGATATCACGTACTGAATCGGATGTGGTGACACCAACGGTGGTCAGATGGCCGGTGGCGATAATCGGTAGCGCAACCCCCAGGCGTTCGCGCTCGGCCAGCGCCGCTTGGTACAAACTGGCGTAGTGCGCGGCAATGGCTTCTTGCAAGGCCAGTTGTTTGTCATTACCCGATTGTCCCGCCTGACTGGCAAGCAGGTCGCGCGGGCGTAAAAATGGCACGGCGCAGACAATTGCCCCCGGCTGGCCGTTGCGGTTATTGAGCACCATAATTTGCTGCGATAAATCGTCGCTGACGGTGGCAATAACCTTGGTATTGAGGCAAGAGAGCAGCTCACGAGATTCATTAAGCGTGGCGACGGAATCATGATTACCCGCCAAAATAATGAGCTGGCAGCCGGTGCGTTGTAGCTCAACTACAAAGCGATTATACAATTCACGGGCATAGCTAGGCGGCGAGCCGGTATCAAAAATATCGCCGGCGACGATAACGCCATCAACCTGATGCTGTTCAACTTGCTCGATAAGCCAGCGTAAAAAGGCTTGGTGCTCTGGCGCTCGGCTTTTGGTGAAAAAGTATTGGCCGAGGTGCCAGTCGGCAGTATGAATCAGGCGCATCGCGTTCTCATGGTTAGAGGAAAATAGTGTCGTTAATTATAAACGTCGTATTGGGTGGTTGTCGTTGAAAAATCAGGAAATGATATTTGTATGACGCAAGCCAGACATGTTTACTACACTTAACTTCGGCTTGTAATGATTTTCATAAATATGTCACAAAACTGACGCATAATGTTGCTCGCAATCAAATAAAGATCGCTAACTTATTGGCAGGTTCCACGATGGCAAGACGCATATTAGTTGTTGAAGATGAGGCACCAATCCGCGAGATGGTGTGTTTTGTATTAGAGCAAAATGGCTATCACGCCGTAGAGGCAGAAGATTATGACTCTGCTGTCAGCCGTTTAATCGAACCCTTCCCTGAACTCATCTTGCTAGACTGGATGTTGCCTGGTGGTTCTGGCATTCAGTTTATTAAACATCTTAAACGTGAGGCGTTGACACGGGAGATCCCGGTCATGATGCTTACCGCCCGTGGCGAAGAAGAAGATCGGGTTCGCGGCTTGGAAGTGGGTGCGGATGATTACATCACCAAACCGTTTTCTCCGAAAGAATTAGTGGCGCGTATTAAAGCGGTGATGCGTCGTATTTCCCCAATGGCTGTTGAAGAAGTGATCGATATGCAAGGTTTAAGCCTTGATCCTTCCTCTCACCGAGTGGTTGCTAATGAGCAGGCGCTTGACATGGGGCCTACCGAATTTAAACTACTTCATTTCTTTATGACGCATTCTGAACGCGTTTATAGCCGTGAGCAGCTGCTGAATAATGTTTGGGGCACTAACGTTTATGTGGAGGATCGTACAGTCGATGTACATATCCGCCGTTTACGCAAAGCGTTGGAAGTGAGCGGTCACGACCGGATGATCCAAACCGTTCGCGGAACCGGGTACCGTTTTTCAACGCGCTATTGATTAGTTTCTACGGGGAAACCGTGTGTTAGAACGCCTATCATGGAAGCGCCTCGCGGGTGAGTTGTTTTTATTTTGCTTACCTGCGTTTATTCTCGCCATTTTTATTGGCCATCTCCCTTATCTACTCTTAGTGTCGGTATTTGCGGCACTGGGCTGGAACTACTATAACCAGCTAAAACTTTCTCATTGGCTGTGGCTGGATCGCAGCATTACGCCGCCTAGCGGGATTTGGAGCTGGGAGCCGCTGTTTTATGGTCTAAACCAGATGCAGATGCGTAATCGCCGTCGTCGCCGTGAATTAGCGTTGCTGATTAAGCGCTTTCGCAGCGGGGCTGAATCTTTGCCTGATGCAGTGGTGCTGACCACGGAAGAGGGCAATATTTTCTGGTGTAACGGACTGGCGCAGGTATTACTGGGCTTTCGTTGGCCGGAAGATAATGGCCAGCATATCTTCAATCTGGTGCGTTATCCTGAGTTTCGTTTGTGGATACAGAGTCGTGATTTTAGCCGAGCGCTGAATTTGCAGCTCAATAATGAGCATCATGTTGAGTTCCGTGTCATGCCATATTCTGAAGGTCAGCTGTTGATGGTGGCGCGTGATGTGACACAAATGCATCAGTTAGAAGGAGCTAGGCGCAACTTCTTTGCTAATGTTAGTCACGAATTACGTACCCCGCTAACCGTGGTGCAAGGCTATTTAGAAATGATGGTGGAGGCGAAGCTCGAAGAGCCTTTCCGCAGTAAAGCCTTAGATACCATGCAAGAACAGACGCGACGAATGGATGGGTTGGTCAAGCAACTGCTCACCTTATCGAGAATTGAAGCGGCCACTAATATCGATTTGAATGAGCGAGTCGATGTTCCGGTAATGTTAGGCATGATCGAGCGTGAAGCACAGACGTTAAGTTCAGGTCGCCACGAGATTGTCTTTACCGTTAATAACCAGCTCAAGGTATTTGGCAACAATGACCAGTTGCGAAGTGCTGTTTCCAATCTGGTTTATAACTCGGTGAATCATACGCCAGAAGGCACGCGCATTGAGGTGAGTTGGCAGCAAACACCGCAGGGCGCTAAATTCGAAGTAAAAGATAACGGACCCGGCATTGAAGCACAGCATATCCCACGTTTAACCGAACGTTTCTACCGAGTCGATAGAGCACGTTCGCGGCAAACCGGAGGCAGTGGATTGGGGCTGGCAATCGTGAAGCATGCGCTAAGTCATCACCATGCTCGGTTGGATATTATCAGCCAAATGGGCGTCGGCAGTTGTTTCACCTTTACCTTGCCGCAGCGGTTTATTGTGCCTCATACACAACAAGCTGAAATTTTCGTTAAGAATAAATAAGTTCCACGACTTAGCGGAAAGTTACCGTTTAAAGGCATCATAAAAGTGTGTGAAATGCTGAATTTTTGGTTATTTCACGCACTTTTTCGTTTTTTAGCGCATAACACGCTCATCATTGCTCAAAAATAATACACATCAAATGGCGTGTTTTTTGATTTAACTGGCATTAATTACTGATTCTGCATAATTGTGCAGTGGAAATCTCTGCTTTTATGATCCAGCCTTGCCTTTCCGCACTATAAACGTTTACCTTAAGCGCCGTTGCTCCCCGACACTTCCTGCATATCTGTACGGCTTTATAGCTATATAGCTCCATAAAAACAGAGCTCCCTAAGAACATAGCCTTCTGCATCCGAAGTAACTTGGGCATATCCTTTTAGACAGTGGATGATAATCGTCACCAGGCGTTTTATCCTTTTGAACAGGTAACACGGCACCAATTATGAATTATCGATTAACAAGTAAGGACGTTTGGGCGCTGGGTTTCATGACCTTTGCGTTATTCGTCGGGGCGGGAAATATCATTTTCCCACCGATGGTTGGATTGCAAGCCGGGCAGAATGTCTGGTGGGCAGCTGCCGGATTTATGATCACCGCAGTGGGCTTGCCCGTCATGACCGTGATTGCGCTGGCGCGTGTTGGCGGCGGCATTGATGGCTTGAGTTCACCGATTGGCCGTACCGCAGGCTTAGTACTGGCGACGGTGTGTTATTTAGCCGTTGGCCCACTCTTCGCAGCCCCGCGTACAGCGACAGTATCCTTCGAGTTGGGGATTGCTCCGCTAACCGGCGATGGTGCACTGCCGCTGCTGATTTATAGCCTGATTTATTTCGCGTTAGTCATTTTGATTTCACTCTATCCTGGCCGTTTGTTGGATACCGTGGGTCATATCCTTGCGCCACTGAAAATTGTTGCTTTGGCTATTTTGGGTATTGCTGCCGTTCTGTGGCCTGCCGGAACAGAAATTGCCGCGACGCCAGCTTATCAAAACGATCCCTTCTCTAATGGCTTTGTTAACGGCTATCTGACCATGGACACGTTGGGCGCACTGGTCTTTGGTATCGTGATTGTTAACGCGGCGCGTTCTCGTGGCGTAACCGAAGCGAAGTTGCTCACTCGTTATACCGTTTTGGCAGGGCTGATTGCCGGTGCGGGTTTGATGCTGGTGTACTTGAGCCTGTTTAAACTGGGCCAGGATAGCGCCAGTCTGGTACCTGATGCGCAAAACGGTGCGGTGATCTTGCACGCATATGTACAACATACCTTTGGTGGATTGGGCAGCTTCTTCCTGGCCGCACTGATCTTCATCGCTTGTATGGTAACGGCGGTTGGCCTGACCTGTGCGTGCGCGGAGTTCTTCGCTCTGCACCTGCCGCTGTCATACCGCTCCCTGGTGTTTATCTTAGGTCTGTTCTCTATGGTGGTCTCAAATCTGGGACTGAGTGAACTGATTAAGGTATCAATTCCAGTGCTGACCGGTATTTATCCTCCGTGTATTACGCTGGTGGTATTGAGCTTCACGCTGCGTTGGTGGAATAACCGCTCACGTATTGTCGCCCCTGTCATGTTGGTCAGTTTGCTGTTCGGGATTATCGATGCAATTAAAGCGTCAGCCTTTAAAGCGCTGCTACCGCTCTGGGTCGATAAGCTGCCGCTAGCAGAACAAGGCTTGGCTTGGTTGCCACCTACGTTGCTGGTACTCGTCGTGATTGGTATTTATGACCGCACGGCTGGCCCGCGCAGTGTATCAGTGCATCAGTAAGTCAATATCCCCGTCGTGCTTCAAGTATGACGGGGTATTCACCGCCTTTATGCCACGCCGCAACCGAATCACTTCATGGAGAAGGGATTCGGTTGTTGTTTATGTGAACTCGACAGCATCTGTATATACATGTTAAGAGATTTAACGAATTGGTCACAGAATTCTTCTCGTGGCCTGCTAGCATCTGCCATTAATCCAGACAATCTGGTCTTGAAAATTAATCAGTTAAACCGGAGGCAGGATGCACCCATTGAGTAATCAGCAAGATGTCACCCCTCAGCAACCCAAATTAAAACGCGGATTAAATGCTCGGCACATAAGATTTATGGCGCTAGGTTCTGCTATTGGCACCGGTTTGTTTTATGGATCGGCAGATGCCATCAAGATGGCGGGGCCGAGTGTGTTACTGGCTTATATTGTCGGTGGCATTGTCGCTTTTATTATCATGCGCGCGCTGGGGGAGATGTCGGTTAATAACCCGCAAAGCAGCTCCTTCTCTCGCTATGCACAAGACTATCTTGGACCTATCGCTGGTTATATTACCGGCTGGAGTTACTGCTTCGAGATTCTGATCGTGGCGATCGCCGATGTTACCGCTTTTGGTATCTATATGGGGCTGTGGTTCCCCGGCGTACCGCACTGGATTTGGGTATTAAGCGTGGTATTGATTATTGGTGGTATTAACCTGCTGAGCGTCAAGGTATTCGGCGAGCTGGAGTTTTGGTTCTCGTTGTTCAAAGTGCTGACCATCATTTTGATGATTCTGGCCGGTTTCGGCATTATCTTCTGGGGGATTGGTAACGCCGGGCAACCAACGGGAATTCATAATCTGTGGAGCAACGGCGGCTTCTTTAGCAATGGTTGGTTAGGGACGATTCTATCGCTACAAATGGTGATGTTTGCCTACGGCGGCATTGAAATTATCGGTATTACCGCGGGTGAAGCCGATAATCCGAAGAAGTCCATTCCGCAAGCTATCAACTCAGTGCCTTGGCGTATCTTGTTGTTTTACGTTGGCACACTGTTTGTGATTATGTGTATCTACCCTTGGAATCAGGTGGGCAATCAGGGCAGTCCGTTTGTATTGACCTTCCAGCATTTGGGGATCACGGCGGCAGCCGGTATTCTCAACTTTGTGGTCATTACGGCGTCGCTTTCAGCGATTAATAGTGATGTATTTGGTGTCGGGCGTATGTTGCACGGCCTGGCGGAGCAGGGACAGGCGCCAAAAATGTTCACCAAAGTGTCGAAAAATGGCATTCCTTGGGTCTCAGTCGTGGTGATGCTAGCCGCGATGTTAGTCGCGGTTTACCTCAACTACATTATGCCGGAGAACGTGTTCCTAGTGATTGCCTCGCTGGCGACCTTTGCTACGGTGTGGGTGTGGATTATGATCCTGTTCTCACAGATTGGCTTCCGTCGTTCGTTGAGCCGTCAACAGGCGGCTGAGCTGGCTTTCCCATTACGCGGCGGGGTTTTCACCTCGGTCATTGGTATTATTTTCCTGTTCTTTATTATTGGTCTGATTGGCTATTTCCCAGATACCCGCGTGGCGCTATACGCCGGAATTGTTTGGGTGCTGCTGCTCGTCGTGAGTTATTGGATCATGCAGCGCAGGAAGAGAGCTTAACGCTCCTCTTTACTGGCATTAAAAAGGGTAAGCACTTGCTTACCCTTTTTTATCATTTTAAATCAATGTATTAATAACCGATAGCCGCGCCAGCCGGGCGACGAACGTCATTCGCGCCGTAGAAGTAACCTTCTCGCACTAAACCGGATACTGCGGAGTCATTACCTGAGTTGGCAGGGACAACGCCAGACATGCCTTTTAATCCCACAAGAATCAGCTCAGCCGCGCCCCAAGGGGTTTGCTCAACCATTTTGTAGCCCATTTTTTGCAGCAGGTTCAGACTGTCAGCTGAGACGCCGCGTTGCTCATAGTAGACTTCATCTGGCAACCATTGGTGATGAATGCGCGGAGCGTTAACCGCTTCTTGCGGTGCCATGCCGTAATCAATCACGTTCAGTGCGGTCTGCAAGGTAATGGTGATGATGCGTGAACCGCCTGGAGAGCCCAGAACCATAAAGATTTTACCGTCTTTAGTGATTAAACTCGGGCTCATTGATGATAGTGGGCGCTTACCGGGGGCGATAGCATTACGTGTGCCTTGCACCAATCCATACAGATTTTTTTCACCGACTTTGGTGGTGAAATCGTCCATTTCGTCATTGAGGAAGAAGCCGGTGCCCGGTGCAATCACCACTGAACCGAAGCGGCCGTTGACGGTATACGTGGTGGAAACGGCATTCCCGGCTTTATCGACGATAGAATAATGGGTGGTTTCTGGTTTCTCGTGAGGTTCCATTCCGGGCTGAACCTGAGTCGATGGCGTGGCTTTGTCCGCTTCGATTTTCTTACGGATTTCGGCCGCGTAGCTCTTGCTCAGCAAGTGGTCGACAGGGTTATTAATAAAGGCCGGATCGCCTAAGAAGGTATTGCGGTCCATATAGGCGTGGCGCATTGCTTCGGTCATATAGTGAATCGAGGCTGCCGAGTTAAAGCCCATGCTTTTTAGGTCGTAACCTTCAAGGATATTGAGTATTTCGCACATGGTCACGCCACCTGAGCTTGGCGGCGGTGATGAGACAAATTTATACCCGCGGTAGCTACAGGTAATAGGTGCGGTTTCAGTGACTTTATAGTTGGCAAAGTCTGCGGCGGTTAAAATACCGCCGCCTTTTTTCGCCGCCGCTTCAACCGCCGCTGGAATTTTACCTTTATAGAAAGCATCTGGGCCGCGTCGGGAGATAGCTTCTAAGGTATTGGCCAAATCTTTTTGCACTAATTTGTCGCCCGGCTGTAGTGCACTGCCGTCTTTACGCAGGAAAATACGTGCCGCTTCTGGATCTTCTTTAAAACGTTTTACCGTAGTATCAAGAATGTCGGTGTCGGCGCGAGTCAGCACAAATCCCTGACGAGCCAATCTGATTGCCGGTGCCATTACCTGCTGGCGAGTTAGCTTACCGTATTCGTGTTGCACGGTATCAAGTCCCAACACTGTACCTGGTACGCCAGCGGCCAGATAACCGTACAGGCTCGCGCCTTTTTTAACATTACCATCGGCGTCTAGGTACATATTGGCGCTGGCCGCCGCCGGGGCGATTTCACGGAAGTTGATAAACGTATCGCGACCGTCCGCCAAGTGGATAGTCATAAAACCACCGCCGCCGATATTGCCGCAACATGGGTTCACGACCGCCTGTGCGTAGCCAACAGCCACGGCGGCATCGATAGCGTTGCCGCCCATTTTTAAAATATCAACGCCGACCTGAGAGGCCAGATATTGCGAGGTAACGACCATACCATTTTTGGCTTCCACCGCCGGTTCTGAAGCGGCGTGAAGTGAAAAACTGACTAATAAAGCCAGTGAGCTTAATGGTTTTTTCCAGTGGTTTAATAACATGAAAACTCCTGTAGATACCCTGTCTATGTTGTTTCAGAGCCTAGAGACTCTTATCTGATATTGCGTTTTGAGGTCAGTTTCTACGCTATTTATCGTGAATACTGCAAGACAATGTCATGCAATGCTTAGGCCAGAAATAGATAAATAGTGGAAGGAAAAGAAACTTAACCCATTGAGAGTATGCGAAAATTAGCGGGAGTGAACAGAGGAAAATACAGGAAAGCGATCTGGGGCATAAAAACCGAACAAAATGCATAAAAAAAACCGGCCAGCAAGGCTGACCGGTTCTTACCGAAGGCTAAAAAACTATTACAGGTTTTTAGCGTTTTCAGTCAGGTATGCAGCAACGCCGTCTGGTGACGCGCCCATGCCTTTTTTACCTTTTTCCCACTGAGCTGGGCACACTTCGCCGTGCTCTTCGTGGAATTGCAGCGCGTCAACCATACGCAGCATTTCGTCGATGTTACGGCCCAATGGCAGGTCGTTAACAACCTGATGGCGAACAACACCTTCTTTGTCGATCAGGAAAGAACCACGCAGTGCAACGCCTGCATCTGGGTGCTCGATGCCATAAGCTTTTTGAATTTCACGCTTAATGTCAGCAACCATTGCATATTTAACCTGGCCGATACCGCCTTTTTCGATTGGGGTATTACGCCATGCGTTGTGTACGAATTCTGAGTCAAAAGACACACCAACGATTTCCACGCCTTTGCTCTTGAACTCTTCATAACGGTGATCGAAAGCGATCAGCTCAGAAGGGCACACGAAGGTGAAATCCATTGGCCAGAAGAAAACAACGGTAGTTTTGCCGCTGGTGTGTTTTTTAAAGTTGAAGTTTTCAACAATTTCGCCGTTGCCAAGTACAGCAGCTGCGGTGAAATCTGGGGCCGGACGAGTTACCAGAACCATGAGAGCTCCTTATTATCGTTGGTAAGAAAAGACAATAGATCTGCGGCTAGTATAGGCTCAAGTCGCAGGTGAATAAACCCGATTAGACCAATCGATCGGATAGTAACGAACTATCAGGCGAAGATCTCATCTGTCATCTAAATTTCATGAATCTTTGCCTGATGCATCATGTTGGGATAAAACTGCCAAAACAATGCTTCGAGTGCGTCATAGTTGTTTTCAACATCAGCAAACGAATCAGCGAGCGCGGCTAATCTAGGGCGACGTTGCGCCATCCCGTTAAGTACTCTGCCGATAAATGGCAACTCAGCGTAGCGTTCCATCCAGCGTTCTGACCATAAATAACGATTCATATTACGAAATCGTTCAGGCATATCGGGCAGATGAGGCGTGATGTCATTGGCACTCAGCTGCAAGAAATCTTTCAGGGCGATGTGGGGTTCGATTTGGTCCCAATTCAGCGACAAAAAGTGATCCCAAACTACATCAAGTGTAATGGCTGACACGCGTCGATATTCTGGGCGAAACAGACGCTGCGCCTGTTTCACCTCTGGCAGGCTGTCAGTCATGCTGTCTACCCGGCGATGCATACGAATGCCGCTAACGATATGTGGCGGATAAAGCTCGTCAGGGTTACCGCGAACAAAATCCGCCAGTAGGTTACCCAGCAATGAGCTATCGGCCAATTTGGCCAAATGGAGGTGCGCGAGAAAATTCATTTCGCCAGTATAAACTAATCTGCTCGAATTCTAAGAACATCAATGTGCGAATTACGTCACTTGGGCGAAAGATTGCCGCTGAAAACTTGCAGGTAATGCCCTGTGGCTCTAGACTAGGCCGCCAATTATTTAAGGTATATATCCATCGCTCATTGACGTTCTGCGCATTGCAGCCTGTCTAAGCGGCTAGGTATATGGCTACCGTTATAATTTATTGTTGTTAAGTGGAAGTGGAAAGCTATGCGCGTTGCCGATTTTTCGTTTGAACTCCCCGAGTCCCTGATTGCTCACTACCCGCAGGCGCAGCGCAGCGGATGTCGTTTACTGTCTCTGGATGGCCCAACGGGCGCGTTGACGCATGGCGTTTTCACTGACGTGTTGGACAAGATTCAGGCCGGCGATCTGCTGGTATTCAATAATACCCGTGTTATTCCTGCGCGAGTGTTTGGTCGCAAAGTCAGCGGCGGCAAAATTGAAGTGTTGGTTGAGCGTGTTCTCGATTCGCATCGTATTCTTGCCCATGTCCGTGCGTCTAAATCGCCGAAACCAGGCGCGGAGTTGTTGCTGGGGGATAACGAAAATATCAAAGCTACTATGCTGGCACGCCACGATACGTTATTCGAATTGGAATTTAACGAAGATCGCGATGTCTTTACTCTGCTTGATGAAATCGGCCATATGCCGCTGCCTCCTTATATAGACCGTCCCGATGAAGATGCAGACCGCGAGCTGTATCAGACGGTTTACAGCGAGCGTTTGGGCGCGGTAGCAGCACCTACCGCTGGCTTGCACTTCGACCAGCCGTTGATGGATGCCTTGAAAGAGAAGGGCGTTGAGTTAGCGTTTGTCACGCTGCATGTTGGCGCGGGAACATTCCAGCCAGTGCGCGTGGATACTATCGAAGAGCATGTGATGCATGCTGAATATGCAGAAGTGCCGCAAAGCGTGGTTGATGCGGTATTGGCGTGTAAAGCGCGTGGCAACCGGGTGATTGCAGTGGGTACCACGTCAGTACGTTCATTGGAAAGTGCGGCGAAAGCGGCACAGGATGCGTTGATCGCGCCATTTATGGACGACACCAGCATCTTTATTTACCCAGGCTATCAATATCAGATTGTTGATACCTTGATTACTAATTTCCACCTGCCAGAGTCTACCCTGATCATGCTGGTATCGGCGTTTGCTGGGTATAAAAATACCATGAACGCCTATCATCAGGCGGTTGCCGAGCAGTACCGATTCTTTAGTTATGGTGATGCGATGTTCATCAACCGTAACCCGCTGGCTCCACAAGAAGTGGTCGGTCAGTAATTTCTGGCCGGTGCGCATAACTTGCACGCCGGCTTATTTCTTCCGGGCAGTAACGCCACGGAATCACTTCATCGGACTGTTTTTCCGGTGTTGAAAACTCAGTTATTTTACCTTTTGATGGCTTGGTAACACCTTTGCGTTTTTGGGGAGACTGATGACACCCTTCCTGTTTTTAAGTTATTGATTAACATGTTTTTATTTTAAGTTTATTGTTTTTAATGTCTTATCAACAATAAGCATGTTATTTATTTTTCATTAAAAAGAATAAAAAGCATGAGAATAATTATCCTCATGCTTTATGTTTAGTTTTTCAGAATAAATTTCTTTTCAAAGAAATGCCATGATAAAGAAGACATCACTAACGTCATCGATAAAATGATAACTAAGGCTTGAGAATGGCTAAGCCATTCGATTTTTTTTATTGATAGCAGTATTGGCAAGTGCCATAGGTAAATCCCATATGATATTGTACCTAAATAATAAAAAGGTGATAATACTAACTTGATATACTTAGGTGCTTTTATAGTACACAGGAATAGAAGGATTGTTGCTGCAGATATAGCAATTGCTGTTCTGAAAAATACAACCATATATGGGTATTGCCAGAATGAGGCGTATTTGAAATATACAGAGAAAGATAGGTAGCATATTACAATAGAGGCAATAAGCAATATGATCTTAGAAGCATATTTATAAGAAAGAATTTTTGCACCGATTTCTGATGTTACTAGTCTTGCCAACAAAATACCTGCCGCAAACTCATCCAGCATACCTGGTAACTGGGTAGATGATACAAATAACTTGAAAACACCAAGAGGTTGAGATAAATCAACAAGGCTGAATGCTGCAAATCTCCATGAATAAGAGATTAATAATGCGGTACCCGCTAGAACCCACCATTTAACATTTTTAAGCCATTGTGCAGTCAAGGCAATAAGTATATAAAATTGCATTTCTGCACCTAATGACCAGTTACTCCCATTTATGGCTCCATGATAATCATAGTTAGTATTATGAATAAATAATAAATGTGAAACTAGATTAGTGAAGAAATGGTTAAATATTACTGTTGGAGAAATAAAGGCTATGAAAATAAAGAGTGTCAGGTAGTGTAATGGAACGATTCGTCTTACCCTTCTTGAAAGGAATTCTCTTTTAAAATGATGGCTACCATTTTTATTAATCTGATTAAATGCCGATAGTGAAATTACAAATCCAGAAATAACAAAGAATAGGTCTACTCCCATCCATCCATATCTGAACCAAGATAAAATACCTGTTGTAGGAAACTCCTTCCAATTCATGTGTTCTATAACGTGGTATACAACGACTGATATTGCAGCAAATCCCCTAAGAATATCAATAGAATCAAATTGATGCTTGATCTTTGCAACTGCTTCGCTCATGTAGTCAGTCCGATGAGTAGTTATATGGATATTTAGTCAAATCTTTAGTGTTTGTATCAAAAGTTGCCTGATAACAAATAAAGAGGGACGATAATACACTACCTTCAGTAGATAACTATAAATAGTTGTCTGGCGAATCACGAAACCTGTTTCACAGAACCATCGGGCTGACGCGTTTTTATCAAAATGAACCATAAAATAGACAAAAATATGTTGGCTCAAAATGCATGTCTGTTCGGCTTACTTGCTTGTGCCAAAGCTTTCATGGTTGTTAGAATGCGCTACTTTTTATAATGCATCGGACTGTTTTTCCGGTGTTGGAGGCTATGTGAAGTACGAATTATCTACTACCGATGGCCGCGCACGTCGCGGTCGCTTGGTTTTTGAGCGTGGTGTGGTTGAAACCCCGGCATTTATGCCTGTTGGTACTTACGGTACCGTTAAAGGGATGACGCCTGAAGAAGTTAAAGAGACTGGCGCGCAGATCCTACTGGGTAACACCTTCCACCTTTGGCTGCGTCCGGGGCAAGAGATCATGAAGTTGCACGGCGACTTACATGATTTCATGAACTGGCCGGGCCCAATCCTGACTGACTCAGGCGGCTTCCAGGTCTTCAGCCTTGGCGCGATGCGCAAGATTAAAGAAGAAGGCGTTCATTTCCGTAACCCAATTAACGGCGATCCTGTATTCCTCAGCCCAGAAAAATCGATGGAGATCCAGCACGATTTAGGATCAGACATCGTGATGATCTTTGATGAATGTACGCCATATCCTGCTGACTGGGACTATGCTAAACGTTCGATGGAAATGTCACTGCGTTGGGCGAAACGCAGCCGTGACCGTTTTGATGAACTCAACAACAAAAATGCGTTGTTCGGGATTATTCAGGGCAGCGTTTACGAAGATTTACGAGATGTATCATTAAAAGGGCTGGTAGAGATCGGCTTTGATGGTTACGCTGTGGGCGGTTTGGCTGTGGGTGAGCCGAAAGAGGATATGCATCGCATTCTCGAGCATGTTTGTCCGCAGATCCCAGAAGATAAACCACGTTATTTGATGGGCGTTGGTAAACCAGAAGACTTGGTTGAAGGCGTACGTCGCGGCGTTGATATGTTTGACTGTGTGATGCCGACCCGCAATGCGCGCAATGGACATCTGTTTGTGACAGACGGTGTGGTGAAAATCCGTAATGCCAAACACAAAGATGATACCTCGACGCTTGATGCAGACTGCGATTGCTACACATGCCGCAATTATAGCCGTGCGTACTTGCATCATCTCGATCGTTGCAATGAAATACTGGGCGCGCGGTTAAACACCATTCATAATCTCCGCTACTACCAACGTTTGATGGCTGGTTTACGCCAGGCTATCGAAGAAGGTAAATTAGAGCTGTTTGTGAAAGATTTCTATGAGCGCAAAGGCAAAGAAGTTCCGCCTTTAAGCTTCTGAGGGCTGGGTTTTCATTAATCATGGTCTTACGTAATCATGATTTTGACCAAGCAATCATGGTGTTAAAGAAGTCATTTTAGTTTTACAGCGTAATCTGCGGATTACGCTAAAGTCACTGTGTTTTATCGCCTGTACTTTTACAGACGTTTTTTTAAACTTTAGTCCCATAACAACAATGAGGGAATTTTAATGAGTCTTTTCATTTCTGATGCCGTCGCTGCAACAGGCGCTCCGTCACAGGGAAGTCCTTACTCTCTGGTTATCATGCTGGTGGTATTTGGCCTGATTTTCTATTTCATGATCCTGCGCCCACAGCAAAAGCGTTCTAAAGAACACAAAAAACTGATGGATTCTATCGGTAAAGGTGACGAAGTGATGACCACCGGTGGTCTGATCGGTCGCGTGAGCAAAGTTGCTGAAACGGGTTATGTGGTAATTGCGCTCAATGACACCACTGAAGTGATGATCAAGCGTGACTTCGTGGCTGCCGTTCTGCCGAAAGGTACGATGAAGGCGCTTTAATTTTTGATTTTCCCGAAGGGAACTGCCGTGTTAAACCGTTATCCTTTGTGGAAGTATCTGATGCTGATCGCTGTGATCATCATCGGTCTGCTTTATGCGCTTCCCAACCTTTATGGTGAGGATCCGGCTGTTCAAATATCTGGCGCTCGGGGATCCGACGCCAGTGTTGCAACGCTGGACCAAGTCAGAGATGTACTAAATCAAGATAAAATCGAAAGCAAATCAATTGCGCTAGAAAACGGCTCAATTCTTGCTCGATTCAAGGACACTGACGTTCAGCTTCGCGCACGCGATGCCATCACTGGCGCGCTGGGCGACAAATTTGTTGTGGCACTTAACCTGGCACCGGCTACGCCGACCTGGTTAAGCATGCTGGGCGCTGAGCCAATGAAGCTGGGCCTCGATTTGCGAGGCGGCGTGCACTTCCTGATGGAAGTTGACATGGATACGGCACTTGGCAAATTGCAAGAACAGACCATGGATAACATGCGTTCTGATCTGCGTGACCAGAAAATCCCTTACGCAACAGTAAGTAAGCTCCCGAACTATGGCGTTCAGGTTCGCTTCCGTGATGCTGCGACCCGCGATCAGGCTTCAAATTATCTTTCTCCTCGTCATCGTGATTTGGTGTTTACCAACAATGGTGATAACGCACTGAATGTGGTGATGTCTGATGCCCGTCTGAGCGAAGCGAAAGAGTATGCGGTTCAGCAAAACATCAACATCCTGCGTAACCGTGTGAACCAGCTTGGCGTTGCTGAGCCATTGGTACAGCGTCAGGGTTCTGACCGTATTGTGGTTGAGCTACCGGGTATTCAAGATACTGCTCGCGCCAAAGAAATCTTGGGTGCAACAGCGACTTTGGAATTCCGTTTGGTGAATACCAATGTTGATGCCAGCGCCGCTGCTTCTGGCCGTGTACCTGGCGACAGCGAAGTGAAATACACGCGTGATGGACGTCCGATCGTTCTTTATAAGCGTGTCATCCTGACTGGCGACCATATTACCGATTCAACCTCCAGCATGGATGAGTACAACCAGCCGCAGGTTAATATCTCCCTCGATAGCGCGGGCGGTAATAGCATGTCTAACTTCACCAAGGACAATATCGGTAAACCGATGGCGACCCTGTTTGTGGAGTATAAAGACAGCGGTAAGAAAGATGCCAAGGGTCGTGCAATTCTGGCTAAGCAGGAAGAAGTGATCAACGTGGCAACTATTCAGTCACGCTTGGCGAACAGCTTCCGTATTACCGGTGTTAATGATCCAAACGAAGCTCGCCAGCTCTCCTTACTGCTGCGTGCAGGTGCCTTGATCGCGCCAATTCAGATTGTTGAAGAACGTACGATTGGGCCGACAATGGGTGCACAAAACATCACCCAAGGTCTGGAAGCTTGTCTGTGGGGCTTGCTAGTGTCGATCCTATTTATGGTGGTCTACTACCGTAAATTTGGTGTGATTGCGACCACTGCGCTTATCGTCAACCTGGTGCTGATTGTGGGGATTATGTCCTTGCTGCCAGGCGCCACACTGACGATGCCAGGTATTGCAGGTATCGTATTGACACTGGCGGTAGCAGTTGATGCTAACGTACTGATTAATGAACGTATCAAGGAAGAGCTGCGCAATGGGCGTTCCATTCAGCAGTCGATCCATGAAGGCTATAAAGGCGCGTTCTCAAGTATCGTCGATGCCAACATTACTACCCTGATCACGGCAATTATTCTTTATGCGGTAGGGACCGGTTCGATTAAAGGCTTTGCGATCACCACCATGATTGGTGTGGCGACCTCAATGTTTACCTCGATCGTGGGTACCCGTGCCATCGTCAACCTGGTTTACGGCGGCAAACGCGTTAAAAAGCTGTCTATCTGAGGAGTGCGTTGTGGCACAGCAAGAATATAGTGTTGAACAACTGAACTACGGCCGTAAAGTTTATGACTTTATGCGCTGGGACAACGTGGCATTTTGTATCTCTGTCCTGTTGTTAATCGCATCTGTTGTGATTATGGGGGTTCGCGGGTTCAACTGGGGTCTGGATTTTACCGGTGGTACGGTGATTGAAATCACCCTGACACAACCGGCCAACCTCGATGATATGCGTAACGCGATTGATAAAGCCGGATTCCATGATCCGGTAGTACAGAACTTCGGTAGCGCACGCGATGTCGTGGTGCGTTTACCGCCTGCATCAAGCAATGCAGCGGGCCAGGAGTTAGGTGCTAAAGTGATCAATCTGATTAACGCCGATATCGACAAAAGCGCCACGGTAAAACGTGTCGAATTTGTTGGGCCGAGTGTCGGGAGTGATTTGGCGCAAGCGGGTGCGATGGCACTGCTGATTGCGTTGATTTCTATCCTGATTTACGTCGGCTTCCGTTTTGAATGGCGTTTGGCGCTGGGCGTGGTTATCGCGCTAGCGGTAGACGTTATCTTGACGATGGGCGTGTTATCGCTGTTCAAGATTGAAGTTGACCTGACCATTATCGCTTCTTTGATGTCGGTAATCGGTTACTCGCTGAATGACCATATTGTGGTTTCGGACCGTATTCGTGAAAACTTCCGCAAGATCCGTCGCGGAACGCCTTACGAAATTATGAACGTGTCCCTGACGCAAACCCTGAGCCGTACCATCATGACCTCGGCAACGACGCTGATGGTGGTATTGATGCTGTTCATCTTCGGTGGCGCGTTGCTTAAAGGCTTCTCTCTGACGATGCTGATCGGGGTGTCAATCGGTACGATTTCATCTATCTATGTTGCGTCGGCTCTGGCCCTAAAACTGGGTATGAGACGCGAACATATGCTGCAGCAGAAAGTTGAGAAAGAAGGGGCCGATCAGCCTTCGCTTCTGCCTTAATCTGCTTTATAGATATGAAAAAATAAAATGGCCTCAATTGAGGCCATTTTTTTGTTTAAATTTCGGCGGAACATCAATTTAGTGCACGATATTGTTATTGCGCAGTAGCTTGCCCTGAAGCAACCGCAGGGCTTGTCGTTGCGTTAACCGGTTGCCCATTAATAGGCTGTACATTGTGCAAACGGATGAAACCCAACATTTCAGGGGCAATGTGTGCTAAATGAATTTCCAGCGTTTGCGTTGCGCTTGGCAGTAAATCTGCGGTCACGGTAATGGTTTGTGTTTGCATATCCGCAGTGAGCGGCTTACCCGTTACCGGGTCAACCTGGCCCCAATCTAGTTGTGCAGTAAAGACGGGCAGATTTCTGCCCGAGGTTTCTTGAGCCGTTAATATTCCGGTGCTGCCCGTTTCAAAAGCGCCGATTTTACTGATGCTAAAGCTGATATTACCGAAATCAGTTTTTAGCAGCGCTGGCGTATTGGCAGCAGGGAGCAAATAGATGCCGCCAGCCGATTGGCGATTGAGCGTCGCCTGTTGTTCAAGTGCGGTTGCGACATCGGTCAAGCGCTGTAATTTCTGGTTCAATTGGGTAATTTCGCTCTTCAGCTTGGGAAGTTCCGGGTTCTGCTGCGCGCAGCCAGCTAGGCTCAGTAGTGCTGAAGCGGCGAAAAGAGCGCGAAAATTTAAGAGCATGATGGTTGTTCCTTATCGGGAGCCAAATATTATTACTTGAATTTAAGATAGCGTAATCGGTGATTATAGGGGATAGATTGTAAACAGTTAGTGCCAAAATTTATCTGAATAATCAGTCAATTTCGCGCCGGTCTTTGTTGTCCGCTCACTTCGGGGTAAACTAGGCTTCAGTTTTCGCCCCAAGCAGGAAGTGCTATGCATTGCCCATTTTGTGCCGCTGTTGATACCAAAGTAATCGACTCCCGACTAGTGGGGGATGGATCGCAAGTTCGCCGTCGCCGCCAATGTCTGGTTTGCCACGAACGTTTTACAACTTTTGAAATCGCGGAGCTTGTGATGCCACGCGTCATCAAAAGTAATGAAGTGCGTGAACCTTTCAATGAAGACAAGCTGCGCGGTGGTTTCCTCAAAGCATTAGAAAAACGTCCGGTGAGTTCTGACGACGTGGAAACGGCGATTAACCATATTAAATCCCAGTTGCGTGCCACCGGTGAACGCGAAGTCCCGGCAAAAATGATTGGCAATCTGGTGATGGATGCGTTGAAAAAGCTCGATAAAGTGGCCTATATCCGTTTTGCCTCGGTTTATCGCAGTTTTGAAGATATTCGCGAATTCGGCGAAGAGATTGCTCGTCTGCAAGATTAAGCGTTAATAGCTGATACCAATGATAGCGGGTGAAGAGACGATAATGGGTGATGAATTCTATATGGCACGCGCCTTTGAGTTGGCGCGTCTGGGGCGTTTTACCACAACCCCAAACCCGAATGTAGGGTGTGTTATTGTTCGTGATGGCGAAATTGTCGGCGAAGGATATCATTTCCGCGCTGGCGAACCTCATGCTGAAGTTCACGCATTACGTATGGCCGGAGAGCGAGCTAAAGGCGCAACCGCTTATGTGACGCTAGAGCCTTGTAGTCATCACGGCCGCACGCCGCCTTGTGCCGATGCACTATTGGCTGCTGGCATCACTCGCGTAGTGGCTGCGATGCAAGATCCTAATCCTGAAGTCGCTGGCCGTGGTTTATATCGCCTGAAACAAGCAGGGCTTGATGTCAGCCACGGGCTGCTGCACAGCCAGGCGGAAGCCGCTAATCTTGGCTTCTTAAAACGCATGCGTACCGGTTTCCCGTATATTCAGCTGAAAATGGCTGCTTCACTCGATGGACGCACGGCGATGGCCTCGGGCGAAAGCCAGTGGATTACCTCACCTGAAGCGCGTCGTGATGTGCAGCGTTTTCGGGCTGAAAGCTCCGCTATTCTCAGTACCAGTGCCACCGTGCTGGCAGACGATCCCTCTTTAACAGTGCGCTGGGAAGAGTTGGGTGAGGAAACACAGCGTCTTTATCCACTATCTGACCTGCGTCAGCCTCTTCGCGTGATCATTGATAGCCAAAATCGTGTTACGCCTGAACACAAGCTGATCCATCAGACGGGGCAAACACTTCTCGCCCGCTTGCAAGAAGACAGCCAACACTGGCCTGAAAATGTTGAACAGATGACCGTTTCTGCCAAAGAAGGCCAGTTGGATCTGGTGATGCTGATGATGCAATTGGCTAAGCGCAATGTGAACAGCCTATGGGTTGAAGCTGGAGCCGGGTTGGCCGGGGCATTGTTGCAAGCAGGGTTAGTTGATGAGTTGATCGTTTATATGGCACCAAAGTTGTTAGGGGAGAGTGGTCGTCCACTTTGCCTATTGCCAGGTTTGCAAAATCTGCGTGATGCGCCAGAGTTTGTGATAAACGACGTGCGTCAGGTCGGCCCCGATTTACGTTTGCGCCTCAAACAGCGCCAATAGAATTGATACAGGTCGATGGAGAATTGCTGAACCCATCGACTCTTCGATAAACGAGTATGCTAGTACATGAATGATTTACACAATCGCATGTCCCGGCAGTGTAATAATGTGATAGAATCCGGCCCCCTGCGGCTAGGGTTACCAAGTAATTGAATCCAATTAAAGGAAAGACAATGAACGTTATTGAAGGTGTTGTAGCTACGCCAAGCGCTAAAGTCGCAATCGCAATCGCGCGTTTTAATAATTTCATCAACGATAGCCTGCTCTCTGGTGCTGTCGATGCCTTGAAACGTATCGGTCAAGTTGCTGATGACAACATCACTGTTGTCTGGGTTCCAGGTGCTTATGAATTGCCATTGGCAACTCGCGCACTGGCTAACAGCAAAAAATACGATGCGGTTATTGCTTTGGGAACCGTTATTCGTGGGGGCACAGCCCATTTTGAATTCGTTGCTGGTGAATGTAGCTCTGGCCTGTCCAGCGTTGCAATGAACAGCGATATCCCGGTTGCGTTTGGTGTGCTGACTACTGAAAGTATTGAGCAAGCAATTGAGCGTGCAGGGACGAAAGCCGGTAATAAAGGTGCAGAAGCTGCCCTGACCGCGCTGGAAATGATTAATGTTATCAAGGCTATTAAGGCCTGAATCTAGTTAAGGGGAAATCCGTGAAACCTGCTGCTCGTCGCCGCGCCCGTGAATGTGCCGTTCAGGCGCTTTATTCTTGGCAGTTGTCGAAAAACGACATTGCCGATGTTGAATTAGAATTCCTGACCGAGCAGGATGTCAAAGACGTCGACATTACCTATTTCCGTGAGTTGCTGAGCGGCGTGGCCAACAGCGCAGAAAAACTCGATGCGCTGATGGCACCTTATCTTTCTCGTCAACTGGAAGAACTGGGTCAGGTAGAAAGAGCGATTTTGCGTCTGGCGTTGTTCGAACTGAGCAAGCGCCAAGACGTCCCTTACAAAGTGGCGATCAACGAAGCTATCGAACTTGCTAAAATCTTTGGTGCAGAAGATAGCCACAAGTTTGTTAACGGCGTGCTGGACAAAGCTGGTCCACACATCCGTACTAAGAAGTAAGTTACAGCATCATCAAGAAAAGCATGTTGGTCATCTTTTCAAATAGCGTTTGTAACACCCAAGGCGATATCACATCGCCTGACCAAAGGGATGACCAACCATGTTTAAGGCCGGATATCCGGCCTTAAATCATTCTGTTGATTCTATACCCGATAAACTTTAAGCCGTTGGCGACTTGAAGTGTGGAGGGTATAAAACGTTTTATTCGGAAAACATACTATGGCATGCGGCGAATTTGATTTAATAGCTCGCTACTTCAACCGGTATAGAACCGCTCGCCAGGACGTGCAGTTAGGCATCGGCGATGATTGTGCCCTATTGACCGTATCGGAAAAGCAGCTATTGGCAGTCAGTACCGATACCCTGGTAGAAGGTATACATTTTCTTAAAACCATCTCTCCTAAAGACCTCGGTTATAAAGCCCTCGCAGTAAATTTGAGTGACCTGGCTGCAATGGGTGCCGATCCCGCTTGGGTATCGTTGGCGTTAACCTTGCCAGAAGTGAACACCGACTGGCTAGAAGCATTCAGCGATAGTCTGTTTGAGCAGCTTGATTACTACGGTATGCAGCTAATTGGTGGCGATACGACGCGTGGCCCATTGAGTATGACGCTGACGATTCAAGGCTTGATCCCGATGGGGCGCGCGTTAACTCGTGGAGGTGCTAAAGTTGGTGACTGGATTTTTGTCACCGGTACCTTGGGGGACAGCGCCGCTGGCCTGGCTATTTTGCTCGACAAGTTGCAGGTAGAGAATACTGCTGACAGAGAATGGTTATTGCAACGGCATTTACGTCCTCAACCTCGCGTATTACAAGGGCAGGGATTGCGTGATTTAGCCAGCTCCGCCATTGATATCTCTGATGGTCTGGTTTCTGACTTGAAACATGTGCTCAAAGCCAGCGATTGTGGCGCCAGAATAGATCTCGATCAATTACCGTATTCTGAGGCGCTGCTGCGCCACGTCGATGCTGAACAAGCGCTGAAATGGGCGCTTGCCGGGGGCGAAGATTACGAACTGTGCTTTACGGTGCCAGAAATTAATCGCGGCGCGTTAGAGATAGCGCTGAGTCATTATGGTGTTGCTTTCACCTGTATTGGGCAAATTGCCCCTCTGTCTGAAGGTATCAAGTTTGTACGTTCTGGCGAAGTGGTCACGCTTGATTTACAAGGGTTTGATCATTTCTCTACGGCGACAATTTAAAAGATAATGCTTATAAAAAGGGGCTGAACAGTGATGTTCAGCCCCTTTTTTATCTTTACTGCCGACAGGTCAATATTCCTCTCTAATGTGGCGAGAGGAAGATATGTTTAGGCGAGCCATTCATTGATTTGGTGTTCAATCCCCGGTGCATCCAGACCGATATCGTTGCGCGCTTCTTCTTGTGTACCTTGCGGGATGAAGAAATCAGGCAGACCAATATTCAACACCGGTACCATCAGGCGTTTTGCCATCAACACTTCATTCACACCGCTGCCCGCGCCGCCCATAATGGCGTTTTCTTCTATCGTCACTAAGGCCTCATGACTGGCAGCAAGTTCGAGAATCAAGGCGTCATCCAGTGGTTTCACAAAGCGCATATCAACCAGCGTCGCATCGAGATTAGCAGCCACTTTTTGCGCGTCAGCTAATAGTGTGCCGAAGTTAAGAATGGCGATTTTTTTCCCTTCGCGCTTAACGACACCTTTGCCAATTGGCAGAGAGGCCAGCGGCTCGCAGGTCGCTCCGGTGCCGGTTCCGCGTGGGTAACGCACCGCGACTGGCCCTTGCTGATGGTGATAGCCAGTATGCAGCATTTGGCGGCACTCATTTTCATCACTTGGCGTCATGATCACCATATTAGGGATACAGCGCAGGAAGGATAAATCGAAAGCACCTTGGTGCGTTTGCCCGTCAGCGCCGACAATGCCGCCGCGATCGATGGCAAACAGTACCGGAAGATTTTGGATCGCCACATCGTGGATCACCTGATCATAAGCACGCTGCAAGAAGGTTGAGTAAATAGCCACAATCGGCTTATAGCCACCAATCGCCAAACCTGCCGCAAAGGTTACGGCGTGTTGCTCAGCAATAGCTACGTCAAAATACTGTTGCGGATACTCTTTCGAGAATCGAACCATCCCCGAGCCTTCACGCATTGCCGGGGTAACGGCCATCAGCTTGTCATCTTGAGCGGCGGCTTCACACAGCCAGTCGCCAAACACTTTTGAATATGTTGGCAGACCTTCTTTGCTTTTTGGCAAGGTGCCGCTCGCCGGATCGAATTTTGGTACCGCATGCCAGCTGATCGGATCTTGTTCGGCAGGGGCGTAACCTTTGCCTTTTTTGGTCATGATATGCAGCAACTGTGGGCCTTTTAGCTCACGCATGTTTTTCAGCGTTTGCGCCAGTGCCACCACATCGTGCCCATCAACAGGGCCAATATAATTAAAACCGAGTTCTTCAAACAACGTACCCGGTACGACCATGCCTTTCAGATGTTCTTCAGTGCGGCGTACCAGTTCTTTAATTGGTGGAATACCAGAAAGCACTCGTTTGCCGCCTTCGCGCAACTGTGAGTAGAACTTGCCTGATAGCAGTTGGGCGAGGTGATTGTTCAAGGCACCGACGTTTTCAGAGATAGACATCTCGTTATCGTTGAGCACCACTAGCATATCGGACTTAATATCACCGGCGTGGTTCATGGCTTCAAACGCCATGCCGGCGGTAATCGCACCATCACCAATGACACAGACGGTGCGGCGACCCAGACCTTCACGTTCAGCGGCGACAGCGGCACCTAAGCTTGCGCTAATCGAGGTGGATGAGTGTCCTACTGACAGTACGTCATATTCGCTTTCTTCACGCCATGGGAACGGATGGACGCCGCCTTTTTGGCGAATAGTTGAAATGCGATCGCGGCGACCTGTCAGGATTTTGTGTGGATAGGCTTGATGACCCACATCCCAAATCAAGCGGTCAAACGGCGTGTTGTAGACATAATGCATTGCAACGGTCAGCTCGACAGTGCCTAAGCCAGAGGCAAAGTGTCCGCTTGATTGGCTAACGCTGGACAAAAGATATTGGCGTAACTCATCACAAAGTTTAGGTAAGGTCTCTTTGGGAAGAGAGCGGAGTTCTTCAGGGTTCTCCGCCAGTGCCAGCGTCGGGTATTTGGCTATATCAAGGCTCATCAGTTGCTCATAATTAAGGGGTCAAAGGTCCGTTTACTGCTTACGAACTCAATTATCGCGTTCAATGACAAAACGGGCTAACGCCAGTAACGGTGCTGTGTTATAGGAGTTTGCAGCAAGTTGTTCGAGTGCGGCAACGGCTTCCTGATAAAGATCTTTAGCTTTGGCTTGCGCGCCTTCCAGTCCCAGCAGGGCCGGATAGGTACTTTTGCCAAGCTGCTGGTCTGCTCCCTGACGTTTACCCAGCGTGGCAGTATCACCGATAACATCCAAAATATCGTCCTGAACTTGGAATGCCAGACCGATAGCTTCGGCGTAGCTATCAAGCAGTGGCAGTGCCGCACGACCTTTCTCACCCGCGGCTAGCGCGCCCATACGCACGGCGGCGCGAATCAGAGCACCGGTTTTATGGCGATGGATTTGTTCTAATGCCGCCAGGCTGGCCTGCTGCCCTTCGGCGGCTAAATCTAATGCTTGTCCACCACACATACCAGCAACACCGCTGGCATGGGCGAGTTCTGACACCATCGACAGGCGATCGCCAACGCTGACATCAGGCATATCACTATCAGCTAATATTGAGAAGGCCAAAGTTTGTAGCGCGTCGCCGGCCAGAATAGCATTAGCTTCACCGAATTTGATATGACAGGTTGGCTGGCCGCGACGTAAGTCATCATCATCCATGGCGGGAAGATCGTCATGAATCAATGAATAAGCGTGGATACATTCAACCGCTGCTGCCGGCGCATCAAGATTTGTCGGGGACAAGCCAAAAAGTTCGCCCGTAGCGTAAACCAGATAAGGACGCAGACGTTTACCGCCGAGCAATGCGCCGTGACGCATGGCGCTCACAAGCGGCATATCGGCAAAAGGTAACGCCGAGAGATAACCAGACAGGCGCTCATCAACGTGTTTTTGTAGCCTGCGTAACTCACTATTAAAATTCACAGTAGCGCCCTGTGCTTCAATTTCAGCCATAACGGGTTACTCAATTTCCGGTGTAAAAGGTTGCAATGGCGCGTCGTTATCGCTGTCGAGCAGGATTTGCACGCGTTGTTCAGCCTGTTGTAATTTTTGTTGACCAAGACGTGCCAACTGGACGCCTTGCTCAAATTCGTTCAGCGCCTCTTCCAGTGGCAGTTCTCCAGATTCCAGGCGAGCAACGATCTGTTCAAGTTCAGCCAGCGCTGTTTCAAAATTGGCAGGTGGTGCAGCTTTTTTTGGCATAATTCTCTTTCAATCTCGAAGGTCTGGTGTCGTAGGTGTCAATAAGCCCGGTATTGTCGATACACATCGGGTGGTGACCGTCTAAGCACGTGCCGAGTCGGCATTTTAAATGATATACTCCGCCGCGCGCTTTTCTAATTTTTACTCTGTAGAGCCTTTGCTCTAGAGAGCTAAACTCGCAAATGACGTCGCCGATAGAGGCTGAAGACATTATTGTTAAATGCAGACTCATGGTGAGAGACTGACCAACGACACACTGCGCTTAACAATAATATTATTCTAGTGCCCTATGCATCGACTTACGAGCCACTATTTCATTAGCTGATAAAAGATTGCCATGAAGTTTATCATTAAATTGTTCCCAGAAATCACTATCAAGAGCCAATCTGTACGTTTGCGCTTTATCAAAATCCTTTCAAGCAGCATTCGCAACGTTGTAAGACCTCATGATGAAACCTTGGCGGTTGTGCGCCATTGGGATCATATCGAAGTTCGCAGCAAAGACGAAAGCAAACACGATTTGATTGTTGAATTATTATGCCGCATTCCCGGTATTCATCACGTGTTGGAAGTTGAAGACCGCCCATTTAACGATGTGCATCATATCTTCGAGCAAACGTTGGAAGCATACCGCGATGAGTTACAAGGTAAAACGTTTTGCGTGCGGGTGAAACGTCGCGGTAAGCACAGTTTTAGTTCTGGCGATGTTGAGCGTTATGTTGGTGGCGGCTTGAACCAGCATATCGCCTCGGCGTCAGTGAACCTCACTGCACCTGAAGTGACGGTAAAACTGGAAATTAATGACGATCAGCTTGTACTGATTAAAAACCGTTACAATGGTTTGAGCGGCTACCCGATTGGTACTCAAGAAGATGTCATGTCGCTGATTTCAGGCGGATTCGACTCGGGCGTTTCCAGCTACATGCTGATTCGCCGCGGTTGTCGCGTGCATTACTGCTTCTTTAACCTTGGCGGCTCTGCGCACGAGATTGGCGTGAAACAAGTCGCTTATTACCTGTGGAACCGCTTTGGTAGCTCGCACCGCGTGCGTTTTATTGCTATTGATTTTGAGCCTGTGGTGGGTGAAATCCTCGAAAAAGTTGAGGATGGACAAATGGGCGTGGTGCTTAAACGCATGATGGTTCGCGCGGCATCGGCAATTGCTGAGCGTTATGGTGTGCAAGCATTGGTGACTGGCGAGGCATTGGGGCAGGTTTCCAGCCAGACGCTGACTAATTTGCGTTTAATTGATAATGCCTCTGATACCCTGATTCTACGTCCGCTGATTTCTCATGATAAGCAACACATCATTGATATCGCTCGCCAGATTGGGACTGAAGATTTTGCTAAAACTATGCCGGAATATTGCGGTGTGATTTCGAAAAGCCCAACAGTGAAAGCCGTTAAGGAAAAGATTGAAGCTGAAGAGGAACAATTCGACTTCTCAATTTTGGAACGAGTGATTAGCGAAGCGAAAAATCAGGATATTCGTGATATTGCTGAAGCGGCTAAGCAGGAAGTGGCAGAGGTTGAAACGGTGGCAGAGTTTGCCTCTACCGATATCTTGCTCGATATTCGTGCCCCAGATGAGCAAGAGGCTTCACCTTTAGCGCTGGAAGGAATCGAAATCAACGCCGTGCCTTTCTATAAACTGAGCGGACATTTTGGCACGCTGGATCAAAGCAAAACCTATCTGCTGTATTGTGATCGCGGCGTGATGAGTCGCTTGCAGGCGCTTTATCTGCATGAGCAAGGCTTTAAGAACGTGAAGGTCTATCGTCCTTAATTTATTGATGATAGAAGAGTGATAAGGGAGGCGCTGTTTATCATCAGCGCCTCTTTTTTATGCGGTTTATTTACCGGCGGTGTTCAGCTTAGCGATCTCTTCTTTCGCTTTAGCAAGCTGGCTGATAAACGCTGGGTTGTTATGCAAGGTAGCAACCACCGCAGCAGACACAACGCGTGCTGCATCAATGTCGCTCTGCCAATGATAACCACAGATTACCCGGCTTTGGCCCATCTCGAATCCACGTTTTAGAATGGCGGTTTGATTCACTGGATTAACTTCAGCCAATACCAGAGCCGTTGACCAGCCGATTGCCGTATGACCGGAAGGATAGGAGCCGTTTTTAGCCAGTTTGCTTTCTTCATCCGGGCGGCAGGTTGACTCGTGGAAGAAGGCAAAGGGGCGAATACGGTTATATTTCTCTTTTGCCAGTTTAGTCGCGAAATCACCGGCATCTTCTTTCATCGTCGAAATCAGCTCGTAGGTCGCTGGTGTCGTTTGCGGCGTAATGTCATGACCAAAAGCTGCAGAGAAGTTTTTACCGACGTTACTCTCGCTCGAATCTGCATCTTTATAAGCCTGCTCACCGCGTGGCGTGCCGCGCAGGTATTTACCTTGGTCATAAGCGGCTTTATCGCTAAGGAATGCGACGCTATCAAAAGCCGGTGGCGGATTGAGTATGGCTACGCTGTCCGCAGTTTCTTGCAGGGTGAGATAGTGTTTATCGGCGGCGTGGGCGTAGCTGGTAAGAAGTAAACTGACGAGCACAGCAGAGGCAATCTTAGTCATCTTTAATTTCCATATTAATCATTAATATAATGGTGTCGATGATGAGATTATCAGCTGGAATGGCTCATACAATGGCAAATGTGACTAAGTGTGACTGTGTTCGCGTAATGAGGAGATATTGCGACCTGCAGGTCGCAATATAGTAAGAGGCTAAGGGAGGAGACTCAGTCTTGGTAGTTATGAACACCGGGATAGAGCACTAATTGCGAGGCAACCTTTGCTGCCGTCGCTTTTCCGCAAAGCAGGTCGATCAATTTCAGCGCAAATTCCATCGAGGTGCCTGGACCTTGGCTGGTGAGCAAATTAACGCGAGGGTCGAACATCACACGTTTTTCCATCCACTTGGTCGGCGAGATTTTATCTTTTAACCCGGGAAAACCGGTCATATTGCCGACCGGGAACAAATCATGGAATTCGAGCACCAACGCAGGGGCGGCACAGATAGCTGCAACAATTTTGCCGGTGACATTCAACTGGCGGACTTTCTCGACTAGCAGCAGGCTATCACGGAAACACTCAGCGCCTTTAAGCCCGCCAGGCAATACAATGGCATCGAACTCGTCATCTGCCACATCGACTAAGGCCACGTCGGCCATGATACGCACGCCACGTGAACAGACGATTTCCCGGCGACCATCCCCGGCCACGCTGGCTGTGGTGACACTCACTCCGGCACGCACCAAGAGATCAATCGCGGTGACGGCTTCTATTTCTTCGCTACCAGGAGCCAGACAGACCAGAACTGAGACGCTCATACTCGTTTTCCTTTCTTTTAATGATGTCGAACAGGCGCGCATTATGCGGCAGCTGCATACCATGGCTACGGGCGCGTCTGATCAGATAACCGGTAATATAGTCGATTTCAGTGTGCCGCTGGTGGCGGATGTCTTGTAGCATCGACGAGTAGTTTTCCGAAGTACTGGCGATCACTTGGTAGACATAACTGAGTAGGGATTCTTTGTGGGTTTCATAACCTTCAATCGCCATCACCTGTGCAACTTCAGCGCAGACTTTCTCTATTTCATCGCCATAGGCCAGTAGCTCGCCATTACTACAATTATGTATGGCGGTGAGCGGATTGATGACACAATTTACCGCCAGCTTATTCCATAGCGATGGCAAAATATTGTTATGCCATGCCACATCCGGCAACGCTTCGTGCAGTATATCGGCAATATCATTGGCAGCGATAATATGACCGGGGGCAGGGCCGATATGTGTCATGCCTGAAGCAACATGCAAAATTGCATTTCCTTCGTGGCGAGCTGCATGTGTTGTTGCCCCGAGTAAAACAGGTCGGCGATTTGCCGGAAGTTCATCCAGCGTTCCCATTCCGTTATGCAACAATATCAAGGTGCAGTTTGGATTAAGCTGTGGCAACAGCGCCCCGAGAGCACCTGATACTTGCCAGGCTTTGAGCGTTACTAGCAATAGTTCGCTCTGCGCCAAATGTTGCGGATCGTTGGTGGGCAGATTGCGGTTAAACGCCTGTCCGTCAGTAAAAATGACGTTTACCGAGCAAAACGGCTGCGGAATGCGTAGCCAACCTTGTACGTCGTGCCCGCGTTGATAGAGTGTCGCCAGCCAAAGTTGTCCCAAGGCACCGCAGCCAAGTACTGTTATTTTCATGATTATCTCCTTGGTTAGTTGCCTTGAAACGCTAATCTGCTTTGAATATTAATGTGATCTATCTCTAATTCTAGTCTTTTACGTGGTATAGCACACTTGCACGGGCGTTACGTGTCAATGCGCGGCTTGTTCGCCGATAAAGTCCGCGAAATGGGCGTAGCTTATTTTGGCATTGCCCCTTCAAGACGGTATTATGCTGGCATAAATTTTTAACGGAGAGTAATTATGCCGTCTTTTGACATCGTCTCAGAAATTGATATGCAAGAAGTCCGCAACGCCGTAGAAAATGCCAGCCGTGAGCTGACCACGCGTTGGGATTTTCGCAATATACCTGCCAGTTTTGAGCTGAACGAAAAAAATGAAAGTATCAAGGTGTCTAGCGAGTCTGATTTTCAGGTTAACCAACTGGTCGATATTCTGCGTGAGAAACTAAGCAAGCGTGGCATCGAAGGTGGCGCATTAGAAATCCCTGAGCAAATCGAACACAGCGGTAAAAGCTATAGCATTGATGCCAAACTGCATTCTGGCATTGAATCAACGTTGGCGAAAAAAATCGTTAAGCTGGTGAAAGACAGCAAATTGAAAGTTCAGGTACAGATCCAAGGCGACGAAGTGCGCGTTACCGGCAAAGCGCGTGATGATTTACAAGCGGTGATGGCATTGGTGCGTGGCAGTGATTTAGGCCAGCCTTTCCAGTTTAAAAACTTCCGCGATTAATATCCGCAAGTTTGCTGTAATAGAAAGAGAGGGACGCACAATGCGTCCCCCTCTTTCTTTGCACGCAGCGAGATTACACCGCGTTAACGAGCTGCTCTAAGGCCTGACGGTTGGTCTGTTTGGTATCAACTTTCACGTAGGCGCTCAATTCTTCACGTACGACGACAGCCTCAGCAACGCCAGGTTGTGATTTGATACGCGCTTCCAATGCAGAATCTTTTACTGCCAACTCAGATAACGTAATACGCAAACTGCTGACATAAGGTGGTTCTGTCATCGTGGCACTGATCAAGAACCACACCACAGCAATAGCCGCACAGGCCAGGAAGACCGCGCCTGCACCTGCATGACCATAGATAAAGCCGCCTAAGCTACCGCCAATTGCTACGCCAATGAACTGGCTGGTGGAGTAAACACCCATTGCTGTGCCTTTGTAACCGGCAGGTGATTCCTTGCTGATAAGCGACGGTAAAATGGCTTCCATCACGTTGAAGGCTAAGAAGAATAACTGGATGCCAGCAATGATCGCCCAAAGATGTAAACCGGCAAACCACAGCACGATCTCAGCCAGGAAAATTACCGCCACGCAGCCCATAAAGACCTGCTTCATATGGCGTTTCTTTTCGGCATAGATAATCACTGGGATGACCGCGACAAAAGAAACCAACATGGTCACCAGATAGACACGCCAATGCTCGCTTGGTGGGAAACCGGCGTGCTCCATCACTTGTGGCAATACGACAAAGCTCGACATCAATAGTATATGCAGGCAAAGAATACCAATGTTGAGTTTAACCAGCTTGCGGTTGCCGAGGACTTTATTAAAGCTGCCTTTCACCACGCTAGATTCGCGGTTAAGCATGTGGTGAGCAGGGGAGGGTACCACCACGATGGTGATGATAATGCCGCCAATTGTCAGCGCCGCAATCGCCCAAAACAGTGCATGCAGACCCCAAGCGTGAGTAATGATTGGGCCTAGCACCATAGCAATCGCAAAGGTGATACCGAAGCTAATACCAATAAATGCCATGGCTTTAGTGCGGTTCTGTTCGCGAGTGAGGTCAGAAAGCAGCGCCATTACCGCTGCAGCGATAGCCCCTGAACCTTGCAAGGCGCGACCAATGATCACGCCCCAAATTGAATCGGTCATCGCAGCGACAACGCTACCGAGCGTAAATATCAACAGACCAAACACGATCAACGGCTTGCGTCCGACCCGGTCTGAAAGCAAACCAAAGGGTATCTGAAACACAGCCTGTGCTAATCCATAAATGCCGATGGCAATACCGATAAGCGTTTCGCTGGCACCTGCGAGGGACATACCATAAGTGGTAATAACTGGAAGCACCATAAACATGCCCAGCATACGTAAAGAAAAGACCGTTCCCAGGCCCCATGTTGCCCGACTTTCCTGCGGGGTCATTTGGTTATCGTTCATTGCAGCCTCAAAATTACAAACAGCAGCATTGTAATCTTTTTCTCTCGATGGGGTAAATTGCTCGATGTTTAGCAGATATTTCTACTATTGCCAGGGCAGGGGAGCTATGGGTGGTGATATCTCGTCGTACATGCTACTGGAAAAACGTGAGCGAAAAAAATGGCCAGTATTGCTACTGGCCATTTTTGTGACGCTCAGTTTGGGATTACCAAACGTAGGTCAACAGCGAACTTGGTGCGGCGGTGTTGAAGTCGATAGACATCATCACGCTCAGAGAAGTGATTGCCACGATGGAGAAAGCGAACAGCTTTCTTGCCCACAGGCTGTCATTTTCTGTTTTATAGCCTCGTAAGGCCATACCGAGCCACCAAACGCTTACCGCAGCTGCAACGATTAAATATTTGTAACCTGCGTAACCGCTCAGCGTCAGCATCAGCGTCGCTACCATAAACGCCACAATATAGAGCGTGATATGGTGTTTAGCGACAGAGATACCTTTTACTACCGGCAGAACCGGAATATTCGCTGCCTGGTAATCTTTGAAGCGGAAGATAGCAATCGCATAAGAATGCGGCATCTGCCACAAGGCAAAGATCAACAATAGGATAGCGGCGCCGGTATCGAACTGGCCAGAAACGGCACAGTAACCAATAACCGGCGGTGCCGCACCGGACAAGCTGCCGATGAGCGTGCCGTAAACAGAATGGCGTTTCATGTACAGGCTATAAACCCCGACATAAACCACAAATCCCATTACAGCAAGCCACATGGACAGCGGGTTTGCCCCGACGTACAGCAACACAAAGCCCAAAATACCCAAAATGGTAGCGTAAACCAGGGTTGTCTTCGGCGGAATAAGTCCTTTTACCAGAACTCGGTTCTTCGTTCTTTCCATTACCTTGTCGATGTCGCGGTCGATGTAGTTGTTAAATACACAACCAGACGCGACGACCAACGAGACGCCAACAAATGCAGCGAGAAAGAGGGGGAAATCAATGCTTCCTTTGGAAGCAAGGAGGAATCCCCCGACGACAGAAATTAAATTACCGAAAATAATTCCTGGCTTAGTTACTTGCAGGTATTTCTTAATCATCACATGCAGCTCGGCTTTTAACTGACCATCATATTGACGTTGAGGTTGTACATAATCCAGAGTGAACCCACAACGACGATAAAGATAATCACGGCGGTGAACAGTAGCGCCACCAGGTTCCAGCGCTCTTCCGATGAAGTATTCATATGCAGGAAGAACACCAGATGCACAACAATCTGGATAACCGCTGAAGCAACCACGGTACCGATGATCAGTGAGTGCGAAGCTGTATCGCTCATAACCATGGCAAACGGGATCACCGTCAGGATCACTGACAGGATAAAGCCGATCAGGTAAGACTTCAGACTACCGTGACTTGCGCCGCCATGGGATGTTGCAGAGTGGCTCATTACATGGCTCCCATTAAGTAAACAACGGTGAATACACAAATCCATACAACGTCAAGGAAGTGCCAGAACAGGCTCAGACACATCAGACGCGTGCGGTTAACTGGGGTCAAACCACGACGGCTTACCTGGACAATCATCAAGATGATCCAAATCAGACCGCAGGTTACGTGCAGACCGTGGGTACCGACTAAGGTAAAGAAGGCAGACAGGAACCCGCTACGCTCTGGACCGAAACCTTCAGCAATCAGGTGATGGAATTCATACATTTCCATCGCGATGAAGCCTAAACCAAACAGGAAAGTCAGGAACAACCAGCCTTTAACAGCGGATACGCTTCCTTTATTCATGCCCAGCATTGCCATTCCGTAGGTAATACTACTGAACAGCAGGCAGAAGGTTTCTACCAAAACGAATGGCAGTTCAAAAATATCTTTACCAGTGGGACCGCCAGCGGTCCCGTGTACTAGCACTGCGAAAGTTGCGAACAGGCTCGCAAACAATACGCAGTCGCTCATCAGGTAGATCCAGAAGCCAAAGACTTTGGTCTCACCCGCATCGTGGTGCCCATGCTCTGCATGGGCCGCGCTGTGGTTAGTCAGAGAATCAGTTGACATGTTTCACGCCCGCTTTGCTGATTTGTTCATAATGTTGGTTTTCGATGCGCTCAACTTCTTCTACTGGCACATAGTAATCAACATCTTCGTCGAAGCTTTTGGCAATCCAGGTAACAATGATGCCGATGAAGCTAACGATCACCAACCACCAGATATCCCAGATTGCTGCGAAACCGAAGAACAGGCTGAATGCGGCGATAACAATACCGGCACCGCTGTTTTTAGGCATATGAATTTTTTCATATTTCGCAGGTTTCTTGTAAGCAGTCCCTTTCTCTTTCATGTCCCAGAACTCGTCGCGGTCGTGAATGGTTGGCACAACAGCAAAGTTATAGAACGGAGGAGGAGAAGAGGTTGCCCACTCCAGAGTACGTGCACCCCATGGGTCACCGGTCAGGTCACGGTTTTGCTCACGGTCACGGACGCTGACCCAAATCATGATGACTTGGCACAGGATACCGCAGGCAATCAGAGCAGCACCACAAGCAGCAACAACCAGCAGAGGGTGGAACTGTGGATCGATATCTTGGCTCAGACGACGAGTCATCCCCATAAAGCCTAATGCGTACAGCGGCATGAAGGCAGTGAAGAAGCCAATGATCCAGAACCAGAATGAACGTACACCCCACTTCTCATTCAGCGTGAAGCCGAAAGATTTAGGGAACCAGTAAGTCAGACCAGCGAAGCAACCGAATACTACACCACCGATAATGACGTTATGGAAGTGTGCAATCAGGAACAAGCTGTTATGCAGCACGAAGTCAGCGCCTGGTACAGCCAGCAGAACCCCGGTCATCCCACCCACAGAGAAGGTAATGATGAAGCCAACGGTCCACAGCATTGCTGCGTTCAGCGTGATACGGCCTTGATACATGGTGAACAGCCAGTTGAAGATTTTCACCCCAGTTGGGATGGAAATAATCATCGTCATAATACCGAAGAAGGCATTGACGTTAGCGCCTGAACCCATGGTGAAGAAGTGGTGCAGCCAAACGATGAAGGACAACACGGTGATGGCGATGGTTGCCCATACCAGCGAGGTGTAGCCGAACAAACGTTTTTTAGAGAAGGTCGCGGTAACTTCAGAGAACACGCCGAATACTGGCAGAATAAGGATATACACTTCCGGATGGCCCCAGGCCCAAATCAGGTTGATGTACATCATCATGTTGCCGCCCATATCATTGGTGAAGAAATGGGTGCCCAGATAGCGGTCAAGAGTCAGAAGTGCAACAGTAACGGTCAGAATCGGGAAGGAAACGATAATCAGCACGTTAGTACACAGCGCGGCCCAGGTAAATACAGGCATTTTCATCAATGGCATGCCAGGGGCACGCATTTTCAGAATGGTCGCGAAGAAGTTAACACCGGTCAGCAAGGTACCAATACCGGATATCTGTAGACTCCAGATCCAGTAATCGACCCCGACACCCGGGCTGTATTCCTTACCAGAAAGCGGTGGATAAGCTAACCAACCGGTCTGAGCAAACTCACCAACACCTAGAGAGATGTTGATCAGCACGACAGCAACGGCGGTAAACCAGAAGCTGATGTTGTTCAGGAACGGGAAGGCAACGTCACGTGCACCGATTTGCAACGGAACCACTACGTTCATCAGACCAATTACGAAAGGCATCGCCATGAAGAAGATCATGATCACGCCGTGTGCGGTAAAGATTTGGTCGTAGTGATGAGGTGGTAGGAATCCAGGTTCTCCGGCAGAAGCCAGAACCTGTTGACTACGCATCATGATGGCGTCGGCAAAGCCACGCAGTAACATAACGCAAGCCAGAATGATGTACATGATACCGAGTTTTTTGTGGTCGACTGACGTAAGCCACTCGGACCATAGATACTTCCACTTACCGAAATAAGTGATAGCAGCAAGTAACGCTATACCGCCGATAATAATACAGGCAACTGTGACCATGACGATCGGCACGTCAAATGGAATGTCACTTAGCGATAATTTTCCCAACATCTTTTATTCCCCGGCTCCGGCAGTGTGAGACGAATCACCCATGTCCATGCCCTTCATGTCTGCGCCCTGAGGCATCGGCATTGTCTGACCTTTTGGCATATTCATCCCCATATCGTGAGAGAATTTGCCAATGATTTCTTTAAACAAATCTGGTTTTACAGTAGAGAAGTATTCAACTGGGTTGTCGATACTGTCTGCTGCCAGTTTGTTGAAATCGTCGGTCGTGGCTAACTGGTTTGGTGCCTGCTTAACTTTTGCAACCCAAGCGTCGAAGTCGGCGCGAGTAGGAGTTGCAATCGCATTGAACTTCATACCAGAGAAACCACGGCCGCTATAACTTGATGAAATACCTTTGTATGTACCCGCCTCATTTGCAATCAAGTGCAACTGAGTCTGCATACCGGCCATCGAGTAGATTTGTCCGCCTAACTGAGGGATAAAGAACGAGTTCATAACGGAGTTAGAAGTGACTTTGAACTGAACAGGAACATCTTTAGGGATGACCAGCTCATTCACTGTCGCGATACCTTGTTCTGGATAAATGAACAACCATTTCCAGTCCAGCGATACCACTTCAACTGTCATTTGCTTTTCAGTGCTAACGATAGGTTTGAATGGATCGAGTTCATGGGTGGTTTTCCAAGTTATCGTTGCCAGGATGGCAATAATAATAATTGGAACGGTCCAAACCACGGCTTCGATTTTATTGGAGTGTGACCAATTAGGACTGTACTTAGCATTTGTATTAGAAGCGCGATACTTCCATGCAAACCCGAAAGCCATAAGAATGACAGGTATGACGACGATCAGCATTAAACCAATTGCAGTCAGTATCAGCGTTCTTTGCTCAAGCCCAATTGCTCCCTTGGGATCCATCAGTGCCGTATTACAACCACTTAACAAGACAGTGGATGCAAATAAGGACAACATCATCCCAATACTTTTATTGTATTTCTTAAGTCTCATCTAACGACCTCAATAACAGGACTCTATTTGTCGCTTCATGTGTGCGGGCATTTTACGGGAAGGTTGCAGTACTGTAAACACGCTTAAGGATTTGTCAGTAAACGCTCACCAGTTTATGTTAACGAAGTCACAGATGTTACGTTAGGTGACAATTTCCTAGTGGTAACAGTGGCTTGCAGTAGACCTATCGACTAGGCGAGCAAAAACAAGGGATAGGCATTATGCACTAATAAATTCGAACTCTTTAATGTTCGGGTTAGGTAGATAATATGTGAACAAATTGTATAAATATGGTGACGAATAGAGTCATAAAATCATAAAAAAAAATTCGACCGCAACAAACTGTAAATTAGAAATAATATTTTACAAGTGCCAGAAATTAAGTTCTGCGAAAAAATAATAAAAAACCATTTATTAACCAATTGGTAACAATATTATTGCCTGTACGATTTACAGTAGAGTCTTTCAGTGTTTTTTGTCTATCGGTGAACATGCCAAACAGGCGACGATTAGACGCAAAATCATGGCAAAACGTGCGCATGACGTCGGATAGTGCGGGGATCGGTGATTGGTGGCTTTGTGCTATCTGAGCTTTCCGACGGTTTTTCACCTGCCGGAAAGCTTAGTTGGGTCGGGTTGTTGTTATGCCTTTTGGTTAACCTGCTATCTTGTCGGCTGGCTTTTTACGCAGTGCCAGAAAATCCAGCAGGCTTCCAAGGATAATACCCAGTATACAAATCAGAGCACCTGCTTCAATCAACTGATTTGGCAACTGTGTTAACTGAGTGAATCCGATTGCATTTGTCATTAGCACGAGTAACCAGAGTATCAACAATCCTGTGCCTATAAGCATTAATCGAGATGCCCAGCGGTAAGCTTGTGGATAGTGAGCGCGCGGCATAAAGCTGTCCGTCCGTTGGGTGTATTCCAAGGTTTGACGACATAGCGCTAGCAGGACTAAACCCGGCAAAGCAGCAAAGACGGAGAAAATATAAAACCACGGCCAACCGTAAGCCTCAACGAACCAACCGGCAATCGGCCCAACGTAAACCCGCCCAACGGCAGATAAAGCCGATAATAAGGCGAACTGTGTTGCAGAGAATGAACGATTACATAAGGTCATTAACAGTGCGACGAAAGCGGCTGTTCCCATGCCCCCACATAAATTCTCAATGAAGATTGCAGTTCCCATTGCATAAAGGTGCTTATCGGTAACGGCTAAAATCCAGTAACCAGCATTAGATACCCCTTGCAAGATGCCAAAAATCATTAGTGCCCGAAACAGGCTTAAGCGTTGCATCAGTAACCCGCCGAATAAGGCACCGATAATCGTGGCGAATAAGCCAAAGGTTTTGTTGATTAAGCCAACTTCTCCAGCGTCGAAACCGACGCCGCGTATGAGGAAGGTGGTGCTTAGACTGCCTGCAAAGGCGTCACCCAGTTTGTACATCACGATCAGCAATAAAATCAGCCAGGCATTGTTGCGGCCAAAGAAATCTTTCAGCGGGGCGACCACGGCAATTTCCATGGTACGCGGCGCTGGTTGTGAATTAATGGGTTCAGGGGCCAGTAACGTAGCGATGAGACCAATCAGCATCAATCCCGCCATCAACCAATAGGTGTGTTGCCAGCCGAGATAACGGTCTGCTATCCACAGTGCTAATCCGCCAGAAACCAGCATAGCAAGGCGGTAGCCCAATACCGAAATCGCCGCGCCATTCCCGCGTTCTTCTGCACTTAGCAGGTCGGTTTTATAGGCGTCAAATACAATGTCTTGTGATGCGGATGCAAACGCGATCAGTACCGCCAAGGCCGCAAGCCAAAACAGATCCTGGGCTGGGTTCATATAGCCCATCGCAAAAATGGCGATAACCAACAGGATTTGAGTCAAGATCAGCCAACCACGACGGCGGCCTAAAAATGACGGCGTGTAGCGGTCCATCATCGGCGACCAGAGGAATTTAAACACGTAGGCTTGACCGACTAAGGAGAAAATACCGATGGTTTTTAAATTGACATTTTCGACGGTCATCCAAGCTTGTAATGTGCCGGATGTTAATGCCAACGGCAGGCCTGAAGCGAAACCTAGCAGGAGCAGGATAGCGGTATTACGTTGGGTAAAAATCGTGAAATACTGTTTTAGCATGGCATCCGTGATCCTGCAGTCCAAATAATGAGAGCTCACAGGCATCATAAAGGATGATAGAAGATAATAAAGAAGGGATTGAATACTTGGGGAAAATAGTTGCCAAAAATGCTGGCGTCTGTCAGCACGATTCAGCCCGATAGCTTACCGGGCTGAATCGTACTCGTATTGTATATTAGTGACTGTTGGCTTTAATAAAGTCGCTGATACTCGTGTCTTGTGCCATATCTGAAATTACGTCGCCAAGCGTTGAGTTAACCGCACTGGTGATTTTGTCGTTAGTCGCAGTAAGCGCGCCTTGGACGTTATAAGTAGAACGGTAGTTTTTAGTCTGCTTGTTGCCGTTTTTCGCGGTAGCGATAATAGAAACATCAGCACGGGTAGTAATGTTATAGCGGAAGTTACCGTTCTGAACGTCAGCAAATAGTGTATTAACCACAATTTGCAGATCAACTGCACCATCTGGACCAATCATATAACCGCGAGCAGTCATCTGTTTCTCCAGCGCTTCTTGCAACAGGAAGCGTAGATCGCGAGAAGGTGTCAGGGAGATCAACTGTCCATCGCGGTTAACTTTAGCCAGGGCTTTATCCTGACGTAAGTCAGCACCATTGATACTGATAGTTACACCCATCAAGCTCGGGTCTTGAGTTGGGAGAGCGATTTTTGGCGTGACATCCAATGTATTGCTGGTTGTCGCGCAGCCTGCCAGCATGAAGAGTGCCAGAACAGGGAAAATAATTTTCTTTAACATGGTCATTATCTCAATTTTCCATCTTTTCGTGTTTAAAACAGCGTTGCTGGTATGGTTGATGCTCGCAAATATTGCCATCATCATAACATTGCCGCTGTACTGTGGAAGAGTCACTGGTGCATAAAATCATCATTTGGCATGATTTTTCGTCACTAATATTTAATAGCGTGACTTTTTATTTCCATGGCATGCTTTAAGCTTATCTAATTAGGGCTATGCCAGTTTGTTGGACAGACAGATTGTGAAATTTATCAATGGTCGGCATAAATTTGTTTCCCTGGCATACTGAAAAGTCTAAAAGCGACTACTATTGAAACAAATGGGCGCAGTTTTCCGCTGATGCTGTTTTTGTTGATGTTGTACTGATCTAGTTAAGGAGATCTCTATGATTCGTGAGCAAATAGAAGCAAAGTTGGTGGCGGCATTTGAACCTGCGTACCTAGAGGTAACAGATGAGAGCTACCGCCATAACGTACCAGCTGGCTCTGAAAGCCATTTTAAAGTGGTGCTGGTGAGCGATAAATTCGTCGGTGAGCGTTTCCTGGCTCGGCATCGTGGTATCTACGGTGTATTGGCTGAAGAGCTAGCAGGCAGCGTTCACGCCCTGGCTCTACATACCTATACATTAAAAGAGTGGGAAGGCTTGCAAGACACTGTGCCGGCCTCGCCGTCTTGTCGCGGCGCAGGCACTTTAGCCTAATTTAAGTCACGTCAATCTTATAATACCCGTTATGCTTCAAGTTGCAGGGTTTTTGGCTCAGTTACCGCCTTCCTGCATCTTGAAGTTATTGAGTCTTGAAGTTTATTGACTGTAGCATCACGGTATTTGTGGAACTTTCTGCCATAGATGCGGTATTACTAGATGCGAATTTTAAAAACGGCCTTCGGGCCGTTTTTAGTTTCTTAAGCGGCAAGATAATTGAAGCTTATGCAGCCTTGATGTTTGCGAGGGATCGTCACCGCTTGTAGATTATTTTTCTATGAGTTGATCAAGTTAACCTTGTTCGTGAGATCACCGTCCTCGACTCGTCGCGGTTGCATCGCTATAATGCCGCGTCTTATTTTTCCGGAATGGTTTCGGGATGCTCTTGAATACAGGGCCAGGGTTCCATATTGGAACCGTCCCGGTTCTTAGACGTCGTTTTCAAGGTCAGTTGTTGCTGATGACTTCTTATCTTGAGAACGACGTCTGGAGTTGACCGAGCACTGTGATTTTTTTGAGGTAACAAGATGCAAGTTTCTGTTGAAACCACTCAAGGCCTTGGGCGTCGTATTAATATTACTGTTCCTGCTGATAGCATTGAAAAGGCAGTGAAGAGCGAACTGGTCAACGTGGCTAAAAAAGTTCGTATCGATGGCTTCCGTAAGGGCAAAGTACCAAACCACATCATCGAGCAACGTTACGGTGCTTCCGTACGTCAGGACGTGTTGGGCGATCTGATGCAACGCAACTTTGTTGATGCGATCATCAAAGAAAAAATCAATCCAGCTGGTGCACCGAACTACGTTCCAGGTGAATACAAGTTGGGTGAAGATTTCAGCTTTGCCGTTGAGTTTGAAGTTTACCCAGAAGTTGAGTTGAAAGATCTGGAAAACATCGCTGTTGAGAAACCAGTTGTTGAGGTTAACGAAGCTGATGTTGATGCCATGCTGGAAACTCTGCGTAAGCAACAGGCTGACTGGAAAGACAGCGACGCTGCAGCTCAGGCTGAAGACCGTGTGACCGTTGATTTCTCCGGTTCTATCGACGGTGAAGAGTTCGAAGGTGGCAAAGCCGCTGATTTCGTTCTGGCAATGGGCCAGGGCCGCATGATCCCAGGCTTCGAAGAAGGCTTGGTGGGTCATAAAGCGGGTGAAGAATTCACTATCGACGTTAACTTCCCAGAAGATTACCACGCTGAAAACCTGAAAGGGAAAGCAGCTAAGTTTGATATCGTTCTGAAGAAAGTTGAAGAGCGTGAACTGCCAGAACTGACTGCTGAATTCATCAAGCGTTTCGGCGTAGCTGATGGTTCTGTTGATGGTCTGCGTGCAGAAGTACGTAAAAATATGGACCGTGAGCTGAAAGGCGCGGTACGTAACCGTATTAAAACTCAGGTTCTCGACGGTCTGGTTGCTGCTAACGACATCGACGTTCCAGCTGCACTGATCGACGGTGAAGTTGACGTTCTGCGTCGTCAGGCTGCACAGCGTTTTGGTGGCAACGAAAAACAAGCGCTGGAATTGCCACGCGAGTTGTTCGCAGAGCAGGCTAAGCGTCGCGTAGTTGTAGGTTTGTTGCTGGGTGAAGTGATCAGCAAAAACGAACTGAAAGCTGACGAAGATCGCGTTAAAGCACTGATCGAAGAAATGGCTTCTGCATACGAAGATCCGCAGGAAGTTATCGAGTTCTACAGCAAAAACAAAGAGCTGATGAACAACATGCGTAACGTCGCGCTGGAAGAACAAGCCGTCGAAACTCTGTTGTCTCAAGCTAAAGTGACTGAAAAAGCGACAACTTTCACTGAGCTGATGAACCAGAACACCGCTGCATAATTTTGCAGATATTGAGTGCTAGTTATGGCATTCATCTCAAACCCGTGGTGAGAACTGCGGGTTTTTTTATTTCTATTTATTCCCGCTAGTCTTCAACAACCTGAAGTGGTGGCTGCGCGGCTTGCCGCCGACCTGCATCTTGAAGTTTATTGGGTATAAATAGTTGGCTTTTTTATTGTTTCGGCTATTTTTGTACTATATTTATCAGCGTCATATCTAAAAAATATGCGTCCAGGGAGGCGGAAAGCCGTCCATCAGCGCTTCTGAGAGCCGAACTTTGCAAAAGAAATTCCAGAAGGGCTTGAAAATGGCCTCTTTTCCCCCAATTGTCTACGAGACATATAGGTAACTTTGCTGTTAACTTCTAACTGATAACAACCGTCTGCCGTTAAACGGCGACCAGGCCGCTTGGGCATAGTCATAGTTATTTATCTCAAGTAGAATCGGTTTCAACTAGCGCCAAAGAGAATTCATTAGGAGACGGTTATGTCATACAGCGGTGAAAGAGAACAATTTGCACCAAACATGGCTCTGGTACCAATGGTGGTAGAGCAGACTTCACGCGGTGAGCGTTCATACGACATCTACTCGCGTCTGCTCAAAGAGCGTGTGATATTCCTCACCGGGCAAGTTGAAGATCATATGGCCAACTTGATCGTGGCTCAGTTGCTGTTTTTGGAAGCGGAAAATCCAGAGAAAGATATTTTCCTCTATATTAACTCACCGGGCGGCGTGATTACTTCTGGTATGTCTATCTATGACACCATGCAGTTTATCAAACCTGACGTTAGTACGATTTGTATGGGTCAAGCTTGTTCTATGGGCTCATTCCTGCTGACTGCCGGTGCTAAAGGCAAGCGTTTCGTTCTGCCAAATGCGCGCGTGATGATTCACCAACCGCTGGGCGGCTTCCAGGGCCAGGCAACGGATATTGATATCCATGCTAAAGAGATCCTGAAAGTCAAAGAGCGTATGAACACATTGATGGCTAAACATACGGGCAAAGCTCTCGAAGAAATAGAGCGTGACACTGAGCGCGATCGTTTCTTGTCCGCACAAGAGGCTGTAGACTACGGTTTAGTCGACTCCGTATTGACACATCGCGTTTAACGGCTTAATTACGCCGGGTTGATGGTCTATAATTATTCTCATACGGACATTTTACCAACGTAGAGAAGCGGTTTAAACGGCTTCTCTACTTAACTGCCAATGGGCAATAACATTATTCATCATCGGCCTGACTTACGGTCGCTATGTGTATAGTCGGTGCCGCTGTGTTTCCATCGCGGGACAAAGAATAAAGAAGAGGTTTACTGATGACAGATAAGCGCAAAGACGGTTCAGGAAAGCTGCTGTATTGCTCTTTCTGCGGCAAAAGCCAGCATGAAGTGCGTAAGCTGATTGCCGGGCCGTCAGTGTATATCTGCGATGAATGTGTCGATTTATGCAATGACATTATTCGCGAAGAGATTAAAGAAGTCGCACCACACCGTGAACGCAGTGCGTTGCCAACTCCGCATGAGATCCGTGAACACCTTGATGATTACGTCATTGGTCAGGAACCGGCGAAAAAAGTGTTGGCGGTTGCCGTTTATAACCACTACAAGCGTCTGCGTAATGGCGATACCAGCAATGGTATTGAGCTTGGCAAAAGTAATATTTTGCTGATCGGGCCAACGGGTAGCGGTAAGACTCTGCTTGCAGAAACACTGGCTCGTTTCCTGGATGTTCCTTTCACGATGGCAGATGCCACCACATTGACTGAAGCCGGTTATGTGGGTGAGGATGTTGAAAACATCATCCAGAAACTGCTGCAAAAATGTGATTACGACGTACAGAAAGCACAGCGCGGTATTGTCTATATCGATGAAATTGACAAAATTTCTCGTAAATCAGACAACCCGTCCATCACCCGCGATGTATCAGGTGAAGGCGTGCAGCAGGCGCTGTTGAAACTGATCGAAGGGACTATTGCTGCTGTTCCACCTCAGGGCGGACGTAAGCATCCACAGCAGGAATTCCTGCAGGTTGATACCTCGAAGATCCTCTTTATCTGTGGTGGTGCATTTGCTGGCCTGGATAAAGTTATCGGTCAACGTATCAACACGGGTACCGGTATTGGTTTCGGCGCAGAAGTTAAAGGCAAGTCTGAGAAAGCAAGTGAAGGCGAACTGTTGGCACAGGCTGAACCAGAAGATTTGATCAAATTTGGTCTGATCCCTGAGTTTATCGGTCGTCTGCCGGTTGTTGCGACCCTGAGTGAGCTAAGCCAGGATGCCCTGATTCAAATCCTGAAAGAGCCGAAAAATGCCCTGACTAAGCAATATCAGGCATTGTTCAATCTTGAAGGTGTTGATTTGGAGTTCCGTGACGAGGCGTTAGTGTCTATCGCTAAAAAAGCCATGGAGCGTAAAACTGGGGCGCGTGGTCTGCGTTCTATCGTTGAAGCCGCATTGCTCAACACTATGTACGACTTGCCATCAATGGAAAGCGTAGACAAAGTCGTTATTGATGAATCTGTGATCGCTGGCCAATCAGAACCGCTGGTAATTTATGGTAAACCCGAGGCGCAGCAAGCTTCAGGTGAATAAATGACCAATTAATCCAGTTGGTTAGTCGATAAATGGGGGATTTTTTCTCCCATTTTTTTTTCTCGTATTCTTGTCGTTGAATGTCGGATATTCATCCCCATATACTCAGTTAACTACATGCTGAAACCCGTCTGACTCGTGTTTTACGAGGTTTCCTTAACCTGGCGGAAGCTAAACTAAGAGAGAGCTCTATGAACCCTGAGCGTTCTGAACGCATAGAAATCCCCGTATTGCCTTTGCGCGATGTGGTGGTTTATCCGCACATGGTGATCCCGTTGTTTGTTGGCAGGGAAAAATCGATTCGGTGTCTTGAAGCCGCGATGGATCACGATAAAAAAATCATGCTGGTGGCACAAAAAGAGGCTTCTACGGATGAGCCTGGCATAAACGATCTCTTCTCTGTAGGGACCGTGGCATCAATACTGCAAATGTTGAAGCTACCAGATGGCACAGTAAAAGTGCTGGTGGAAGGTTTGCAGCGTGCCCGTATTACCCAGCTATCAGACAGCGGCGAACATTTTTCTGCTGGCGCAGAGTATTTGGAATCTCCTGCTGTTGACGAGCGCGAGCAGGAAGTTCTGGTGCGCACGGCGATCAATCAGTTTGAAGGTTATATCAAACTGAACAAAAAAATCCCGCCAGAAGTCCTGACATCATTAAACAGCATTGAAGATGCGGCTCGCTTGGCAGATACCATTGCTGCGCATATGCCATTAAAACTTGCTGATAAACAATCCGTATTGGAAATGTTTGATATCACCGAGCGCCTCGAATATCTGATGGCGATGATGGAATCGGAAATCGATCTGTTGCAGGTTGAAAAACGTATCCGTAATCGCGTTAAAAAACAGATGGAAAAGAGTCAGCGCGAGTACTACCTGAATGAGCAAATGAAAGCTATTCAGAAAGAACTCGGCGAAATGGATGATGCACCGGACGAACATGAAGCCTTAAAACGCAAAATCGACGCGGCAAAAATGCCGAAAGATGCGCGTGAAAAAGCCGAAGCCGAGCTGCAAAAACTGAAGATGATGTCACCGATGTCAGCGGAAGCGACAGTGGTTCGCGGCTATATCGATTGGATGCTTCAGGTTCCGTGGAATGCGCGTAGCAAAGTGAAAAAAGACTTGCGTAAGGCGCAAGAAGTACTCGATACCGATCACTTTGGTTTGGAACGAGTTAAAGACCGTATCCTCGAGTATCTTGCGGTTCAGACACGCGTTAGCAAAATTAAAGGGCCAATCCTTTGCTTGGTTGGGCCTCCGGGCGTAGGTAAAACCTCCCTCGGTCAGTCTATCGCTCGTGCTACCGGTCGTGAATACGTTCGTATGGCATTGGGTGGCGTGCGTGATGAAGCGGAAATCCGCGGACATCGCCGGACTTACATCGGTTCTATGCCGGGTAAATTGATCCAGAAAATGGCGAAAGTTGGCGTTAAAAACCCACTTTTCCTGTTGGATGAGATTGATAAAATGTCTTCGGACATGCGTGGCGACCCAGCTTCTGCGTTGTTAGAAGTGCTGGACCCAGAACAAAACGTCGCATTCAACGACCACTATCTGGAAGTTGATTATGATTTGTCTGATGTGATGTTCGTAGCAACATCTAACTCGATGAATATCCCGGCTCCGCTGTTGGACCGTATGGAAGTTATTCGTCTCTCTGGTTATACCGAAGACGAAAAACTGAACATTGCTAAGCAGCACTTATTGCCGAAACAAATCGAGCGTAACGCGCTGAAGAAAAACGAATTGACCGTTGATGACAGCGCCATTATTGGCATCATTCGTTTCTATACTCGCGAAGCGGGCGTGCGTAGTTTGGAACGTGAATTATCCAAACTGTGCCGCAAAGCTGTGAAACAGCTGCTGATGGATAAAACCCTCAAGCACATTGAAATCAATGGCGATAACCTGAAAGATTTCTTGGGTGTGCAGAAGGTCGATTACGGCCGTGCTGATACAGAAAACCGCGTAGGTCAGGTGACAGGTTTGGCGTGGACCGAAGTCGGTGGTGAGCTGCTGACTATCGAAACTGCTTGCGTGCCGGGTAAAGGCAAACTCACTTACACCGGTTCTCTGGGGGAAGTGATGCAAGAATCTATCCAGGCGGCTCTGACAGTTGTACGTGCACGCGCTGAAAAACTGGGTATTAATGCTGACTTCTACGAGAAACGTGATATCCACGTTCACGTACCAGAAGGGGCTACGCCGAAAGACGGCCCAAGCGCAGGTATTGCAATGTGTACCGCTTTGGTTTCTTGTCTGACTGGTAACCCGGTTCGTGCTGATGTAGCAATGACTGGTGAGATCACCTTGCGTGGTCAGGTACTGCCGATCGGTGGCTTGAAAGAGAAACTGTTGGCGGCGCACCGTGGTGGCATCAAAGTGGTGCTGATCCCGGACGATAACAAACGTGATTTGGAAGAGATCCCTGATAACGTTCTGGCCGATTTGGAGATTCATCCGGTTAAACGCATCGATGATGTATTGAACCTTGCTCTGCAAAATCCGGCTTTCGGCGCGTTACCTGTTGCTGCAAAATAGTGACATAGCGTAGAAAGAATAAATAATTATCGGGCTGGTAAGTGAATTCTCACTTGCCAGCCTTTTTTTGTGCCGCTACTTTATATGGCTGTTAGCGGGATCAAGTCTGTTCTGGGCAGCTTGCATACCCCTAACAAGATTGATATAACAGCAGCGCTGTCACGTCTGTAGGGAAAAGTTCTACCGTGACGATAGAATTCAAAAGGGGATGATAACGTGAATAAGTCACAATTGATCGATAAGATTGCCGCCGGTGCTGATATTTCTAAAGCGGCAGCTGGACGTGTTTTGGATGCTGTACTTGCATCTGTAACCGATTCTCTGAAATCTGGTGAAGAGGTTGCCCTGGTTGGTTTCGGTACTTTCTCCGTTCGTGAGCGTTCAGCACGTACTGGCCGCAATCCACAGACAGGCAAAGAAATCAGTATCCCGGCAGCTAAAGTTCCAGGCTTCCGTGCTGGTAAATCTTTAAAAGATGCTGTTAACGGATAATTGCCTGATCTTCTAGCGTCAAACCATCATGCAAAAGACAGTAATTGCTGTTTTTAACAGCAGATGGATATGTTTAAAACAACAAAGATCGCTGTGTTAAACAATAACCTGACGGCAAAGAGTTGGTGAGGTAAGATACAAGGCGCATCAAAATGATGCGCCTTTTTTCTTTTTCGATTGAGAGAACGGTACGAGCTTGTTGGCAGTGATTCTTTTGAACACCAAATGAAACGAAGTGTCAGTGTAAACATGCAGTTTAATGGTTAACATCCACATTGGGTGTCGCAGGAATAGCTAGGTTTCTCTTCTTGCAGCCAGGTTCTAACCCCAAAACACAGCGGAGTGTTGCTTCACTATGATGGACAATTTACGCGCGGCCGCCAATCATGTCGTGCTCAAAATCATTCTTGGCCTGATTGTCTTGTCATTTGTTTTGACAGGCGTAGGTAACTATTTAATTGGCGGATCGGGCGACTATGCTGCCAAAGTAAACGGCCAGGAGATCAGCCGTGCTAAGTTAGAAGAAGCGGTGCAAAATCAGCGTGCGCGCCTTCAACAACAGCTTGGCGATCAGTTCGCAACACTTGCCGGCAGCGATGGCTACATGCAGCAATTGCGTCGTGAATCTTTGAATAATCTGATCGACGTAACGCTGCTTGATCAATATTCGAAAAAGTTAGGTGTTACCGTCAGCGATGATCAAATCAAAGCGGCAATTCTTGCGGCTCCGCAATTCCAGACTAATGGCCAATTTGATAACGCTAAGTACGTACAAAGCGTACAGAGCCTCGGCTATACGCCAGACCAATTCGCTCAATTGATGAAACAGCAACTGGTTAGCCAACAATTGGCGCAAGCATTTGGCGAATCAGACTTTGTTTTACCAGTTGAAATCAAAACTTTGTCATCGCTGTTGCTGCAAGAGCGCGATGTTCAGACTGCAACTTTCAACACCGCTGCTTTGGCTGCTAAACAGCAGGCCAGCGATGCCGAACTTCAAGCGTTTTACGAGCAGAATAAGAACCGCTTTGTGTCGCCAGAAGAGTTCAAAATCAGCTATATCGAAATGGATGCTGCGGACATTCAGAGCAAAGTTACGGTGAGCGATGCTGATGTTTCCGCTTACTATGACCAGCACAGTTCAGAATTCGGCCAACCAGAACGTCGTCGCTACAGCGTCATCGTTTCTAAAAACCAGGCCGATTCTGATGCTATTGCGGATGAGCTGAAAAAAGGCGCTGATTTTGCTCAGCTCGCTAAAACCAAATCCACCGATACGCTCAGCGGCGCAAAAGGTGGGGATTTGGGTTGGATGGAGCCAGAAACCACGCTGCCAGAATTTAAAACCGCTAATTTGACGACTAAAGGTCAGGTTTCAGGCGTGATTAAATCTGATCTGGGATATTTCATCCTACGTTTGGATGATGTTACTCCTGCGCAGGTTAAACCTCTGAACGAAGTCCGTGACGATATCATTAGCAAGTTGAAGCAAGAGAAAGCGCTGGATGCCTACTACGCCTTGCAACAAAAAGTGAGTGATGCGGCAACCAATGACAATGAATCTTTGACTTCTGCTGAGCAGGCTGCGGGTACTAAAGCTGTTCACACTGATTGGTTCACTGAGCAAAATATTCCTGCGGCAATCAATTTCAAACCTGTCACTCAGGCTATTTCAGGCGGCTCATTGCTTGGTCAAGCTGGCGCGCCAGGCAGTAACTCTGATGTGATTACCGTTGATGGCGATCGTGCCTTTGTTATCCGTATCGATGATCATAAAGCAGCCGGTGTGAAACCTTTTGCTGACGTTAAAGATCAAGTGATTACGCTGGTTAAGCAGCAAAAAGCGGAAGATCAGGCGCGTGTTGATGGCGCTAAGATCTTGGCTGCGCTGAAGGCCGGTAAAGGTGATGACGAGATGAAGGCTGCTGGCCTGAGCTTTAGTAATGTACAAAAAGTACAACGTACTCAGCAACCGTCTGACTTCGAGCAAAACGTTTACGCATTGCCACAGCCGCAGAAAGATGCGGTGAGCTACGGTATTTCGGAAGATCAGCAAGGCAATACAGTGTTGATTAAACTGACCGCTGTAAACCCGGGTGTCTTGCCTGAATCAGACACCGCACGTTTCTCTGACGAAATTCAGAAAATGTCGTCAAATGCGACCTTCGATGCACTGCTGAACAGCTTGCGTCAGGAAGCAAAAATTAAGTTGGGCACAGCCGCTCAGAACTGATTTTATGCGGGATATCCCGCAGTTTGATGCAACAAGATGCAATACCAAAAGGCCGCTTTCGCGGCCTTTTCCATTTTTAAAATCTGCCGTTTGTTTGCTGAACTGATTTGTCGCACGATGCCCGTGCTGTCAAACACATGGAGGATACAGCATGAAAAAAATGGGCATGACCACACTGACTCTGGCACTTGTTCTTTCTACCCTATCTTTTGGCCTACAGGCTGCGCCGCCTTTGCAGGCTAAAACGCCTCAGGCTGTGACGAGTAGTAAAGTCACGCGAGCAGCGGAAAGTCCTAACCAGACTAAAAGCAAAATAGCACCTGGTGAAGGGGATATGGTCAGCATCAATACGGCAACGGCAGAGGATTTTGCCCGAGTGATGAACGGGGTCGGCTTAAAAAAAGGACAAAGGATCGTAGATTATCGTAATGAGTTGGGAGCTTTTACCGATGTTGACCAGTTACAAGAAGTTCCAGGAATTGGTCCCGCGCTTTTTGAGCGTAATCGCGCGCACCTTAAACTGTGATGACGATCGCGACATAAGATGCCAAAAATCTATTGTTTCATTCTTCTGCTAATCTAAAGGACATCCGACCAGTTCAGGTTAATGGTAGCCTGAGCTGGTCCCCGTCGCTGGAGAGATAAGCAATGGCACAAACAACGATTAAAGTTCTCGGTTTTCATATTGATGTTTATCAGCATGTTAATAATGCGCGTTATCTTGAGTTCCTTGAAGCTGCACGTTGGCAGTGGTTGGATGGTCACTCAAGCGAAAAGTGGATGCGTGAAAAAAACATGGCGTTCATTGTGGTAAATATCAATATCAACTACCGCAAATCCGCAGTATTAGGTGATGAGTTACTCATTGATAGCAAGGTGAAGGAATTAGGCAAGAGAAGCGGCGTATTGGAGCAAGTGATCACTTGCAAAGGCGAAGCCGTAGCCGATGCAGCAATCACCTTTGTATGCATTGATCTTAAAACGCAAAAGTCTTTGGCATTAGAAGGGGAGCTTTTGGAAAAGCTCGAAAAACTTTAAAAGCATTGTATTAAATCCGTTCCGGGATTTGGGCGGCTTTTTAAAAGTGTAACGGTGTAAATTTCGGCTTCTCAAATGTAGTGTTCAATTTGGCATTGCAGCCTAAGCCGCCTAAAGGACCGAGGCGCGGTCCTTTAGAATCCTGCGCCTTTTCAAGCTTTTACCAAGAGTTCAGCGGAGACTATGTTTCAGCCACCACTGCGACAGGCGCAAATTTCATGGCTCCGCCATCCCTTCCTCGGATTCGAGCCCACTCGCTTAAAGCGCTCGCTGTCTCTCCACCACTCGTCAGTGAAATTTTGAGTGCGCCACCAAACTTATCAAATTCAAAAGATAAAATGCCTTTGCCTTCTTGTTTGTGCCGTTGCCGTTGATTTAAAAGCCGCCAAGCGCACTCAAAATGCCACCGGTGGAGTGGTGAAATACAATGGGTTTATCGTTGGCTTGAACCCGCAAGCGGGAAGCCTGGAAGGCTGGTATTTGCGCTATCACGGAAGCTTCTGAAACATGGCCTCCACTGGACTAGATATTGAGGGGGTAAAAAGGCGTGGGATGGCGAAGGGGGGCGCCCCCCCTTGGCTCGGTTCAGTCGATAGCCTTACATTGAGCACTACATTTGAAGAACCGAAAAATTCACAGTTCTAATTTTAAGAAGCCGGGAAAGCACGGCCATTGCTTCCACAATCGTTATGGTCTTAAGAAGCCGCCAAGAATCCCGGCCTGGATTCAAAACAATGATTTTAAAGCCCTTCTGGCTTTAAGAAATCGCCGCAGCTCGATCCAGCTTCAACCCTAATGCTGCGGAAACAGCGACCGCATCCCGCTGAAACTCCTCTAATCCTTTAGCACGCAAATGACATGCTGCGCATTCGCCACAACCATCGCCAATGATGCCGTTATAACAGGTCAGCGTATGATGACGCACCAGATCCAATTTTTGGTAGCGGTCGGCCAGCGCCCAGGTTTCGGCTTTATTGAGCCACATCAATGGCGTTTCAAAACGGATGTCGCGGGCAATACCTAGTGATACCGCGTGGTTTAACGCTTTGACGAATTCATCGCGGCAATCCGGATAGCCGGAGAAGTCGGTTTCACAAACGCCGGTAATTACGGCTTCGGCCTGTAATTGATAGGCAAAAATTGCTGCCAGTGTCAGGAACAAAATATTGCGACCTGGAACAAATGTGCTCGGCAAGCCGTTAGCTTCGGTCTCGCCATATTGCGGTACCGGGATATTATCGCGGGTCAGGCTGCTGACAGCCAGCTCATTGAGCATAGTAACGTCCAGCACCTTGTGCGATTTGGCACCGAGCTGCTTAGAGAGGGTTTCGGCGACCTCGATTTCTGCAACATGACGCTGCCCATAGTCGAAAGTAATGCAATGCACTTCGTCATACTGCGTCAATGCTTGAATAAGACAGGTAGTGGAATCTTGTCCGCCGCTGAATACAACAACCGCTCTTTTCATGTCAATTTATCCTGAAGGTTCAATATGGGCTGCCCTTCGGCTTAAACAGAGCCGCGACAGCCAGGGATAGCGCAATGGTACTGAGGTTTATAGCCAGTGGATAGTAAAACTGGTCATCGTAAAATCCGTCACGTTAAAACTAGCCGTTGTACAAGTTGTTCAGGCTATTTCTGGCGGGATCCATGCCTGGCAAAAATCAAACCATCCCCAGGCGGTGAGTTGCACGCCATTTACGCGGGGTGGGGCGCTGACTTGATAGCGATAGTTAAATAGCGGCGTGATCGTAGCATTCACCATGAGCTGATAAAAATGGTCACGCAGCGATTGCGCCCGCTGTGCATTGTCTGCGAGTTGCGCAATGCTAGTAAGTCTTTGCGCTTGCTGAGTTAACGCTGTATCGCTCAATATTGCGGGCCAGAGAGGATCTTGCCGTAACCAGTTTTCTAACGTGGCTTGCGGCGCTTCGCCAACCAATCGATCGCCGAGCATAAGATCGACATTGCCGAGCTGCTCATCGTTATCCCATAGGCGTCCAGTGTGATAGGTGAGAGTTAAGGTGCAGCCTTCGGCGGCCAACAATGTTTTTAACGCCTCAGCCACTAAACCAAGTTCGACCGGTGGGTGATAGATCAAATTTAATGTGGCTGGCAGCGTCACATTTTCCACCTGATGCATCGGTATTGGCCAACCTGGCAACATCTCTTTGCTCGGACTGACCAAGTCATTATCTATCGGCAAATGTTCTAGCATGGCTGAGCGTTGTATCAACATCACTATTTTTTGTGCCTGCTCTTGGCTTAAATTCTGTTGGCGCATATTTACGGCTAAATAACAGAAGCCAAGGCTGGTGGTGCGTCTGACCGGCCTGACTTGCGCCAACTCATCTTGTTCTCCAAGAATAATGCGTACCGGGTGCTGACAACTGATATGGCTTCTTTGTGCGAAAAGGTGCGGGGAGATCCAATATTCAATGGCGTATAAGAAAGGGCGCTGCAAATGATAGTAAGTATGCTGCTCAAGACGTACTAATTCTGGTGCGAAGTGCACTAAACGGAAAGGGCCTGCGCCAATGGTAGCGTCATTGGGATGTGCGAGCAGGCAGCTAAGATCGGCCAATCGGTGCGCTAGCCAATAATCTGCGTGGTGAAGATCAAATTGCAGGCAGAGTGCATGCGGTTGCGAAAGGCTGCGGATATTATCCAAACTGTGCCTGCTTTTCGGTGAGTAACGCAAATGCTCAAAAATTTCACCTAATTGGCTGGCCGTAATAAGTTCTCCATTATGCCAATACAAGCGGCTATGGAGGAAGAATTGCCAGGTCTTGCCCTGATTAGTGATATGCCAGTGATGTGCTAAATCGGGCTGTGGTAGGGATTGCCCGGTAATAAAACGCGTTAACCCTGCATGTATCGTGTGGGCTAAATGCTGTTCCGCGCGGCCGGTCAGGGTCTGTGGGTCAAGGCGTTGCATTGGTCGATAATAGGGGATACGTAATGTTGGCGCATCGGCTAGCCATTGTCCGCCCATATGTGGCGTTAGCAGCGTATTAAGGTGTTGAGGATCCAGGGCGCTTAATTGCAGAGCAGCTGAGTGGTCGCCATTTTCCAATAGCTCCTGCACATAAGATTCGCGCAGGCTTGTTGGCGTTTTTAAACATTGCAGCTTGCCGCGTTTACTACGCCCGGCTTGAGAATGCCAGCTAATCCATCCGAGGTGTTGAAACTGCGATAATAAGGTTCGAGTATGGCGCTCGCTACAGCAAAAGATCTCAGCCAGCTCGGCAACGGTAAGTTCATTGAGGCTATCCCCTAGCCGCAGATATAAACGTTGATATTGGTTAAGACGATTTTGCAGACGCATAATAAACCCGGAACAGTTATTCACTACCTATATTATATGTTCAGCATATATCAGTGGTGTTTTCTTGGCTGGTTTTATGCCAGCAAATGAGAGCTGGCGCAGAGTGATGCTGGGCAACGAGGTGTGATCCGAATAAATGAGGAAGTCTAATTTTCAATTGTTCACTATTAGTTCCGTAAATGCTCACTCATACTCAACGTCGTACATTAATACTGTTTTCTTTCTTATTTTGACGAGGTTCTATGGTTCGCCTGGCTGCATTTGATATGGATGGTACGCTTTTAACGCCTGAGCATCGGCTGGGTGACAAAACGTTGGCAACCCTACGTCAACTCGAGGAAAGAGGCATTATTCTGGCGTTTGCAACCGGCCGTCACCATGTAGAAATGAAGACCATTTTGGCGAATATTGGCTTACGCAGCTACTTGCTGACCGGTAATGGCACGGAGATCCACGACCTCGACGGCCAGTTATTCCATGAAAGTACCCTGCCGGAAGATTGCTTTACTCAGCTAGTCAATACGACATGGCGAACGTCAGCACGCATGGATGTGTTCCGCCGTGAAGGCTGGTTTACCTTTAATGATGTGCCGCAGATATTAGTGGCGCACCAGTTTAGTGGTTTCAAATATCAGTATCAGGATCTGCGTTTGTTGCCTGCACAAGGCAATCACAAAGTCTTTTTCAGCGCCCCACATGATGAACTGCTACAACTGATGCCGCAGCTCGAAGCCGCATTCGGTGAGCGAGTTGATCTGTGTTTCTCTGCCAGCGATTGCCTGGATGTTATGCCAAAAGGCACTAATAAAGGCAGCGCTCTGGAGAAACTCACCGCCAGTCTTGGTATTGAGATGGGACAATGCATGGCTTTTGGCGATGCGATGAATGATAAAGAGATGCTTAATAGCGTGGGATTAGGGCTGGTAATGGGTAATGCTTTGCCCATCCTCAAACAACAGTTGCCGCACCTACAAGTTATTGGACATTGCCAGAATCAAGCGGTGTCTCACTTTTTACAACATTGGCTGAACTCACCACACCTCACCTATTCCCCCGAATGATAAGGTTTTTCAGCTAGCCGGGACATTATCTGTTCCGGCTTTTTTTCCGCTTTTATCTTACGTAGTAAAGATTATTTCAAGCCCAACAGCTTTTCACTAAATGGAGCTAAGACCCTGATATTATTGGCTACCCATTCTGAGTTGTAATAGGTATTAAGATAACGCTCCCCGCTGTCGCAAAGTAAGGTCACAATAGAACCACTTTCGCCTCGTTCACGCATTTTCTCAGCCAATTGCAGTGCGCCCCAAACGTTGGTACCGGTTGAGCCGCCGACCTTTCTGCCAAGCAGTTTCTCCAGCCAATATAAGGTGGCGATACTAGCCGCGTCAGGCACTTGTATCATGCTGTCTATGACGCTGGGAATAAACGAAGGCTCAGCACGCGGACGACCGATACCTTCTATCCGGCTGCTACAGCTCGCGCTAACAGTGGCATCTCGATGCTGGAAGTAGTCATAAAATACGGAATTCTCAGGGTCGACCACAATCAGTTCGGTTTTATGTCCTTGATAGCGAATATAACGGCCCAGCGTTGCGGAGGTGCCGCCAGTGCCTGCGCTCATCACTAAATAGCGCGGGATAGGATGCGTTTCATGCGACATCTGACGAAAAATACTGTCAGCTATATTGTTATTACCGCGCCAATCCGTTGCCCGCTCGGCGTAAGTGAACTGATCCATATAATGGCCGTTCATTTCTCTGGCCAATTGCTCTGAAACGTCATAAATCTGGCTAGAGTGTTCGACAAAATGGCAGCGACCACCGTAAAACTCGATTTGCTCAATTTTACGCGGCGCAGTACACGCAGGCATCACCGCAATAAATGGCAGTCCGAGCAGTCGGGCAAAATAAGCTTCGGATATAGCCGTACTTCCTGACGATGCTTCAATAATCGGCGTATTTTCATTGATCCAGCCGTTGCACAGGCCGTACAAAAATAGCGAGCGTGCTAAGCGGTGCTTCAAACTACCGGAAGGGTGAGTGCTTTCATCTTTTAGATAAAGTGAAATACCAGGAAAATCGGAAAGATTCAGGCGAATCAAATGTGTGTCGGCCGAGCGTTGAAAATCAGCGTCGATCTCTTTTATCGCGTGGTTTACCCAAGTGTTAATCATAATGCTATCCGAAAATCTCAGTAAATTTAGCGCTAGAATAACCATTTATTTGGGGAAAAACGTTGCTATTTATCCCTATGGGAGGCAATTTAAGAGAAAATTTTTCTACTAAATAATCCAATGCTAGATAAAATTGACCGAAAATTGTTAGCGATGCTGCAACAAGACTGCACGCTGTCTCTGCAAGTGCTTGCCGATGCTGTTAATCTCACCTCCACGCCATGTTGGAAAAGACTAAAACGCTTGGAAGAAGAAGGGATCATTCGGGCGAAAGTTGCGTTGCTCGATAGTGAGAAACTAGGCTTAACGTTGACGGCGTTTGTGCTGATCAAAACCCAACATCATAATAGCGAATGGTACGAAACCTTTGTCGAACGAGTAGAGGCGCTACCAGAAGTGCTCTCTTTCTATCGTATGGCGGGGGAGTACGATTATTTGCTGCAAGTACAAGTCGCTGATATGAAAAGTTATGATAACTTTTATAAAAAGCTAGTGAATGCCGTGCCGGGGTTGCTGGATGTGACATCGAGTTTTGCTATGGAACGCATCAAATCTACCACGGTTTTACCGCTGTAAAGATTCATCCGAAAGATATCTTATCAATGTTATCCTATATGGATACTGTCCGGACGTAGGTCGTTGCTTGCCTGTCCGTTGATGCTTATTGCGTGTAAAATCACTGAATTCTAATAAGACTAAGATCATGGAAACTTCTGCGTGAGATTATTTGCTCAACTAGCTTGGTATTTCCGTCGAGAATGGCGGCGTTATCTTGGGGCTGTCGCCTTATTAATCATTATTGCGATTCTGCAATTACTCCCGCCTAAATTGGTTGGTGTAATCATTGATGGCGTCACCAGCAAAAAAATGTCCGCGGCGGTTATCTGGGGCTGGCTGGGAGTGATGCTCGCTACGGCTATTTTGGTCTATTTGCTGCGTTATGTCTGGCGGGTGCTGTTATTTGGTGCATCCTATCAGTTAGCCGTTGAACTGCGGCAGAATTTCTTTGCCCAGCTTAGCCGTCAACATCCTGCTTTTTATCTGCGCCACCGTACCGGTGATTTGATTGCTCGTGCTACTAATGATGTCGACCGGGTGGTATTTGCCGCTGGGGAAGGCGTGCTCACGTTGGTTGATTCTATGGTGATGGGGCTGGTGGTGCTGGTCGTGATGGCAACACAAATCAGCTGGGAGTTGACGCTGCTTTCTTTGGTGCCAATGCCTATTATGGCGTTGTTAATCAACCGCTATGGCGAGCAATTGCACGAACGTTTTAAAGTGGCGCAGGCGGCGTTTTCCTCGCTAAACGACCGCGCACAGGAAAGCCTTAGCAGTATCCGTATGATCAAAGCATTCGGACTGGAAAACCATCAATCATCACAGTTTGCTGATGTTGCCCGTGATACTGGCGTCAAAAATATGCGTGTCGCACGCGTTGATGCCCGTTTTGACCCAACGATCTATGTTTCTATCGGTATGGCGAATCTGTTAGCTATCGGCGGCGGCAGTTGGATGGTGGTTGAACAGCATTTGACGCTAGGCCAGCTCACGAGCTTTGTGATGTATTTGGGCCTGATGATTTGGCCAATGCTGGCATTAGCGTGGATGTTTAATATTGTTGAACGCGGTAGCGCAGCTTATAGCCGAATTCGTAGCTTGCTAGAAGAAGCGCCCTCGGTTGTCGATGGGACAAAACCTTTGCCCGCCGGGCGCGATATTTTGCAAGTGGGCATTAAACAATTTACCTATCCGCAGGCCAGTCGTTCGTCATTAAACGATGTTGGCTTTACGCTGGCTCCCGGGAAAATGCTGGGGTTATGTGGCCCGACCGGTTCGGGAAAAAGCACGCTGCTCGCGTTAATTCAACGCCAGTTTGATGTTTCCGTAGGTAAAATAGCCTACCACGATATCCCTCTTTCAGAGATGCGATTAGATGACTGGCGCGCGCGTTTGGCCGTGGTCAGCCAAACGCCGTTCTTGTTCTCCGATACCATTGGTCAGAATATTGCGCTGGGCAGGCCAGATGCCAGCCAACAACAAATTGAAGACGCGGCAAAACTGGCGAGCATTCATGAGGATATTCTGCGTTTGCCGCAAGGTTACGATACCGAAGTCGGTGAGCGCGGCGTGATGCTTTCTGGTGGACAAAAACAGCGTATTTCTATTGCGCGTGCGCTGTTGATGGAGTCCGAAATTCTGATTCTTGACGATGCATTATCTGCGGTCGACGGCCGTACCGAACACCAAATTTTGCATAACCTGCGCCAGTGGGGCAGCGATCGCACGGTGATTATCAGTGCGCACCGACTGTCGGCCTTAGTGGAAGCGAGCGAGATTTTAGTCTTTAACCAAGGTTCTGTGGCCCAGCGCGGTAGTCACGATAGCTTGGTGGCTGAGGCTGGTTGGTATCGTGACATGTATCGTTATCAGCAGTTGGAAGCCGCACTTGATGAAGCACCGGTGCAACAGGAGTATTTACCTCATGAATAAAGGGCAAAAAACCTGGCCGACGCTAAAGCGCCTACTGATGTATGGCAAACCTTATCGCCGCCCGCTGTCTATTGCGGTTGTTATGTTATGGGTAGCGGCCGGGGCGGAAGTCTGTGGTCCACTGTTAATCAGTTATTTTATCGATCAATACGTGTCGAAAGGATTATTACCTTTGGGCATGGTGAGCCTGTTGGCGATCGCCTTTATTCTGCTGCAATTGCTGGCCGCTGGGTTGCACTATTCTCAGGCTTTACTGTTTAACCGCGCTGCCGTCGGCGTGGTACAGCAGTTGCGCACTGAAGTTATGGACGCCGCATTGCGTCAGCCGTTAAGTGCTTTTGATACTCAACCCGTCGGGCAGCTTATCTCGCGTGTGACTAATGATACAGAAGTCGTGCGTGATTTATATGTCACGGTTGTCTCCACCGTATTGCGCAGTTTAGCGTTGATCAGTGCCATGCTGGTGGCGATGTTCAGCCTGGATTTGCGAATGGCATTGATCGCCAGCGCTATCTTCCCGGCGGTGATGGTGGTGATGGCGCTGTATCAGGTTTACAGCACGCCGGTTGTGCGTCGAGTCCGCAGCTATCTTGCTGATATAAACGATGGCTTCAATGAAGCGATCAACGGCATGAGCGTTATTCAACAATTCCGTCAGCAAAAGCGCTTTGCTGAGCGTTTAACGAATGCTAGCCAATCCCACTATTTGGCCCGTATGCGTACTCTTAAGCTTGAAGGTTTCTTGCTGCGTCCTTTGCTTAGTCTATTTGCCGCCTTAATTCTTTGTGGTCTGTTGGTGTTGTTCGGGTTTAGTGCTGAAGGCAGTATTGGCGTCGGCGTGCTCTATGCTTTTATTAACTATTTATCACGGTTAAACGAACCGCTGATTGAGCTGACATCGCAGCAGTCTATTTTGCAACAGGCGGTGGTCGCTGGTGAGCGTATTTTTGAGCTGATGGACAGGTCACAGCAGCAATATGGCAAGGACATCAAACCGCTCACTAGCGGTGAAGTGGTGATGCGTGATCTGAGCTTTGCTTATCGTGCTGATAAATGGGTGTTGGAAAATATCAATCTGCACATTCCTTCGCGTAATTTTGTTGCGCTAGTTGGGCATACCGGTAGCGGGAAAAGTACCTTAGCGAATTTACTGATGGGATATTACCCGCTTAATAAAGGCAAAATCCTCGTTGATGGTCGTCCGCTGACTGACCTTTCTCACGCTGTTTTACGTAAAGGGATCGCGATGGTGCAACAGGATCCTGTGGTACTAGCCGATTCAGTGTATGCCAATATTACGCTGGGACGTAATATCGATGAGCAGAAAGTGTGGCAAGCATTGGAAACCGTGCAGCTTGCACCGCTGATTAAACAGATGCCAGAAGGTATTGCCACACGCTTGGGTGAGCAGGGTAATAATCTATCAGTGGGGCAGAAGCAATTATTAGCCATGGCACGTGTTCTGGTGCAAGCACCAGAGATTTTGATCCTTGACGAGGCAACGGCCAATATTGACTCTGGCACTGAACAGGCTATTTCTCGTGCACTGCGCGCCATTCGACAACAAACGACATTAGTGGTGATTGCTCACCGTTTGTCGACCATTGTCGAGGCCGATAACATTTTAGTTCTCCATCGTGGTCATGCGGTTGAGCAAGGTAGCCATTTACAACTGCTCGCAGAAAAAGGCCGTTATTATCAGATGTATCAGTTGCAGCAAGCGGGCGAAACGCTCAGCGCTGGTCAACTGGAAACGGAAACTATTTAGCCATTACCATCCCGCGGCAAAGTAGATTTGATCTGGCTTTGCCGCTACATAAATCTTCTGTTAGTCCCACAAGCTTTTCTTCCTCGCACCAAAAACTGACAATTTATTTTCCTTTTCTTATTTTGACGCACCAAAAAAAGGCGTAACGCTCACTGTTGGTGCGTCTATTTTTAATGCCGACAGTAATGCGCACATAATTTCAGCTAAAAAGCCCTGATTTGGGGCGCACAATTTGCCAATTCAGGGAAATCGGGGCGATGTGCATTTTTGGCACAGCCTTTGCTTTAAACCATTCAGTATCGGATGTGACTTATCTCACACTGGCTCTTAATTCGAGGAGTGGCAAAATGAAACTGGTTACTGTGGTGATCAAACCTTTCAAGCTGGAAGATGTGCGTGAAGCGTTGTCTGCTGTTGGAATTCAAGGGCTGACCGTAACTGAAGTCAAAGGTTTTGGTCGCCAAAAAGGCCATGCCGAGTTGTACCGTGGTGCAGAATATAGCGTTAACTTTCTGCCAAAAGTAAAAATTGATATTGCGATTGCTGACGATCAGATCGATGAAGTGATCGATGTGATCAGTAAAGCCGCCTACACCGGAAAAATTGGTGATGGCAAAATTTTCGTTGCTGAATTGCAACGTGTTATTCGTATCCGTACCGGTGAAACCGACGAAGCCGCGCTGTAATTACAGGCTCTGGGTATTAGAGAAACAGGGGTAGATTAAGCATGAAAAAACTTTTATCCATGATCGGACTGGCTGCGGTAGCGATGCTACCTACGCTGGCGATGGCTGCAGATCCGGTCGCAGCGAATGAGGCTGATAACGCCTTCATGATGATTTGTACCGCACTGGTATTGTTTATGACCGTACCTGGCGTGGCGTTGTTCTACGGCGGCTTGCTGCGTTCTAAGAACGTATTGTCGATGATGACTCAGGTTATCGTCACCTTTGCTCTAGTTTGTGTGCTGTGGATGTTGTACGGCTACAGCGTGGCTTTCAGCGAAGGTAACGCCTTCTTCGGTGGTTTTAGCAACGCACTGATGAAAGGTATTACGCTGACTTCACTGAGCGGCACCTTCTCACAGCTGATTCAGGTCGCATTCCAGTGTTCATTCGCTTGTATCACTATCGCACTGATTGTGGGTGGTATTGCTGAACGTGTGCGTTTCTCTGCGGTACTGATTTTCACCGTTATCTGGTTCTCCTTCTCCTACCTGCCAATGGCGCACATGGTATGGGCGGGTGGCTTGCTGGCAACTGACGGCGCGCTGGACTTTGCTGGTGGTACTGTGGTGCACATCAACGCCGCGAGCGCAGGTTTAGTTGGTGCTTATATGCTGGGTAAACGCGTTGGTTTTGGTAAAGAAGCTTTCAAACCACACAATCTGCCGATGGTATTTACCGGCGCAGCAATTCTGTATGTTGGTTGGTTCGGTTTCAACGCCGGTTCTGCAAGCGCGGCGAACTCCATTGCAGCATTAGCTTTCCTTAACACTGTAATGGCAACCGCTGGCGCAATCCTGTCATGGGTTCTGGTCGAGTGGATGGTTCGTGGTAAACCTTCACTGTTGGGTGCTTCTTCAGGTGCGATTGCTGGCCTGGTTGCGATCACTCCAGCTTGTGGTAGCGTCGGTGTAGGCGGTGCGCTGATTATCGGTCTGATTGGCGGTGTTACTGGCCTGTGGGGCGTAGTAACCCTGAAAAAATGGCTGCGTGTTGATGATACCTGTGACGTATTCGGTGTGCATGGCGTATGCGGCATCGTAGGTTGTATCCTGACTGGTGTGTTCACCTCTAGTTCACTGGGCGGTGTGGGTTATGCGACCGGCGTAACCATGGGCCATCAAGTTTGGGTGCAGATTTTCAGCATTATCGTGTGCTTAGTTTGGTCTAGCGTTGTCGCTTTCATTGCCTTCAAAATTGCCGACTTGGTTGTTGGACTGCGTGTGCCAGAAGATCAAGAACGCGAAGGTCTGGATGTTAACAGCCACGGCGAGAATGCTTACAACCAATAATTAATAATAGTCAGGTCTGTCTTGGCAGATAATGACTGATAGCAAAATGAAAGGGTGGGCGATAATGTTATCGCCCACCCTTTTTTTGATTTAGAAAGAGCTATTGGCTGTTTATTTAGCGTTGGCGTAAGTTCGCTCGTTCAGCGTTGCCTAACGTGCCCGGCACGGGTTTTAAGGCGAAAATCTTTGCATCCCGCGCCTTGTGTTTAGCTTATCGGGTCGTGTTGCCACTTCCCGTGCTCTGCCGCATTACGCCTTCTTGTACTGTCGAGGCAACTAATACCCCGTCGCGGGTATAGAACTGTCCGCGTACAAAACCTCTCGCACCGGAGGCGGAGGTGCTTTCAACGCTATATAACAACCAATCATCTAAGCGGAATGGGCGGTGGAACCACATTGAATGGTCGATGGTGGCAACCTGCATGCCATGATTCAATACGCCAACGCCGTGTGGCTGCAGTGCAGTGAGCAGGAAGTTAAAATCTGAGGCGTAACCTAATAAATACTGATGAACGCGTAAATCATCCGGGACGCTGCCATTGGCTTTGAACCAGACTGCGCGAGTTGGTTCGTCTTTTTCTGGTGCCAGTGGATTATGGAATTTCACCGGCCGCATCTCGATAGCTCTTGGGTTTAAGAATTTATCGCGTAATTTTTCTGGCAGCATATGGGCCAGGCTTTGGGCAATTTCCGTTTCTGATTTCAAGCTCTCCGGTGCAGGGACCTGTGGCATAGCATTTTGATGCTCAAAGCCTTCTTCCGGACTTTGGAATGATGCGGTCATATAGAAAATCGGCTTACCATGCTGCACTGCTTTGACACGTCTGGCACTAAAGCTGTTGCCATCGCGCAGATTTTCAACATCATAAATAATCGGTTTATTGGTATCGCCTGGACGTAAGAAATAGCTGTGGAAGGAGTGAATGCTGCGATCTTCCGCTACGGTTTGTTTAGCCGCATACAGCGCCTGCCCAACGACTTGTCCACCGAAGACGCGGGTAAACCCAATGTCTTCGCTTTGCCCGCGAAACAACCCTTCCTCAAGTTGCTCCATATTGAGGAGTTCGAGTAAATTTTTTAATGCCTGACTCATAAGTAATCTCATCTAATTTGTTGGTTCTAACCCTAAGCATCGCAGATCTTATGGTTAGGATTTTTCTCATAATTATCCTTGGTTAACGGGTGCCCTGATGGATAGGGATACGATTGCGCGATGCCGTTACCGGGGATTTGTTTGGTTTTATCATAACCAATTGGCGAGTTGCTAAAATCCTATTTTATCTCACTAACCGGAAATAATCGGTTTCATGTGCCATAGTTACAAGTGTTGGTGGTTAAAGACGCTTTATTAGAGTTAGCCGAACGGCAACGATCCCTTCGGTTTATGGTTGATACAAAAGGAGAACTATCAATGAAACTTTGGCAAATTTTTGGCGGGGCTGCGCTGTCTATCACTTTAGCTGGTTGTGCGAGTAATCATCAGGCTGCGCCTCCAGTGCCGCCAAATTCTTCAGCAAATCTGACGGATTCACCGGCAATTACCGGCCCGAACGTATCGGGTCAAGTAAATATTGCGCAACGCGTGGCGTTGCCTGCTGATGCAGTACTGACTGTTACGCTTTCAGATGCTTCTGTCCCTAACGCTCCGTCTCGGGTTATTGCGCAGAGAGTGGCGCGTACTCAAGGTAAGCAGGCACCGTTTAGCTTTATCCTGCCTTACAACCCTCAGGATATTAAGCCCGATGCAAACGTGATTCTGAGCGCAGTAATTAGCATTAATGGTAAAGTTACGTTCATCACGGATAACATCAAACAAGTGATCAACGGTGGCCAGGGCACGCGTGCCGATCTGCAATTAGTCCCGGTTCCTTCTGTTGCAGTACCTGCTGCAAACTCAGCAAGTATTGAGTCAACGGCTGCACCAATAAATAACATTACGCCTAATTAACAAGCGCGATAGTGGACTGGCCGCAAGGCTAAGTTAAACAATAAGAGCAACCTCCGGGTTGCTCTTATTGTTTAATGGTAAAGTTGTTTGGAGTACCGAGATACCCGGGCTTAGTAATGCTAGGGGCGCTCCGGCGAGCAAGCTCGCTACGACCCCAATGCCTTACTTTCCCTAATAACCGACTTTGTCAGCAATCTGAGAGCAACCTTCGGGTTGCTCTTATTGTTTGGGAGATGGGAATGCCCATGGCCGACATCACCATTTCCAGCCAAATTGTTCGAGGTCTATTTTCCCGCCGGAAAAGATAATACCGTCTGCTAACAACGCCTGACGCTGACGCAAAAAATCCTCGCCTTGTAATGAAATATCACCGTGGCGATTAACCACGCGAAACCAAGGCAATGTGCTTCCCTCAGGTAGTTTTTTTAGTACGCCACCAACCTGGCGTGCTGCTCGGGGAGAACCCGCCAAGCGTGCAACTTGCCCGTAAGTAGTCACTTGTCCGGGAGGAATAGCGGCGACGATTTGAAATACGCGCTGGCGAAAATTGTCTTCTTCAGACATCAATAGCTCCTGCTGGTCAGTAATAAGCACGCTATTGTATAAGAAAACAACGGTCGTCGGCAGTTAACTTGCTTTTGGCGGATGCATCCCTGATAATGCCCGTCGCTTCATAGCAACGAAGCCGTCAACGACAATGGAGGCCCTGTTGGTTCTCCCGCAACACTAACTTGTTAACCAGGTCAGGTCCGGAAGGAAGCAGCCATGGCAGGTGTCGTGTGTGCCGGGATGTAGCTGGCAGGGCCTCCACCATTTCTAACGCTATCTCAGCGTAAACCTTATCTGATTTCTCCCCATTCTCTGTCCGTCTTCTACTCAATGTTCTAATAGCATAGTGCTGGCATTTTGGTTATGTGCGGGTAGGTATCGCTTAGAAAACATTTCTATGACGAAAGAAAACGACAGCGCAGGATTGGGTTGTTGCTCAAGCGGAGAAACGGGGCTTACATAATGAAGCCCCGCAAAGTTTACGCATTAATGATGGGTGAGTGTCGCAAAGTAATAAACCAGAGGGAGCGCTAAGATATACAGACTGATTGGCACTTCACGCCATTTCCCCGCCACGACTTTAATAGCGACGTAGAACAGCAACCCACCCGCAATCCCGGTTCCGAAGCTGTTAGAGATAAGTGTCGTCATCACCATCAGCAATACCGGCAATGCGTCAGTGAAATTGCTCAAATCGACTTTACGTAATCCACTAAACATATTCAGGCCAATGAGAATCAGCGCAGGTGCCGTGGCTTCTTTCGGGATCATCAACGCGATCGGTGTAAACAGCAGCATCAGCAGGAACATGATAGCGGCTGTGAAAGCCGTCAGACCCGTTTTTCCCCCAGTTTCAGCGCCTGCGGAAGATTCAACTAGCGCAGTCGCGGCTGGAATGCCGACAATCGGTCCCAGCGTTGCGGCAATAGAATCGACGATGAAGGGCCGATTAATGTTACTCATATTGCCTTTCTCATCGAGTAACCCGGCTTCCCCACCGACGGCCAGCGTGGTGCCCATCGTAGAGAAAAACTCTGATGCGAAAAAGATAAAGAGGAACGGCAGGAAGGCAATATTCAGCGCCCCCATGAGATCAACTTTACCGAATAATGGGCCAACGGAGTGGGGCAGAGAGAACCACTGGGCTGGAATATGCGTCACGCCAAAAGGCAGCCCCAATAGCGTAGCAATAAGGATCGCCCACAGAATGGCGCCCGGTACGCGGCGAGCCTGTAGACCAATAGCAATCAGCAATCCGGCCAAGGCAATCATTGCGCCTGGCGTTGTGAAATTACCTAATCCTAGCGCATGTGTTTTTTCACTTGCGCTGACCAGACCGGCATTGCGGAAGCCGAGCAGAGCGATAAAGATCCCAATTGATGCGGTTAAGCCAAGTTTGATCGATTGTGGAATGGAACGTGTCACCACTTCACGCATGCCAAGTACGGTTAACACAAAGAACAAAATACCAGACCAACAGGCAATGCCTAAACCAATTGGCCAACTGATACCATCACCAGCCAGGGTAATGCCGACCAGCACCGAGCCACCAATACCGGGGCCAACCATAAACGGCAGGTTGGCGTAGAACGCCATAAATAGCGAACCAATAACACAAACGATAATGGTGCCCGTCAATGCAGCGCCTTTATCAACGCCTGCGGCTGAAAGTAATCCGGGGATAACTATTAATAGGTATGCAGCCGCTAGGAAGGCTGTGATACCGGCAATAGTTTCCTTTTTTACGCTAGTTTGATGATGGTGTAATTTAAAGCGCCGTTGTAACCAGTTTTCCCCGGTCGGTGCTGTAATTGGTTTTACTGGTGTTTCTGCCATGTTTCTAAAACTCCGCTAAAATCATTGTGATGTTGTTATGTTTTTTCTTCTTATTCTCTGCTGCTGTACTTAATCATCAGGCCAGATTTCGAGGATTGGATTGACGATTTGGCGCAGTCCGCCGTCGGTTAATCCTAAATCGGTCAGATGCGGGCCTGCGTTGCAGGCTAAACAGGTGCCTTCAATGGCTTTAAATACCCGGTAAGGAGGCTCCCAATCTGCCACCTTGGCACTGAGTTCACGTAAAAGAGCAAACTGTTTAGCCAATTCTGCCGCGGGTAATTCTGATAACATCCCTGCGATAGGCATCTCAATATGGGCGAGTAGCTCGCCATGTTGACTCAATGCCATACCTCCACCGCTGGCGATCAGTGTGTTGGCAGCCAGCATCATATCCGCAGGATCTCGGCCTAAAACAACCAGATTGTGTGAGTCATGAGAATATGATGTCGCAATGGCGCCACGCAGTTCTCCCCAGCCTTCAAGTAATGCCAGTTGCGGCGTGGCATCATGTCGTCCATGGCGATGTTGTACCCAAATAAAGCTAAATCCTTCAGGTAGCAGCACCGCGCCATCGCGTACATCGACCAGCGTTTCACTCCACTGTGTAAAACGGGCTCCTTTAATATTGCGCAAACGTGCGCGGCCGTTAGTCACGCCAGGAATGCGTAATTGGAAATCTTGTGCCTGCAAAGGGGAAAGGCGCATGGTATTTTTAGGGGCTTGTACATTGCTGGCGGCTTTTGGGCTGAACAGCATTTTGCCCTGTTTCGCGACGCAAACGCCTGCGACATAAACCTGACTTGGTTTGATCTGTTTCAGGCTATCAAAAATAATAATATCGGCAGTGCGCCCCGCTGCAATCAAGCCAAGATCATTACGCTGCATGCGAATCGCCGCATTAAAGGTTGCCATTCTTAACACGTCTTCGGCTTTTAAACCCTGCTCGATAAGAATATTGATCAGGGCGATTAACCCTCCTTTTTCTAGCAGGTGATCCGGCGGGACATCGTCAGTGCATAGCGTAATTTGTGAGGAAAGATGTGGCAGGCTTTGTAACGCGTGCACAATTTCAGGCAACAGATAAGGATGCGAACCGCGAATTTGCAGCGTAAGCCCTGCGCGGAGCTTTTCTAACGCGTCTTCTGCCGAAGTCAGCTCATGATCTGAGGTGACGCCAGAGGCCAGATAAGCCTGTAAATCAGCCCCTTTGAGCCCACGAGCATGACCTTCAATCAGTTTTCCGCTATTAAGGCCTGCCTCAAGGATTTCTAACATCCTCTCACTGCCATTAAGCACGCCATACATATCCATCACTTCCGCCACGCCAGCGACTTCTGGCCAGGCGAGCATGGTATTCATCTCTTGGCCTTTAAAGTCTGCGCCAGACATTTCTAAGCCTGGTGTTGAGGGCACGCTAGAAGGGGCTGCGCAAATAACGCGTAGCGGCAAGTTACGGCTGGATTCAACGGCATAGCGCACGCCATCAACACCTAAAACATTTGCCAGTTCATGCGGGTCCCAGAAAATAGTGGTTGTACCTTGGCCAACGACTATTTCGGCGTAGCGTTCGGCAGGCAAATGCGAGCTTTCTACATGAACGTGGGTATCAATTAATCCAGGGGAGAGATACGCACCGGCCAAATCATCAGTTTGGATAGCTTGTTGATACTGGCCGCAAGGATGAACACTGGCGATCATCGACCCGACAATTCCGATATCAGCATCGCGAATCTCGCCTGTTACCATATCGATCAAACGGGCGTTGCGTAATAAGAGATCAAAGGGAAGTTGACCAAGTGCTGCTTGAGCCGCTTTGCGACGCAAAGCAATATTTGAAAATTGTTCTATCATAAGTGTCTTGATAAAAAGGGTTATGAAGATAATGTAGGCAGGTGGGGCTGGTTTTAACAGATGATTTATTTTATCGGCTGATAAGAAGCAGTTATGCTAAGCAAACGTTTTCTATTTTTTATTGGATCAACAGGTGGCTATCTCCGAACCTTGGCGCCGATTACCGGCACTCTCTCTTAAACAGATCCAGTACTTTGTCACGCTGGCTCAATTGCGCAGCTTTACCGAAACAGCACATCGTTTGGCAATTAGCCAACCCGCGCTGAGTAGTTCGCTGCGCCAAATAGAGTCGGTGCTTGGTGGTAAATTAGTTAACCGTACCGCGCAGTCGGTCACACTAACCGAACAGGGAATGGCGATTCTTCCTTATGCGCAACGTCTGCTGAATGTTGCGCAAGGCACTTTTGATGATATGCAGCAAATTATGGCGCAGGGTGGAGATGGTACTTTGCGTATCGGATTAATTCCGTCAGTCAGCACGTTACTTTTTCCGGCAGTTCCCCAGTTGTTAGCCCAGCATTTTCCTAATTTGCGGGTAGAATTTCATGATCAAACCAATGATTCATTACTCGTTGAATTAGATAATGGGTCTCTGGATTTCGGCATTGGTGCATTAGATAGTACCGTTCCTGATTCTTTAGAAATACATCCTCTATGTGAAGACCCTTTTGTCGTTGTCATGCGCAAAGATGATAGCCTTGCTCAGGAATATCATCTTCCGTGGAAGTTATTAGCTAATCGTCCTATTGCTGTGTTTTTAAAAGGTAATTTAAATAGATTAGTGAACTCGTTAATAGAGAGCCATAATTTAAATATTAGTATTAATTACCGCGTGGATTTTATTGAGACGCTATATGGCTTAGTACGATCTCGTTTAGCTCTCGCTATTTTACCGGCATTTTATACGGCAACATTGAATGATGATGAACTGAAAGTCGTTCATTTACAGCAACCTGAGGTAAGTCGAACGCTGGCTATGATGCGTAAGCCTTCAACGCAATATTCAATACAGGCAGAAAAATGTTTTCAGTTATTGTTGCAAGAATTTCATCGTAGAGTTAAATGAGTAAGTTATAAATACTTTAAAATAACATTTTAATAATGGATAACGATGATGAGATTGGATGTGATAATAGAAATTGAGCCGACAAGTCGGCTCAATGGCATTAAATGAAAATCCTTTTATCGTACAAATTTCCAGACTGAAGTAGGGATTTTATCATACAGCTTATTCATTGTTAGCTCTGCGAGGCGGTGATCGGCGGCAGAGTAAAACAATTCCAGCTCGTCATCTGAAAGCTCATACTTGTTTTTTTCAATGACGCGTTCAAGAGTATCAATAGTTGTGCATTTTCTTAAACGCATCAAGTAGTCGATTTTGTTCATTATAGCCTTTTTCGTTAGGTGTCTAAAACTGTGTCTAAAACTATGTCCAATTGTCTTTTATGTTTTCATTAGAGTACATACGTACTCACCTGAGAACATTCTGAATAGTCGCTTTTTGGTTTTTTCCCATTGGCGTAAGTCAGAATCATTTATTCCGTAATTACTGAACAAGGTATAAGTATCGTCGAGATACTCTTCAACCAGATCGCTCAAGTGATTATCATTCGGATATTTTATTTTAAAACTCATTACAAAAAACGCAATATGTTCAATCAGTTCGTTCAGTTGCAAATTCAATGCCGAGGTTGGGTCATTAACCCAGCCGTGATGGCTGTCACCCAGAGTAGCAATTCCTTCGTCATATAAACTTTCACTCAGGAACCGCAACTGTGCAATATCATGTCGCTTAGGCGAGTACTCATCCATATCATCCCCTCCGTAATGGCTTAATTCGGTGTTGATAACACTCTGTGAGTAAACAACAAAACTTTTAACTAACAACCAGCCTTTCACTAAGCAACTGTTTTACTAAACAACAGTCCTCGGCCAAACATCTGTCTGTAGCTGAACCGCAAGAAAACAGATCGAACGGTTATTCATACTGCATAGTATAAATGTTGTGTAGTACAAATACTGCTGAGCAGAACACAACAACCCAAACAAAAACTGACCTTGCCAAACTGTAAACACAAACGTTGAATCAAATCTGTTACGGGAAATCAATCGAGTAGATATCGCAAAGATATAATTAAATATAATCTACTTTTTCTAACTCGCGCAATCCAATTGCATAAACTTACAATTCATTTTCTGTACCAGAAGGATCGAAATTGATTATATCAAATTCAAGACCGTCTGGCTGAACTTTAAATGATACTTTTTCTAGCATGGTTTCTTGGGCATTAATGTCAAGGCAACCATTGAAGATCTCCCAACGAAAAGTGTAATTCATTGAGTAATTATTGTTATCTATCAAAGTGATAGATAATGCCTTCAAAGAGTTAGGGATGTAGTGAGCATTCTCAGAATAAAAATTCAGGCCTGAGGTAAGAGGGGCTTCTAGTACTGAAAGATACGATCTGATAAGAGAAAATAACTGCTCGATATCTGGCACTATCCCGTGAAAATTATGCGGGATTATTTTTTTCATTTAGGATAATTCTTACAATAACTAATTGGGCTATTATTATGACATGATTTATTAAAGAGACTATGATACTTAGCATAAAATTCATAATATACTAACTTTTCAAATCATTGATTTCGTTATTTTTTATTAAATATTCATAATAACTTACTATTTTTTAACTCAAATTATCTAACTATCCCTTTTCGCTTAAGAAAAATACGCTTTTTTTTTAAGCGAGCATGAGCATTTTTCACGAATGATTACAACTTCATATCTTGTAAAAAAATCACTTATATGATGTTATAATGTATCAGAAAAATAGGCCGTTTTTATGACTAAAACACTCTTTACTCTCTCTGCATTTTCTCGCTGTGCGGCAGCTGCTGTGTTGATCGCTTTCCTATGGTTAGGCATCTATTGGGCTATTTCTTTACCATGATTACAGTCAAAAAACTCGAAGTAGGCTATGACCGTCGTGCGGTCGCTGCCCCTATTGATGGCACGATTAACGCAGGCTCCCTAACGGCAGTTATTGGGGCTAATGGCGCCGGTAAGTCGACCTTTCTTAAAACGTTAGCTGGTTTGCAGTCTCCGATTGCCGGGAATATTATTTTTAATTCGGCAGAGACCGGTAAAAAACGCCCGCGCTTGGCTTATTTGCCGCAACAAGCTGAGTTAGATAGAACCTTCCCTATTCGGGTATTTGATCTGGTCGCGATGGGATGCTGGCCGCAAAGCGGCTTATTTGGTGGTATCAACCGCGAATCACGCAATCAGGTAGAACAGGCATTAGATACGGTTGGTATGACTGAGATGGCGTACTCCTCCGTAGGGGAACTTTCCGGCGGGCAATTACAGCGCGCTCTGTTTGCACGCTTACTTATTCAACAAGCGCCACTTATTATGCTTGATGAGCCTTTTACTGGTATTGATAGCCAGACAATAGCCCTATTATTGCAAGTCATTCAGCAGTGGTATCAACAAGGCAAAACAGTCATCGCTGTATTGCATGATATCTCTATGGTTGCTGAGCATTTTCCTCAGGTGTTATTTCTTAGCCAAGATCAGAATATTTGGGGGAGTGCTGACGATGTGCTGTGTCATTTCCCACATCGTAATCATGCCTGTGTTTCTGCAGATAGCTTCTCTGTGGATAGGATTGCCATTTAATGTTTGTTTTCCATTTTCTTTTTGATCCCTTTATTCAGTTTGGATTTATGCGTAGGGCATTGATTGCCTGCCTGGCCCTGTCGATAAGCGCCACGCCATTAGGGGTATTTTTGATGTTACGGCGTATGAGCCTGGTTGGTGATGCGTTGTCTCATGCGGTATTACCAGGTGCGGCAATTGGTTACCTGATTTCTGGTATGTCGTTGGTGGCAATGGGAGTTGGCGGTTTTATTGCTGGGCTTTCTGTGGCGATGCTTTCTGGCGTAGTGAGCCGACGAACTAAGTTAAGAGAAGATGCCAGTTTTGCCGGTTTCTATCTGGGCTCGTTAGCATTGGGCGTGACATTAGTCTCGCTACGTGGCTCGAGCGTCGATTTATTGCATGTTTTGTTTGGTTCTATTTTGGCCGTCGATGCACACGCGATGATTATGGTTGGCATTATTACCAGTTGCTCTTTGATCGTACTGGCTTGTATTTATCGTGCATTAGTTATCGAGTCTTTTGACTCATTATTCTTACGCGTCAGTGCGGGAAAATGGTTGGCCGTTGTTCAGGCAATTTTCCTTGGGTTAGTGGTTATTAATCTGGTGGCTGGTTTTCAAATCCTCGGCACGTTGATGTCGGTTGGATTGATTATGTTACCTGCAGCGAGTGCGCGCTTTTGGGCGAGAGACCTTCCTCATACCATTCTTAGCGCGATGTTAATCGGTATTTTGTCCAGCTTTGTCGGATTGGTCTGGTCTTATTACGCATCGATCCCCGCAGGGCCGGCTATCGTGCTCAGTGCAAACGTTGTGTTTTTCATCTCTGTTTTGTTTGGAACGCGGGGCGGGATGTTGACTGCTTCGCGACGTTAAGAAAGTAAAAATGAAAGGAAAGATTATGAAATTAACACCAATAGCTTTGACAGTAGCTGCCCTGCTGTCTAGCCCACTGGCAATGGCTAAGACAGTCAATGCCGTGGCCAGTTTCTCAATCCTCGGGGATATCGTTCATCAAGTCGGTGGTGAACACGTTAAGGTCAGTAGCTTAGTTGGACCTAATGGCGATCCGCATACGTTTGAACCGGCTCCGAAAGACAGCAAACTGATCGCCAGCTCTGATGTAGTATTCGTCAGTGGGTTAGGATTAGAAGGCTGGATGGATCGTTTGATTGGTGCATCGGGCTATCATGGCGAAGTAGTTACAGCCTCAAAAGGCATTAGCACACACCAAATGGAAGATGATGGTAAAACTGTCACCGATCCTCATGCATGGAATAGCATGGCAAATGGTGTCATTTATGCCACTAACGTGATGAATGCCTTAATTGCGGCAGATCCTGAAGATGCTGAGTACTTTAAGGCGCGTGGCAATGCTTATATCCAGCAGCTGCAAAAACTTGATACTTGGGCAAAATCAGAGTTTAGCGCTATTCCGGTTGATAAACGTAAAGTGCTGACTAGCCATGATGCTTTTGGTTACTTTGGTCGTGAATATAATGTCACCTTTATGGCCCCGGTAGGTTTTTCAACAGAATCAGAAGCTAGCGCCAGCGGGGTTGCGGATTTGATTAAACAGATGAAGCAGGAGAGCGTTAAATCCTACTTCTTTGAAAACCAGACCGACCCGCGTTTGGTACGACAGATTGCTGCGGCTACCGGCGCTAAACCTGGAGGCGAGTTATATCCAGAATCCCTTTCAACAGCGGATGGCCCGGCATCTACTTATGAGAAAGCCTTCACTCATAATGTTGAGGCAATTGTTGCCAGTATGAAGTAGTGATTTAACTCTGCTCATCCCCTGATATTTATTGGGGGATGGATAGGGGATATTCTTTTCTTTCAAAAAACGAAAGCCCCGTTGGGCAAGCAACGGGGCTTTTTTACGTCATGGCCTATGCACTACATAAAGGCTAGCGTTTTTTCTTACGACCCTGAACCGCTTTAAAGCGTGGATTGCTTTTGCAAATAACGAAAACGCGGCCTTTGCGTTTTACTATTTTGCAATCTGGATGGCGATTCTTTGCGGATTTTAACGAACTTAAAACCTTCATAATTTAGTCCCTGAAAGCGTTTATTTTTTAGTAAGGAAGCTACCAAAGCGCTGATTGAAACGTGCGGTGCTGCCTTCTTTGGACAGAGTTTTCTGTTTGCCTGTGTAATGCGGATGTGAGGCAGAAGAAATATCCAGAGTGACATAAGGGTAGGTTTGACCTTCAAACTCGATAGTACGATCGGTTGAAATAGTCGAACCTACTTTGAAATACTCATCAACACCCGTGTCATGAAAAACGACGGTGCGATAGTTAGGATGAATATTAGGTTTCATAAATGGCCTTAACTGTTATGTTATACTATAACGCAAGTATGCACATCTTTTACCCCACGTTCAATACCTGCCATAAAAGTTTTATGTTCCCACTTAAGAAAAATAGGCAATAAAAAAGGGCCGCTTTCGCGACCCTTTAGGCAACTTACTGAATTGTAATATCAATATCAGTTATTGTGGTGTTCAACCGGATGACTGTGTTCTAGCTCGTCTTTATTCTTACTAAAGCGGCGGCGAACCACCACGAAGAATACTGGGACGAAGAAGATTGCCAGCAAGGTTGCAGAGATCATACCACCCATTACGCCAGTACCTACGGCGTTTTGAGCACCAGAACCTGCGCCTGAACTGATAACCAGCGGTAGAACACCGAGGATAAATGCCAGAGATGTCATCAAAATTGGACGCAAACGCATACGTGCCGCTTCTAATGTAGACTCAATCAAGCCTTTACCTTCTTTATCCATCAGGTCTTTCGCAAACTCGACGATCAGTATGGCGTTTTTCGCCGACAGGCCGACAGTCGTCAACAAGCCAACGATAAAGTAAACGTCATTGTCTAATCCGCGCGAAATGGTAGCAATCAATGCACCGATAACCCCAAGCGGAACCACCAACATTACTGAGAATGGTATCGACCAGCTTTCATACAGAGCTGCCAGGCACAAGAACACCACGATAAGTGAGATGGCGTAAAGTGCTGGAGCCTGGTTACCAGATAGACGTTCCTGATAAGACATGCCGGTCCAGTCGTAGCCGATGCCTGCTGGTAATTTAGCAGCCAAAGATTCCATCATTGCCATCGCATCACCACTACTTCTGCCCGGAACTGGCATACCTTGGATCTCCATAGATGGCAGACCATTGTAGCGTTCCAGACGTGGCGAACCATATTGCCACTTAGTCGTTGAGAAGGATGAGAATGGTACCATTTGGCCTGAACTACCGCGTACATACCAATTGTTCAGATCAGAAGGCAGCATACGGAACTTGGATTCACCTTGAACGTATACTTTTTTCACACGACCACGGTCAACAAAGTCATTGACGTATGATCCGCCCCAAGCTGAGCCCAGCGTGGTATTGATATCGGAAATCGATACTCCCAACGCCTGTGCTTTTTCTTGGTCGATGATCAGTCTGAACTGAGGGGTATCTTCCAAGCCATTTGGACGTACTGCCATCAGCAGGTCTGGATGTTGTGCTGCCATACCCAGCAATTGGTTACGAGCTTGAGTTAATTTCTCGTGGCCAAGGCCACCCTGATCGATCAACTCAAAGTCAAAGCCGCTTGCTGTACCCAACTCAATAATTGCAGGTAAGTTGAAGGCAAACACCATTGCATCTTTGATTTTGCTAAACGCGCCCATTGCACGAGCGGTAATAGCCGGCACTTTATTTTCTTCACCGCTACGTTGCGACCAGTCTTTCAGACTGACGAAGGCGATACCGGTGTTCTGTCCACGTCCTGCGAAGCCAAAGCCGTTAACGGTAAATACCGATTCGACGTTAGCTTTCTCTTTGGTCAGATAGTAATTACTGACTTCATCCAGAACTTTTTGCGTACGTTCCTGCGTTGCACCCGCTGGTAATTGGGCCATGGTCAGGAATACGCCCTGGTCCTCTTCCGGTAGGAATGAGGTAGGGACCTGTATGAAGGTAATTGCCATCAGTACAACGATGACTAGATAGATAGCTAAATAGCGGCCAGTGCTGCGCAGCATATTGGCAACACTATCAGTGTAGTGGTGCGTACTTTGCTCGAACTTCTTGTTAAACCAACCGAAGAAGCCGGTAGTTTTACCATGATCGCCTTTGGCAATCGGTTTAAGCATAGTGGCGCAAAGAGCCGGAGTCAGAACCATCGCTACAACAACTGACAACACCATCGCAGAAACGATAGTGATGGAGAATTGGCGATAAATAACCCCTGTTGAACCACCAAAGAATGCCATTGGGACGAATACGGCACTCAGAACCAAGGCGATACCAACTAACGCACCCTGAATTTGCTCCATTGATCGCTTGGTGGCTTCTTTCGGAGGGAGTCCCTCCTCAGCCATGACACGCTCAACGTTTTCTACCACCACGATGGCGTCATCCACCAGTAGGCCGATCGCCAATACCATCCCGAACATCGTTAGGGTATTTATCGAATAACCAAAGGCAGAGATAACAGCAAAAGTACCTAACAATACTACCGGCACCGCAATCGTAGGGATCAGCGTAGCGCGGAAGTTCTGCAAGAAGAGATACATGACCAGGAATACCAGGACAATCGCTTCAAACAGCGTTTTTACTACTTCGTTAATAGAAATCTTAACGAACGGCGTGGTGTCGTATGGATAAACGACTTTCATACCAGCAGGGAAGAAAGGCTGCAATTTAGCGAGCTCAGCTTTCACCGCTGTTGAGGTTTGCAGTGCGTTAGCACCGGTTGCCAACTGAATACCCAAACCGGCAGCAGGACGGTTGTTATAACGAGCGACAACGTCATAGCTTTCGCCACCCAGTTGGATCTTGGAAACGTCTTTCAGACGTACTTGAGAACCATCTGGATTTACTTTTAACAGAATTTGGCCAAATTCATCAGCAGACTTCAAGCGTGTCTGAGCGATGATTGACGCATTCAACTGTTGGCCTGGAACCGGAGGAGTACCACCAATTTGCCCTGCGGCAACCTGGTTGTTCTGCACCTGAATGGCATTGATAACGTCAACTGGGGTCAGTTGGTAGTTATTCAGTTTGTTTGGGTCCATCCATACACGCATTGCGTACTGAGAACCGAACAATTGCACATTACCAACGCCTGAAGTACGGCTAATCGGGTCCTGGATATTGGAAGCAACGTAGTCAGCGATATCTTGCTGAGTCATGTTACTGTCAGAGATAAAGCCCGCTACCATCAGGAAGCTGCTGCTTGATTTCTGAACCTTGATCCCCTGCTGCTGTACTTCTTGTGGAAGCAGCGGCGTTGCCAATTGCAGTTTGTTCTGTACCTGAACTTGCGCGATATCCGCGTTAGTACCGGTAGTAAACGTCAAGGTTATCTGAACAGAACCAGATGAGTCGCTGGTTGAGGACATGTACATCAGGTTATCGATACCGTTCATATTCTGTTCGATAACCTGAGTGACGGAGTCCTGCACAGTCTGCGCATCTGCACCAGGATAGTTGGCTGTCAATTCAATTGCCGGAGGCGCAACGGAAGGATATTGCGATATTGGCAAGTTAAGAATTGCAAGTCCACCCGCCATCATAATGATGATAGCGAGTACCCAGGCAAAAATGGGGCGATCTATAAAAAACTTAGCCATGTATTACCGGCTCCTTTTAAGACTTCTTCGTTGCTGCCGAGTCGGCAGGCGCGTTTTGGTCCGCTTCTTGCGCCGTCACCTGGACTCCCGGTTTCACTTTTTGCAGACCGGTAACAATCACTTTGTCGCCGTCTTTCAGCCCTGAGGTAACAAGCCATTTGTCGCCGATAGCTTGAGACGCCGTGACATTGCGCAGCTCAACTTTATTCTCAGCATTGACAACTAAGGCTGTTGCATTACCCAATGGGTCATGGGTAATACCTTGCTGTGGAACCAGCAGAGCATTTTCGTCAACACCTTCAGACAGGCGAGCGCGTACAAACATGCCTGGCAGCAAAGCGTCATTAGGATTTGGGAAGATAGCACGCAGAGTAATAGAGCCTGTTGTTTCATCGACGGTTACATCAGAGAATTCCAATGTACCAGTCTGTGAATAGTCGCTACCGTTATCGAGAACCAGTGTGACTTTAGCTTTGCCGTTTTCTTGCTTCAGTTTGCCATCAGCCAATTCCTGTTTCAGACGCAGGAAATCATTGCTTGATTGGGTAACATCAACATACATCGGGTCAAGCTGTTGTACAGTCGCGAGCGCAGTGGTCTGCCCTACGGATACCAAAGCACCTTCGGTAACTGCAGATTTGCCAATGCGGCCACTAATAGGCGAGGTCACTTTGGTGTAGTTAAGATTGATACGTGCAGTTTCAACCGCCGCTTTAGCCGCAACAACATCGGCATCGGCCTGCGCAGCTGTTGATGCCGCAGTGTCGTAATCTTGTTTACTGACGTAGTTAGTACCAAGCAGTGGCTTATAACGATCAACAGTAACGCGAGCAACCTGAGCAGCAGCCTGGGCTTTGACTAAAGCGCCTTTCGCACTGTCGAAAGAGGCTTGATAAGTTGCAGGATCGATTTGATAAAGTGATTCGCCAGCTTTGATATCGCTTCCTTCAACATAATTACGTTTAAGGATGATGCCGCCTACTTGAGGGCGAACTTCAGCGACGCGGAATGCCGACGTTCGACCAGGAAGTTCAGTCGTAATGTTCAGCGGCTGGGTTTTCAGCGTTACCACACCAACTTCAGGCGCTTTAGGGGCACCTTGTTGTGATGACTGATTGTCACATCCTGTAAGAGCTAGAGTTCCGGATAGCATCAGAACGACTGCCAGAGGCGTTAACCCTCTGTTTCTGTTCATAAATAACCTCAAGTGTCCGATATTCAAAATTATCCAATGGATCACAACCTTAAAAACCCATGGCTGCCTTTTTAGTATGTACATGCTATGTTACATACATTCGCGAATGTATGTAAATTAAACTCCTTAAAAAATAACCCTATGGCACGAAAAACCAAAACTCAAGCACTGGAAACTCGACAGCACATCTTGGACGCGGCTATTGCAGAGTTTTCTGCCCGCGGCGTTTCCGCGACATCGCTAACCGATATTGCTAACGCAGCTGGTGTGACTAGAGGGGCTATTTACTGGCATTTCAAAAATAAAGTCGAGCTATTCAATGATGTATGGGAAAATTGCGAATCCCAGATACATGCACTCGAAATTGAATACCAAACTAAATACCCTGACGATCCACTGCGTATGCTACGAGAAATACTTATCTATTTATTACGTGTTACCGTTAGCGATCCGCGCCGTAGGGCTCTGATGGAAATCATATTCCATAAATGTGAATTTGTTGGGGAGATGACCTCAATCCATGAAGCCCGGAAGGCGCTCTACATGGAAGGATATACCAAAATTGAGTTACTTTTGCAAAATTGCGTGGCTCGTAAACAACTTCCGAATAATCTTAACACTCGCCAAGCTGGCATTATCATGAAAGCTTATATGACAGGCTTAATGGAAAACTGGTTGTTGATGCCGTCTAGCTTTAACTTGGAAGCGTTATCTGAACAATTCATTGATACCTATATTGAGATGTTAAGATTATGTCCAAGTATGTTGAAAAGTAACGCATAAAAAATATATCAGCGAGTAAAAATTAGTAAAATTGTACGCTATTGTGGAAGTAAGTATAGAGAGTTCTTAAACATAAGTTATCTGAACATGGGATAGCAAGCCTGGCGCGCTCAAATGCTATATTTTGTCTATGAGTCTTCATGCTAGCATTCTCTCTCTTCGTGAGGATGTTGAGTTAACTATGTTCAGCCGATTTAAAGCCGCCTTTTTCTTTTCTTTCTTTAGCCGCCGCTCTTTAAGCGTTGGACGACTGAATGCAGCCTTGCTTGCCACGTTATTGATCGGTGCAATAGTGATTCTGCCTACTGCGCAGGCTGCCAGTAACGACCTTCCTACCCGCACTGAAGTACAAAATCAGCTTGATGCGCTACATAAGCAAAAAAGTTTGACGCCGGTAGATAAGCTTTCCGAACAAGATTTAATTCGAACTACTGAGCTATTAGATGCGCTAGAGTGGGTCAAGCAAGAAGAGACTGCACTGAAAGAGCAGCTCGCCGATGCCCCTGCTAAATTAGAAGCAGCAGCGAACGGGATCTCTCAATTAAAAAGTAACAGTGACGACAGCGTAACTAAAACGCAGCTTTCTGCGCTTTCCATGCATCAGCTAGAGAATCGTCTCAACGATACATTGGACGACCTGCAATCCTCTCAGGAGGATCTGTCGACATTCAACTCTCAGTTAATCTCTTTGCAGACTCAGCCAGAACGAGTGCAGAACGCCGTATCAACTTACTCGCTGAAACTACAGTCAATTCGTAATGAACTTAATGGCATGATCCCAGGCCAGCAAGATCTTCGCAGCACGCAAAAAAATATGCTGATGACTGAGCAGACATTACTGACTGCCGAAGTTGAATTGCAAAGCAAAAATCTTGAAGCCAACAGTACGCTGCAAGATATGTTGCAAAAACAGCGTGATTATACCAACGCGCATATTAGCGAACTGGAGAAAATGGCGCAGTTGTTGCAGGAAGTCGTTAATGGTAGACGCTTAACGTTATCCGAGCGTACCGCTAAAGAAGCACAAACGCCTGATGACACCAGCAATATTCAAAACGATCCACTAGTCAAACAACAACTGGATATTAACCGCGACCTGAGCCAGCGCCTGATTGCAGCAACCGAAGAGGGTAATAAACTTGTTCAGCAGAATATATCGGTAAAAAATTGGTTAGATCGTTCCACTCAATCTGAACATGACTTACGTGAACAGATTAGCGTATTAAAAGGCAGCCTGTTGTTGTCACGAATTCTTTATCAGCAACAACAAAATAATCAGCCAACGGCCAGTTTGATGACCGATATGACGGCACGTATTGCTGACTTACGTTTAGAACAATTCAATATCAATCAGCAGCGTGACGAGTTATTTAAAGGCGATGATTTTATTCAAGGGCTGGTGAGCAGCAGCAAAGAAAATATCAATGATGATATCAGCGATGCCCTTGATCAAATTATTGATATGCGTCGTGAATTGCTCGATCAGTTAAACAAGCAGTTAGGGAATCAATTATCGCTGGCGATTAATTTACAAATTAACCAGCAGCAACTGCTTAGTACTAACGATGTGTTGAATCGTACTCTGACGCAACAAATCTTCTGGGTGAGCAGTAACAAACCCATGGACTGGGAGTTTATTAAGTCCATGCCTGGCGAGATTAAAAACCAAATCAGTGGGTTAAGCCTGACGGCGTCACGAGGAGAATTAAAACAAGGTATTGTGCACTCATTACCAGTGCTAGTGCCGATGCTGTTGATGGTCTTGTTGCTGTTATGGCGAAGAAAATCGTTGGGCAGCATGATCGATAAACTGGCTACGGATGTAGGACAGCTTAAGCGCGATACTCAGCTCCATACACCTAAAGCGCTGTTACTAGCCTTTATTAGCGTACTACCTTGGGCATTAATTACGCTCAGTGTCGGTTACTGGTTTTTGCAATGCAATATTGATATCAGTGACTTCATGTGGACACTGGCGCAACGTTTGGCGGTATTCCAACTGGTTATGGGGTTTTGCTTCCGCTTATTAGCGCCGGGAGGCGTGAGCGAGCGTCATTTTGGTTCCCTTCCTAGCGTTTGTGCCCACTATCGCCGGTCTATTGTTCGCCTGTCGCTGGCGATGTTGCCGCTGATTTTATGGTCAGTAAGAGGGGAAAAAGCACCGCTAGGGCTGGTGGACGATATTATTGGCCAGGTGGTGATTTTATTAACGTTAGCGACGCTAACCGTGCTGCTTTTCCCTATTTTGCGCGAAGGCTGGCGTGAGAAAAACATGCACAGTGTTCGTTTATTCATCGTGACGATTATTTCTCTTGCGCCGATATTCCTGATTGGGTTGATGGTTACTGGATATTTTTACACCACCCTACGTCTTGCAGGGCGCTGGATAGATAGTCTGTACCTGCTTATTTTGTGGAATATCGTCAATGCAACAGCATTGCGTGGATTGAGCGTTGCCGCCCGCCGATTGGCTTACCGTCGAGCATTGGCAAGACGACAAAATAACGTGGTTAAAGAGGTCGGAGAGGGCTCTGAAGCAATAGAAGAAGCGCCGATGGGACTCGATCAGATTAACCAGCAGTCTTTGCGTTTCACCACCATGGTGTTGTTCTTTATTTTTGCCAGTGTCTTCTACTGGATATGGTCAGACTTGCTGACGGTAATTTCCTATCTAGACAGTATCTCTTTATGGCATTACTCAGCCAATGTTGCGGGTAAAGCGATACAACAGACGGTCACCTTGGGGAATTTCCTCATGGCATTTGTCTCCGTCATTGTTGCTTATGTACTGACGCGAAACTTACCTGGATTACTGGAAGTCATCGTGTTGTCGCGTATGCAGCTTCGGCAGGGTGCTTCATACGCCATTACTACCGTTGTGACGTATCTTATCACTATCGTTGGTGCGGCAACGGCTCTCGGGTCGCTGGGTGTTTCATGGGATAAACTACAGTGGCTGGTTGCAGCGTTATCCGTCGGTTTGGGATTTGGTTTACAGGAGATATTCGCTAATTTTGTTTCGGGCCTAATCATCTTGTTTGAACGACCAATACGTATCGGCGATACCGTAACCATCGGCAGTTACTCTGGTTCTGTGAGTAAAATTAGAATTCGAGCTACGACGATCACCGACTTTGATCGCAAAGAAGTGATCATTCCTAACAAGGCTTTTGTGACCGAACGGCTTATTAACTGGTCGTTATCCGATACGGTGACTCGGGTGCTTATCAAGGTCGGCGTGGCTTATGGTTCGGATCTGGATAAGGTTAAAGAGGTGTTGTTACAGGCCGCATATGATAATCCGCGAGTAATGAGTGACCCAGCACCTGCGGTATTCTTCCTCAATTTTGGCGCCAGCACGCTGGATCATGAATTGCGCCTCTATGTGCGTGAATTACGTGACCGCAGCCATACCGTTGACGAGCTCAATCGCAGTATTGATAAATTATGCCGTGAAAACGACATTAATATTGCCTTCAATCAGTTGGAGGTTTACCTACACGGTCGTGATGGTAATGAAATTCAGGAAGTGAAACGCGGAGCGACGCCAGCAGATGGACAAGCAGGCTAAAAACTAATTGATAACCAAGTCTTCATGCAGGGGGCACACTCCCTGCATTGAGCCAACCCTTGGCACTAATATAATAAGCAGAATAGATTTATAGCATTTTTTGAGTGAGCTAATTGGACATCTCTAAGCGGACACAAACTGCTTTCGCTTCATTTTTTGTCAGCCCAAATAATTAATCATCGCAGGGCTTTCAGCATTTTTCAGTTTGTCTTGATAATCCTTTTTCACTATTTCTAGAGCTGCTAGCGCTGTTTCGGGTGCGATCTCGTTGCATTCAAGCAAATAGATCAGATCCACAGCAAGCTGGAGTTCGGGTGAAGCATTTTCCAGTGACATAAAAACCCGCTTTTATGTGGTGTGAAGATAATGAGAGGTTAAGCTACCTATTATAGATAAGATTGTTCAAGAACAGGGAGCTGTTTTCAAAATTTGTGATAAAGATTCAAAAACCTTTTTCCTGCCGCTCAATATAGCGTTCAATCTTCGATAAAGCCTGTCTGCAACGCATTAATCTGCCTTCTAACGCCGCCAACTCTTTTTGCACCTGCTTTTGTTCATCGAAAGTGGTCAATTTGCCTAAGCTACTCTCTCTATCTTCAATCATAGCAATCAGCCTGCGCTCGAACTGCTGTGTTTCGGCTAAACGTGCGTAATTATCGGATGATCGGCTGACCGGGGCTTTATCTGCTTTACGTAGTGATTGTGTGGCCAGTTCTCTTTGTAGTGCGGTGATTTGTGTGACAATCCGCTCGGCAATGAAAGCGACCTGCGCCTGACGCTTTTCTTCTACTACAGTTTTTAACTGGGCGAAGGTTTGTCGAACCTCGGCCAAATAGTCCCGCAAACGGTAACCTTTGGTCGCAAAAAGAGAAACATCAAAACGCGCCTGCTGAGCTGGCGTATTGGCGATAGGCGCAATTTCCTGCGCTAAATTTTCTATCTGCTGTTCCAGCAATTGTAGTGTTTTCTGTGTGCTCACGGCGCATCTCCATTATCAGAATGCACAGCTTACCTTGAACATTGGCATATACAAGATGAAAGGGCTCGCCTTAGTTACAGGCCTTGTTATCCTGAACACAGGTTGACCTAGGGCAATAAAAAAGAGGATCATATTCGGCTGCGGGTTGCTTTTTAAAGTCGCTTTGCATAGATTTGGGCCTCTTAATCGTCTTCGATTGCTCCACACCTTCCTTAAAACAGTATGTCAGCATCTGGCATTGCGGGGGACATTTCGTCACTCGGGGTTAAGTATGGCATCGCAGATTTTTTCAGACTTTACTAATGAGCGCTACAGTTATGACCGCGACAGCACAGCAGCTTCAGCTAATTAAAGACAGTATTAAAACTATCCCTGACTACCCAAAAGCGGGAATACTGTTCCGTGATGTCACCAGTTTGCTAGAAATTCCAGAAGCTTACGCACTAAGTATCAAATTGTTAGCCGATCGCTATCGTGACGCTGGTGTGACTAAAATCGTTGGTACCGAAGCCCGCGGTTTTCTGTTTGGCGCGCCGGTAGCATTAGCGTTGGGCGTAGGTTTTGTGCCGGTGCGCAAACCGGGAAAACTACCTCGTGAAACCCTGAGCGAAGAGTACACGCTGGAATATGGCACCGACAAACTAGAAATCCATACGGATGCTATCAAACCGGGTGATAAGGTATTGGTGATTGATGACTTGCTGGCGACTGGTGGAACTATCGAAGCAACGCTCAAGCTCATTCGCCGCTTGGGCGGAGAAGTCACGGACGCTGCTTTCATTATTGATTTGCCAGAGTTAGGTGGTGAAGCGCGCTTAACTGCTCAAGGCATTGAGTGTTATAGCTTGGTTGCATTTAGCGGCCACTGATACAAAACTCACCTTTTATTGGCTGAGATCCTTTTCTTGTTACCACCCTATGGTAACTTAGCAGATAACCAAAAAGATGTATTTTTTGGTTATCTGATCTTAGTGTTTCATTATCTCACTCCGTTATAAATATTTTACTAAATTTAAAATATCATTATCACTTTGTTAAATTATTAAGGGCTAATTTAAACATCATAATTTTGTTTTAAATTAAATCACTAAAAAGAGTGATATTCTTTTAATATATAGAATTAAATCCATTATTTGTTTGTGGATAAACGCACTTTATGTACTCGTTCCACTATCAAATTATCTATAATCTTGCGTGCACCTATTTGCCTTTTATATCGCGTCTACGTTTTAACAAAATGGATAATTTACTATGGAACTAAATAAGTATACAGTGGCGTTGGTTTCTTTGGCGGCATTGTCATCTCCTTTATCCTTTGCTGAAAATAATAATCAAACGAATAAATTGCTGGATAAAGTTACGCACTCAGATCAAATTGCCAGTATTTCTGAACCACCAACGCTCGCATTATCATCTCAAGAAAAACCAAAAGAAGATGTAGGTTATTTTTCGAAAGGGACCTTTCTACCTATTCTGGGGGATGCGGCCCGGGCGAAAGGCTATACTCTTCCTGAGCCTTTCGGTATTGGCTACAACTATATGGATATCCATCAAAATATTAAGGTGGATACTATTGAACTCAGCGGGTTAAGTGTTTCTCTGCCATGGATAGGAAACATTCCGTTAGACCCAGACTCCTTTCATATAGCCGTTGGTAAAACCAGAGAGAGAAGTAAAACATCAACAGCGCGTCTTGATACTTGGCTATTTCCCTTTATGAATATATATGGAATTGTTGGCCATACTAAAGGATCTTCTGTATCAAAAGTGACAGTGGATAAAGTTCCATTCCTTGGTTCCAATGTTGACGGGCTTGGCCTTAAAGATTTAGATTTTGTACTGAAATTTAAAGGTACAACATACGGCGGCGGTACCACTTTCGTCGGCGGTTACAATGATGCTTTCGCATCACTGGATATGAACTACACCCGTACAAATTTTAATATTCTGGACGGTAATATCTCGGCGTTTACGCTAACCCCACGCGTAGGTTATAGATTCACTGTACCCGGTGCGAGTAAATATTATATCCCTGAAGGGCATCTGAATTTATGGGTCGGAACGATGTATCAGGATATTCAACAAGAGTTTAAAGGTAATATTAGTGATTTGAACTTCCCAATGGCATTGCAAAGCATGGTCAATATTGCTAACAAAAAGGGTGAAGGCAGATTCCGAGTTAAGCAACATCTTAAATCACCATGGAATATGCTGGTTGGTGCGCAGTATGAAATAACAAAAAACTTCAATATCACTACCGAGGTAGGTTTTGAAAAACGTAATAGCTTTATGTTAGCAGGAGAAGTTCGCTTCTAATGTCGCTTCATCAATGCTTTCGTTTTGCTTTATTGATGATGTTATTTCCTGTTTTTAATTCTCAGGCTGGGATATTTCTCAGCCGTGAGAAAATTGACGGCGCCTTGGCCCATTTGGGCGCGGATGATAAGCACGATAATAGTAAGACTATTGACTGGGGAATATTACCCGGTCCATTTTATACCCCGGAGCTTGGCGTAGGGGTTGGTGTTGCTGCGGTGGGGTTATATCGCCCAGATCCTAATGATCTTGAAACCCAAATATCCAGCGTCTCAATGAGCGGCTTTTTTAGTTCTACCGGCGCATTTGGGTTAGGGGTAACAAATTATAGTTTTCTGGATAAAGACCGCTGGCGAGTTTTCGTTAATGGTTCCCTTAATAATGTTCCTACTTATTATTGGGGGGAGGGATATCAAGCGGGGAAAACAAGTAATACTAAGGAAGGCTATACAGCAAAAGATGCAACCTTAAGCCCTATTTTATATTACCGGATTGCACCTGATACTTATATTGGCGCTGGCTGGACCGTTTCTTCCATGCATGCAACTGATATCAAAGATCGACAAAAAGGTTCTTTTGATCGTGCAAACGGTGGTGCTTCGGTATTTAGCTCCGGTGCTAGCGCCAGTTTTAGTTACGATACCCGCGATTTTGTCCCTAATCCGACCAGAGGGCAGGTGTTGCAAGTCACCTACACCTATTTTTCTCCATCGCTGGGGAGCAACAATCGTTTTTCTGTTCTGGAAAACCAATACAGCTTGTATCACAGCCTAAATGCCAATACCGTGCTGGCCTGGGATATTTACGGGCGCTTTACCCAAGGCGATGTCCCTTGGAATATGATGTCTGAACTTGGCAGCGATCACCGGATGCGGGGTTATTATCAAGGCCGTTATCGCGATCGCGATGTGGTAAACACTCAACTAGAGTATCGGCGCAAACTGAGCTGGCGTCACGGCGTTGTTGGTTGGGTGGGGACAGGCAATATGGCCGATGGCAGCAAACATATTGGTAAAGGTGAGTGGCTCCCTTCTGTCGGCGTTGGCTATCGGTTTGAATTCAAACCGCGTATGAACGTGCGTTTGGATTATGGCGTAGGTAAACGAAGCAGCGGCTTCTATTTTCAGGTGGGCGAAGCATTTTAATATGAAGTTTATTACCTTATTAGCCAGCATCAGTGTGTTATTAGCTGGGTGCCAAAGTGTGCCTGAGCCTATGCAATCGGTGCTCATTACGCCAATGGATCAATCGCCGACTGCGGCTAAACAGAGTTGGCCAGTAATGCGAGAATTACCTGCTCCCGAAGGATTAAGGCCTTGTTGCGCATTTGGCTACAATTTGCGTGCTGAAGTAGGCGGTATTACCGTTCCTTTCTATCAATTGGATAATGTTGTTGAGGTGAATAACCTCGGTAAGCATCACTATAACGATAGTAAACTGAGTGTCCTAAGTACGTTAGCTGGCTTTAATACAGAACATGATGGATTAATTTATACCCGCCGAGGCGGTTTTATCGATTTATCCCATATTCGAGATACTGCCGATTACACGTTATATTTATTCACTAAAATTTTGCCGAAATTGGGCCAGCAGCAGGAGATTCGTTTTAGCGATGAGTTAGGGCAACGCCATATCAAGTTGTGGGCCTTTACACCGCCAGAAGATCCGGCGCAGCGCTACACGCTTAGTGCTTTTATTGCCGCACGTTTAGCTTTTCAGCTTGCTGCGTGGCATGAAGTGGCTCAATGGTATGGTTTTGAATCCGTCCCCGGTTTTTCTGAAGGCATTTCAGCTTTTTCTCCAGAAGATCTCTACTCTAATTTGCTCGGGGCGCGTATTGCATTAAATGTGATCAATAGCGGCTATGCTTCGTCGCTAAGCGAATATTCACGGGCATTGCAGGTTGCTATCCCGGATGCTTTACATCAATTACAAAGCGTTGATGCCGAGCAAACGCGCTCGCAGTTTGATGCTGTGGATGGATTATGGTGGAACAGCCAGTGCCGCGCCCCTGAGAAATATTTAGTGCGTTACCGCAATTATCACACCGCTGACGCTCGTTGGCCGTCTCATCCTCCGCAGGAAGAAACGCCGGCCTTATACCTAACGCTACCAGAGCAGGCTTATGGCTATAAGTTGGCTGATTTAGGGCAACTGCAAATCTGGAAAGGCAAGGATATGGTGAATTTGCCGGTACCTCGTAGCTACTACAGTATGACTGATTTTGCATTGCTGGCACGTCAGGCTGAAATACAAGATGACCTGAGAAACATTAAAGAGCGCAAGCTTGGCAGGGAAAGCTGCGATGAATTGAAGTGATCCGGCTTATCGTTTTGGTCGCCTGATTTGCTATTTTCGCCAGCAAGCCAGACGACCAAAATGGTTACATCACTTACCTGCGTCACCACGACGATATTCTATCGTTAGCTCATCAAACTTTTCTTTCAATGTTTCTGGCAGCCTGTAATCGGCAGCGGCGAGGCTATCCAGAACTATGCTGGCTTGGCCAAACTAATATAGATACTGAGAAAGCCAATCTACCGTTTATTGCCAGCGATTGGTTTTCAGCAAGCTTTAGCCGTTGCGCCCAGCCATGACGCCACCATCAACATCCCAGATAGCACCCGTTACCCAGCTGGTTTTATCTGAGAGTAAGAACGTTACTGTTTCAGCGATATCACGCGTTGTGCCCACTCGGCCAATAGGATGAAAACTATCGAAGCTGTCCATCACACCGTTAACTTCTTCTTTTGGAATAAAGCCTTCGTAAATCGGCGTATGGACGACTGCCGGGGAAACGGCATTGACACGAATACCTTTGCTTCCCAGTTCAATTGCCAGATTTTTAGTCAGCGCATGCAGACCCGCTTTCGCCATCGAATAAGCTGCAGATGGCGTTGCGCCGATAGCCTGCTGCGCCCACATTGAACCGATATTTACGATAGCGCCTTTAACACCAGCGGCAATCATATTATTCACTACATCGCGAGTAATAAAGAAGGTCGCTCGGTTAATGTTCATATACATGTCGTAATCAGCTTCTTGATTGTCTGTAAAAGCTTTTGGGAAGAAAACGCCAGCTGCATTGACCAAAAGGCTGATATCACGATGTTGTTCGTTGATCGCTTGACGTACATGATTCATCCCGTCTTCTTTCATCAAATCGGCGACAATAATGTCGACCTTTCCCAAAGATGACAGCGTTTGACGTACTTGTTCAGCTTTGTCTTTGCGATTACCGACCAGTACCACGCTGCCGCCGTTTTCGAGCATCAGGCGTGCAGTTTCTAATCCCATTCCACTGGTCCCACCAACAACTAAAAGTTTTTTGCCTACAAATAAAACTGACATTGTGACCTCATCTGATTCATCAAGGAAAGTATTTAAAACTTGCCGTATTTTCTTGCTCAGCAAGCGTTAGTGAGAAAATATTGCCATGTAGATTAACGAGTGACGAATCAGAAGAAATTGCCAATCGACATAGAAAATCTATTTCGATATGATTTTTGCCAGTCTGGATAGAGTAAAACTAAGAATAGGAGTATTTCATGCGTTCACTGAACCGACTTAAGTGGCTGCATGCATTTGAAGCCGCTGCGCGCCACGGTAGTTTTACCGGCGCGGCGGAAGAACTCGGCGTAACGCCTGCTGCCGTGGGCCAGTTGGTTCGTTCGCTCGAAGATTGGGTTGGGCATCCGCTGTTGAATCGAACGCGTTCAGGCAAAGAGAGGCTGGCATTAGTCAGTGAAGCACAGCATGCGTTGCAGGATATCACTGAAGGGTTAGATAAGCTGGAAAGTGGTTTGAATAAGTTACGTGGGCGCCGCGCACGTTCTGTTGTGGTGATCACCGCTTCTCAGGTTTTAGTGATGAACTGGTTGATGTCCCGGCTTAATCGATTTTCTGAACACTACGACAATATCGATTTGCGTCTCGATGTCTCTGATAGATTGACTGATATTATTCATGGTGAAGCTGATATCGGCATACGCTGCGGGCCGGGAGACTGGCCGGGCCTGCATGCTACTAAGCTAATGGATGAAGAAGCCACTATTGTTTGCAGCCCATTAATGTTGACGCCAGGGCTATCTATCGACGGCAATTGGTTGAGTGCGCAGAAACTTATTTACGATGATACACCACATCCCGGTGCTAATTTTCCCGATTGGGACAAGGTATTGGAGAAAGTAGGGGCAGGTACCGCCAGGCAGAACGGTTTGCATATTAATTCAACATCGGCGGTTATTCTGGCCGCGCTTAGTGGCAGAGGCGTGGCGTTGGTGCGTAAAGCGCTAGTTCAACAGGCGATAGACACCGGCCAGTTGTTAGCGCTTTTTAGCGAACATAAATGGCCGCTTAACTGGTCTTATTATATGGTCAGATCGGATCACGCGCTAAAACGCCCTGAAGTCTCACTTTTCCATGATTGGATCCAAAAGGATGTAAAAGAAAGCTGTCGTTCTAACGCAGAGTAACTTTTCTTTCCGTCTCTCCCGTCGATTACATCTTTGCTTTCCCTTTTATATGTCGTCATACGGCGGCATATTTCACTATCTCGCTTCTCATTATATCGACGAAGTTTTTCTTTATTAATTCCCAAGATTATCTCATTTGTTCAGTAAAAATAATCTTCCCATAATGTATGCAAGTTGAGATATGGCGGACTTTAAACAGTATCCATTAAGCCATATCGCTACTTCAGCATGAATAAGTAAAAAAGATTTTCTACTGAGTATGCCGGCAGCGACATACGCCAGGCCGATGCTTTATCACTGAATAATGAGAGGTTTCTGTGTTGCTTGATTGGAATGAACATCGTGACGAACTACTGGGTAAAGTGGCGGAATACTCAAAACTTACCCCTGAATTTATGAAAGGCCTGATGCGTATGGATGCAGGCGCATCGGCGACAGGACATTTGAGTGCAAAAATACATGAACTGATCGCGCTGGCCGTTGCGATAACTACGCGCTGCGATGGCTGCATCTCAGTACATGTAAAAGCGGCGGCTAAACATGGTGCAACCCGTGAAGAGATTGCTGAGGCATTAGCAGTAGCCATTTCGTTGAATACAGGAGCGGCATTGACTTATACCGCGCACGTCCTGGATGCCTTTGATTCCCTGCCACAAGCTTGAGTAAACAGGCATCCGCGATGGGTGCCTTTCTTTGTCGTTATCAGGAAGAATCCATGTTAGTAAACCCTGATTTCTCTCAACGAGCGATCGTCACGCCAGCCGAGCATATATGGTCTGGTTCACCGCAGCACGGTGTAGAGCGCATCATGCTAGACAGACTTGGTGAAGAGCAAGCACAGGCAACGACGATTGTTCGTTATCTCCCACACTCGTTCTTTCCTGCGCATTCACATCCGCAAGGCGAGGAGATCTTGGTGCTAGAGGGAGTATTTTCGGAAGGTGAGCACCATTTTAATTCTGGCTGGTATCTACGAAATCCTCCTGGTTCCTCGCATCAGCCTTCAAGCGGTGCTGCTGGCGCGATGATTTTCGTGAAATTACGTCAGATGTCGCAATATGACGATGCTGTTGTTCGTATTAATACCCAAGATGATGCCAACTGGCAGCACTATACAACCTATAGCGAATGCCCGCTGTATCAGAGTGAAGATGAAAATGTTCGTCTGGAACGTCGGCTACCCGGCGACCTTTTATTTAAAAATGAATTACCGCAAGGTGCAGAGCTGCTGATTCTGGCCGGTTCATTGAGTGAAAATAATCAGAGCTATGAGAGATACAGCTGGTTGCGCTTGCCTGCCGGTGATTTTCCCGCACTAATTGTCGGTAGCGAGGGAGTGACGCTTTACATTAAAACGGGCCACTTAAGAGAGCGTAATCTCCCTGAGGTGGCGCTGTGAAACGTACACAAGTCGCCATTATTGGTGCGGGTATTAGTGGATTATACGCCGCCTCTTTATTAATGAATTACGGTGTTGATTTCGTTTTATTAGAGGGGCGTGAAACGGTCGGCGGCAGGGCGCTTTCGCCTGTGTCATTGGCTGAGCACAGCGTAGATGATGTCGACAAAATGCGGGTCGATCTTGGCGCAACCTGGGTATGGCCAGCGCTACAGCATCAATTAGTAGACATATTCAATGGGTTAGGAATTGCGCTTACTGCACAAAATGAGCATGGTGACTTGTTGTATGAACAGGCTCATCATCTCAGGCCCTCACGTCACTCAGGTTATGTCTCGGCTCCTCCGGCCATGCGTTTGGTGGGCGGCATGCAGGTATTGGCAGAAAAACTGAAAAAGACAATCCCATCAGAACGAATCTATTTTCAACACAGTGTGTTTCAGCTTCAAGAACACGATAACCAGATCATGGTGCATAGCCTGTGTCGCGACGGACAAACATCCTCGCTGATGGCAGAGCATATCTTGCTGGCACTGCCGCCGGCGCTTGCTTGTGCGATGGAATATATTCCACCGTTGCCGACAACATTGGCCCACCAATGGGCGAATACCGCAACCTGGATGGCGGCACATGCTAAATATGTGGCGGTGTATGAGACGCCATTCTGGCGAGCCGATGGCCTGTCTGGCGAAGCGCGAAGTAGCGCCGGGCCGATGGCTGAAATACACGATGCTTCAACACCTGGCGGTGTATCCGCGCTGTTTGGTTTTTTGGGCGTACCGGCAACAACACGTCGGACAATCAGCGAAGAGAGCTTGAAAACCTTATGCCGAGCACAGCTTACGAGATTATTTGGTGAGGCTGCGGCTAAACCACAGGCGGAATATTTTAAAGACTGGGCTGTCGATCCTTTCACCGCCCATCTATCTGATCTCACGTTGTTAGCGGATCACGCTGTCGTACCCGCTGCCGCGGACCAAGGCTTTTGGCAACATCGATTGCAAGGCATTGCCAGTGAATGGTCATCGCTGTTCCCCGGCTACATAGCAGGGGCGATAGAGGCGGCACAACAAGGCGTTCAGGACGTTGTGCAACAACATATTCAGGCGTGCAAATAATACACACTTTCTAGCAGAGGTAGAGCAAGTGAGATTACGAGATAAGACAGTATTGATTACCGGTGGGTCAAGTGGGATTGGTTTAGCGACGGCGTCTTTAATGCTACGTGAAGGTGCTCGTGTAGCGATGACGGGCCGCGATGCCGCCAAGTTAGAAGAGGTTAAAAAACAGCTGCCTGCTGATGTGCTGACCATCGCAGCAGATGTGACATCACTTACCGATCTTCAGCGGGTACATGACGAGGTTAAGCAGGTTTTTGGCGGGCTTGATGTTTTCTTTGCAAATGCGGGAGTGGCATTTGTTACGCCGTTAATGGAAACCTCAACAGCGCGTTATGACGAATTGATGGATATTAATGTTAAAGGCGTGTTCTTCTCGATGCAGACAATCGCCCCTTTATTACGTGAAGGCGCATCGGTGATTCTTAACACGTCTTGGCTCAACCAAGTCGGCACACCGGGCCTCTCATTATTGTCCGCTTCCAAGGCCGCCGTTCGTTCACTGGCGCAGACCTGGTCAGCAGAGTTATTGGGTCGAAAAATCAGAGTAAACGCGGTCAGCCCAGGCGCAATTGATACATTTATCCACTCACGTAGCGGTGGTTCAGCAGATGATATCAATGCGGCGAAGCAGCGAATTGCTGCCCGGATTCCGCTCAAGCATTTGGGAGAGGCTGAAGATATTGCCCAAGCGGCGCTTTTCCTCGCCAGCGATGAATCTCGTTATATGCTTGGCGCAGAAATTGTTGTCGACGGTGGTTTTTCGCAACTCTGATCTCGAGCTGTAAATAATTGAGTCTGCTTTATTGTTGTCTGACTAGCCCGCTTTTTGGGTGCTGTGCGCTTAACGATCGCCGCAGCACCATTATAATTCCTGCCCAAAATCATCATTATCTCGAGCAAAACCTCGCCAGGCATTCCAGTGCGCGCTAAATTTATGGGAATGAGAATCGGCGTACTGTTACACTATGACGTTTATAGGTTACTGTGTCGGTATATCAATAGACCGATGTGAAAACGCAGACAGTATGATTGCTTTTTCATTTGTCGCTAAATAATCCTTTTTTAATCAATGATGAAGTCCTAATGAGCTATCAGGTTCTGGCCCGCAAGTGGCGCCCCCAAACCTTCACCGACGTTGTCGGACAGGAACATGTGCTGACCGCGCTGGCTAATGGCCTGTCGATGGGGCGTATTCATCACGCCTATCTGTTTTCCGGTACGCGTGGTGTCGGTAAAACGACTATTGCTCGCCTGTTAGCCAAGGGGCTGAACTGTGAAACAGGTATTACTTCCACCCCTTGCGGTGTGTGTGATAACTGCCGGGAAATTGAGCAGGGCCGTTTCGTTGATTTGATTGAAATCGACGCCGCGTCGCGTACTAAAGTCGAAGATACCCGTGAGCTACTCGATAACGTGCAGTACGCGCCAGCGCGTGGGCGTTTTAAAGTTTACCTGATTGACGAAGTTCACATGCTCTCGCGTCACAGCTTCAACGCGCTGTTAAAAACGCTGGAAGAGCCACCTGAGCACGTTAAATTCTTGCTGGCGACGACCGATCCGCAAAAGCTGCCGGTGACCATTCTTTCCCGCTGTTTGCAGTTCCATCTGAAAGCTTTGGATGTTGAACAGATTCGCCAGCAATTAGACAAAGTGCTGCAAGCAGAACAGATTGCCAGCGAGCCTCGAGCCTTACAACTGTTAGCGCGCGCTGCTGATGGCAGTATGCGTGATGGTTTGAGCTTGACCGATCAGGCCATTGCGATGGGGCAAGGGCAGGTGATGACTGAAACGGTCACGCAAATGCTCGGTACATTGGATGATGAACAGCCGCTGGCGATTTTAGAAGCCTTGGTGAGTGCCGATGGTGCGCAAGTCATGGCGCAGGTTGAACAGGCTGCATCTCGCGGTGTTGATTGGGATAACCTGCTGGTGGAAACGCTGGCCTTATTGCATCGCATCGCCATGTTGCAATTGCTGCCTGCGGTATTGGATAACCATTATGTTGCCATTGAGCAGCGGCTACGAGAATTGGCGCGAGTATTGCCGCCAACTGACGTACAGCTTTATTACCAAACCTTGTTGATTGGCCGTAAAGAGCTGCCTTTTGCGCCAGATAAACGCATGGGCGTCGAAATGACGCTGCTGCGTGCACTGGCCTTCAACCCGAAAATCATTATTGCCGAGCCGCAGCCGCGCGTTGTGCAAAGCGTGGCACCAGGTGCTGTGCCAAACCAAGCGCCAGCCCCTTCGACGACCGCTATGCCGCAGTCTGCAATTCAACATAGTGCGCCGATAGCGCAACATAGCGCATCGGCAGCCCAGCAGAGCGCACCGCCAGCGGAACCGTCTGCGGCGATACCTGATTCGACGGCGCAATTGTTACAGGCCAGAACGCAGTTACTCAGACAACAGGGGAACAATTCCTCAAAAAAAGCTGAGCCGGCAGCGCATAATGCGCGGCCGGCAAACTCAGTACTGGAGCGACTGGCTTCGGTAACTGAGCGTTCCCAGGATAGGCCAAGTGCAGTGAAAAAAGCGCCGGAAAAACCGGTGAAGCAAGAAGCCTATCGCTGGAAAGCCGTGAATGAAGTTGAAGTCTCACCGGAGCCGGTCGCAACGCCTAAAGCACTGCGAACGGCACTGGAGCATGAGAAATCGCCAGAGCTTGCCGGCCGCTTAGCCAGTGAGGCGAGCGAGCGCGATCAATGGGCGGCGGAGATAGACCAGTTAGTTATTCCAAAATTGGTGCAACAACTGGCGTTGAATGCATTTTGCGAACGCCCAGAGCCGGGGAAGATTTGCCTGCATCTGCGTGGATCTCACCGCCATTTGAATTCGTCTTCTGCGCATAAGGTTCTCACCGAAGCGCTCTCTACGCTGCATCAGACGGCAGTTGAACTCAGCGTAGTAGAAGATGATAATCTGGCGGTCAAAACGCCGCTGGAATGGCGACAAGCCATTTATGAAGAAAAACTGGCGCAGGCGCGTCAGTCGATTATTACGGATAACAACATCCAAACTTTGCGCCGTTTCTTCGACGCAGAACTGGATGAAGAGAGTATCCGACCTATTTAAACGCCGCAGTAGGAGCATGGTGCATATACGCGGCCCGACGCAAAGAGAGATGATTATGTTTGGAAAAGGCGGCATTGGTAACCTGATGAAACAGGCCCAGCAAATGCAGGAAAAAATGCAGCAGGCACAGGCCGAAATCGCTCAGTTGGAAGTGACCGGCGAATCAGGCGCAGGCATGGTAAAAGTCACCATCAATGGTGCGCACAACTGCCGTCGCGTTGAAATCGATCCTAGCCTGTTTGATGACGACAAAGACATGTTGGAAGATTTGATTGCTGCGGCTTTCAACGATGCGGCACGTCGTATCGAAGAAACCCAAAAAGAAAAAATGGCGGCAGTTTCTGGCGGCATGCAATTGCCACCGGGCTTTAAGATGCCATTCTGATGCAAACCAGCCCGCTCCTTGAATCATTAATGGAGGCATTGCGCTGTCTGCCGGGCGTTGGCCCAAAGTCAGCGCAGCGCATGGCGTTTCAGCTGTTGCAGCGCGATCGCAGCGGCGGAATGCGGCTGGCGCAGGCGTTAACCCGCGCGATGTCGGAAATTGGCCATTGCGCCGATTGCCGCACATTCACCGAGCAGGATATTTGTACTATTTGCGCCAATCCACGGCGTAAAGAAAACGGGCAGATTTGCGTGGTTGAAAGCCCGGCAGATATTCACGCCATTGAACAGACCGGCCAGTTTTCTGGTCGTTACTTTGTACTGATGGGGCATTTGTCACCTCTGGATGGCATTGGACCGGGGGATATCGGTCTGGATCGTTTGGAACAGCGGCTTGAAAGCGAAAGCATTCAAGAAGTGATCTTGGCAACCAACCCAACGGTCGAAGGCGAGGCAACGGCGAACTATATCGCTGAAATGTGCGGTCAGTTTGGCGTATTAGCCAGCCGTATCGCGCACGGCGTGCCGGTCGGCGGTGAACTGGAAATGGTTGATGGCACCACGCTGTCACATTCGCTGGCGGGCCGTCATCCGTTCAAGTTCTAAATCGAGTGCTGAAGTCAGTTCCGAATTAAGTGCCGAATATTATAGAGCCAGATCTACCTGGCTCTATTTTCGCCAATCTATTATCTCCTGCGACCATCAACATTTTCCTCTTGAATTATCCTTGAGTTAACCCCATCTATTCCTCAACGCTTAGTACAGCATCCTACTTAGGTTTGTTTTAACCATTCAAACGGTTTTGATTGAGGTAATTGATGAGTATGAAAGGACAAGAGACCCGCGGATTCCAGTCAGAAGTAAAACAGCTTTTACATCTGATGATCCACTCGCTTTATTCCAATAAAGAGATCTTCCTGCGTGAGCTTATCTCTAACGCATCAGACGCCGCAGACAAACTGCGTTTTTGCGCGCTGTCCAAACCTGAATTATATGAAGGCGATGGTGAACTGCGCGTTCGCCTGTCGTTTGATAAAGAAAAACGTACTCTGACTTTGAGCGATAACGGCATCGGTATGAGCCGTGATGAAGTGATCGAAAACCTCGGCACCATCGCGAAATCTGGTACTAAAGCTTTCCTGCAATCTGTCGGCTCTGAACAGGCGAAAGATAGTCAGTTGATCGGCCAGTTCGGCGTAGGTTTCTACTCGGCCTTTATCGTGGCAGACAAAGTGACAGTGCGTACTCGTGCAGCGGGCGCGCCAGCTGACCAAGGCGTATTCTGGGAATCAGCGGGAGAGGGTGAATATACCTTAGCTGATATTGAGAAAGCCGAACGCGGTACCGAGATCACTTTGCACCTGCGCGAAGATCAGGATGAATTCCTGGATAACTGGCGTGTGCGTTCGATCATCAGCAAATACTCCGACCACATTGCGTTGCCAGTTGAAGTCGAAACCACTAACGAAGAAGACGACACTGTAACCTGGGAGCAGATCAACAAAGCTCAGGCGCTGTGGACGCGCGGTAAATCTGAAGTTACTGACGAAGAATATAAAGAGTTCTACAAGCATATTTCCCATGATTTCAGCGATCCTCTGAGCTGGAGTCACAACCGCGTTGAAGGTAAGCAGGAATATACCAGCCTGCTGTATATCCCTTCACAAGCGCCGTGGGATATGTGGAACCGTGAGCATAAGCACGGTCTGAAACTGTACGTACAGCGCGTATTCATCATGGATGAAGCTGAGCAGTTCATGCCGAACTACCTGCGCTTTGTCCGTGGTCTGATAGATTCCAACGATCTGCCACTTAACGTCTCGCGTGAAATTCTGCAAGACAGCCGTGTGACCCAGAACCTGCGCAGTGCGCTAACTAAACGCGTATTGCAGATGCTTGATAAGCTGGCGAAAGACGACGCTGAGCAATACCAGAAATTCTGGCAGCAATTTGGTCTGGTACTCAAAGAAGGCCCGGCTGAAGACGGCAGCAACAAAGAGCAAATCGCTAAACTGCTGCGCTTTGCGAGCACCGCTAACGACAGCTCCGTACAGAATCTGTCGCTGGAAGAGTACGTTGGCCGCATGGTTGAAGGTCAGGATAAGATTTACTACATCACTGCCGACAGTTACGCCGCGGCTAAGAGCAGCCCGCACCTAGAGCTGTTCCGTAAAAAAGGCATCGAAGTCTTGCTGCTGTCTGACCGCATCGACGAATGGATGATGAGCTACCTGACTGAGTTCGATGGCAAAGTCTTCCAGTCGGTAAGCAAAGCCGATGATTCTCTGGATAAACTGGCTGACGAAGAGAACGAACAGCAAAAAGAAGCTGAAAAAGCGCTGGAGCCGTTTGTTGAGCGCGTGAAAACTCTGCTTGGTGAGCGCGTGAAAGAAGTGCGTCTGACTCACCGTCTGACCGACACGCCAGCCATTGTCACCACCGGTGCCGATGAAATGAGCACGCAAATGGCTAAACTGTTTGCTGCTGCCGGCCAGGAAGCGCCAGAAGTGAAATATATCTTCGAGCTTAACCCTGAACATGCGTTGGTGAAACGTGCGGCCGATGTGGCTGACGAATCACAATTTGCACAATGGATTGAATTGCTTCTCGATCAAGCATTGTTTGCTGAGCGTGGAACGTTAGAAGATCCTAACCTGTTTATTCGCCGGATGAATCAACTGTTACAGGCTTAATTGCCACGTTGTAATGGATGTTTAGTAAGAATAAGGCCAGCAAAAGCTGGCCTTATGTCTGATATAAACCGCCGATAATTCCACAATTTATCCAACGCCTACCTAGCTTTTATTAGTTGCGCTAGCTCCCGCTTTCTTGAGCAAGGGGACTCACAATGGTATGGTTGGTCGTTTTCGCATTCTTATAGAATTTTACATGCAAGGGGATTTACGCAATGCGTATCATTCTGCTGGGCGCTCCGGGCGCAGGTAAGGGTACACAAGCGCAGTTCATCATGGAGAAATATGGCATTCCGCAAATTTCTACTGGTGACATGTTGCGCGCAGCTGTTAAGGCCGGAAGTGAGCTCGGCAAGAAAGCCAAAGAAATCATGGACGCGGGTAAACTGGTAACGGATGAACTGGTGATTGCGCTGGTAAAAGAGCGTATCACTCAAGATGATTGCCGCGATGGTTTTCTGCTCGATGGTTTCCCACGTACTATCCCGCAGGCTGACGCCATGAAAGAAGCGGGTATTCAGGTTGATTTCGTTCTGGAATTCGACGTACCTGATGAGCTGATCGTTGATCGTATCGTTGGCCGTCGTGTTCATGCGCCTTCTGGCCGTGTTTACCACGTCAAATATAATCCACCAAAAGTGGAAGGCCAGGACGATGTGACCGGTGAAGAGCTGACCACACGTAAAGATGACCAGGAAGAAACCGTTCGTAAACGTCTGGTGGAATACCATGACCTGACCGAACCGCTGGTCGCTTACTACAGTAAAGAAGCACAAGCTGGGAATACACAGTATGTGAAGATTGATGGCACCCAAAAAGTGGGCGAAATCAGTCAGCAGCTGGGCAATATTCTCGGCTAAGCAAAGTACCTGATAATAGGCACTTATGCTTGATTACAACAAAGGCGACTTCGGTCGCCTTTGTTGTTTTTGGTGTCTGACACGGTGATTAACCATTATTGGTAATGCCATTGGCTGTTATTGGTTTCGCTTTGGTCTGTTTTAGCTACAATGTGCTCACGAATTAAAGCGGGCAGTCGGAATCGCTTTTGTTATTCCACTTTTAGCCACATTACTTTAGGACATTTGAATGAAGCAGACGAAATTTGGCGTATTGCTGGTTAACCTCGGCACGCCAGAAGCGCCAACACCAAAAGCCGTTAAAAAGTATCTGGCAGAATTCCTCGGCGATATTCGCGTGGTAGATACTAACCGACTGTTATGGTGGCCAATTCTTTATGGCGTGATCTTGCCTCTGCGTTCACCTCGTGTCTCTAAACTTTATCAATCGGTGTGGATGGAAGAAGGGTCTCCGTTGATGGTCTTCAGCCGTCGTCAGCAAAAGGCGCTGGCCGCTCGTCTGCCGGATACGCCGGTTGAGCTGGCAATGAGCTACGGCTCTCCGAGCGTGAAGAGTGGTATTGATAGTTTGATGGCGCAAGGCGTGACCAAAATGGTGGTGCTGCCGTTGTATCCGCAATACTCCTGCTCGACCAGTGCCGCTGTCTTTGACGCCGTTGCCCGCGCGTTCAAGGGGCGTCGCGATATGCCTTCACTAAACTTTATTCGCGATTATGCCGAACATCCGGCGTATATCTCTGCGCTGAAAGCCAGCGTATTGCGCTCGTTTGAAAAGCACGGCGAGCCGGATCGTTTGGTGCTCTCGTTCCACGGCATTCCGAAACGTTTTGTCGCCGAAGGCGATGATTACGAGCAGCGTTGCCGCGACACTGCGCAAGCATTAAGCGAAGCCTTGCAACTGCCAACCGGGAAAGTGATGCTGACCTTCCAGTCGCGTTTTGGTCGTGAACCTTGGCTGACGCCTTATACCGATAAAACACTCGAAGGCTTACCAGCGCAGGGCGTGAAATCTGTGCAAATTATCTGTCCGGGCTTCTCTGCCGACTGTCTGGAAACCTTAGAAGAGATCAACGCTGAAAACCGCGAGATCTTCTTACATGCTGGTGGTGAAAAGTTTGAGTATATTGAGTGCCTTAACGATCAGAGTGAGCATATCGATTTACTACAGCAGTTAGTGACTCAACACTTTTAACGCTGACATTTGATCCGGGCCGCAGGTTGGCATAATACCAACCTGCTTACCAAGGCCGCCGAGCTTGTGATAAACTCCGCGCCTATTTTTCAAGCTAGCCTAAAAAACATCATGAAATTTCCCGGTCAACGTAAGTCCAAACACTACTTTCCCGTCAGCGCTCGCGATCCTTTATTGCAACAGATGCAACCAGAGGAAGAGGTTGGCACGTCTTATGTTGTCGGGATCGACCAGATTCTGGTGGATATTGAAGCCAAGGTAGATGATGACTTTGTACAACGTTATGGTCTGTTGCCGGGACAATCGAGCCTGATTGATGACTCAACGGCTGAAGCCTTGTATCAAGAGTTGGTCAGCCAGTCGTTGATTACGCACCAGTTTGCCGGCGGCACTATCGGCAATACTTTGCATAACTACTCGGTATTAGCTGACGACCGCTCTGTTCTGCTGGGCGTGATGTGCAACAATATCCAAATTGGCAGCTATGCATACCGCTATCTGTGCAACACCTCGAGCCGAACCGATCTTAACTACTTGCAGGGCGTTGATGGCCCGATTGGCCGCTGCTTTACATTGGTTAATGATATTGGCGAGCGCACCTTTGCCATAAGCCCCGGTCATATGAACCAGCTGCGTCCAGAGAGCATCCCAGAAGAGGTGATCGCCGGAGCATCGGCATTAGTGCTGACCTCTTATCTGTTGCGTAGTGGCGCAGGTGAGCCAATGCCGGAAGCGGCAATGCAGGCTATCAGCTATGCCAAAAAGCATCAGGTGCCGGTGGTGCTGACGTTAGGTACGCAATACGTCATCGCTGATAACCCACAAGCGTGGCGTGATTTTATCAACGAGCATGTTTCTATTCTGGCAATGAACGAAGATGAAGCCTGTGCGCTGACCGGGATCAGCGACCCGCTAATGGCGTCCAATCGCGCGTTAGATTGGGTTGATCTGGTGCTATGTACCGCTGGGCCGAACGGGCTTTATATGGCGGGCTATACCGAAGAAGAGTTCAAACGCACCACCCAGCACCCGTTACTGCCGGGCGCGATTGCTGAATTTAACCAATACGAATTCAGCCGCGCGATGCGTCGTGAAAGCTGCGTTCAGCCGCTGCGTATTTTCTCGCATATTGCGCCTTACATGGGCGGCCCCGAGAAAATCATGAACACCAACGGCGCAGGCGACGGCGCGTTATCTGCGGTACTGCACGACATCGCTGCCAACGGTTTCCACCGCACATCGGTACCCAACTCGAGCAAACACGCACGCGAATACCTGACCTACTCCTCATTGGCACAAGTCTGCAAATACGCCAACCGCGTCAGTTACCAGGTTCTCAACCAGCATGCTCCGCGCCTCAGCCGCGGCCTGCCAGAACGAGAAGACAGCCTGGAAGAATCCTACTGGGAACGTTAATAAGATCGGGGCGAGTTTTAGATTTGTCTTTGACTTGCTCTTGCTTTTGTTCTTGCCGTTGACCTTAAACAGCGCATCTTATCGGCCAAGCGAACGAATGAGGCCAGGGGAAAGCAGCCAGGGATAATGAGATGGACGCTCCAGCTTTCGCGGCATCTAAGTGCCAAAATGTGAGTGTTAAAACTCAAAAAGAAG
>NZ_JBMOUD010000007.1:0-239909 GCF_049319665.1 Rouxiella sp. Mn2063 | reverse complement strand
TCAGAAGTGAAACGCCGTAGCGCCGATGGTAGTGTGGGGTCTCCCCATGTGAGAGTAGGGAACTGCCAGGCATCAAACAAAGACGAAGCCCTTCACGCAAGTGAAGGGCTTTTTCTATTGAATTCAAACGGCAGGTTCGCTACTCGACAGAGAGTAGGAATGAAGGCTTGGACTTCATAACGTCGCTTGCGACGGCCCGAAGGGGGAATAACGAAGTTATTCATCAACTGCCAGGCATCAAAAAGAGACGAAGCCCTTCACGCAAGTGAAGGGCTTTTTCTTTTGCATCAAATTCAACGGCTCATTATTTAAATCAGCATCATAAAAAACCCCGCTTGCGCGAGGTTTCTCTTTTAAACTCAATGTTTACTACCTTGTGATATCCCTATACCGGTTTGCGAACGTACAAATTGTGGATAGAAACGCAGCCTTTCTTGTTGTCCTTCGGCAGAATTATCGGTTATTGAGAAGAACCAGGTTGCCACAAAAGCGACGATCATTGAGAACAATGCTGGATACTCATAAGGATAAATTGGTTTTGCATGGCCAAGGATCTGTACCCAAATGGTTGGGCCAAGGATCATCAATACTACGGCCGTGATCAACCCTAACCAGCCTCCAATCATCGCACCGCGAGTGGTCAATTTTGCCCAATACATAGAAAGCAAAATAATCGGGAAATTACAGCTGGCAGCGATAGAGAATGCCAAACCCACCATAAATGCAATATTCTGTTTTTCAAACAAAATACCTAGTGCAATGGCTACGATACCGAGGATCACCACGGTAATTTTTGACACCCGCAGCTCGTCTCGTTCGCTAGCTTTGCCATCTTTGAAAACGCTGGCATAGAGGTCATGAGAAACCGCAGAAGCGCCGGCCAATGTCAGCCCAGCAACGACTGCCAGGATAGTGGCGAAAGCGACAGCAGAAATAAAACCAAGGAAGAAGCTGCCACCAACCGCATCGGCTAAATGTACAGCGGCCATATTGGTCCCACCAAGCAATGCCCCCGCGGCATCTTTAAACGCTGGATTTGAGCTGACCAGTACAATGGCACCGAAGCCGATAATAAAGGTCAGTATGTAAAAATAGCCAATAAAACCAGTAGCATAGAACACACTTTTTCGTGCTTCTTTAGCATCATTAACGGTGAAGAAACGCATGAGGATATGTGGCAGACCCGCGGTACCAAACATCAATGCCAGGCCTAGCGACAATGCTGATATTGGATCAGATACTAATCCTCCGGGGCTCATAATTGCGACGCCTTTCGGATGAATAGCAGCCGCTTGGCTAAAGAGTGTGTTGAAATTAAAATCGACTGATTTCATCACCATCAGCGCCATAAAACTGGCACCGGCTAATAACAAGACGGCTTTGATAATCTGCACCCAGGTTGTGGCTAACATGCCGCCAAACAGGACGTACAACACCATCAATATGCCAACCAGTACCACGGCAATATGGTAGTTAAGCCCAAATAGTAATTGGATCAGCTTTCCAGCCCCAACCATTTGAGCAATCAGGTAAAGTGCTACGACTACCAGAGAACCACAGGCAGAAAGGCTTCTGATAGGCTTTTGTTTTAGGCGATACGACGCCACATCAGCGAATGTATATTTGCCAAGGTTTCTTAATCGCTCCGCTATCAAGAACAAAATAATCGGCCAGCCGATTAAAAAACCGATTGAGTAGATTAGCCCATCGTAACCGGAGGTATAAACCAGCGCAGAAATCCCGAGGAATGAGGCCGCCGACATGAAATCTCCGGCAATCGCCATGCCATTCTGAAAACCGGTGATATTGCCACCGGCAGTATAATAATCCTGACGAGAACGGCTGCGCTTCGAAGCCCAGTAGGTGATGTATAACGTCGCACCGACAAACAGCACGAACATGACAATAGCTTCAACGTTCAGCGGCTGGCGCTCAACTTCACCGGCGATCCCTTCTGCGGCAATAAGCGGCGTAGCCAGTGTCAGTAAAGCCAGCCCCCCTAAATAACGGGCGTTCATTGCTGCACCTCACGCACGATATCCGCAGTTAAGCGGTCAAATTCTCCATTAGCACGAAAGACATAGATACCGGTGAGAACGAAAGAAATCACAATCAGCCCAACGCCAATTGGAATACCTCGGGTGATGGTGGCTCCTGCATACAGCGGAGTGCCGAGCCATTGCGGCTCGAAGGCAATCAGAAAAATAAAAGCGACATACAGTAACAATGTGATGATAGAAAGCAGCCAGGCAAACTGGCTGCGTTTATGTACTAATTCCTTGAAACGGGGATTGCTCTCAACCTTCTGTAAAATGAAATCATTCATATAAAAAGACTCCAAGAGGTATTGATTGAATTCACCGCCTCAAGGCGGTGATAGTTACGTCGGCTGTTTCATAGATTGTTTTTCTTCCAACAGTTTATCGACCACACTCGGATCGGCGAGTGTTGAGGTATCTCCTAGATTGCTGGTATCACCGGCGGCAATTTTGCGCAAAATACGGCGCATGATTTTTCCGGAGCGGGTTTTAGGCAACGAATCGGTCCAGTGAAGAATATCCGGCGTGGCGATGGCTCCTATCTCTTTGCGTACCCAGTTACGCACTTCGGTATAGAGCTCTGCTGACGGTTCTTCACCGTGATTCAGTGTGACGTAGGCATAGATAGCCTGCCCTTTGATCGCGTGCGGAATACCAACCACAGCGGCTTCAGCCACTTTTGGATGGGAGACCAGCGCGGATTCGATCTCGGCGGTACCAAGACGATGGCCTGAAATATTCAGTACGTCATCGACACGTCCGGTTATCCAGTAATAACCATCTTCATCGCGACGTGCGCCATCACCGCTGAAATACAAATTCTTAAACGGAGAGAAATAGGTTTCTTCGAAACGAGCGTGATCGCCAAACAGGCTGCGAGCCTGACCTGGCCAGGATTCAGCAATAGTTAGATTGCCTTCGCAAGCGCCTTCCAACGGTTTACCTTCGTTATCAACCAACAGAGGTTTTACCCCGAAGAACGGCAGCGTGGCTGAGCCTGCTTTCAGCTCTGTTGCTCCCGGTAACGGCGTAATCAAAAAACCCCCCGTTTCTGTCTGCCACCAGGTATCGATAATCGGACAATGGCTGTTGCCAATGGTTTTATAATACCAATCCCAGGCTTCCGGGTTGATTGGTTCTCCCACCGTTCCCAAAATGCGCAGGGAATCTCGATGCGTGCCTTCAATCGCTTTATTACCTTCAGCCATTAATGCCCTAATCGCCGTTGGTGCGGTATAGAGAATATTCACTTTATGTTTATCAACGACCTGAGACATACGACTCGTGGTCGGATAGTTAGGCACGCCTTCAAACATTAAGGTTACTGCACCACAAGCCAGTGGCCCATATAGCAAATAACTATGCCCGGTGATCCAGCCTACATCGGCGGTGCACCAATAAACGTCGCCAGGATGATAATCAAAGGCATACTTGAACGTCAGGGCGGCATAAACCAGATATCCCCCCGTGGTATGCAGCACGCCTTTTGGCTTACCGGTCGAACCGGAGGTATAAAGGATAAACAGCGGGTCTTCAGCGTTCATCTCTTCGGCGGGACAATCGGCGGATACACCTTCTATGGCCTCATGCCACCACAGGTCACGCCCTTCATGCCAGTTGCCTTTCTTACCGGTACGTTTAAACACCACGACGTTAGAGATACTGATAACCGCCGGGTTTTTCAGCGCATCGTCGACATTTTGTTTGAGCGGAATACCACGCCCGGCGCGCAGACCTTCATCGGCGGTGATCACCAGTTTGGCGTTAGAATCGATAATACGCCCCGCGATCGCATCTGGTGAGAAACCACCAAAGATCACGGAATGAATGGCACCAATGCGTGCACAAGCCAACATGGCTACTGCCGCTTCAGGGATCATCGGCATATAAATCGCCACCACATCGCCTTTTTTAATGCCCAGTTTTTTTAAGGTATTGGCGAATTGGCAGACATCATGATGCAGTTGCTTATAGGTAATATGCTTACTTTCGACATTGGGATCGTCACCTTCCCAAATGATCGCGACCTGATCGCCTCGTTCTGCCAGATGACGATCCAGACAGTTGGCGCTCAGATTCAGTGTGCCGTCTTCAAACCAGCGAATATTGATATTGCCGGGAGCAAAAGAGGTGTTCTTTACTTTCGTGAAAGGTTTAATCCAATCGAGAACCTTAGCCTGTTCTCCCCAAAAGGCGTCAGGATTCTCGATAGATTGTTGATAATATTGCTGATATTTTTCAGGTGTGATTAAAGTCTTTGCTGCAATAGATGCCGGTATCGGATGTTTATAATTATTGCTCATAATGTTTCTCCTCTGATTTGTTAATACTATGTCAATCAATAGTTAATACCAGATGAGTATGGAGGCTTTGTTTATTTTTTGAGTGGCAGATCACGGGAAGAGGAAGTAACAGGGCAGAGTTCTGCCCGTGGCTACTTAAAATTAGTGATTACAACCGGCTGGCACCAGATTAAGCAGTTGTAATATTAGCGAGCTAAAGATAAATAAGGGCTGACGATAGCGACTTGCTGCTTATCGAAGTCCAACTGCAATTGGCAGCCTAATGGCAGGGTAAGCATCGGATGGGTATGGCAGCAGTCGAAGCCATCAATAATAGGCAAAGATTGCCCATCGAGTACTTCTAGTAACACATCAATCGGCTGCCTTCCGCTGTTATTGTTATCAAAACCTTCATGTTTTCCTAGCACGATAGCCGATACACGCTCAAAGATACCGTTAAGTTTGAGCATCGCGAATGAGCGTTCTACCGTAGCAATATCATGCAGGCTATCTTCAATAAACAGAATATCGCCATGATTAATCGCAGGCATATAAGGGCTGCCCCAAATGCCAGACAAGGTATTCAAATTGCCGCCAATGACTCGGCCAGTCACGGTCCCGTTACCGAGAAAACGGCAGTGGTTGTCATACAGCGTTTTAGGGCGAACCGGCGTGACGTTATCCCAATTGAGTCTTTCATCGCTCCATTTTTCGGGCAATGTATAGCGGTAACCCTCTGCTTGTGGGTTGACCAATATATCGATAAAGCTGGCGTAAGTTGTGTTAACTAACGGCGGGAATTCACCAAAAGAGGCAACCAGCGCCGGGCCATAAAAAGTAATTAAGCCGGTTTGGGCATAAATGCCCAGCAGTAACGCGGTGATATCTGAATAGCCAATAATAATCTTTGGATCTGCACGCAGTGCGTCGTAATCGAGATAAGGCAGTATCGCATTGCTATTCATTCCACCAATCGTCGACATAATGCAACGCACCGCCGGGTCGCGAATCAGTTGATTCAGTTCTTCTGCCCGCGCCTGAATTGAACCCGAGCGATAAAAATCTGTCTTGCCGGTTAACTGCCCAGCCTTAAGATTAAAGCCTTTATTGTGCAAAAAGGCTTTAGCACGCTCAAAGCGATGGGGTGCTGTGGCGGTGGCTGGCGATGAGGCAGAGAAAAAACCAATGGTGTCGCCCAGTTTTAAAGGGGAAGCTAAGAGAGTGGGTGCTGTCATACTATTCCTTATATGCCCGTCATTCTTCGAGTTGCAGGCATTTGAATGTAGCACTTTTTTTCTGCGTTAGAGAATAGAGGTAAATCATGCTTCTGAGCATGATATTCACGTCTTCTTTATATAAATAACTAAGATTCAGACACGGATAAAGGTGACGATATTGTTATCTAGCCAACGCCACTGCCCTTCAAATAACAGGCCTGCTGGCAGAATTGGGCTTAGTGGCTCCACCAGACGTAGAGTGAATTTTTGAGTGAGTGGGGAGATACTTTCGATGTGCGCAGCGGAAAAATCAAACCAGGTGCCAACGTGAGCGAAAAGAGCTTTAAATAAGCTTTCTTTCGCCGAAAACACCAAAGTTAATGCAATCTCGAAAGATAGTGAACTGCTGTTTAACACCGCATATTCGGTTGCACCAATGATCCCATCGACCACTTCAGTAACACGATCGCTTTCGATCAATGACTCGATATCGATGCCGATCCCTTCTAAACCCTCGCCGCTCATTTTCGCCACCGTTGCGAGTGCGATATAACGGTTATGACTAATCGACCCCATCACATTTTCAGGCCACAGCGGTTGGCGGTGTGAACCAATTGCCGGAATTGTCGCTTGCACGCCTAAATGAAGGAGCGCATCGCGCGCCATTAGCCTGCCTGCGACGTGCTCTGCCTGACGGCTGACGACAGCTTTTTGCAATTGCTGATGATGCGGTAGTACCAGCAAATCAGCGGGAGAAAGGGTTGATGCATCAAAACGAATAGCGAAAATCTGCTGGTTTAACAAGGGCGCAGGCAGCGAGAAATTAAAGCAGAAAGAGTCAGTTTTCATGTGCAAGCAACCTATACAAGATAACCGCCGTCAGTGGCCTGACTGACGACGGTAACCTCTGCGATTAGAAGTGAGTATTCAGACTTACATAATAAGTTCTGCCAGGCTCATTATAAGTCGCCGCTCCAGCACCGTACATATAGGAATTCGTGGTGTCATTGCCGGTTGTTTGCGCGTTACCTTCACGGAACTGACGCTTATCAAAGAGGTTATCAATCCCTGCGGTGACGCTAACGTATTTGTTCACGTCATAGGTTCCACTCATACCGATAATCGCATAAGGGCTAACTTCATGCTTTTCGCTTCCCGTTACTTCTTGTCCTTTATAGTTGTACTTCTTCGGCTTCTGACGGCCATACCACGTCAAGGTTGATTGTACGGAGAGGTCTTCCGTCGCTTGCCAGCTCAAGGTGGAGTTGATGGTAAATTTCGGAATAATCGACAGGTAATCACCGGTGTCTTTATTCTTACTTTGAATCATATAAGTACCGTTATTATTCCAGGCGATGGTATCGGTAACCGGAATATTCAAGGTGCCTTCCAGGCCTTGTACTACCGCTTTTTTCACATTTTCCCAACGATAAATATCGCTGGCGCCATTGGTAGACATCCCGATAGGTCTGTAACCGGCTTCGATCTTGTTATGGTAATCATTGCGGAAATAAGTCACACCGGCTTGATAACCATCATGCTTGAACTCCAGGCCAATTTCTTTGTTGACGCTAGTTTCTGCATCCAAATCCTTATTACCGAGCAGGTAGCAACCAATACCATTGGCGGTAGCAGCACAGCCTTGCCCTCGGCTATACAAGATATAATTCGGGTTGGTTTGGAAGAGATTTGGCGCTTTGTAGGCGCGAGCGATACCCATTTTCAACGTGAAGTCATCGCCGAGTTCCTGTGACAAATTCAACGATGGGCTCCAGTTGCTGCCCGTCACCGAGTGGTGATCAAAACGTAATCCAGGCACCAGCTTAGTACTGTCGGTCAGCTCGATATTATCTTCTGCGAAAATAGAGAAAATTCGTGCTGAGGAGTAGGGGCTGCGGCCGGTGCTATCGATTCCTGGGATCGCACCGCCCATAAAGGTTTGGGTATTAGAAGAGGGATCTTTCATCTTCTGCTGGTTCCATTCAGTGCCGATAGTACCGGTTTGCGATACTAAGAGATCAAATGGAACGCTGATTTCACTATGTGCCAGGATGTCTTCTAGCTGAATAGTATTGAATGAGCCGTCAGAAAAAATACCCTCTGTGCCGCCGGCCAGCCCTTCGTTCATTCGCGTATTTCTGGTTTTTTCATACTGCACATAGTTGGTCGTTGAAACGCCGTTATCCCAGGCACCGCGATAATTCAAAGAGTAAGTCTGGCGATAAATACGGTTAGTCTCCTTACCGTACATCTTTTTTACCAACGCGCTGGTATTGGTATTTTGCGTATCACCTGCGTACAGATTTCCTTGGCGAGAATAACCGGTTTCAAATTCCAGCGACTGCATTGGGGCGAACTCCCAATGGAACAGGGCGTCGATATTTTTATCGATCACCCCTTCCCGTCCAGCGGGAATGGTATCGGCATAGGTGCCGGTACGTAACGAACGATTATCTTCATTCAAATACTGAGAATCGGCCTGTGTTTTACTGTAGCCGCCGAACATGCGGAAACTAAAATCATCGCCCAGCGGTCCGGAAAGGCTGAAATCGGTGCGCTTGGTCGACCCTTCCTTATCGTGTTGCGGCATATTCATGTAGCTATCCCAAGAACCGTGCCAGGCTTTGGTATCTTTTTTGGTGATGATATTAATTACCCCACCGGCCGCGCCGCTGCCATAACGTGCGGCGGCTGGACCACGTAGCACCTCAATACGTTCGATCATATCCGGCGGAACCCAGGCTGTGTCACCGCGGGTATCTCGCTCTCCACGCCAGCCTTGGCGCACTGAGTTTCGGCTATTTACCGGCATACCATCGATTAGCACCATGGTATTTTCCGGCCCCATTCCGCGAATATCAATTTGGCGGTTATTACCGCGCTGTCCGCTGGTGGAGTTACCGGTAAGGTTAATGCCAGGCATGGTGCGAATGAGCTCACTGATATCGCGTGCTGGTGGCCTTTTTTTGATTTCGTCAGCCGTGATAGTCGACACGCCGGGTGCCTGCAGGTTTTGCTGAGCAGCCGTAATCACTAATTTATCTTCAGTGTCGACCTCTTTGCTCTTTTTAGCTTTTTTGGTATCGCTGGTTGCCGTTTTATCACTATCAGTAGACGTGTTCGCCCCGGTTTCTGCGGCGAAAGAAGATAAAGAAAATGCTGATGAACCCAGAGCTAAACCAATAAGCGTGGCTAAAGAATAACGAGAGAGTGTATGTGTCATTTTAGTTCCTACCCTGAACTCCATCCTAAGAACTGCAGAGGAAAAACAAGGCAGTAGGATGGTCTGTTGTGATGTGTTGTGTAGCCAAACGTGAATGTGAAATGAGTAATTTTTCAGCTGTTCTAGACCGCTGATGAGCACCTTAAATACATGACTCAGTGCTCAATAAATACCCAGCCCCTGAAGCAGTAGCCTATTCGCGGTCACACACTATTGCAAATGAAAATAATTATCAATACTATTCAGCTTGGTGTTTGATCGTGATGCGATGGAGTGCATGGTATTAAGTCCATGTTCATGCTGAGAAATGTAGTAATCACAAAGTGAGTGGATGTTTTGAAATCAACACAATATTTGGAAAGCAGTCGACTATTAGCCAGTAGACATGCTGGAAGTCATCGGTGGTGGCTCGATATTGCCAGAGTGGGAACGCCTTGTATTGAACCCTTGCCAGATGGCCGCTGGAAAGCCACCTTCTTTTGGAAAGATCCGCAAGGTTCTGAGCTTACCTCTGCCTATCGTTGCGTCTGGATCAATATCAATTGTCTGACGGACCACCATCAATCGGCATCACCACAGAGCCTGCAACGCCTTAGCGGAACTGATGTATGGTTCTGGCAAACCACCCTTAATGCCGGCTGGCGTGGCAGCTACAGTTTTATTCCTAGCCTCGAAGACCATCCTTTCACACCTTCGACGGAAGATGCCCATTCTGCCATGCACAATGTGCGTAATTGGTGGCGTGGCATGTTTGGTCAGGCAACGCATGATTTACTCAACCATCGTCGTGCATGGCAGGGCGCTAAAGGGCATTTTCTCTCCGGTGTCTCGATGCCGGATGCGCCAGCACAACCCGCTTGGCAGGACTTTGATAATTACGCTACGGCCAGCGGTCGTTGTATGCCAGCGCCCCCGGCATGGTTACAGCAACATCGCTGGACCAGTCAGCGTCTTGGCAATACACGTAATGTCTGGGTTTACACCACAGGCCATAGCGACGTGACTCATCGCCCGTTGGCAATCTTGCTGGATGGGCAGTTTTGGTCACAACAGATGCCTATCTGGGACCCTTTAATGCAGCTCACCAGCCAGCAAAAGCTGCCTGCCGCGGTGTACTTACTTATCGATGTTATTGATAGCCAGCAGCGCGCCAAAGAATTGACCTGCAACGAAGATTTTTGGTTGGCAATTCAGGAAGAACTTTTACCGCAGTTAGCACAGTGGGCACCGCATAGCAGCGACCCGGCGAAAACCGTGGTCGCAGGCCAAAGCTTTGGTGGTCTTTCTTCACTTTATGCAGGTTTACATTGGCCACAGCGTTTTGGCTGTGTACTTAGCCAATCGGGATCGTTCTGGTGGCCGAGACGTGATTTATTGCAGGCGAGTCAACAGCCGCAAGATGGTTGCTGGCTACTTCAGCAAATTGCTCAAGGACTCGGTAACACATATCCGCTGAAGATCTTTATGCAAGCGGGTGTCCATGAGCGTTTGATTGATCACGTCAATGAACGATTAGTGGATATGTTGCAGCACAGCGCACATCAGGTGAATTACCAAAAAGTAGAAGGTGGGCACGATGCCTTATGCTGGCGCGGTGGATTACTTGATGGCTTACAGGCCTTATGGGCACCGCAGTTTACCTCAAGCATTAAACGTGTTTGCCGACAACAGGAGTGACTGCTGTGTCAGAAACGTCTTCAGCATTAGCCACACAACACACCAGCATTGATCTACCAACCCGAATCGATCTGCCGCTGGTGGCCGCACAATCAGGGATCTGGGTTGCCGATCAGATTTCATCTCATCACAATGCCTACGCGGTAGCCCATTACATCGAGCTTAACGGTCCGCTGGATAGTCAATGCCTGATCGCAGCGATTACGCAAGGATTGGCAGAAGCGGATACCTTGCATATGCGCTTTGAAGAGCACGATGGCGTGCCGATGCAGTGGCTTGATCCTTCGCTCGAGCTGCCCGCTGTGACGGTTATTGATCTTAGCGGATCGGCTGATGCGGAATCAGCTGCTATTGATCGGATGCGTCAGGATCTCAATAGCGATCTGCGAATCAGCAGCGGTAAGCCACTGGTCTATCACGCATTAATTAAGCTCTCAGCCCAGCGCTGGTTCTGGTATCAGCGTTACCATCATTTAATTATCGATGGTTTTAGCTTTACGGCGATTACGCGGCGTATTGCCGAGATATACAGCAAACTACGCCACGGACAGCAGGCAGAATCCACGCCATTTACCCCTTTTAGCGAGGTGGTGGCCGAATACCTTCGTTACCAAGATTCGACAACCTATCAGCGCGATGCGAAATTTTGGCTGGAGAAAGCAAGTCAATTACCGCCTCCGGCGAGCATGAGTCAGCAGCCGTTGGCGGGGCAATCTGCTTCCACGCGTATTCATCGACTATCACAAGCTTGCGATCCGCAGGCTTTTGCTAAATTGGTCACCTTTGGTCAGCAACATAACCTGACGGCCTCAGATATTGCCTTCGCGCTCGTTGCGCTGTGGGTATCGCGTCTGAGTGGGCAGACTGACTTTAGCGCCGGGTTCATTTTTATGCGCCGAGTCGGGTCGGCAGCTTTGTGTGCGACAGGCCCGGTGCTCAATGTTTTACCCGTAGAAATGCATGTCGATCCACAGTCTACCTTGTGCTCACTGGCCATGACTTTAGCGCGAGAGCTAAGAACCGTGCGCCGTCACCAGCGTTACGATGCTGAACAGATCCAACGTGACCTTGGCAGTATCGGCGATAGTCAGCCGCTGTATGGCACCGTATTCAACTTCAAAATGTTCGACTTTCGCCTGGATTTTGATGGTATTGAAGGCATCACACATGAGCTGGCTTCAGGGCCGGTGCGCGACATGGAAATCGCGCTTTATATTGATGACGCAGGCGCGTTAACTGTTGATGTACTGGCTAATGCTGAGCGTTACCAGCCGCAAGAGTTGGCTGCGCATCTACGGCGCTTACCCCTATTAATCGAGCAGTTTGTCGCTGAGCCGCAATTAGCGGTGGGGCAGGCCAATATGCTCTCCGACGCCGATCTGCAGTTATTAAATCGAGTGAACGATACTCAACATCCACTGGCCCCGCAGACCTTAAGCCAACGGCTAGCCGAACAAGCTCGCAGCACGCCCGAAGCGCCGGCGTTGTCTGATAACGAGTATCAATTTACGTATCGGCAGACGCGAGAACAAGTTATCGCTCTGGCTCAGCAATTGGTTGTGCAGGGCGTTAAGCCCGGCGATATCGTTGCGGTTGCCTTACCGCGCTCAGTGTTCTTATCGTTGGCACTGATGGCGATTGTCGAGGTTGGCGCGGCTTATTTACCGCTAGATACCGGATATCCTGACGAACGACTGGCGATGATGCTTGAAGATGCCGCCCCGCGATTGATTATTAGTAATGCGGTGCAACTTCCACGATTCTGTCAGCAAGGTGTCGTTTTTCTCTATGAGCAGTTGCTGCCAATTCAAGCTGATTTGCCACAAACCTTTATTGGGCCAACGCCCCAACATCCGGCTTATGTGATCTTCACTTCAGGGTCGACCGGGCGGCCAAAAGGTGTGGTGATTGGCCATCAGGCTATCGTTAACCGTCTGCTATGGATGCAACATCAATACCCGCTCGATAGCCACGATGTGGTGCTACAAAAAACGCCCTGTAGCTTTGATGTTTCCGTCTGGGAATTCTTCTGGCCACTCATGGTCGGTGCACGATTATTTATGGCTCCGCCGGAGGCGCATCGAGACCCGCAGCAGCTACAGGAATTAATCGCTCAGCATCAGGTTACTACTATGCACTTTGTACCGTCGATGCTGGCGGCGTTTGTGACCGCATTAGATAGCGAACACGCTGTGGTGCAGTGCCAGTCGCTGCGTCAGGTCTTTTGCAGTGGTGAGGCCCTACCAACGGCGCTGTGCCGCGAATGGCAGCGACGCACGGCGATACCGTTACACAACCTTTATGGCCCGACCGAAGCGGCGGTAGACGTCAGCTTCTACCCTGCCTGGGGAGACGCGCTGGCCGCCGTCAGCGGAGCCAGCGTGCCTATCGGCTTACCAGTATGGAATACTCAGCTGCGCATTCTAGACGCACGTTTACGTCCGGTGCCGCCTGGCGTGGCGGGGGATCTCTATCTGGCGGGCGATCAGTTGGCCCAGGGTTATCTGGGACGACCGGATTTAACCGCCAGCCGCTTTATCGCCGATCCTTATGCTGAAGGCTGTCGTATGTATCTCACCGGTGACGTTGCCCGCTGGCTGCCGGGGGGGGAAGTCGAATATTTGGGACGCAGCGACGATCAACTGAAAATTCGCGGCCAGCGCATCGAACTGAGCGATATTGACCACGCATTGTTGTCATTACCCGGCGTACAACAGGCGGTGACTCACGCGATGATACTCGGCAATGTCGCGACCGACGGCGGTGATGCTCGCCAGTTAGTCGGCTATCTGGTGGCGCAAGTGGGCGCACATTTAGATACCGATAGCCTGCGTGCTACGTTAGCCGAGCGTTTGCCCGCGCATATGGTGCCTGTCGCGTTAGTCGAGCTGCCGGCATTACCCTTAAGCGCCAACGGCAAACTGGATCGCAAAGCCTTACCGCAACCCAAAACCGCCCAAAAGGCCGCGGGACGAGCTGCCCATCCCGGTGTAGAAAGCACGATTGCACAACTCTTTGCCACGCTGTTACAGCGCGACCAAGTCTTTGCCGACGATGATTTCTTCGCGCTCGGTGGACATTCGCTGCTGGCAATGCGACTGGCTGCTGAACTGCGTCGCGAGTTGGACAAGCCCGTTTCTGTCGGACAAGTAATGGTTGCCTCGACGGTTGAACAACTGGCGACACTACTTAGCAAAGAAGGCTCGCAGCAAGATGCCGATAGCGCAGGTTTCGGCGCCGTCTTGCCATTACGTACAGGTAAAGGCCCAATCCTATTCTGCCTGCACCCAGCCTCAGGTTTTGCTTGGCAATTTAGTGTATTAGCGCGTTATCTCGACCCGCAATGGTCGCTGGTCGGCATCCAATCCCCGCGCCCGGATGGCCCGTTGGCACAGTGTGAAAATATGGATGAGGTGTGCGAAATTCACCTTAATACTGTGCGTGAAGTTCAGCCACACGGCCCTTACCATTTCATCGGCTACTCGCTGGGCGGCACGCTAGCACAGGGCATTGCTGCACGCTTGCAAGCGCAAGGTGAACAGGTCAACTTCCTTGGTTTATTAGATACTTATCCACCAGAAACGCAAAACTGGGGGGATGTACTTGATGATGAGGTATTGCAAGAGGTGCAACGTGAGCGGCAACAGTTCATGGCCGTTTCTGAGGAAACCCTCGACCCGGCGATGGGCGAAGCGCGCAACAATATGTTCGATAACATTGAAGCCAACTACGCCGACTCTGTCCGTCTGCTTACCAAAACACACACCGCCCGTTTTACAGGGCAAGCCACGCTTTTTGTTGCCATGCAAACCTTACAACAGGACATGGACGTGCAGAAAACGTGGTCAGAATATGTGGATACCTTAGAGGTACACGAGCTTGATTGCGCGCATGTTGATATTGTTTCGCCAGCGTCATTTGAGAGGCTGGGGCCTTTAATCAATAAGTGTCTTAAGTCAGGCCGGACTTAGAGGCGGCTTTGTAAAACCTTATAACGGTGCAAATTTCGGTTGTGGAAGCAATGACCGTGCTTTGTACGGTTTTGAAAAACTAGGAACGGTGAATTTTTCGGTTTATCAGCTGTGGTTATCAATATAAGTCCGCAGCCTAAACCGACCGAAGGGGCGGTAAGCGCCGCCCCTTCAGGCTTCCCGCGCTTTTTTACTACTTCAACTTTGTATCCAGCGGAGGCCATGTTTCAGTGGCTTCCGTTATAGCGCAAATGCCAGCCTTCCAGGCTCCCCGCCTCCGGGTTCAAGCCAATGATAAATCTATTGTCTTTCACCACTGCACCGGTGGCATTTTGAGTGCGCTTAGTGGCTTTTAAATCAACGGCAACTACATAAAGACAAAGGCAGTTTATCTTTGGAATTTAAAAAGCTTGGTGGCGCACTCAAAATTTCACTGACGAGTGGTGGAGAGACGGCGAAGCAGGCTCGAACCCGAGGAAGGAATGGCGGAGCCATGAAATTTGCGCCTGTCGCTGCGGTGGCTGAAACATAGCCTAGTTGAAATCCGATATAACACATTGGAAAGGCGCAGGATTGCAAAGGAGCGCGCCCACGCGCCTTTGCTCGGTTTCGGCTGCGAGGCCGCATTGAGAACTGCAATTCGGAAACCGAAAAACTCACCAGTCTGGTATTAATAACCGCCCAAGCACGGTCATTGCTTCCACAACCGAAAATTACACCATTCTGGTGTTGATAACCGCTTAGGCAACCGTTTCCCGGCTTTCCAAAGCCGCCCTAAAGCTCGGCCATAGCTTTAAGCCCTTCCGGCTACAGGAAGTCTCCCGGAGTTAGACCAAACTCCCCCCAACGGGATAATGAGCGGCGTATGCGCCACCGGATCTTCAATAATCATGCACTTTAGGCCAAAGACCTCTTCCACTAATTCAGCTGTGACAATCTGCTTGGGACTGCCTTCGGCCAGGACTTTGCCGCCTTTCATCGCAATTAAATGGCTGGCGTAACGGCAGGCGTGATTGAGGTCGTGTAGTACGACGACCAAAGTGCGGCCATTTTTCAGGTTTAGCTCGCGCATGAGCTCGAGCAGGTCAATTTGGTGGGCGATGTCCAGCCAGGTAGTAGGTTCGTCTAACAGCAATAAAGGCGTTTGCTGGGCGAGAACCATCGCAATCCATACTCGCTGGCGTTGACCGCCTGAGAGGGTATCTACCGCGCTGTCTGCCAGCTCGGTAATACCGGTGGCTTGCATGGCTTCATCTACAGCTTGCTGATCTTCTGGCGTCCAGCGTTTAAATAAGCCTTGATGAGGGTAGCGCCCGCGGGCCACCAAATCCATCACGCTGATGTCGCCTGGAGCGTTCGAACTTTGCGGCAATAGGCCAAGCTGGCGTGCGACTTCTTTGGTGGCATAGCGGCTGATCTGCTCGCCGTTGAGCCAGACGCTACCTGCCTGCGGCTGCATCAGGCGGCTGAGGGTTTTCAACAAGGTTGATTTCCCGCAGGCATTCGGGCCGATAATTACCGTCAAGCTGCCTTCTGGAATCGCGACCGACAAGTCTTGAGCCACGATCTTTTTATCGTAACTTAGGGTGAGATTTTCCCCTCGCAATGGGGAGGGCAACAGCGGTTTACTACTCATTTTCGTCGGGACTCGCGGACAAGTAAGCCAATTAGGTAAATCCCGCCGAGGCTAACGGTTAACACGCCGACCGGGAGTTGATAAGGCAGGAATACGCGCTGGGCGATGACATCAGCGGCTAACAGAAGCAATGCGCCGCATAGCGCCGCCAGAACCAATGGTTGTGATTGATTAGGGCATAAACGGCGGGCTATCTGCGGTGCGACCAATGCAATAAACGAAATAGGACCGGCAACTGCGGTAGCGGCCGCGGTCAGCGCTACTCCCGCGAGCATCAACAATAGTCGAGATGGTTCGACAGAGACGCCAAGGGCACAGGCAGTATCATCGCCCATTTCTAAGAGCTTCATGCGTCGCGACAACAGCAGCGCCATCAGTAATGCAATAACAATCAGGCCAATCACCGGCGCGCTTTTGGCCCAGGTGATGCCGTTTAGCGAGCCGGCGTTCCATAGCCCGGCGCTGAGTGCCGACTCGAGCGAGGCGCTGATCAACAGCCAGGTATTTCCCGCCATAAACAGGGCACGCACGGCAATGCCCACGATAATCAACCGGAAGGTTTCTACACCGTTGCGCCAGGCCAATAGATAAACAATAGCGGCGGTGAAAATACCGCCAACCATCGCACCCGTTGTGATGCCGGCGATCCCGCTGTTAAACAACACCAGCGCGATCAGTACGCCGCTGTAGGCACCGCTATTGAAACCAATAACATCAGGGCTACCGAGGGGATTACGCATCAGCGATTGGAAAATAGCGCCGCTCACGCCTAAGGCCGCGCCAATGATCAGCGCCATGCTTACGCGCGGTAAACGCCATTGGTTGACGATCACTGAGAAATTACGCGGGCCTTCGCCACGCAGTGCATCAATCACCTGAGTTGCGCTTAACGACAATGTGCCGGTTCCCAGCGCATAAACTGCTAGCAGCAAGCAGATACACAGCAGCATAAGTGCAATAAGCCACTGGCGTGAGAGAACCTGACGAGGCGCGGATATCGCAGGGCGAGTAGTGAGTATTGTCACAATTAGCCCCTTCGCAGCATGGAACGCTGACGCACCAGAATAATCAGCACTGGCGCACCAAGCAGCGCGGTAATAATTGACACTCTTAACTCACCGGCCACCAACAAGCGGCCAACGATATCCGCGGTCAGTAATAAGATCGGGGTCAATAATAGCGTCCAGGGTAATGCCCAGCGCAAGTCTGGACCGGCTAAACGGCGGGCAATATGCGGCATCATCAAGCCGATAAAGGCGATAGGCCCAACGGCAGCGGTTGCTCCACCACACAACAGTGTTACCGCCAGCAGCCCGGCTAGTTGTGTGCCTGCGATACGGGTTCCCAACGCGGTTGCCAGTTCGCTTCCCATACTTAATGTATTTAATGCACGGGTCATACCTAAGGCAATCAGTGCGCCGAGGATAATCGGCGGCGTCACTGTACGAACTACCGCCATATTACGAATATCCAGCGAGCCAGCCTGCCAGAAGCGCAGCTGATCAAAAACCTGCGGGTTGAGCAACGAAATACCCGATGACATCCCTTCGAGTACTGCCCCCAACGCCACGCCTGCCAGCGTCAAACGTATTGGGTTGAGCCGCCCACCACCGATAGCGCCGATCATTGCGACGAGTAATGTGGCTAACATCGCGCCGACAAAGGCAAACCATAAATAGTGGCCAACGTCTGTGGCACCAAAGAAAGCAATACCGATCACTACGGCAAAACTTGCACCGGCGTTGACGCCAAGAATGCCAGGATCGGCCAGCGGGTTTCGGGTAAGGGTTTGCATTAATACGCCAGACAGACCTAGCGCGATACCGGCTAAAATACCTGCCAGCGTGCGTGGAATGCGAGCATCGCTGACGATGACACAGTCGGCACTGTTACAAGTGCCGTTCAGCGCAGAAAGCACCGTTGCAAATGGAATAGACTTTGCGCCAATAGAGAGGCTGAGTACCACGACGCAAAATAATAGAACGGCAGCCAATAACATGCCGCCGACTTGATGCCAGCTGGAACGGGTGGGGCGCGTTAATGTGGACGCAATTTGAGAAGACGGCGGCAGAGTTCCTCTGCGTAAAAGCCTAACCATGGCAACCTGTTATATCAAATTGAATGATAATGATATTTATTATCGTTATTGATTGTATTTGTCTATGGTAACATGACTTATCGACTTAATGCAGCCTTCGCGCTGTGCCTTTTCACCCGTTGTTATGGGAATGCTATGGATAAGCCCTCGATTTTACTCAATTTTGGTCTGCTAAAAACCCACCCTGACTTTCGTGCGGTCTTCTGTGCTCGCTTCATCTCTATTGTGGCGTTAGGCATGCTCGCTATCGCCTTACCGGTACAAATACAGGCGATGACTGGCTCGACGATGTTAGTGGGTCTGTCGGTAACGTTAGCGGGATGCGGTATGTTCATCGGTCTGTTAATGGGCGGTGTTATGGCGGATCGCTATGAGCGCCGTCGATTGATCCTGTTTGCACGATCTACCTGCGGTATCGGCTTTATTGGTTTATGTATCAACGCACTTTTGCCGACGCCCTCGCTAGTGGTGATTTATCTGTTATCTGTATGGGACGGTTTTTTTGGTGCCGTGGGGGTCACCGCGCTATTGGCAGCTACGCCAGCTTTAGTGGGGCGAGAGAATATGGTGCAAGCCGGGGCGTTGAGTATGTTAACCGTGCGCTTTGGCTCTATTTTATCGCCCGCGATCGGTGGTCTGGTGATTGCCAGCGGCGGCGTGGCGTGGAATTACGCCTTAGCAGCGATAGGGACGGCATTAACCGTATTGCAATTGTTACGCCTGCCACAGCTCCCTCCGCCGCCACAACCGCGTGAACACCCGTTAAGAGCGCTGATTAATGGTGTCGGTTTTCTATTCCAAAACAAAGTTGTAGGAATGGTTGCCCTCATCGGCGCATTGTTAACCATGGCCAGCGCCGTGCGGGTGCTTTATCCGGCGATAGCGCAAATCTGGCAAATAGATACGGCGCATCTGGGTTATATGTACGCGGCGGTACCGCTTGGGGCGGCGATTGGAGCTTTCACCAGTGGACGGATTTCGCATTCCGCTCGCCCTGGCTGGATGATGTTGATCACGGCGATTGCCGCATTTGTTGCCGTTGGGCTATTTGGTTTGATGCCTTGGTATGGTTTGGCCCTGCTCTGTCTGGTGGCATTCGGTTATCTCAGTGCCATTAACTCATTGCTGCAATATGCGCTGATCCAGAATCTGACGCCGGATCATTTCCTCGGGCGGGTAAACGGCTTATGGACAGCGCAGAACGTGACGGGCGATGCATTTGGTGCATTATTATTGGGGGCGATGGGATCGTTGATGTTGCCGGTATACAGCTCAACAAGTTTTGGTTTTGGTGCAGCCTTACTTGGCGTGGTACTGATTTTTGTCATGGGCTCGTTGCGTCGGGTTGGCAGCGTCGTTAAAGCGCCGACGCCGCCAGTCGCCGTAAAGGCTAGTGAGCAGTAAATTGCTTTTCCAACAGCGTCAGGATGTTGCTGGCGCTGTAATAGTCCAAGCGAAAATTATCATAACCCAGCGCGAATACCTGATGGTTTTGCACCGCGGGTAATTGCGCTAAGAATTTATTTTTCATCAGCCGTTCGGCATCGCTATCATCACCGGAAAACAGAACCAGGCTTTTGCCGTTAAGCCCTTGCGCCATATTTTCCCCGCTCAATTGCACAATATCTTTGCGCATCCCCTGACTGGTACTGCTATTTAAATCAGCGGGAACGGTTGCCAGGGTAAAGCCCAGTTGTTCTAAAAATTGCCCTTGCGACGATTCTGAGGTCCACAGATTGGCGGCTTTGCCGTCAGCGCGATACACCAATGCCGATACAGGTTGTGGCGGTAGCTGCAATCGCTGCTTCAGCGCTTTTTCTCTGTCATCAAATTGTTTAACTACCTGTTCAGCCTGAGCTTCATGGCCGGTTGCGCGCCCGAGTTGCAGCGCCAGATCCTGCCAGCTTTTATCGTCATAATTAACCACCATGACGGGGGCGATGGTCGACAGTTGATCGACCAACTTCAGCGCCGAGTCACCGCCAGTTGCTGATACCAGAATCAGGTCAGGTGCTTCACCGGCAATGGCTTCCGCATTGGCCTCACCGATATAGAGGCGTTTAACGTGACGCTGTTTAGCGATATTGCCCCATTGGCGGAAAAAACCTTGATCATCGGCGATGCGCGTATTGGGTGTCGTTGCACCGCTGGCAATGACCGGCGCATCAATTGCCAACAAAGTGCCGGTTACCGTCATGCTGGTGGAAACAATACGCGTCGGTGCCGCTGACAATGTTATCTGTCCGTGAGAAGTATCTATCTGGCGTGGCCATCCTTCCGCTGCCTGTGCGCTGCTGAGTTGCAGGGCTAAAAGTGCGCAACTGAGCGCCAGATACGAAAATAGAGTTCTCTTCATTAAGCTCAATCCTTAGATGTTAAATGCTAATAAGTCTTCATTTTCAGTGTAAAGACTAAGTGAGGCCGATGGAAAACGCTTTAACGTAACATTTACTCTGATTGACATCGCCAAAGCGGTGACGTAATTTACGCTCACTTAAATACAAATGATAATCGTTATTATATCGCTTATCATTATCTGGATGGAGGGGAGACTGATGGATATAGCAGTGAGTGGGGTTAGCGGCAGTGCTTCGCAGACAAGGAAAGGGCAGCAGCGTAATGCTCCTGTATCCCCGACCTCCGGTTTCTTCTTCACCTCACCGTTTCGAAGTCTGGTGACTGAGGGGTGCTTTAGCCGAGTGACAACACCTGCTGCGGATGGCGATAACCTTCAGGGTGAGTTTCAGCAAGTGGTCAAGCAGGCCTTGGCCTCTGCCCGACGTGCTGGAATTGCACATCCGGTTTTGTGTGGTGCGATCCCCTTTGATACCAGACAACCGTCGTCGCTGTTTATCCCTCAGGACGTGCAATGGATTGAGCGTCAGGATGTATTGAGTCAACCGGCAACCACAACCACCGGCTCCGCTGACATCCTCAGTTTACGCGAGCTTCCTTTGCAGCAAGAATTCATGCAAATGGTCAGCGATGCTGTGGCAGCTACATCCGCACCACAGCTTGATAAAATCGTGTTGTCACGTTTGCTAGAAATTGAAACTCAGCAACCGTTGGATCGCCATGCCTTAATGACCCGAATGATTGTACAAAATCCGTTGGGCTACCATTTTCATGTGCCGTTAGAGCAAGGGGCGCTTTTTGGGGCTAGCCCAGAGTTGCTGCTGCGCAAGTCGGGCAATCAGTTTTATTCCAACCCATTGGCCGGTTCTGCAAGGCGTGAACGCGATAGCCAACAAGACAACGCGGTCAGCCGCGCGCTGTTGTCCTCCAGCAAAGATCTTTATGAACATCGTGTCGTTACACAGGGCATGCAGCAGGTATTAGCGTCGCGCAGTCGCCATTTACACATTCCCGACTCGCCAGAATTGCTCAGCACGCCAACGCTCTGGCATCTGTCGACGCCAATTGATGGTGAAGTGGCCGATAGCGCTGAAAACGCGCTGTCGCTGGCCTGTTTGCTGCATCCAACCCCGGCACTATGCGGTTCGCCAATGCTTGCCGCTCGAGATTTGATTGCCGAGCTCGAGCCTTTCGATCGTGGCTTATTTGGCGGCATTGTTGGTTGGTGCGATGAACAAGGCAATGGGGAATGGGTCGTGACGATTCGCTGCGGCACGGTTGATGCCAATCGCGTACGTCTGTTTGCCGGGGCTGGCATCGTGCCTGATTCTTGCCCGCAGTCAGAATGGCGAGAAACCGGCGTGAAATTGAACACCATGTTACGTGCTTTAGGTCTAGATCAATAAGCCTTTATAGATCAATAAACTGGTCTAAATCGGCAACTTCCAGGAATAGGAACAGATTACATGAGTATTGCTTTTACTCCATGGCCGGAGGAATTCGCGGGACGATATCGCGAACGAGGTTATTGGATTGACCGTCCGATGACGGATATCGTGGCACTGCAAGCAGAGAATGACAGTATCGCCTTAACGGACGCCCAAGGCAGCTTGAGCTATCGCCAACTGAATGACTATTCTGACCGTCTGGCGTCAGCCTTTACGCAGCAAGGTCTGGTGGCCGGTGATACCGCCTTGGTACAGCTTGGCAATGTCAGCGAATTTTATATCGTGTTCTTTGCCTTACTGAAAATCGGCGTTGTACCGGTTAATGCATTATTCAGTCACCAGCGCAGCGAATTAACCGCGTATGCGGCGCAAATCAAACCGGCGCTACTGGTGGCGGATCGTGAACATGGCTTGTTTGCTAACGATGATTTTCTCAATGAATTACGTCACCAACAGGCTTCATTGCGCTGTGTGGTGCTGCGTAATGAACTTAGCAAAGAACACTCTCTTAGCGCGTGGTTAGAAACATCGGCAGAAGACTTTGTTGCTACACCAACGCCTGCTGAGCAAGTGGCATTTTTCCAGTTGTCCGGTGGCAGTACCGGTACGCCAAAACTGATCCCTCGTACTCACAATGATTACTACTACAGCGTGCGCCGCAGCGTAGAGATTTGCCGCTTTACTGCCGATACGCGCTACCTGTGCGCCTTGCCAGTTGCCCATAATTATCCGATGAGTTCACCGGGGGCTCTGGGGGTATTTTGCGCAGGCGGTCAGGTGGTGATGGCAACCGATCCGAGTGCTCAGGTCTGTTTCGCCCTGATTGAACAACATCAGATCAACGTGACCGCGCTGGTCCCACCGGCGGTGACTCTGTGGCTACAAGCCATTGATGAGTGGGGCAGCAATCAGGCGCTTGCCAGTTTGCGGCTATTACAGGTCGGTGGTGCCAAGCTGAGTGAAACCTTGGCTAAGCGTATCCCCGCCGAAATAGGTTGCCAGTTACAGCAGGTGTTTGGCATGGCGGAAGGCTTGGTGAATTACACCTTACTTGATGACGATGCCAAACATATGTTTACCACGCAAGGTCGCCCAATGTGTCCCGATGATGAGCTGTGGGTGGCCGATGATGAAGGAAATCCGCTGCCGCAAGGGGAAACCGGGCGCTTAATGACGCGCGGCCCTTATACCTTCCGTGGCTACTATCAGAGTCCTGAACATAATGCCGAGGCTTTTGATGCCGAAGGATTTTATTGCTCGGGTGACCTGATCTCTCTCACCGCTGATGGTTATGTGCAGGTGCAGGGGCGACAAAAAGATCAGATCAATCGTGGCGGTGAGAAAATTGCGGCGGAAGAGATTGAAAACTTACTGCTGCGTCATCCTCAAGTGATTAATGCCGCGCTGGTCTCCATGCCCGATGCCTTAATGGGCGAGAAAAGCTGCGCCTTTGTTGTGACGCAAACACCGATTAAGGCCGTAATATTACGCCGCCATCTACGTGAACTGGGCGTTGCTGAATTCAAATTACCCGACCGCTTTGTACTGGTTGAAGGTTTGCCGTTAACGCCAGTAGGCAAAGTCGATAAAAAATTGCTGCGCCAAGGTCTTGAGCAGCAGCATTCCACTCTGGCTCAGGGAGAATAATAATGGCCATTCCTAAACTTGATTCTTATGCGTTGCCGACGGCGGCGGAACTGCCGACCAATAAAGTGAACTGGACAGTTGAGCCTGGTCGCGCTGCGCTGCTTATTCACGATATGCAACGCTATTTCCTGAATTTTTGGGGCGAGGATAGCCCGCTGGTTAAGCAGGTCGTTGAGAATATCGCTAACCTGCGTCGCTATTGTAAATCTCAGGGTATTCCGGTGTTTTATACCGCTCAGCCTAACAATCAAAGCGATGAAGACCGTGCGCTGCTCAATGATATGTGGGGGCCGGGACTCAATAAGCACCCGGAACAGCAAGCGGTGATTAGTGAGCTTGCCCCGGAAGCTGACGATCAGGTGCTAGTGAAGTGGCGCTACAGCGCCTTCCATCGCTCACCTTTGCAGGAAATCTTGCAGGAAAGCGGTCGCGATCAGCTGATTATCTGTGGCGTTTATGCCCATATCGGCTGCCTGACCACCGCCATTGATGCTTTCATGCGTAATATCCAGCCCTTTATGGTGGCGGATGGATTGGCAGATTTCTCGCGCGAAGAACATTTAATGGCGCTCAATTATACCGCCGGGCGCTGTGGCCGGGTGGTAACAACCGCTGACTTGCTGCCGGGTATTGCCAGTAAGCAGGCGTTGCGCGAACTTATCTTGCCGCTACTCGATGAGGGCAGCGAAGAAGTAGAAAACGACGAAAACCTGATCGATTATGGTTTGGACTCAGTACGCATTATGGCGCTGGCAACCCGCTGGCGGAAAATCCGCGAAGATATCGATTTCGTGGCTCTGGCTAAAACGCCAACCATTGATGGCTGGTGGGCGCTGCTCTCTGCGGAGAAGGCGTAATGAGCCGCAGCATGGATTTTCAGGGTAAACGCGTTTGGGTGACGGGAGCTGCACAGGGCATTGGTTATCAAACGGCGCTCAGTTTCCTTGAGTCGGGTGCCGAGGTCATTGGGCTGGATAAACAGTTTACGTCTGGAGAATATCCTTTTCGTACACAGTTGCTTGATATCACCGATGCGGCAGATACCGCGCGCGTCTGTCAGCAGCTGTTAGCTGAACATCCAACATTGGACGTGCTGGTTAATGGCGCGGGTATTCTTCGGATGGGCGCAACAGACGAAATCAGTGATGCTGACTGGCAGGCCTGTCTGGCGGTGAATGCCGGTGGAGCCTTCAACTTGTTCCGTCATACGCTGCCGGTGTTCCGTCGCCAGCGCTATGGCGCGATTGTCAGTATTGCGTCTAATGCGGCTCACGTTCCACGTATTGGCATGTCGGCATATTGTGCTTCTAAAGCGGCATTGCGCAGTTTGTGCATGACCGTTGGCTTAGAAATGGCGCCTTTCGGCGTGCGCTGTAATCTCGTTTCTCCGGGTTCAACCGATACGCCAATGCAGCGCGGCATGTGGACATCTGCTGAGGCTGAGCAACGCACCATCGCCGGTTTCCCGGATCAATTTAAACTGGGCATCCCCTTGGGTAAAATCGCACAGCCGCAAGAAATTGCCGATGCAGTACTGTTCTTGGCATCAGATTTGGCTAGCCATATTACGATGCAGGATATTGTGATCGACGGTGGGGCTACGCTCTCCGCGTAATATCAATCAAATAGACTCATGTTAGTCATGACATGAGTCTTTCTTTTTTCCGCATCCAGAATAATTAATAGAATGAATAATCGTTATTTATCCATAAATACACTCGCATGGAATAGTGGTTTTTTTTACTGAAAGTTGGTACAAGGCATTTCCTACTAAACACCCTCCTAATATTGCTTTATAATTCCCCGCTAAAATGGTCATGGTTTCCTATCTTCCTATTTACATTAAAATTATCTTAATAGAGTTATTCGGAAACATGTGAAAATAGAACACTTGTTTTCATTGGTTTTTTCGTAATGCGCAATGGAGTTGCTATGAAAATTTTCCCTTATCTCATTTTATTAATTCCGGTTGCTAACCCTGTCTGGGCGCAGATTAGCGATCTCTCATTAGGTCTTGGTGGTACATTAGAAACCAGTGCCTATAACATGCGTTATCGAGACTATAGTGTATTGCCGGTATTAAATTATGACGATGACACCTGGTATTTGGATGGCGCGGAAGCTGGATATTATCTTATTAATAACGATGTTAATGAGCTGAAAATAAAAACCTATTATGATTTTACTTCATACAACTCCAACCTAGGTCACGGTGATGCCATGCGTAGCCTGAAAGACCGACATGGCTCATTGATGGCGGGGTTTAGCTATCAATACACGACCGGTTATGGTGCTGTGCATACACAAGTCGCAGCCGATACGCTGGGGCGCAGCAAAGGCCTCGTCGGCGAAGTGTCTTATCTCAATATGCTGACATTCAACTCACTGACTCTTGTCCCTGAAATCGGCGGAGCTTGGGCTAACGCTCAGCAAAACCGTTATTATTACGGTATTTCCCGCCATGAGAGTCATCGAAGCGGGCTTCGTGCTTATCATCCCCACGGTTCCATTACGCCTTTTGTTGCATTAACTGTGAATTATTCCTTGAGTAAAAAATGGAATTTTTATACTAAATTTCGCAGCGATTTTTTGCCATCAGAATTACGTGATAGCCCAATGGTTGGGCATGACGGTATTTACTCCTACTCATTAGGTGTTATTTATGATTTCTGATGGAAATTAATATTTTAATTCTGGCGCGAGAATGACGTTTTTAGCCTCTATTTTATTAGTAATAAATCCATATTATGTATTCGCCTGCGTGTTTTTTGTGCCGTTGATACATTATTTACTTATCTGTTGATATATTGCTAATTAATCTTACCTGCTACTTATTATTATCTTTTTTGAATTAAAAATATTGTGGCTCTGTAGACTCAAGGATTATGGAAATTAGAACATTCTCATCAATGGCGATGCCCTGGACGATATACTGCGATTTTGACGGCACAATTAGCACTGAAGATATTACTGATACGCTACTCGATACTTTCGGCATGCCGGGTTGGCAAGCATTAGAACAACGCTGGGTTGCGGGAGAAATAGGGTCACAAGATTGTATGTCGGGGCAAATTGCATTATTAGATGCATCAACTACAGATTTGCACCGCTGTCTCGACTCAATTCATATCGATCCTGATTTCGCTGAATTTGTTCGCTATGTCAAAGCGCAACACATTGCGCTTAATGTCGTCAGTGATGGGCTCGATTACGCTATCAATTATCTCTTACAACGCCATGGCATCTCCGGCCTGCCGGTGTTTGCCAATCAATTGCTCCAAATCAGTGAGCGGCGTTGGTCGCTTAATTTTCCTCACTATCAGCAAGATTGTCGCAAAGCCAGTGGCACCTGCAAATGTGCGATTGCTGGCAAGACAAAAACGGCAGCAGATAACAGCGTGATGGGAAAATCATTGCTGATTGGCGATGGGCGCTCTGATTTCTGCGTGTCACGCCAAGTTGAGCATGTTTTTGCCAAAGATAGCCTAATTCGTGAGTGTCAGAAAAACGGCACAAGTTTTACGCCGATCGATGATTTTTCACAGGCGGCTGAACATCTGCAGCGGCTACTTGCCAATGATGTTTCGGGGGCAATGTGATTGAGAATCATGAATTTTATCTTGAAGGTGGCGAAATTGGCATCTTATTGATCCATGGGCTCACCGGTACACCGACCGAAATGCGCGGTGTCGCGCGTGGCTTACATTCCCAAGGCTTTACCGTCTATGGCATGCAACTGGCCGGGCATTGTGGGGATGTTGATGATCTTATCCAAACTAGCTGGCGAGACTGGTATCAAAGCGTTATCGATGCGGCTGATAAATTGCGACAGAAAACCCGTTACTTGTTTGTTGGTGGGCTGTCGATGGGCGCGTTGCTGGCTTTGAAATATGCCGCCGATTTTCCTCGGCGAGTAAACGGCGTCTTGGTATATGGCGCGACCTTCCGTTACGACGGCTGGAGCATTCCACCGGTATCACAGTTTTTAGCACCGTGGTTCTTGCCTTTGATGGATATGTTAAAAATTGGGCGTTACCGCATGTTCAATGAAGAACCACCTTATGGCATTCAAAATGAATCACTACGCCATAAAATCTCACAAAGTATGTTATCCGGCGACAGCGGGGCGGCAGGGCTGCCGGGGAATCCGTGGCCATCGTTGAGTGAAATGCTACAGCTGTCGCGCGAGGTCCGTAAGCAATTAAAAAATATCACCTCACCTTGTTTGATATTACACGCGGAAAACGATGACATCGCCCACAGGCGCAACGGTGAATTGGTCCGCGATAGCATCAGCGGTCCGGCAGAAATGGTTTTACTAAAAAACAGCTATCACATGATCACCATCGATAACGATCGTCGTGAGTTGATTTCTCTATCGATAGATTTTATTGAGCGGAACGCTCCTTCCACACGTTCTGTTAGGTCATCAATGCATTCGCAGGAGGAGAATCAAAGTATCAATGCCGCGATAACACAAGGGAGTGTAGCGAATGAGCCAATTAACTCTCATTCTGTGGGTTCTTAATATTCTGACCGATACCGCCGGGCAGTTAGCATTCAAAGCGGCGGCACAAAATGGTGTTGGGTATTCTGGACTGGCGCAGTGGCGACAGATGATGTGTCATCCGTGGCTATGGATTGGGATGGGCAGCTATGTCTTGGAATTCGTCGTGTGGCTGGCATTTTTATCGCTGGTGCCGCTGTCACTTGGCATGATGCTGGGTTCGATCAATATCGTAGTTATCATGATTGGTGGTCGCTTATTCTTTAAAGAAGTACTGAGCCCGTGGAGCTTGCTGGGCATTGTACTGATTGCCTGTGGCGTTGCCGTGGTTGGGATTGAATGATGAAGCGCTTTTATTTTTTCGGCTTTCTGATATTGATGCTTTTTGACACCTTGGCGCAGGTCAGCTTTAAGTTTGCTTCACTGCATGCGACGCCGCTAACGCCAAGCGCAGCCTGGTTGTGGAACATCCTAAAATCACCTTGGATTTATGGCGCATTTATCGGCTACATCGGCGCATTTTTTACCTGGATGACTTTATTAAAAACGGCGCCAGTCGGCCCTGCGTTTGCGGCATCTCATCTGGAAATTATCAGCGTGACGCTCATCTCTATCTGGCTCTTTGATGACAATCTGAGCCTGGCTAAGGCCGCGGGGGGCTTATTGATCCTGGCCGGAATACTCTGTTTAGCGAAAGCGGAAACGGGTCTGGCTGAGGTCGAAATAGAACCCGGACCTGTTGGTAAAGGCGGGGGCGTTTGATGAGTATCTCACGTCGCTGTGAAATCCCACCTACTGCGGGCTTGCCTTTGGAGTGGGAGGATTTTCGTGCCAAACCTCGTAGCCTGTCGGCAACGCTAGCGCGCTTTTTATCGATTCCGCCGCCGATTATGACCTGCTCCGGCACTGCCGCGCTGATTATGGCGCTGCGCACGTTACAGCAGCGTTTGCCGGGTCGCAGCCGGTTGATTGTTCCCGCTTATACTTGTCCGCTGGTGGCATTGGCCGCTCACTTTTGTCCTGGACTTAAAATTATTCCCTGCGATTTACTGCCAAATAGTATCGATCTCTGCCCACAGCAGCTGGCATCACTATGTAATGAGCAAACACTCGCGGTGGTAGTGACGCATTTAGCCGGGCGCGTTGCCGATACGGATACCGCGCTGGCGATTGCTAAAAGCGTCGGTGCTGCGGTAATTGAAGATGCGGCTCAGTCGTTAGGCGCACAAGATGGTGAAGATAGCCTTGGTTTAAAAGGCGATATCGGTTTTTTTAGTCTGGCGATAGGTAAGGGGCTGACCAGTGCTGAGGGCGGCGTATTGTTCAGCCGCGATGCCATACTTCATCAACAACTCGTGGCGCAATGCGCTAACGGATTACCCACCAATATCCGTTGGGAAATCACGCGAACGCTGCAACTGTTTAGCTATAAATTATTTTACCGCCCTGACCGTTTATTCTGGGTATATGGACGGGCATTGCGGCGCGCGATAGCTCGTGGCGATAGCGTAGCGGCCGTGGGGGATGATTTTTCTATCGCAGACATTCCTTTGCATCGTTTAGGCGTCAAACGACAGCGCGTTGCCGCAGCGGCTACAGCGCGTTTACCTGCCTATCTGGCTGAAGGGAAAATACGTGCGCAGCGCCGGCTGGCACAACTTAGTCAGTTGCCCGGCGTTAAGGTGTTAGATGATGGCCCCGGTAAGCAGGGAGTTTGGCCGTTCTTGATGGTCATGATGCCAAGCCAGCGCGAGCGGGATGCCGCGATGCAACGGCTATGGACCGCTGGGCTTGGAGTAACCCGCTTATTTATCAATACGCTGCCAGATTATCCTGATGTGGTGCCACTGCTTGGCGACACGTTGTCGTTGAGTAATGCGCAAGATTTTGCCCGCCGCACGTTATCAGTGAGTAATAGCCACTGGCTCACTGATGAAAAGTTCGCCGCTATCTTGCATGTATTACGTCAATCGCTGCTTAACGCCAGCAGCGATTAATGCGACTGAGCAAACGCTGGTTCAGCTGATTCTGTTTTATCTGCCATTGTCGGGCGGTGTCAGCGGGAATTTCATCCTGCCCGTCGGCGGCACTCAGCCAGCGTTTGAAGCGACTTTTATAATGATAAGACGACACGTCGCCGGTGATATCCGCACCAATCAAGCGGCCGTGACAAGCGTCAATGACTTGTTGTATGTGTGATTCTAGCAGGCAGCTCTGATCCCAATTGGTATTCACCACCTCGCTGCTAAACACATCTTTATCTATCGATAAATAGACGTTCTCAGCATCCATATTACGTAAAAATGCGCAGATCATTTGGTCCGGGTCTGAAAACGCTTGGTTACTGTTTCCTGCGCCAAATCTATTTAGCCAACGGGCATTTACTTGTAGATTCCAATAGGTCAATCGGCCACGCAACAGTGGCCGCCAGTGATTTTCCCAAGCATGCACCAACGAAATATCTCGAGAGCTTATTCCTAACACATGAATATGACTTATTTGCGGTAAGCGGCTAGCCCAGTAAACCCAAGAGCCGCAGTGAATGCCGAATGGATAGCGCATATTATCAGGATGATTATCACAAACGATTAGTTGGAAAGGGCGCGTTTCTTTCTTATGTTGCAGCAGCAATTGTGTGAGGTGATGGTAGTCTCCGCTACCGGTGAATACACACCCGTATTGGCTGGGGAGCAACTGATTAAGGCATTGGCCAAGTTGTTTAAATGTGGGCCAGCGGCACCCAAAACGGATAGATTCTTGCCAGGTTTGTAGAGGAAGTTGTAGAGCGCCAGGTATATCACTCACGCTATTATCGAAATCGAGAACGATCGGCAGTTTTGAAGGCATCATAATGGTAACGCCTCTGATGTGGCATCGCCTTCGAAATGATGGCGATAGCGTTTTAACAAATTACGCAGTAAGGGATTTCGTACCCAGACCAGATGATAAGTGAGAGAAAAACTGGCCCCGAGGCTAGCTTTCACTTGATGATCGGTCCAGCCGGCAATATAAAAATTCAGCCCTTGATCGATGGCATACTCCAGATTGACAAACCAACTGACAAAATAGAGGTTGTGACTGAGCGCCAGCGGGTAATTCATACCAATATATTTATCAATCAATTTTCCATCGTGCTGATAACACAGGTTCCAACCGACGAGCGTCTCTTCCTCCCAATAGCAAAATAGTCGTCCACCGCTGCTCACATCTTGCAATAACCCAGTGAAAAACGCCGGTTCTAATAAATCAAAGTGAATATCACTTTGCCTATAGACTGCCAGATAGAGTCGATACAGCTGTTCAAGCCAGGAAGTATCAAGAAAACGACGATCGCCTGTTTCTATTATTTCAAGACGCAATGCGTCACGGCTGCGTAATTTACGTCGTAAGTTACGGCGTCGGCTGTGGGACAGGCGTGCCAAATAATCGTCAATGCTGTTGAAATCAATCTCAACGTACGCCAAGGCCTGGCCTTCTAACAAAAAGAATCCCTGCTGTTCGCTAAAACTGATTAGCTCCTGAGATCGTGCATTTTCCTCTGCGCTGAGTAACGGAGAATTTACCGGTAAGTCTTTTATAATACTTAGCTTTTTATGACAAAGGCCGAGATGTTGGATCCAATGAATTAAACTGGCTGAGGTCAGTTCGTTGGGGAGTAAAGCATATTCGCTAACGGTTGTACCGACAAAACCGGTGTTTATCTGCAACCACTTTCCCCACCAACGGTAGCCTGGCCATTGGCGTAATTTATTACGTAAGTCATCATCTGCAGTGGTCAATAAATCAAAACGGGTAATGAAGTAGGGAACACCTTGTTCAGACAGACGAGAATCAAAGCCTGCGGGTGGGTAAAGTAAAAAATTATCGAGTAGGGCATGTGGTTCAAGTTGGTTGGCATAGCCGGTTATTACTTGGCCTGTTTCAGTCATGATGAGATTCCAACAGCTTTTACCCGCCATCAGTGTGGATTGGCGGGTAAAAGCAAAATTAATCATACCCGTTATCTAGAAGTAACTTGGGTATATCGTTTTGTTTTAGACTAGTTCGCGTTTAGCGCGAATAAGCAGCTGATCCAACAAGACGATGGCCTGATCGATTTCATCTCGACTGATTTCCAGAGACGGCGCGAAAGTAATGACATTCTTGTAATATCCACCGACATCCAATACCAGGCCGGTTTTCTCACCTTTATAGTCCAGCGTGCCAGACAAACCGATATCAACCATTTTATCCAGCAGCTCTTTATTAGGTGTAAAGCCATCGGCCTGGCACAGTTCTGCGCGCAGTGCTAAGCCCAGTCCGTCGACATCGCCGATTTCAGGATGGCTAAGTTGCAGAGATTTCAATCCCTCGAGGAAATAGGCCCCACTTTCCATGACCTGTTTCTCGTAATCTTTTTCCGCCAACATATGCATGACTTCCAGGCCAACGGAGGTCCCTAATGGATTAGAGGCGAAAGTTGAATGGGTTGAGCCCACTGGGAAGGTGGTCGGGTTAATCATTTCTTCACGCGCCCAAATGCCCGCCAGTGGATTCAAACCATTGGTCAAAGCCTTACCAAATACCAGCACGTCTGGCGTGATACCAAAGTGTTCGACTGACCACAGTTTACCTGTGCGATAAAAGCCCATTTGAATTTCATCAACCACCAGTAAAATACCGTGATCGTCCAGAACCTTTTTCAGCCCCTTATAAAAGTTACGCGGTGGAATAATATAACCACCCGTACCCTGGATAGGTTCAATATAGAAGGCCGCAAATTCTGCCTGGCGAACTTTTGGATCCCAGACGCCGTGATATTCATTTTCAAAAAGACGGGCGAAATCAGCGATTAATTTATCTGCGTACTCTTCAGGCGTCATTCCTTTCTGACGACGGAAAGGGTAAGGGAAAGGAATAAATTGTGCTCTTTCGCCAAAGTGTCCGAAACGGCGTCGATAACGATAACTCGACGTAATGGATGAAGCACCTATTGTTCGCCCGTGATAACCTCCTTCAAAAGCAAACATACGGCTCTTACCATTACAGTAATTACGTACAAGCTTTAGAGAATCATCAATCGATTGCGACCCCCCCACGTTATAATGAACGCGACCTGGCAACCCAAATTTCCTCTCCATATCTTGAGCAATGACTTTACTCAATTCAATTTTGGTTGGATGTAAATATTGGCTGGCGATTTGTGGTAAGACATCAATTTGTTTTTTAAGGGCATTATCTAGACGGGGATTGGCATAACCGAAGTTAACGGCTGAATACCACATCTGTAGGTCAAGGTAAGGTGTCCCTTTAGCATCAAAGAGATAGCTGCCTTTACAGCTCTCAAAGATCTTTGGCGGATTTACATAATGGACAGTATCGCCGTGGGAGCAATATTTCGCTTCATCGGCCAAAAGCTGTTCTTCAGAGTTATTCATCCTATCTCCCTATCTTCCAATTGATATAATGACTACACATTATCGCCGGGAGAATATCGCTTCTAATCAATTGAATATAGTCTTAAATGGCGATGTGCAATTTAATGCTAAATATTTTCACTAAAATCGTAAAAATGGATTTTTTACTAAATAAACTTGTTATAAAAAACATATTTTTAACTTAAAGTGTTATTTCATTAATTATAGTTATTTACAAGAGCTATCTTTAATAAGGCAATGAGATGAAATACATCATGGATTTATCGTAATAAATTTATAACGCTTTGAAATTATTAAGGGCTAATGATGGTTTTCCTAGGGTTTAGTATTTTATCCATAAATTTCGTGATGTAATTACTTACATTTTCGATAATAGTACCACGCTCTTCTGAATCGATGTCACTGTGCTGCTATGCATGAGAACGATATTTCTTTGAAAAAGATAATAAAAATATAATGGCTAATCCAATGAATGAAATAATTGCCCCTCCTATTGCCAGATACTGTATTCCTAATGTACTAATGATCACACCACCGAGCAAAGAGCCTAAAGCGATCCCTGAATTAAAACCGGCGATATTAAGACCTGATGCAACAGGAACTGCACTAGGCACATAGGTATGTGCTATCGAAATAATTCTAGATTGCATTGCAGGCACTGCGGCATAAGAGATAGCCCCCATTGCGCCAATTAATACGCACATAACAATCATTGATACACCATAAAAATTAATACAAACTAAGGCTATCGTTAGCAATAACATAATTAAAATCACGGCCTTGTCGACGCCGAGAGTATCTGAAAGTTTTCCTCCCAAAATATTACCTATTGCTGCGCAAACTCCGTAAATAAGCATCATATAACTTGCAGTCTGTATACTTACTTTAGTGATATCAAAGAGTAAAGGTGCAATGTAGGTATAAAGTGTAAAGGCTCCTGTGTAACCCAGAACCGTAATCAATGCGCCTAATAGTAAGATTGGATTAAAAATATGCATTAGTGCTTTAAAAGGGGCGGTTGGTGCTTCACCTGAATGTTCTGCGCTTTTGGGCATAAAAAAGATAAGGCCTACTAGCCCAATAAGTCCACAAACTGTTACTGACATGAAGCTAAGTTGCCAAGAAATTATACTACCAAGGTAAGTGCCGATAGGAACCCCGAACGCTAGCGCAAGCGTTAACCCAGCAAAAACATAAGCTACTGCTGACCCTCTTTTTTCAGGTATAACCATTTGAGTTGCTGCTGTTGCCGCAACGGCTAAGAATAATCCGTGCGCTAATCCAGCGATAAATCTTGATACCAGCATCATCGTTACACTACTAGAAAGTGTGGCGGCCAAGCTGCCTAATGAAAATACAGACATTGTAGTTATCATGACCGTTTTACGTTGCCAATTTGAAGTTATGGCCGTCAAGAATGGTGCACCTATAGTAGCGCCTACTGCGTAAGCGGTAACTGTCATGCCAACGGCTTCAATTGATGAGTTTAAATCTTTAGAAATAGCAGATACTAAACCAATAACTAAAAATTCAGTTAAACCTAATGCAAATGCACAAAGTGAGAATATATAGATGACAAATGGCATCCTGGACTCCTTTTCAAAAAAATACGAGGTTATAATAAATAATCCCAACAAATTTAAGCTGAAAGGAGATATAGGAATAATAGTTAAAGTTTTACTCTGGTATAGTTTTTTTTATATCGTAAATTTATGGTTTTTTTGAGTTTTAAAATTGTCTTTTAAATAAATATGTTACTTGGGTGTTTCACAGATAGAGAACTAAGGATAATTAATGAGTTATTTAGTTCAACTACGTAGTTTTCTTGATGTTTATCGTGCGGGGTCAATATCTAAAGCAGCTAACCGTTTAGGTCTGAGTCAACCTGCAGTCTCATCACATATTCATTCATTAGAGGCGCTTACTGGTTATATATTATTTACACGTCGTTCGCATGGCGTAGTGCCGACGGTAGAGGCAAGTGAGTTAGCTAGGCAAATTGGCGATAATCTTGATGTTATTGAAACAACACTAACATTGATGCGAGGACGTTCAAAGAAAATAGCAGGTATCGTTACCATTATTGGTCCTGCAGAGCTTCTTTGGGCCAAATCTACAAGGATGTTTTCATCTAAAATTCCTGATGAGTTGCGATTTAAAATCCTGACAGGAGATAGACAAAGAATTTATTCAAGTTTAAATAATGGAGAAAGTGATCTTGCCATAACAACGTCCAAGCCTGATGAGCGAAAATTTGGATTTAAAGTAATTGGAAAGGAAAAACTCATTATCGTTGCATCATCATCTATGGCGCAAGAATTTACGGGAAAGGAAGTAACAGCAGAGCTATTAGAGAACTTACCTCTTATTGCTTATGATGATCAATTGCCTCTTGTGCGCAAGATGTTTAAGAATGTATATAATCGTGAGACAAAAATACTGCCATCGATAATCGTTCCCGATTTGCGGATTATAGAGAAAATGATTAGTGAAAATCATTATTGGTCTGTAATGCCAGAATATCTTTGCCAAGACGGAATAAAAAAAGGAAAAATGATGCATATACACCATGCAGGAGATTTTCCTGAAAATGATATCTATTTAGTTTGGAATGAAAGTGGTTTGAGGCATAACAGAGTTATGTTTTTTAAGGAATATATACTGAGGATTTCAGATGAGGGTATTTTCTTTTCAGATATATAGCCGATATGTTGTGTATACTAAAGGTAGTGTTCATAGGCGATTAATCTTATTATTTTTACAGAATTGTGAGGGTAAGTTAAATATGTAATTTTTATTATAAGAGTAAATTAAATTTCATGATCATTTAGAAAAATAATTCACTCTACTTTTAATTATGATATTATTTTTCTTGGGCTACGTTTTGCAAAATCGTCTGCAATATCGTTTAGTGTCAGAAACTTTACTCCTGGGTGGCCTTTCATATGTGTTAATAACCGTTCTAGCATCATAAGCACATGAGGACGCCCCGAAACATCTGGATGGATAGTGAAAGTAAAAATGCCATAGTCCTGTTCACGATATAACCAGTCAAATTGATCACGCCACAATTGCTCAACATCTCTTGGATTCATGAAACCGTGGCTATTCGCTTTTGTTTTCATGAACATAAATGGAGGTATATCATCAAGAGACCAACTTGCTGGTAATTCAATTAAATCGGTTTCTTCGCCACGGACTAAAGGCTTCATCCATTATTCAGGCGATTTTGAATAATCAATCTTAGTCCAACTATCTCCTTTACGAACATAATAAGGAAGATGGTCATTGTGCATCAGGGAATGGTCATACTTGATGCCATATTCTAATAAAAGTTCTGCAGTGACAGGGGAAAATTCCCACCATGGTGCGACATAACCAGTCGGTTTTTTACCTGATAACTCGGTTACCATCTCAATACTACGTTCTAAAACAATACGTTCTTGCTGTGGTGTCATTGATATTGGATTTTCATGACTATAATTATGAATACCAATTTCATGGCCAGCGTCAACGATAGCCTTCATTTGTGTAGGAAATGTTTCTATTGAATGACCTGGTATAAACCAAGTCGTTTGAATATTAAATTTTTTGAACAAATTTAATAACCTAGGTGTCCCTATTTCACCTGAAAACATTCCTCTGGAAATGTCACTTGGTGAATCTTCACCTCCATATGAGGACAGCCATCCGGCAACAGCATCGACTCCAATACCAAATTCAACCAAAATTTCTTTTTGCATTTTAAATTGTCCTTTATATTGTTAATGACGATTTTTATCATATTCTATTTGTTCATTTTTAAATTTATTATTGTTGACATAATGTTGTCTATTTTTACCTCGTTGATTAAAAAGTGCTTTGCATTGTTAATTTGCTCTGGAGTGTGGAAGCCCCATGTAGCCCATAGTGAATTAATTCCTAGTTTTCTTGATTCGATAATATTCTCGATATTGTCATCAATGAATAATAGTTTGCTGTTGCCATCATTAGCTTCCGATTTTAGTAATTTTAGTAATTTTAGTAATTTTAGTAATTTTAGTAATGGTATTTTACTACTTGTTTCTCCGTGTATTTTTTCTTTAATTAATTTAACCCCATTCTCTTGTAGTATGAAAAATATAGAATCACTATCCTTCCCGGAAATGATTCTTACATCAATGCCAAGATCAATTATTTCTTCAAGGTTAAGGAGTTTTTTATGTAACTCCAACCAATAATGTGAATAAATATCCCTTACCTTTGACCTGTATTTATTAAAATCGGCTCTAAACTCAAATATTATTTCTTGGGGAATGGAGTTATATGTTTTGTGGAATATTTCACTGTTAATTATAGTGTTTTCTTTTATATAAAATGGAACTAAGAAATGTCCATCGTGGCGAACAAAGCTTCTTGATTCTTTAAATAAATCTATAAATAACTCAGGTATTTCATCAAATTTTTTTATGTTGAAGTTGGAGAGAGTATTCTTTTTGAATACATTCCATGCTACGAGGAGACATTCATGGGTTCCATCGAAGATAACCCCGTCGAAATCCAAGGCAACTATCATAATTTATAACTCCAAATGTTCTGATAATATTTCGTTATTGCGCCACCGTTCAACTGCAGAAAATGTTTCACGCATAAATTTTCCTACTTCGGCATAATATGAACAGGTGATAATATTGTTATCCACGACAACATCAGCCTCAACAACATGGGCACCAGCATTGATCATATCGTCTTTAAGGCCAATATATGCGCAGGCAACTTTATCTTTCATTATCCCGGCTGAGATCATGATCCAAGGGCCGTGGCATAAACCAGCTACTATCTTCCCACTATTTGCCATAATAGTTATGAACTCTTTTACTCTTTTATCTTGGCGAACACGATCAGGGGCTTCGTGTCCCCCTGTTAATATAACAAGATCAAAATCAGATTCTTTTAAATTATCAAACGAAATATTATGTTTTGCTCTTTTATCTAATGGCACAGTTACGCCATATTTTCCTATTACGGGTTCACCATTTTTTGTCGCAATTGATACATCATAGTTTTCCTCAATTGCACGATAGTATGTATAGATAATATCGTGATCTTGGAATCCTTGAGCGGTGATAATTACTACTTTATTTTTTATCATAGCAATAGTCCTTTTCATTGTTTTTGCATGATGGTTTTATTTTTGAAGATTAATAGTGCTTTTTTTTCGATGTGCAAGCTAACATTTACTTCATCTTTTTTAATGACAGCTATTTTCCCTGATAGATGATTTTCAATTCCAATTAAAATAATAAATATAAGTTCTGGGTTAACAGTGTCTTCAGTAGAAAGTATAACTAATTTAAATATGAAGCTATTATTTAGATCTTTTTTTCTTATAAAGTCACGAAGCCCTACTTGTTCGAAGGCTTGAAGTCCATCATGCAGGGCAGATTTTTTTTCATATGTAGTATATTGTCTTCCATATGAATCATTTAACCTAAGCAAATCATATTGGTTTCTTGGGTTTTCAATTTCAATAAGATGAAGTGTTTGATCTTGCAATGAGATAGTTTGATGAAAAACTCCTTTTGAAATATAAATACTATCACCTTCCTTAAGATGATATATTTCTCCATTTATGAATTTGGTATATCCAGAGCCAGCAAGGCAAATCAGAACGGTATCTTTCATTAAGTGACAATGCATAGAGGTATTCTGATTTTTATTAATTTGCAATCTCCAGATATCGAAGTAATAATCACAGTAAATCCTGTATTCAACTCCCCATGGCTTCTCAATTAAGTGATTTAGATAAAGATCTTTATCAAAGGATTCGGTAATATTCATGTTTTTCAGTAATGCTTTTTTTATTTCTATGATATCCAAGATATTTGGGGTGGAGATTGATCTTTCCATTCTAACCTCTCATTAAACTCATTGGATAAGTAATCTATATATTTTACTCGGATCGTTAACTCACGATTAAGAGTATATTTTTAGATTTGGTAAGTGAAATCATAATTTATTTTTATGATATAATGTATATTATAACTGTGTGTGATTTTGTATGGCCATGTTGATAGTTCGATAATTTACTAGAAAATACCGTCGTTAATGCTAGGAATAATAAGACATGGAGATATTTATTTAGTGAATATTGCCACTATTTATTCATCATCTATAGTTCAATCACTACTATTTTCCAATGTTATGTCTACACTTAATCAATGTAACCGAATTAGATTTGCCTAGTTCTACACTCAACCAGGAGATAGCAATGGGATTATTCGATCAAGTAAGCGGCATATTGGGCGGTGACTCGGGCAAGCTTGGGCAGGTGCAAAGTGTGTTGAAATGGGTTGAAGAGCAGGGTGGAATTAACAGCTTGCTGGATAAATTCCGTCAAGGCGGGCTTTCTGCGGTGGTGGAGTCTTGGATTGGTGGCGGCAATAATCAGCCAATCAGTGGCGAACAGATCCAGTCAGTGCTCGGTATTCCTGCGGTGGCGCAACTGGCAGAAAAGCTGGGTGTGGATGCCGGTAGTGCCTCTTCAGTGATTGCGCAATATTTACCGCAAGTTGTGGATGGTCTATCCCCTAATGGTGAAGTCGAATCACACAATGACTTGGTGTCTCAGGGGGTGAATTTACTCAAAGGTAAATTATTCGGCTAGTGATGATATGGCGTGGTTGTGAGTGCTAGGGATCTACTTTCCTGATACAGGCTATAAATCATCCAAGGCCGATATATAAAATCAGCTATCGGCCATTTTTATGTCTTATTTTTGTCTTCTTACTATCAAACCAGAGATCACCGCTGTCAGACTAGCTTGATGAGATGGATTTTGTTCCATATACAGGCAAGCTATCTAGGGAATTTAGTTATACTCTCGCCGCTCGTTTTTGTAGACCGCCAGTTTGAAAACCAGCCGTTAACACTTTCTCGCATGATAGCGCTCGCCTTTCTTTCTTTTTGAGAGGGTTCTTAGCGTTATTGTCCGCGAATCCACTAAAGAGAATCTGTACCCTGTGGCAGCAAGCCATGTCAATCTATAACCGGAGGAGATAATGAGTATGGGGCGAAGAAAATTTCTTACGCAAAATGAAGTGCATAGCATGTTGCTAGCGGCACGTGAACAGCTTACCGGCTGTCGGGACTACTGTCTGATCCTGCTGTGTTTCCGTCACGGTATGCGTATTAGTGAACTCTTAAACTTACGTTTTGATGATCTTGATATGACCGAAGGAAGGATCAACATCCGCCGCTTAAAAAACGGTTTTTCAACCATTCATCCGTTGTTAGAGGATGAACGAGAGGCGCTGTCAGTATGGACTCGCGAGCGTGCCAATTGGATGACGGCTCAAGATACTGATGTCGTATTTATTTCTCGGCGTGGCGGTAGGCTTTCTCGCCAACAGGCTCATAGAATCATTCAACGCAGCGGAGTATTAGCGGGAACGAGTACGGCAACCCATCCACATATGCTTCGTCATGCTTGCGGGTATGAACTGGCAGAACGTGGGACGGATACTCGATTAATCCAAGATTATTTGGGGCATCGTAATATTCGCCATACCGTACGTTATACCGCCAGTAATGCTGGCCGATTCGTTGGGTTGTGGGATAAAAGGAACGTGTTAAAGGATACATTTTGAATTAAGAACTGTTTGACGAGCAACACCAACTGACGTGGTTGTTTTTTAATCGATGGTAAGACATTTGGGGCCAAACTGTCTGTATTTAAAATTATATTGAAATTTTTTGCAATAAATTTTAGTTAAGTATTTACTGTGTCCAGTGCAATTAGTTGAAATTGATATCTATTTTAAAACCTCCTTCCTAAAAAAGCTTACATTCTATTTCTCCTCAATATTTTAACCTGCCATTTTATTTAAAATCTAAAACTCTCTTGTTTCTATTGCTTTTTCTTTTTTAGCCTACTTATCTAGTTTTTTATTCTTTTAATTTCACATTTAATGAATTTATATTCTTAAAATTGTCGATTTTAAAGATGAATTATTAATGAGACAAAATGGCCCCAAATGTCTCATCGACAGGGGCCAAATTTCCCGAAATTCGGGCTCATGGATTAATTCATTTTACATGCAATTAGAAGAGATAAGTATATGAAAAATAAAGTTTTGGCACTGAGCGTATTGGCATCATTGTCTCTGGCGAGCTCTTTTGCTCAAGCTGCACCAATCGTCAACGGCGGTACTGTACATTTCGTTGGTGAAGTAGTGAATGCAGCTTGTGCTGTTGATGCTGGCTCAACGGATCAGACAGTACAACTGGGTCAGGTTCGTACGGCAAAACTGGCTACTGTTGGAGCAACTAGCGGCAATGTTGGTTTCAACATTGTGCTGAAAGATTGCGATACCAGCGTTTCTACCAAAGCACAAGTTGCCTTTACTGGCGTAGCTGACAGTGTAAATGCAGAAGCATTGGCATTGGATAGCTCTGCAGCTGGCAGCGCAACTGGCGTTGGCGTACAAATCTTGGATAAAGCCGGGACTACATTAGCCGTTGATGGTGCGACCTGGAGTGCAGTCACCACACTGAGCGATGGCACCAACACTATTCCATTCGCCTCTCGTTATATTGCGACAACCGCCGCAGTAACACCAGGTACTGCAAATGCAGTAGCGACCTTCAAAATTCAATACGAATAAGACCTGAGATACAGGGACGTTTTTCAGGCCAGGGAGGCCATTTTACAAGGACTGGGCTTAGGAGAGCATGATGCGAAGAGCCAGTTATCTGGTGCTGGTAGCCATGCTGTTGGCTCCACCCATCGTGATGGGCGGAAATCACAGCAATGTCATTCTATCTGGCGGACAAATGAAGTTTCAGGGAAAGATTATCGCCGAGGCGTGTTCTGTTGAAACTGACAGTCAAGATTTCACCGTGGAGATGGGACAGGTGCGTTCAAACCAGTTCCATGATGTGGGCATGGATGTTAACCCTACGCCATTTGATATCCACTTACGTGACTGTAATACCTTTGTTAGCCAGACAGTTAGCATCCAATTCCACGGTGTGGCAGATAGTAAGAATCCACAAGTGCTTTCGGTTGGAGAAGGCTCTGGCGTTGCTGGTGATATCGGTGTTGCGCTTTTTGATGCGACTAACTCGCTGATTGCCGTTAATTCCTCACCCCGTGTTGTTGCTGTTCTACAGCCTGGTCCTGTCACATTACATTTCACGGCTAAATATCGTGCAGTTGGTCCAGATGTAACAGGCGGCAAAGCAAACGCTCAGGGATGGTTTGCCCTTACTTATTTATAGCTTGCGGCTAAATCAATTATTGCGATGCCGCTTTTTGGCTAAAAAAATAAAGACATGGTTTGAGAAGAGGTTGTCATGGTTCACCAGAAAATAATTCGAATATTGGCTATTTGTACTGCTTTAATTTCTTTGGTTTTCATGGGAAGCGCGCAAGCGGGCGTTGCATTGGGTGCAACACGCGTGGTGTATCCATCCGATCAAAAACAAGTGTCTCTTGCCATAACTAACAGTGACGATAAGGGCTTCTTGATCCAGTCATGGGTAGAAGATTCGTCTGGTCATAAAGATGGGCGTTTTGTTATCACCCCTCCGTTATATCTAATGCAAGGCAAGCGTGAAAATACCTTGCGTATTATCGATGCGACGAATAACGCATTGCCAAAAGATCGTGAAAGTCTGTTCTGGATAAACGTTAAGGCGATCCCTTCTTTGGACGCTTCGCGTGAAAAAGAAAACACCCTGCAAATTGCTATTTCTAGCCGCATAAAATTATTTTATCGCCCGCTGGGATTAACCCCTTCTTCGGATAAAGCCGCCGAACAACTGCGTTTTAGCCGTCAGGGAAATAGACTGGTTATCAACAACCCAACCCCTTATTACCTGACGCTGACTGATTTTAAAGTGGGTTCTTCCTCGCTTGAAAACGTCATGGTGCCGCCGAAAGACAATGTGACACAGCCGCTTCCTGCAAACAGTGCAGGAGAGATCAGTTACAAAACAATCAATGATTACGGTGCGCTGACTCCAGCAATGAAAGGTGTGATGCAGTAAATCTTAGCCACTTTTTGCCAACGTAAACGCTCGCCGACGTAAACGCATCGAGCATAAAAATATAAATAATGACACGTGACCGGGCGCTGCATTCGGGCCGGAGGGATAATGTCACACCTAAAAAAGCAAATTTGCTTCAGCTCCCCTATTAATAGTGAGCGCCTGGATAAGAGTCAGAAGATTAATCGATGCTTTTTATTAACGCCGTTGGTTTTGTTATTAGCGTTGAGTTGCGAGGGTGTTCGGGCACAAAGTAATTTTAATCCCTATTTTCTATCTGATGATCCATCAGCCGTAGCGGATCTGTCGCGATTTGAAAAAGGCCAAATCGTACCGCCTGGGACTTATCGTGTTGATATTTATCTTAATGATGCTTACGTCACCACACGTGATGTCATGTTTAATGCCTCACAGAGTGGGCCCGAGCTTGAGGCTTGTCTGAGTAGCAAACAACTTTCTGCAATGGGGGTCGACACCGCAGGGATCCCAGGTATTAGCGTGCTTAAAGAGGGGGCTTGCGTACCTTTAGCGCAAACAATAAAGGATGCGACCTCTACCTACGATTTCGATCGCCAACGCCTCAACATTAGTGTGCCGCAGGCTTTTATGCGCGGCACCGTGCGTGGCTATATTCCCCCAGAACAATGGGACAACGGTATTACCGCCGGGTTACTTAACTATAACTTTACCGGCAGTAACGGCTGGGGGCAAAGCCACAGCGATAACTATTATCTGAATTTGCAGAGTGGTTTTAACCTTGGTGCATGGCGCTTACGTGATAACACCACGTGGAGTTACAACAGCGGCGGCAGTAATGGCAGCAGCCAAAACTCATGGCAGCATATCAATACCTATCTGGAACGTAACATCGTGCCGTTGCGTGCTCGTTTGGTGGTTGGGGATGGTTATACGCCGTCCGACGTATTTGACGGAATTAACTTTCGTGGTGCGCAACTATCTTCTGATGACAACATGCTCTCTGACAGCCAGCGTGGTTTTGCCCCAGTCGTTCGAGGGATAGCAAGAACGACGGCTCGAGTGTCTGTGCGCCAGAATGGCTATGACATTTATCAATCAACTGTGCCGCCAGGGCCATTTGTTATTAATGACTTATATCCATCAGGCCTGAGTGGTGACCTACAAGTCACGATAAAAGAAGCTGATGGGAGTTCGCAAGTCTTCACCGTACCTTATTCATCGGTCCCGGTACTGCAACGTGAAGGGCGGGTTAAATTTGCGCTTACTGCGGGTCAATTCCGTAGCGGCGGCCAGCAGCAGGATAAACCAAAATTTGCGCAGGCTACGGCACTTTGGGGCTTACCCGCTGGATTTACTGTCTACGGCGGGACGCAGCTTGCCGATAACTATCGGGCATTTACCGGTGGATTGGGTAAGAACCTGGGGATATTAGGCGCGGTATCAGCTGATATTACTCAGGCAAATACTACGCTTCCTGATGAGAGCAGCCATCAGGGACAGTCGATGCGTTTCCTCTATAACAAGTCATTGGCCGAGTTGGGAACTAACTTCCAGCTTGTTGGCTATCGCTACTCGACACAAGGCTTCTATACCCTCAGCGATGCCAGTTACAAACAGATGAGTGGTTATAGCATTTTGACCCAAGATGGTCCTGTGAATGTTACCCCGAAGCTGGCCGATTACTACAACTTGTACCACACCAAGCGCGGCCGTGTGCAAGTCAATATTTCACAGCAGATCGGAGATATTTCATCGCTTTATCTCAGTGGGAGTCGGCAGACCTATTGGAATAGTGGGGATACTGACGATCAGCTGCAAGTCGGTTATAGCATGACGCTCAATGATATTAGCTACAACCTCAGCTACAGCCTGACCCAAAGCATGGGACAAGAAAATAAAGACCAACTGCTGGCGTTGAATGTTTCCATTCCAATAAGTCATTGGCTATCGCCTGACAGCCGTTCGGCATTTAGACGCTCAAATATCAATTACAGCAACAGTAACGACATGAAAGGGCGCTCGACTAACACCGTGGGTATGTCAGGTACGTTACTCAAAGATAACAATCTGGGGTACAGCGTTCAGCAGGGATATAACAACAAAGATTCCGGCTATGTCAGTAATGCCGGGCTTAATTATCAAGGCACCTATGCAACAAGCAACGTGGGTTATAGCCGTAATGATGGTTACAGCCAAATGTATTACGGCGTCAGTGGTGGCGTTATTGCCCACTCAGATGGCATTACTTTCAGCCAGCCGCTAGGTGACACCAGCGTACTGGTGAAAGCACCCGGCGCGGCAGGCGTTTCTATTGAGAATGCGACCGGCGTTCGTACCGACTGGCGAGGATATGCTGTGGTGCCTTATGCCTCGGAATATCGTGAAAACCGCGTGGCGCTCGACCCTAACTCTCTGCAAGACAATGTTGATTTAGATGAGCCGGTGGATAGCGTTGTGCCTACGCGCGGGGCGATCGTGCGGGCCAACTTTGTCACCCGCGTTGGGATGAAGGTTCTGGTCACTCTGATGTATCAAGGTAAAGCCGTGCCATTTGGGGCAACGGTTACGCATAACGATGGCGATAGTGGAAGTATTGTCGGCGATGCCGGGCAAGCTTATCTCACGGGATTACCGTTGCGCGGTGAGCTGAAAGTGAAATGGGGCGAAGGTGCCAACGAACAATGCGTTGCGAGCTATCAGTTGCCCAAAGCAAACCAGCAGCAAGCGCTTAGCTATGCCAATGTGATTTGCCGCTAGTTATTGATATTGCTGATTATTGATGTGATGCATCACTCGCGCCAGATTACGCCATTAACGCCACATCGGTAAAACCGATGTGGCTTAGCCCAGGTAAATAGAATGAACAAAAGATGTCGAATTTTATGCCTGTTTGCGCTGCTGAGTGGCGGCGGGCAGGTGGCAACCGCCGCTACCGTTACGGTGACAGGACAAGTATTGGATAACACATGTGAAGTCGATGTGGGTTCCAAAAATTTTACCGTGAATCTAGGGGCAAGCCCAAGTAAGCAATTTTCGCGAGTAGGCGATCCTAGCCCTGCGGTGAGATTCAGTATTGTGTTTCTCCGCTGTGATGCTTCTGCGCAGAAAGTGAAGGTGGGATTCACCGGGACGGCGGACAGTAATAATGCCAGCCTGCTGAAAATTGATGCGCTAAGTGGCAGTGCGAGCGGAATTGGCGTGCAGATCCTAGACAGTGGTTTGAAAGCGATCCCTCTCAACGCGGCGCAGAGTGAACTCAACTGGAACAATGTGACGGCGGGGCAGCGTAATGTGCTGACATTTTATTCGCGAATGATGGCAACACAAACGCCAGTCAGCGCAGGAACCGTGAGCGCAACCGCTACGTTTACGCTGGAATACTTTTAATAGGGCTTAGTGACTGCACTAAGCCGTGATGAATTGAGGTCAATATGCGTCTGTTAACTCTTTTTTTGATTCTGTTGTTTGGAGGATTGCTTTGTGCGCGAGTCGCTCAGGCTGCAGATGTCACTATTACCGTGAATGGCTCCGTAGTGGCTCGACCTTGCAATGTCGTACTCAATGATACGGCAGTCGATTTAGGCAATTTGTATAAATTTGACCTGATCAATCCTGGCTCTACTTCCCCTTGGGTTAACGTCAATTTGTCGCTTAACGCGTGTCCGGTTGGCACGAGTAAAGTCACGGCCAGTTTTTCTGGCCCATCGGACACATCGGGTTATTACACCAATCAAGGCTCGGCAAGCAACATCGCGGTCGAGCTGCAAGATACCAGTGGTAAGTCGCTAAAAGCGGGAACGACCACAACGATTAATGTCGATAATGCGACGTCGACAGCTGCGTTTCCCCTCCGGGTGAGGGCGGTATCAGTTAACGGTGGCCCATCATCTGGCAGCATAAAATCGGTGATTACTGTCACCTATACCTACGCATAATGGAGGAGTAAAGATGAGTAGAATAATCAAGGGTATATTGCTGACGGTATTCTTTTGCCAATTTCCGTTTTATGCCTCGGCATATACTTGTACAACGGCGCAGGGGATCGTGATTGGACCCGGTGGTGGCGTGACGAATGTTTATGTGAATCTTACGCCTTCAGTCGGTGTCGGGCAGAACCTGGTTGTTGATTTATCTACTCAAATTCGTTGTCACAACGACTACCCCGAGTCGATTAAAGACTTTGTCTCTCTGCGTTCAGGCTCTGCTTATGGCGGCGCGCTACAGGCATTTCGCGGGAGTTTGACTTATTCGGGTACAACCTATCCATTCCCTACGACATCTGAAACAAAAAGTATTTTATACGATAGCAGGACAGATAAACCTTGGCCAACGTTGCTGTATCTTACTGCAACCGGGGCTGCTGGCGGTGTTGCCATAAAAAATGGCGATCTTATTGCTATTTTAAATATGCATCAGACCAATGACCGAGGCGCTTCTTTAGAATATATATGGAAGATTTACGCCAACAACGATGTCGTCATTCCAACCGGAGGCTGTGATGTCTCTTCGCGCGATGTGACGGTGAATCTACCTGTCTATCCAGCGACCCAGTCTTTCAATATCAATGTACATTGCGCTCAAACGAAAACACTGGCTTATTACCTTACCGGACCGACGGCAAATGCTAGCAATGATATTTTTAGTAATGTAGCGACTGCCTCACCTGCGCAGGGGATCGGGGTACAAATATCTAATAACAATGGCATTGTCAGAGCAAATAATAATGTGCTCATTGGTCAAGTAGGCAGCACCAATACGTCTATTCCACTAACCGCATCTTATGCCAGAACAACCGGGCAAGTTACAGCAGGTAGTGTTCGTTCGGTTATTGGTATGACATTTATTTATCCATAATATTCATTATGAATTTTTAAAATGAATATTTTAGTTTTCTCTGGTTTCTCCCCGAGAATATCGGGGGGGAATGAGAATGCCTATTTCTAGTATGGGAATTGAAGTTAGTACATTTACTTATGCTTTCCATTAATTAAAGAGAGCGCTTTATAACAGGTGTTTGCATGTGCAAGTAAATGCTAACTGTAACAATGAGATAAGTCATGAGTAAATCTCAAAGCAATATAGGTTATATGGACGATTCGTTTCCTTATGAAATGGTGTTGATTCTCGACCGTCTAACGTTGACGGGAAGAGTCATTGTTGATGAAGTAAATAAATTAGCAGGAAGACACTGTGCATTACACGCATTAAATATAGCGACCTTACGTGAGGTCATTATTTCCCCGGTAATGCGCAGGAAAAATATATTAGTCATCGCCGAGTTATCAACTGATTTTGACTCAATCCATGATGGATTTAATTTCCTTGATGAATTGACATGTCTAAGTGCGATTATTGGGCGTCATCGTTGCATGGTATATACCGCACTACGTGAGCCTTTATTATTACAGGCTATAGTCGATAAACAACCTGATGCTATTGTGCGACGAGATGAATCGATGTCGGTGTTCCGTAAAAGTCTGCAATCAGTATGTGCAAAATCACGGCATACCTTAATGAGCCCTGCGGTCAGTTCTGCATTGCAGGAAAATGACGTACGAAAACTATCGCCACGAGAATTGTTATGGGTTCTGATGCAGTTAAATGACTCAAGCCTATCGGGTGTCGCACGACGATTGCATCGCAGTGAAAAGACGGTATCTACTCATCGGCGAGCCGTTGCTGAAAGGCTTGGGCTGCAAAATAGTCTTGAGATAAACCGATGGCTGGGACAAATACAAGACTCTATGGGCAGTCACCGTCGGATATAGTGCCTTATTCTCTCCATTACTTTAGTAAGGTTTATGTTTTCCCCGTGCGAAAAGCAACTTTTGCTACTTTCAGATAAAACGCAGGTAATTCTTTGGTTAGTATTGTTTTTTTTACTATTCCTTTGTGTTCCTGTACTTAGGTCTTTTTGTTTTTAGGATTTTTTACTACGAAAAATCCTATATTATTGTTGTCACTTGTTGAGCTTTCATGATAAATCATAAGTTAACAAGATATGTTCCTGTAAACGCAAAATAATATTGAGATAAAACATTGAGATTAGCTTTCAAGGAGGATGGAAATTGGACATACAACAATTTTCTAAGCCAAAACTGAATCAAAGATTTATTGGGAAGATAAATATAATTTTTGATTTCACCCCGCACTTATCTTATCGAAAGCAATAAGTCTGGACTCGTTTTATGCCACGCGAGTGGAGTGTGATTCATGATTTTTGTGTCGGAAAATATGCGATGCAACTTGCTGATGATAGCAATAACTGAATCATCTGATCGTACTGGTTTTTCCTTTTTCACTAACCAGTAACATCAAAATCTGATTCTGGAGGCGAAATGAGCAGAAGAAGATATTTAACCGAAGCTGAAGTGGAATTATTACTATCGGTCGCACGACTAGATAAAAATGGTGTGAGAAATCACTGTTTGATTTTAATGGCTTTTCGACATGGATACCGCATAAGTGAGTTGTTATCTTTAAAATTATCCGATATCGATTTAAATTCTCGTCAGATCTATGTCAGGAGATTGAAAAATGGATTTTCAACCGTTCATCCGCTGCGAGGCAATGAATATCAAGCGGTGAGTGAATGGCTGTCAATAAGAGAATCTTATGTTGCAGCAGCTTCCAGCGATCATGTGTTTCTTTCCGAACGTGGTACCTCTCTCTCGCGTAAGCAAGCGTGGTATATCATAAAAACCTGTGGTTTAAAGGCGGGAATATCCATTAACTCACATCCACACATGCTGCGTCACGCCTGTGGATACACCTTGGCGAATACAGGCGTTGATACGCGTCTTATCCAAGATTACCTTGGGCATAAAAATATTCGTCACACGGTCCATTATACAAAAAGCAATTCGGAACGATTTGCCTCTCTTTGGGACTAAAAAATTACTCAGCAAATCACATATTATTTTTTAATATAATTAATCTCAATTTGTTTTGGGAGTAAAAATATTTTCATTTTTTATCAGATTTTTATTGCTAATTTGTTAAATGAAATGAGTTAATATGACAATTTTATTACATATCTACATTGTAGAATAATGAGGGTTTTTAGTAAAAAATCTATTTTTCGTAGACTGTGAATTATCCTAATTGTGTAGATTTTAAACTTACCTTTGACATGCATCAATAAGGGAAAAAATAGAAGATTTAGGGTTGGGCTTCATTATTATCTCTCTGAGTAGAATGTATGAATCAACCCCCGGTAAAAACCACTTCATCTCGTTACTTGTTAACTCAATGGGACCCAGAGAACACAGCCTTTTGGCAACAAACGGGACACGCCGTTGCTCGCCGTAACCTGTGGATCTCTGTGCCCTGCTTGTTACTCTCCTTTTGTGTCTGGATGCTATTTAGTACCGTTGCCGTCAACCTGGAAAAAGTGGGCTTTAACTTCACCACCGAGCAGCTTTTCCTGTTAACGGCACTGCCTTCGGTTTCTGGGGCATTACTTCGCGTGCCGTACTCTTTTATGGTGCCACTAATAGGAGGACGTCGTTGGACTGCCATTAGCACCGCATTCATGATAATTCCTTGTTTATGGTTAGGCTTCGCTGTGCAAGACAGTACAACGCCTTACTTTATCTTTGTGATTATCGCTTTGTTATGCGGTTTTGCTGGGGCGAATTTTGCTTCTAGCATGGGCAATATCAGTTTCTTCTTTCCTAAAGCCAAGCAGGGCAGTGCACTAGGTATTAATGGTGGATTAGGGAATCTCGGGGTCAGTGTGATGCAGTTAATTGCTCCTCTGGTTATCTCCTTATCTATTTTCTCCGTATTTAGCACCAGCACGGTGACGTTACCTGACAGCAGCGGGTTCTGGCTACAGAATGCTGCCTGGATCTGGGTGCCATTTTTGGTTATCGCAACGTTGGCTGCCTGGTTTGGTATGAACGACCTGCAAACGGCTAAGGCGTCATTGTCACAGCAACTGCACGTTTTACAGCGTGGGCATATGTGGCTGTTAGGTCTGTTGTATCTGGCAACGTTTGGCTCGTTTATCGGTTTTTCCGCCGGTTTCGCTATGCTCTCAAAAATGCAGTTTCCTCACGTTCAAATCATGCATTACGCCTTTTTTGGCCCTTTCCTTGGCGCACTAGCTCGCTCGGTTGGCGGGGTGATTTCCGATCGCCTCGGCGGAACACGCGTCACGTTGGTGAATTTTTTGCTGATGTCGTTGTTCAGCGCTCTGCTTTTCCTCACGTTACCCGGCAGCGGCGAGGGTAATTTCATCGCTTTCTTTGCTGTCTTTATGTGCCTGTTCCTGACCGCCGGGTTAGGCAGTGGCTCGACCTTCCAAATGATCGCCGTAGTATTCCGTGCCAAGACCATTGAGCGCGTCAAAGCGCGTGGCGGTAGTGATGAGGTGGCGCAACATGAAGCCTTGACCGATACCTCTGCCGCACTTGGGTTCATCTCTGCCATTGGTGCTATCGGTGGATTCTTCATTCCTAAAGCCTTTGGCAGTTCGCTCGCCATGACCGGCTCACCCGCTGGCGCGATGAAAATCTTCCTCGTGTTTTATCTCGTTTGTGCGCTGATCACCGCGCTGGTTTATGGCCGTAAAAATAATAAATAGCCACTTTGCTCAGCAGTTAACTGAGTTTTCTTTTTTAGTACCAGGAGAAGCAATCGATGAGTAAATTTCTCGACCGCTTTCGCTATTTCAAACAGAAAGGCGAAACCTTTGCTGACGGCCATGGCCAGCAGTTTAACAATAATCGTGATTGGGAAGACGGCTATCGTCAGCGCTGGCAGCATGATAAAGAGGTACGTTCTACCCACGGTGTAAACTGTACCGGCTCTTGCAGCTGGAAAATCTTTGTCAAAAACGGGTTGGTTACTTGGGAGATGCAGCAGACTGATTACCCGCGTACTCGCCCTGATTTACCTAACCATGAGCCGCGTGGCTGCCCGCGTGGGGCCAGCTATTCTTGGTATCTCTATAGTGCCAACCGTTTGAAATATCCGTTAGTGCGCAAAACGTTAATCCAATTGTGGCGCGAGGCAAAAAGTCGCGTTAGCGACCCGGTTGATGCCTGGGCATCCATTGTTAATAACCCTGAACTGGCGACAAGTTATAAACGTGAGCGCGGAAGGGGCGGTTTTATCCGTTCTAACTGGCAAGAAGTAAATGAGATTATCGCCGCCTCCAATGTTTATACCGCTAAAACCTGGGGCCCAGATCGTATTGCCGGATTCTCGCCAATTCCGGCGATGTCGATGGTGTCCTATGCTGCCGGTTCTCGCTATTTATCGCTAATCGGCGGTGTGGCGCTGAGTTTCTACGATTGGTATTGCGATTTACCCCCAGCCTCGCCGATGACCTGGGGCGAGCAAACAGATGTGCCGGAATCTGCCGATTGGTATAACGCAGGATATATTATTGCCTGGGGTTCCAATGTGCCGCAAACCCGAACCCCTGATGCGCACTTCTTCACTGAAGTTCGGTATAAAGGCACCAAAACAGTCGCCATTACTCCTGATTATGCTGAAGTCACTAAGCTCTGCGATCAATGGCTGGCACCGAAACAAGGTACCGATAGCGGGCTGGCGATGGCAATGGGCCACGTGATGCTGCGCGAATTCCATCTCGACAATCCTTGCCAATATTTTATTGATTACGCCCGTCGTTACAGTGATATGCCGATGTTGGTGATGCTCGAACCGCGTGAAGAGGGCTACAGCGTAGCGGGAAGAATGCTGCGCGCCTCTGACTTATCCGCAGGGTTGGGCGAAGAGAACAACCCACAGTGGAAAACCGTGGCATTGAGTGAAGACTCAGGTGAATTAGTGGCGCCAAATGGCTCGATTGGCTATCGCTGGGGAGAAAAAGGCAAATGGAATCTGGAGGCGCGTGCCGCCGGTCATGAATGCCAATTACGCCTAAGTTTGCTTGGTTGTCAGGATGCAGTTGCTGAGGTGGGGTTTCCGTATTTCGGTGGCGATGAACACCCACACTTTCGTGAGCTGAAATTAAATAATGTCTTAGTCCATAAACTGCCGGTAAAAACCTTAACCCTGGCCGATGGTCAGCAAGTGCAGGTCACCACGGTTTACGATCTGCTACTGGCCAATTATGGGTTGGATCGTGGGCTGAATGACGATAATTGTGCATCCAGTTACGATGATATCAAAGCCTATACGCCAGCCTGGGCTGAGCAAGTCACCGGCGTTTCTCGCCAGAACATTATCCATATTGCTCGTGAATTTGCTGATAACGCTGCGAAAACTCACGGCCGCTCAATGATTATTGTTGGGGCCGGGATGAACCACTGGTTCCATATGGATATGAACTACCGCGGCTTAATTAATATGCTGGTGTTCTGCGGTTGCGTGGGGCAAAGCGGCGGCGGTTGGGCGCACTATGTTGGGCAAGAAAAACTACGGCCACAAACCGGCTGGTTGCCTTTGGCCTTTGGGCTAGATTGGCAGCGCCCGCCGCGCCAAATGAACAGCACCTCATTTTTCTATCAGCATAGCAGCCAATGGCGTTACGAAACGGTTACTGCCGCTGAGTTGTTATCGCCATTAGCTGATAAATCTGCCTTTAGCGGACATTTAATTGATTTCAACGTTCGCGCCGAACGTATGGGCTGGTTGCCGTCGGCGCCGCAGCTTAATGAAAACCCGCTGCACATTGCCCGCCAGGCTGCTGACGCGGGGCTGACGCCACAGGCTTTTACCGTCCGTGAATTACAAGCCGGACGGATAAAATTCGCCTCTGAACAACCGGACAGCGGCAAGAACCATCCGCGTAATCTGTTTGTCTGGCGTTCTAATCTGTTGGGTTCCTCCGGTAAAGGTCATGAATATTTCCTGAAATATCTGCTCGGCACCGACAATGGCGTGCAAGGCAAAGATCTCGGTGTGCAAGGCGGTGTAATGCCTGAAGATGTCGAGTGGCAGCCGCAAGGGCTTGAAGGCAAGCTGGACTTAGTGGTGACGCTTGATTTTCGTATGTCGAGTACCTGCCTTTACTCCGATATCGTATTGCCAACCGCGACTTGGTATGAAAAAGACGACATGAATACTTCGGATATGCATCCCTTTATTCATCCACTTTCTGCCGCGGTTGAACCTGCCTGGGAAGCGAAAAGCGATTGGGATATCTATAAAGGCATCGCCAAACGTTTCTCCGAACTGTGCATCGGGCATTTAGGCCAAGAGACAGACGTGGTCTTGCAGCCTATCCAACATGATTCCGCCTCTGAGCTGGCCCAGCCTTTTGATGTTAAGCAGTGGAGTAAAGGCGAGTGTGAGCTGATTCCGGGGAAAACCGCACCGCATATTATGGCGGTTGAGCGCGACTATCCGGCAATCTATGAGCGTTTTACCTCGCTCGGTCCGTTGCTGGATACGCTGGGCAACGGCGGGAAAGGTATTGGCTGGAATACTGATAGTGAAATTGCCCTGTTGAAAAAACTCAATCGGGTGAAAACCGAAGGCGCTGCCGCAGGTCGACCGCTGATTGAAACCGCGATCGATGCCGCCGAAGTGATTTTGACACTGGCTCCCGAAACGAACGGCCAGGTGGCGGTAAAAGCCTGGCAGGCTCTGGAACAGTTTACCGGGCGTGAACATGCCCATCTGGCGCTCAATAAAGAAGACGAGAAAATTCGCTTTCGCGATATTCAGGCCCAGCCTCGCAAAATTATCTCCAGCCCGACCTGGTCAGGCCTGGAGGATGAGCATGTTTCCTATAACGCCTGTTATACCAACGTTCATGAGTTAATCCCTTGGCGTACGCTCTCCGGGCGACAACAGCTGTATCAAGATCACCCGTGGATGAGAGCATTTGGTGAAAGCCTATTAGTTTATCGTCCGCCGATTGATACACGCAGCGCGCAGCAAATGCTGGGTGTCAAACCTAACGGTAATCCAGAAAAAGCGCTGAATTTCCTGACGCCGCATCAGAAATGGGGCATTCACTCTACTTACAGCGATAACTTGCTGATGCTCACGCTATCGCGCGGTGGGCCGATTGTGTGGATGAGCGAAGAAGACGCCGCCGAATTGGGCATTGCAGATAATGACTGGATCGAGGCTTTCAACAGTAACGGTGCGTTGACTGCCAGAGCCGTGGTCAGTCAGCGCGTACCGGCTGGCATGACCATGATGTATCACGCACAAGAACGACTGGTAAATATTCCGGGTTCAGAAATTACCGGCCAACGCGGTGGTATTCATAACTCGGTAACCCGTATTACGCCGAAACCGACGCATATGATTGGCGGCTACGCTCAGCTGGCTTACGGCTTTAACTATTACGGCACCGTTGGTTCTAACCGGGATGAATTTGTGGTGGTACGCAAAATGAAAGATATCGCTTGGCTCGATGGCGAAGGCAACGATCGGCAGCAGGAGAGCGCAAAATGAAAATTCGTTCACAAGTCGGCATGGTACTGAATCTGGATAAATGTATTGGCTGTCATACCTGCTCGGTCACCTGTAAAAATGTCTGGACCAGCCGCGAAGGCATGGAATATGCCTGGTTTAACAACGTTGAAAGTAAGCCCGGCATCGGTTACCCGGTTGATTGGGAAAATCAGCAAAAATGGAAAGGCGGTTGGATCCGCAAAATCAATGGCCGGCTGCAACCAAGAATGGGGAGTCGGGTCGGTGTGCTGCACAATATCTTTGCTAACCCCGACATTCCCGAAATTGACGATTACTACGAACCCTTCGATTTTGACTACCAGCATTTACATACAGCTAAAGCCGGTAAACATCAGCCGATTGCCCGGCCTCGTTCTTTGATTACTGGTCAACGGATGGACAAAATCGAGCATGGCCCCAACTGGGAAGAGATCCTTGGCGGCGAGTTTTCTAAACGTTCTCAGGACAGTAACTTTGCCCAGATGCAAAAGGAGATGTACGGCCAGTTTGAAAACACTTTCATGATGTATCTGCCGCGATTATGTGAGCATTGCCTGAATCCTGCTTGTGCCGCCACCTGTCCAAGTGGAGCAATATATAAGCGCGAGGAAGATGGCATTGTTTTGATCGATCAAGATAAATGCCGCGGTTGGCGCATGTGTATCACTGGCTGCCCTTACAAGAAAATTTACTTCAACTGGAAAAGCGGCAAGTCGGAAAAATGTATTTTTTGTTATCCGCGTATTGAATCGGGAATGCCGACAGTGTGCTCTGAAACCTGTGTCGGACGGATCCGCTATCTGGGCGTTTTGCTCTATGACGCCGATAGTATTGCAGCCGCGGCCAGTTGCGAGGGGGAGCAGGATCTCTATGAGCGGCAACTTGGGATTTTTCTCGATCCTCATGATCCCGAGGTGATCGCTCAGGCGCGTGAGCAAGGTATTCCAGACTCGGTTATTGATGCTGCACAGCGCTCACCGGTTTATAAATTGGCAGTAGACTGGAAGCTTGCTCTGCCGCTGCACCCGGAATATCGCACTTTGCCTATGGTGTGGTACGTGCCGCCGTTGTCCCCGATTCAATCAGCCGACGATGCCGGTGCCTTGGCGCATACAGGTATCTTGCCTGATGTCGAAAGCCTGCGTATCCCGGTGCAATACCTGGCGAATCTGTTGACGGCGGGGGATACCCAACCGGTACTCCGCGCGCTGAAACGATTGCTAGCAATGCGTCATTATAAGCGTGCCGAAACCGTGGAAGGCGAGCGTGATATCCGTGCCTTGGAAGAGGTCGGATTAACCGAGGCGCAGGCGCAGGAAATGTATCGCTATCTGGCGATTGCCAACTATGAAGACCGCTTTGTCGTGCCTTCAAGCCATCGAGAAATAGCCCGTGACGCGTTTCCTGATCGCGGCGGCTGTGGCTTTAGTTTTGGCGACGGTTGTCACGGTAGCGATACGCACTTCAACTTATTTAATAGCCGCCGTATTGATGCCATTGATGTCTCGGCTAAAACCGGAGGTAAGCCATGAAAAGCCTGAAAATGCTTGGCTGTCTGCTCGATTATCCCAACGACGCGCTATGGCTGCATCGTCAGGAACTCCTTGATGAGAGTGCTGAACATTCCCCTGAAATCCAATCCTTTATTACCGAGCTATGTCAGCAAGAGATGCTCGACGCGCAAGCCGCGTGGGGAGAGCTCTTTGAGCGAGGACGGGCGACGTCATTATTACTGTTCGAACATGTACACGGTGAATCTCGTGACCGCGGTCAAGCGATGGTTGATCTCTTAAGCCAATACCAGCAGGTAGGGCTCTTCCTCGACAAGCGTGAGCTACCGGACTATTTACCGGTATACCTAGAATATCTGAGCATATTGTCTGATGCCGACGCACGACAGGGATTGGAAGATATTGCCCCGATCCTGGCGCTATTGGGCGCTCGCCTGAAGCAACGCGAAAGCCGTTACGCCGTGCTTATCGATACCTTGCTGGTTCTGGCAGAAAGTCCGCTCTGTAGTGATGCGTTTGCGCCACGTGTTGCCGTGGAAGAAGACGATACGTCGCCACAAGCGTTGGATGCGGTATGGCAGGAGGAGCAGGTCAGGTTTATCGCTGACAAATCTTGCTCATCATCGAATGAATATCAGCAACGATTTGCTAATACCACCCTGCCGCAATACGTCGATTTGATGAAATCACAGCCTGATTCAGCGCTTGGAGGTCGATAATCATGCACTACATCAACCTGTTCTTCTTTAGTGTTTATCCTTATATCGCCGGTACAGTGTTCCTGGCCGGAAGCTGGCTACGTTATGACTATGGGCAATATAGTTGGCGAGCGGGATCGAGCCAGATGCTAAGTAAAAAAGGCATGAGACTCGCATCTAATCTTTTTCACATTGGCATCATTGGCATCTTGCTCGGGCATTTTTTCGGTCTGTTAACACCGCACTGGGTCTATCAGTCGTTTTTGTCTATTGCCGCTAAGCAACATCTGGCAATGGCCGCCGGTGGTGTTTTTGGCGTATTAACGGTGATAGGGGGCGGGATGTTGCTGTGGCGTCGTCTCTATAATCCACGCGTTCGTGCAACCTCTACTGCGGCAGACATTTTGATTATGGCGTTGTTACTGCTCCAGGCCTGTCTTGGGTTGATCACGTTACCGTTCTCTGCACAACATCTAGATGGCAGCGAAATGATGAAGCTGGTGGGCTGGGCACAGGCGATAGTGACATTCCATGGTGGGGCCGCCGAGCATCTTGAAGGCGTAGCGTCTATTTATCGTCTGCATATGGTGCTAGGCATGACGCTCTTCTTACTGTTCCCTTTTACCCGTTTAGTCCATATCTGGAGCGCACCGGTTGAGTATCTGACGCGTCGCTATCAGGTCGTGAAAGGGCGTCATTAGTCGATATGCCCCGCTGATCTGCATCTCGAGGTTTATTGGTTATAGAAACCTTGGTCGAAACATAAAACGCCAAAGTGTGTGTACACACGCTTTGGCGTTTTTATTTTCAATCCTGTGACGCAGCACCATTTTTTAAGTAAAAATGATATAAAATTTGTGCAGCGTTGTTATATTAAGAATATTCTTAAGTTTAAATTTCTCAACGACTGAGACTAAGTAAATTCTTATTTATACATCAACTCTCTTAATAGGATGTTAATGGCAGCATAATGATCTGCCTTTCATGTGGTTAGGGCGTTTAATGTATTCATAATAGGGTGAAGTCGATGGGTTTTTAATGTTCGCGGCTACGTTTTTTGAATTTTTATAAAGCCAGTAGTGCGGATGCTAATGCATTATTTATATGTCAATTTCATTATGACAATATGAATTTTTTGCATTTTAGTTATTTTTTCTTAGAAAAAAATTAAAATTTAATCATGTCAAGCATACTTATGTTGATATCAAGCAATATAGGTTTCTTATATATCCAATATTTTTCACTGTTTTTTGGTCTGATTTTTTGTGGTTATGCTATATAGATTTTATTTATATATAGAGAAATATATCTTTTTTTGAGAAGAGAAATTAACCTAATGCCGAGGATTATTACTTGGCATGCAGTATGAAAAATAACCTAAAACTTGTATTAATACGGCTACTAATTAAGTTACCCGAGGATTTTTTCATCAAATAACCGCACTTCATTTACATTTTGAAACCAAAATCCCTTCATTAGAAACATTTTGTCAGCAAAAACGATTAACAAATTTCTTAATTTGATTTAATCTCTGCGGCAATATAACACCTAAGAAAATTCCAAGTTCTTACTGTTAACTTGAAGTAGCAATTCCATATAACAAAATGACATTTATTAATGAAAAATGCATAGCCACGGTCATGGCGGCTGCCCTGTACCTATTAGTTAAGGCTAGTCGCTGCAGTGAAGAATGAAAAATATTTTAAATTGTCATAAATCTATCTTCAAAAATTCCATTTCTGGTGGAATATTTCGGTACGCCGATATAAGTCAGAACGACTCGCTGATACTGGTAAGTTTCGGGGGTTAGGGGCTTGTTGTCGTTGATGATTTTGACAGAACATTTTTCACCTGACTCCCTGGTTCGCTAAAAAAATGTGTATACACAGTGGTTTATGCTAAAGGTGCCACAGGCGTGTCAGGAGACTGACGTGTCTATGTCTGGAAGATGCCAGTTCCTCGAGTCCTCAGTTTTAGTGGGGAGAATGGGCGCAAAATATTATTAAGATATTACTTATTAAGTAATTCGACGCGTCCGTCATTAAATTGACACACTTTATTTACATTTTGAAACCAAATACACGGGAAAAGGAAGATTTTGTTAGTAAAAAAAATTAACAAAATTCAGGAATTGATTTACTCTCTGGCGAAATAGCGTCTAAGAAAAATCCAAGCCTCTGCTGTTAATAATTGATTTGGCAATCTGAAGTTTCCAATTACATTAATTAATGAGAAATACATGGATATAGCAATTATAGGTGTATCTTGTCGATTTCCTGATGCTCACAGCTACAGTGAATTTTGGAACAATATTGTTAATTGTCACAACTCTGTCGCTGCGACTTCTCTTTCTCGTCGGAATGTTTCTGCAAGCCAATATAAATCAGGCCTACAGCCAGATCCTAATGAGCTTTTATCAGGGGCATTTCTTGATGTAGTGGATGGTTTTGATAACCAATTTTTTGGCATTTTGCCAAAGGTTGCTGAAACAATGGATCCGCAGCAGAGATTAATGCTGGAATTGACATGGTCGTGCTTGGAAGATGCCGGTATTCCTCCTTCTACACTACGTGGGAGTAAAGTCGGCGTTGTTATTGGTGTGTTTAATAACGATTATAAAGAATTACAGGAAAACGCCGGTAATACTATAGAAGCCCACCATGCAACAGGCACGGCAACCTCGATTATTGCTAACCGTATTTCTCATTTTTTTGATTTTCATGGCCCGAGTATTCCAATTGATGCGGCCTGCTCCAGTTCATTAAACGCTATCCATAGCGCTATTCAGGCCATTACTAATGGCGACTGTGAAATAGCGATCAGTGGCGGTGTGAATCTTATTTTAACCGCTACCCGCCATCAATCTTTTGCCAAGATGGGGATGCTCTCTCCAACCGCCGCCTGTCACTCTTTTGATGCCACCGCTGATGGTTACGTACGTGGGGAAGGCGCGGGTGTTTTACTGCTTAAACCGCTCGATAAAGCCTTGGCTGACGGTGACACCATTCACGGTGTGATCAAAGGCAGCGCGATTAATCACTGCGGCGCAACTTACACGCTGACTTATCCAAGTTCTGAAGCGCAGGCCGATGTAATTGTTGCCGCTAATACCCGCGCAGGTGTGCCGGTTAGCACCATTGGTTTGGTTGAAGCACATGGCACCGGAACACCGAAGGGTGATCCGATTGAATTTGCTGGCTTGACCAGCGCATTCGCCACGCTGGCCGAGCAACAAAATATTTCGCTGGATGAGGCTTTCTGCGGACTGACCTCAGCTAAAACTAACATTGGTCATCTCGAAGCAGCCGCTGGCGTTGCCGGTGTTATCAAAGTTTTGCAGGCCTTTAAGCATCGTAAACTGCCTCCGCTGCGTAATTTTACGGCGCTGAATCCGCGCATTGATGCAACCTCCACCCCGTTCTTCTTCGTGGATAAAGCCACTGAGTGGAAACGAATTGATGCCAATACCCCGCTACGTGCGGGCGTTAGCTCATTTGGTTTTGGTGGCACGAATGCGCACGTGGTCTTAGAAGAAGCGCCAGAGGTTGTCAGCAGCAAACGCAGCAAAGGCAAATCTGCCGCGCATCACGATTATCTGATTGCGCTTTCGGCCAAAAGCCCGGCAGCGCTGCTGCAACGTCAAAAAGATTTAGCCCAGTGGTTAAGTGAAAATACAGAGGCATCGCTAAGCGATGTGAGCGCCACATTACTGACCTGTCGTGAACATTTTGCCTATCGTTATAGCTTTGTAGGCAGCGATGTTAAGACCATCATCACGGCATTAGAAGACGCCGCAGCGCAAGGTGAATTGAGCCTGCAAGAACATGCTGCAGACGAGGCGGAAAAAGCCAGCGCTGAAGGTATCACGCTGCTTAATGCTACCGACAAAGTCGATGCGGCCAAGCGTAAAGCGCTGCTGCAACAGCTGAGTGGCGTCTACATGCGCGGTGCTCAGCTCGAATGGGCACCGTTATTTGCCAAGGTGGATACTCGCCTGGTGACGCTGCCGACCTATCCGTTTATCCATAATCATTTCTGGATTGCGCCAGGTAATAACACGGTCTTGCCGCGTGCCACCTTGCCCGCTCAACTGCACCGTGTCACCAATGTCGGCAGTTCTCGCTATCAAGCCGTGTTGCAAGGCAACGAATTCTTTATTGCTGACCATAATATTGGCGGCCAGGCGATCCTGCCGGGCGTGATGTATTTGGAGCTGGTGCGTGCGGTCTTCAGCGATGCGATTGAGGCGAAAGACGCCAGTGCGCTGCGCTTCTCTCAGGTTGCTTGGTTACGTCCGTTGGCCTCTCAAGATGCGGCGTGCGATATTTACGTTCAACTCGACCCGCAGGCTGCTGGCGACCAGTGGGCATTCCAGGTGCTTGGTGCGGATAACACCCTGCATTGCCGCGGACTGGTGGGTTTTGCCGATACTGCTCTGCCTGTTATACCGGCTGCGGCGCTCACCGCTGATGCGCGTACCTTCGATGCGCAGGCGTGCTACCAAACTCTTGATGGCTTGCAAATGTGCTACGGTGCAGGTCTGCGTGCTATCAGCCAACTGACCATCAGCGAAGAAGCCGGTGTAGCGAATCTCTCGCTGCCAGCCGGAACAAGTCACGATTTTATTATTCATCCTTCTCTGGCCGACGGTGCTTTACAGGCCGCCGTGGTATGGGCTACTGAGAAGATGCGCGCATTACAAGCCACTGATAGCGATGCGCCGGGTGCGCTGGTTCTTCCATTTGCGTTGGAAGGCTTCGAATTGCTGCATCCGTGCAGCGCGGCCATGACAGCAACGGTTATCTCAGTTGGCGAAAATAGCCTGCGCGATGGCATCGTTAAAGTTGATATTTCGCTCTGCGACGCGGCGAATCCTGAGCAGGTTGCGCTGACCTTCCGTGGTTTGAGCCTGCGTGTTCTTAGTGAGAATTTACCTGTGCAAGAGCCGGTGAAAGCCGAACTGCCAGCACTGAACGCACATGAAGCAGCCAGCCTGTATCAGCCTTACTGGATTGAGAAAGCGGTCTTAGAAGCGGATGCTCCGTTAGAGCAAGTGTTACTGATCGGTAATACGCAAGACGTTGAGCGCTTTGCCAACCTGCTTACCCAGTCTGCTAATGCGCCACAAATTCAGCGTATCGAACTTGCCGCCGAGCTGGATATCAACAGCCAGCCGGGTCGTGCGTCAGTACGTGCAGGTAATAGCGACGATTTCATTGCCGCCGTCGATGCGTTGTTGGCACAGGGCGCTAAGCTCGATCGCGTACTGTGGGCAGCACCAACGCAAGACAATGACGCGTTAGTGGCGCGTATGAATCGTGGGCCGAATAGCCTGTTTGCCTTGACCAAAGCGCTGATGCGTAAGGTGAAGAACGCGCGCTTTGTTCATTTCCATATCGCCAACAGCAGCTTGCCTGATGTCTCCGGTGCCAGCGGTTTCTACCGTACCTTACGTGTTGAAAAACCTGCTTATATCGGCCATGTCGTCCATTGGGATAACGAATCTGACCTGAGCAATATCGCCGCGCTGATTAAAACCGAATTTAGCGACACCTCGAAAGATGCCGATGTGCGTTACGTGCAGGGGAAACGCCTGGTACGCCGTTTTGCCGCCGATGCTCAGTTGGTCACTAAGAGCCTTGCTCAGCTTGACGCCGTTAACCAGCCTACTGCCGCTGCTGCACCACTGCGCCAGCAGGGAACTTACCTGATCACCGGTGGTTTAGGGGCGTTGGGCCTGATCTTTGCCCGTTTCCTGTGTGCCAACTACGATGCAACGGTATACCTGAGTGGTCGTTCTGCGCTGGATGAAAAACGTCAGCAGCAGATAGATGCCCTGAACGAGCTGGGCGGTAACGCGATTTATCTGGCGTCTGATACCAGCGATCGCGATGGTGTTCATCAGTTGATTGAAACTATCCGCGCCTCGGGTCGTGCACTCAACGGGATTATCCACTCGGCGGGCGTTATCGAAGATAACTTCATTCTGCGTAAAACCAGCGAAGCCTTTGATCGCGTTGTCACGCCAAAAATGCTGGGTACCTGGTTGCTAGATGAAGAAACCCGTGACCAGCCGCTCGACTTCTTCGCGCTGTTCTCTTCTGTAACGGGTGCGCTGGGCAACATCGGCCAATGTGATTACGCCTTTGGTAATGCCTTCGAAGACTATTTCGCCTTCCAGCGCAACGCACTGCAACAGCAGGGTGAGCGCAGCGGTAAAGCGGTCTCGATTAACTGGCCGTACTGGAAAGATGGCGGTATGCGCCTGACCGACAAAGAAGAAGCGATTCTGAACAGCAGCTTCGGTATTGTGCCGCTGCTGACTGAAGAAGGTATCGCTATCTTTGACTACGCCTTGCAAAGCCAGGCTTCGCAAGTAGCGGTAATGCCAGGCAATGCCGTGCGTATCGCAGAAGTATTAGGCGTGGTCGATATTGCCCCTGCGCAAGAGATTCAGGTTGAGCAAAGCGCAACAGACGGCCAACCGCTGCAAGATGTGGTGATCCGCTATCTGTCCGAGCTGTTTGCTAAACAACTACAAATCCCACCACATTTCGAACGTCACGGCTTCTTCCGTGATTACGGTTTCGATTCCGTGGTGGTCATTGAGCTGGTTAATGAACTGAGAAAAACCTTTGGTGCGACGCTGCCAATGACGTTGTTCTTTGAATACCAGACCATGGAAGATTTGAGCAGTTACCTGCTTGAAAACTATGATGAAGCCTGCAATAGCTTGCAGGGCTCTGCACCCGTTGCTAAGCCAGTGGCCAGTCATGCATCGTCTGCTGCTGATACGGTACGTGCTGTCGCACCAGAATCACGTAAAGCTGGGACACAAAGCCTGAGCAACGATGATGATATCGCGATTATCGGTATCGCCGGGCGCTATCCAGAGGCCGATAACCTCGAGCAATTCTGGAGCAATCTGGCCCAAGGGCGCGATTGTGTTATCGACGTGCCGTCCGATCGTTGGGACGAGCGTTGGTTTAAAGAAGGCGCGGCGATCCCAGGAAAAAGCTACAGCCGTTGGGGTGGATTCCTCTCTGGCGTAGAACTCTTTGATCCACGTTATTTCAATATCTCTCCTAAAGAGACTGAAATCATGGACCCGAACGAGTGGCTGTTCCTGGAAAGCGTGACGCACGCTATTGAAGATGCTGGCTATACCGCTGATAAGCTCGCGCCGATGAAGGCCGGTCGTGAAAACCGCGTGGGTGTCTATGTCGGCATGATGTGGGGCGACTATCAGATGCATGCGGTAACTAGCCCGGAAGATGAGTGGACGACGTCGCACTCTTCTTACTGGTCGGTCGCTAACCGTGTGTCGCACTTCTTTAACTTCTCTGGCCCAAGTATGGCGCTGGATACCGCCTGTTCATCTTCACTGACGGCGATTCATGTTGCCTGTAATGCGATTCGCAGTGGCGATGTCCCGGTAGCAGTCGCGGGTGGCGTTAACTTATCCCTGCACCCGTACAAATATCACCTGCTGTCTAACATGCACTTCCTGTCATCCGACGGTCGCTGCCGCAGCTTTGGCGAAGGTGGTACCGGCTATGTGCCAGGCGAAGGTGTTGGCGCGGTCGTCCTTAAGCCGTTGTCACAAGCTCGTGCTGATGGCGACCATATCTACGGCATCATCCGTGGCACCTCGGTCAACCACGGAGGCAAAACTTCTGGCTTTACCGTGCCTAACGCGAAACGTCAGGCGGAGCTGGTTGCCGATGCGCTGGTGGCTGCCAACGTCAATCCGCGCCACATCAGCTATGTTGAAGCGCACGGTACCGGCACTAAGCTCGGTGACCCGATTGAAATTAGCGGTCTGAATAAAGCGTTCTCTATCGCAGGCGATGATTCCAAATACTGCGCCATCGGCTCAGTGAAGGCCAACATCGGCCATCTGGAAGCGGCGGCAGGGATGTCTGCACTGACTAAAGTCCTGTTGCAGATGAAACACCAAACGCTGGTGCCGTCTATCCAGTCTAAAGTTATTAACCCGTTCATCGACTTCCAAAGCGGGCCGTTCCGCGTTCAGCAATCGCTGGAGCAGTGGCAACGTCCGGTACTGGAAGTGACCGAAGCGAATGGCGCGGTCGTGACGCGTGAAATCCCGCGTATGGCCGGTATTAGCTCGTTCGGTGCGGGCGGCAGCAACGCCCATATGATCGTCGAAGAATACATTGCACCGTCAGCTCCGGCGGCGGATAAAGGCAAGCCGGTGTTAATGGTGCTGTCTGCTCGTCGTGAAGCGGCGCTGCGTACCATGGCCGACCAACTGGCGACCTTTATTGAACAACATCCCGATCTCTCCTTGCAGGATGCGGCCTATACGCTGCAAGTCGGACGTGTTGCTCACGAATACCGACTGGCGGTAGTGGCAGAAAAAGCTGCCGATGCGGTTAACGCACTGCGTGCTTACGCACAACAGCAGCTCTCTGGGCTGGTCACCGGTCATCGTGACAATGCACGTCAGGCGACCAGCACGCCACCGTTGGCGGAGTGGATCAAACAAGGTCGTCTTGGCGCACTGGGTGAAGCTTGGGCTAATGGTCACGTTGTTGAGTGGGAACAGCTGCACAGCGCGTACTCTCGTCGTCGCGTGTCGCTGCCGGGCTATGCGTTCCAACGTCAAGATTGCTGGGCACCGACGGCACCAGCTGCACTGGCCGGTTCTGCCACGCTGGGCGGTAATGCTTCACTGCATCCGCTAATCGATGCCAATATTTCTACCCTGGCTTCGCAGGCGTTCCGTAAAAACCTGCGCCCAGAAGAATTTTTACTGAGCGACCATCGCCTGGGTGATAACCGCATTCTGCCGGGTGCCGCTTATATCGAGATGGCGTTGAGCGCCAGCGAGTTGGCGTTGCAAGGTCATGCACTGCCATTAGCCGGTGATAAGCCAGTACTTTCTCTGGTACAAGACATCAAATGGCGTCAGCCGATTATGGTGACCACCGCGCCATTAACCGTTGAAATCGCGTTGGCTCCTTCTCACGGCGGTTTGGATTTCGATATCTATCGTATCGACGGTGATAAACGTCACATCTATGGCAGCGGTCGTTTAAGTGAAGGTACGGCGAGTGAGCCAGAGGCGGTGAATCTGCAACCTCTGCTCAGCAGCGGCCTGGTGCATCAACGTCACGAAATCGACGCAGCATTTACGCAACGCGGCTTTACCTTCGGCCCGGCGTTCCAGGTGCTCGAACGTCTCTATGCTAGTAGCGACGAAGCCTTGGCTGAGCTGAAGTTCCCTAATGAGTTGTTGGCTACACAGGCGGTACATCCGTTTGTGCTGCCGCCTTCATTATTAGATGGCGCATTCCGTACCGCATTAGGTATCGGTGGTCTTACTGCATCGGGCAAGGTGCTGGAAGTTCCGGTATCTCTGAACAGCTTGCAAGTCTTCAAGCCTGTCTCTGGTATTTGCTACGCCTACGCGCGCCGCAATAGTTCATCAGGTTTGGCAGCAACGGCAGCCAGTTACAATATCGACCTGCTCGATAGCGCGGGCAATGTCGTGGTCAGAATCGACCAACTACAAACCCAGGCTGCGCCTCATTTGGGTATCCGTTCAACGGCGGCGACCACTAGCAGCAAGCCTGTTGCGTTGGCAGCGGCAAGCAAAGCCGCCACTGTGCAACCTGTTGCTGCTGTTGCCACGACAAGCGCGCCGCGTACTCAACCTGCGACAGCTTCAGCGCGTGAAGCCATTATCAATACGCTGATCGCTGATGTGATTGAAGTGACCAAATTAGCCGCGGGCGACGTTAGTGCCAACGGGCTACTGTCAGAGTACGGTCTGGATTCGATGATGATTCTGGCTCTGAACGAGAAATTGTCCGTCGCCTTCGATGATGTGTCGAAAACCCTGTTCTATGAATATGAAGATCTCGCTTCATTAGCGGACCACCTGATTGAGAGCAATCCTGAACAGGCGGCGGCTTTCGGTGGCGCCGTTGTTCCGGCAAGTATTGTACCGGCTAGTATTGCACCGACTGCTGTTGAACCGGCTGTACAAGCAGCACCGATTGCGGCAGCGGTTGTTAACGTTACGCAAGCGGTAAATAGCGGTTCGGTACGTGATGCGGTGTTGGCCTATCTGATTGCTCGCGTTATTGAGGTCACTAAGCTGGATGCGGGAGATGTGCAACCAGCAACGCTGCTGTCGGATTACGGCCTCGATTCAATGATGATTTTGGCCTTGAACGAGAAGCTGTCTGCTACCTTCGGCGAAGTGTCGCAAACGCTGTTCTACGAATACCAAGATATCGACTCATTGGCTGACTTCTTCTGCGAAAGCTATCCAGAACAAGTGGCGACATTGCAGCCAACTGCGCCTGTCGCGGCAGTAACCCCTGTTGTGGCCGTACCTGCGCCAGTCGCTGTGCCAGTTGCGCCGGTGGCTGCGCCACCAGCGCCGACCGCGGTGTCTGCTCGCGATGGTCTGTTTGCCAGCTTGACGGCAGCACTCGGTGCCGAGGCAGTAAACTGCTCGCCGCTGACGCCGTTGTACCAATGGCCGTTGGATACCATTAACCACATTCGCCTGCAACACGAGTTGGATGCGCGCTTCACCGGCGTGAATGCCGCCGCCGTGTATCTGCATACCAGCCTTGATGAGTGGGCTGCTGCGATTCAGGGTGTTCAGGCTGCACCGGTTACTGCGCCGAAGAGCGACACTAATGCGTTAGTGTCTGCACTGCCTGCTCGCGCATCGCTGTCCGAGTTACTCAACGGTTCACGTGCTGATGTTCTTAAGCGTAACGCTCAAGGCAGCTCACAAGCGGCGGAGAGCGAAGATGATATCGCGGTTATCGGCCTTAGCGGTCGTTACCCTGGTGCGAAAAACGTTGATGAATTCTGGGCTAATCTGAGCGCAGGTGTTGACGGTGTTACCGAGATCCCGCTGTCGCGCTGGGATTACAACGAGCACTACTCTCCAGAGCGTGGACCGAAAGATAAGGTCTACAGCAAGTGGGGCGGGTTTATCGATGATATTGATAAATTCGACAGCCAGTACTTCAATATCTCTCCTCGCGAAGCAGAACTGCTTGATCCGCAGGAACGTCTGTTCTTGCAGACCGCTTGGGAGTGTTTATCTGACGCCAGCTACTCACGTAATGCTCTGAGCAAGGCTAACGTTGGCGTGTATGTCGGCGTGATGTGGGGCCAGTATCAATTTATTGAAACCACGGCGAAACAGCATGAATCAGGCTGGCCGATGGCGCTGCACTCATCGGTGGCTAACCGTGTGTCGTTCTACTTCAATTTCAATGGCCCGAGCGTTGCGCTAGACACCATGTGTTCTTCATCGCTCACCGCATTGCATATTGCTTGTCAGGCGATCCGCAGCGGCGATTGCAAAATGGCTATCGCCGGTGGCGTTAACCTGATTGTTCACCCGATGAAATACTACCAACTTGGGCAGAGTCAGTTCCTCTCCAGCGATGGCCGTTGCCGTGCGTTTGGTGAAGGTGGCGATGGCTATGTGCCGGGTGAAGGTATGGGCGCTGTACTGCTCAAGCCATTGCAACAAGCTATTGCCGATGGCGACCAGATTTATGGCGTGATCAAAGCAACGGCGATTAACCACGGCGGTAAAACCAGTGGCTTCACCGTGCCGAACCAAGCGGCACAAAGTAATGTGGTTAGCACGGCGTTCCAACGTGCGGGCTGGAGTCCAGAGTCTCTGGATTACATCGAAGCACACGGTACCGGCACTATGCTCGGCGATCCGATTGAGATCTCTGGACTGACCAAAGCCTTCTCGCGCATTAGCGCAGAAATGAGCCAAGGTGCGGTGAGCAAACCCTTGGCAGGCAGCTGCCGCATTGGGTCAGTGAAAAGTAATATTGGGCATCTTGAGTCTGCTGCGGGTATCGCAGGCTTAACCAAAGTCTTGTTGCAGATGCGTCATCGTAAGATGGTGCCTTCACTGCACTCGGCGACATTTAACTCAAAAATTAACTTTGAGGCTTCACCGTTCCGCGTTGTACGGGCGCTTGAAGATTGGAATACAACACCAGGGAATACACGTCGTGCAGGCTTGAGTGCTTTCGGCGCGGGCGGTTCAAACGCTCACGTACTCATAGAAGAAGCACCGGCACTTGCACCAATAGCAGCACCGAGTGGTGAACCGCGTCTGTTTGTTCTCTCTGCCGACAGCGAAGAACGTTTAGCGCTGTATGTTGAGCGGATGATTACCTTCCTTGGCAAGGTCACGCGTGAACCCGCAACCGCACCGCGCTTTGATTCGTTGGCCTTCTCTTCGTTGATCGGACGAGATGCCATGACTGAGCGTCTGGCTATTGTGGCGAACAGTTTAGGCGACCTGCTAGGTCAGCTTGAACAATACCGTCATGAAGGCAGCGCGAACCAACTGTTCCGCGGACGTATTGTTGGTAGCAACGATCGCCTGGATACCATTCTTGACAGTAAGCAGCTTGATGAGCTGGTGACCGGATTGGTACAGGAACGTCAACTTTCTCGTCTGGCACGTCTGTGGACCACCACGCTGGATGTGAATTGGGAGCTGCACGCCAAAGCGCTGTTTGCCAGCAATACCGCAGCGGGTGCTGTGCGCCGGGTTTCCTTCCCGCCTCTGCCGCTGATTATGCGTAGCCATTGGTTGGAACTGCCGACTGAGCAGAACAAACAAGGCCGCGTGAAATCACTGCATCCACTGCTCGATGAGAATACCTCTACGCTGTCTCAGCAACGGTTTGCCAAAAAACTGACCGGCCGCGAAACCTATCTGCGTGACCATGTCATTGATAGCGGTGAAGCGCGGGTGATCTTACCAGGCTCTGCGTATCTGGAAATGGTACGTGCCGCAGGCCAGTTGGCGATTGAAGATGAGTGGACTGTCGGTGCCGTTCGCAACCTGATGTGGATGACGCCAGTCGAAGTCGAAGGTGCGCCGGTTGATGTTGAAGTCAATCTGGTTCATCAAGGCGGCGACCACGTTAACGTGGTGGTGCGTAACCTCAGCACCGATGCGATGTCGGTTGAAGCTGAACTGGTTTATCACAGTAAAGAGGAAGAGATTGCCGATGAGTGGATCGATCTTGAAGCGCTGCGCAACAGCGGCAAGCGCGAAGACGATCATGCGGCATTCTACGCTGAATTTGCTGACATGGGCTTTGCATACGGCCCAAGCTATCAGGTCACCCGTGAGCGCTATCGCTTTGCTGACTCTGCGCTGAGCTACCTGTGTCTGCCGGACTCTGCCGCGGCGTCTGCTGATGATTTCTATCTGCATCCATCGCTGGTGGATGGCGCATTGCGTACCTGTCTGGCTGTAGGACTAGAGCCAGCAGAATATTCGACGCCAATCGTGCCGTTCTTCCTCGGTGAGTTGGAGTTCCGTCATCCGCTGGGCAAAGAGTGCTATGCCTACGTGACCCCGGCGCAATCACTGACGCCGGGCGAAGATCAGAATAGTAATGTACAGAAGCACGATATTACGCTGCTCGATATCAATGGCCGTGTATTAGCGCGCCTGAAAGATTTCGCCGCACGCACCCTGACCGGCGAGTCCAACGCGGCCGCGGCTCAGAAACAACAAGATGTTCAGTACTACGATTATGCGTGGTTGGAATCGGCATTGCCGGCGGCGAAAGCTCCGGTTAGCGCTAGCGCACCGCGAGTATTGGTACTGAGCGACGATGCTGCGCTGGCTGACTCCTTGCGTTCGTTGTACGGCGATGCGGCAACGGTGATTGGCGTCACGCCTGGTGAAGAGTTTGCCCAGCATGACAGCAACCGCTTCAGCGTTGATGCGCTGTCGTTATCTAGCCTGCATGCGCTGTGTGAACAGCTCGATGCTCAGCAGACATGGCCATCGCATATTGTCCATGCCTTAGGCGCTAACACGCACTTTGACGACGTAATGCAAGCGGGGACGGTAGCGCAATTACATGCGCGCCTTCAGTCGCTGCGCTACCTGTTTGTGGCACTTGAGCGTGTTAAACCGGGCCAGGATCTGCGTTGTGCCAACATCTATACTGCACGCGCCGATCAGGTTGAGCCGCAGCATGATGCGGTGAGTGGCTATGCGCGTTCACTGCTGACGATCAACCACCGTTTCGAGTTATTCACGCTGCGTAGCGACGCGGATAACGCCGTGGCTCTGGCTGAAAATGTCTATGCAGAATTTGTTCAACGTCCGGCTTCTATTGCTGGATTAGAGCTGGCGTACTGGGGCGGTAAACGCTACCAGCGTCAACTGAGTGAAATTACCCCACCTAAAGCCGACGGCGCAGGTAGTGATGCCAGTCTGCCGCTGGTTCACCAGGGCCATTACTTGATCACCGGCGGTGCAGGTAAGTTGGGTCTGCTGATGGCGAACTACTTAGCGTCGCGTTATCAGGCGCGCATCGTACTGAGCGGTCGTTCAGCTCAGCCAAGCGATGAGGTGCAACAACAACTGATCGCCATGCGTGAACAGGGCGCTGAAGTCCGCTACGTCGCCGCAGATGTTGCCATTGATGGTCATGCCAATGCGCTGATAGCTCAAGCGAAAGCCGCATTTGGCCCGCTCGATGGTGTGTTGCACTGTGCCGGTGTGGCAAGCGCTACGCCAATGACTGAACTGCAAGATAACGAGTTTACTGCGCTTATCGGTCCTAAAGTCGATGGTCTGGTGGCTTTAGATCGCGCCACGGCGCAAGAGCCGCTGTCGGTCTTCGTTAACTTCTCATCGGTATCCGCGGTACTGGGTGACCTGGGTTCTGGTGCTTATGCTGCCGGCAACCGCTTTATGGACAGCCATGCCGTATGGCGTAACCAAATGGTCACTAAAGGCCTGCGTTCCGGTCAGACGCTGTCTGTTAACTGGCCGCTGTGGGCCAGTGGCCAGATGGATATCGGCGAAGACGATGCCACCTTGTTTGAGTTCTCCGGCATGGCTGCACTGCGCCAAGATGCGGGCATTATCGCCCTCGAGCGTGCGCTGCTGGAACAACAATCCGAGCTGCTCGTCGTCGTGGGTGACCGTAGCAAGATTGCTCGTGCGTTGCGCGTTCAAGTTGCCGATGTCGTACCAGTGGTGAAAACCGTGGTGCAACCGACGGTGAATACAGTCGCCGCAAACGTAACGAATGTCGCGAACGTAACCAAGGCAACCAATGCCGTTGTCGCCAGTATTGAGCCTGCTAAACAAAATAACGCGGCTTATATGCACAGCGAGAATGCGCTGAAAGGGCATATCTCCGCTATCACCAAAATTCCGGTGGGCGATATTGCCATTGATGCCACTTTCGAGCAGTTGGGCATGGATTCCGTGATGTTGATGGAACTGCGTGCGGTGCTTGAGAAAGAGTATGAAGGTTTGTCGAAAACCGCACCGTTTGAGTTTGATACCACCGCTAAGTTGGCTGGGCATCTGTGTGAACGTTACGGGTCAAAAGCCAGCAACCAGCCGGTCGTTGCCGATGTGCAACCACGTCCAGCGGCGGCAGTAAACCATCAGCGTGCGCAGGCAAGCACGGTTGCGGTGCCTGTTAGCAAACCGGCTATGAATAAAGCACCGGCCACGGCCTTTGGTGCGCGCTTCGCGAAATCTTTACCAGCGGCAGCCGCTCCGGCGGTGGCACAGGTTGATAGCGATGCCGTCGCCATTGTGGGTCTGGCGGGTGAGTTCCCAGGCGCAGATAAGCTGAGTGATTTCTGGACTCACTTGCAAGCAGGGACGGAGAACCTGACGGCGATCCCTGACGAGCGTTGGGCGATAACGGGCGACAACAAAGATAATCCGCGTTATGTCAATCGCGGCGGCTTCCTCAACAACGTGAATGTCTTCGACCCGGAGATGTTCCGTATGAGCAGCGATGAAGCTAGCCGTCTTGATCCGCAAGTTCGTGTGTTGCTGCGTTCAGCATGGCACGCATTAGAAGACGCGGGTTACACCCCATCGGCGCTGAAATCACAGCAAGTTGGTGTGTATGTCGGCGCAATGAATGAAGACTTCACCTGGGTGATGTCCGAACTCTATGCCCGCACCGGTAAATACCCGGGCGCAGGCTCGGTGGTCAGCGAGTTGGCTAACCGTATTTCATTCCTGATGAACTTGCGTGGCCCGAGCTTCAGCGTCGCCACCACCTGTGCTTCATCACTGACCAGCGTGCATATCGCCCGTAAAGCGATTCTCGGTGGCGAGTGTGATATGGCGCTGGCGGGTGGGATTAACCTGAGCCTGCACCCAAGCAAATACATGCTGCTGCAAGATATGAAAGTGCTCTCTTCCGATGGCAAAGAGCACACCTTCGACGAGAAGGCCAACGGCCTGATCCCAAGCGAAGGTAGCGGCATGGTGGTACTGAAACGTCTGAGCAGTGCATTGGCCGACGGCGACCATATCTATGGCGTACTGCGTGGTTCAAGCATTGGTCATGCCGGTACTGGCGCCGGGCAATACATGCCTAACCTATCCGTGATGGAAGATACCGCTGTCCGTGCGTTGAGCGAGGCACGTATTGATGTCAACGAACTGAGCTATATCGAGAGCCACGGTGCGGCCACCGAACTGGGCGATCCTATCGAGCTGAAAGCGTTGTCCAACGCGCTGCGTCGCCAGACTGATGCGCAGTTGTTCTGTTCATTGGGTACCAAGGCCAACCTCGGACATATGGAAGCAGCATCGGGCATCTGTTCGCTGATTAAAGTGCTGTTAAGTATGCAACACGGGCGTTTGTCGCCATGTGTGAACCTGAAAAATGTTAACTCGTCGTTTGAGCATGAGAACTCGCCGTTCTTGTTCCCGAACGAAGCGCAAGCCTGGGAAACCAATAGTCGCGGCACGCGTCTGGCGGGGATCAACTCCTACGGTATGGGCGGTTCCACCGCATTTGTCGTGGTGGAGTCTGCTGAGGCCGAACTGGCACAGCACCATGCTCAAACCCCAGCGGTTGCTGATAATTCAGCGCAAATCGTGGTGTTGTCAGCGCGTCGTGCCGATCGTCTGGCCGCGTATGCTGCCGATATGCGTGACTTTATTAAGCAGCAAGGCAGTAACGTAAATCTCGCGGATCTCGCTTACACCAGCCAGATTGGTCGCGTGACGCTGGATCATCGTCTGGCGATAGTGGCGAGCAGCGCAGATGAACTGCTGACGAAGTTGGAAAGCTTTATTGCTAACCCAACGGCTGAACGCAGCAATCTGGATATTTACAGCGGCAACGTGCGCGAAACCAACGAAGTCTCGCAACTGATTGCTGGTGAAGCAGGTAAGAGCTTTATCAGTGCCTTGGTACAGACCCAACAGCTTGCTCGCGTGGCCGCACTGTGGTGCCGCGGCTGTGATATTGACTGGGCGCTGTTACAACACCGCGAAAGCCTGCGTCGTCGCGTGGCCTTCCCTGGCTATCCGTTTGCTTCAGAGCCTTGTGACCTGTACGCCGCACTGCGCCTTGATGCACCGCGCCGTGACGCGCAAAACAGCGACCTTGCTGTGCTGCATTCAGAAGAACACAGCTTGCCTTCGGTACCGCAGGCGTGGTTTGCCCGCACCTTGGGGGATCGCGAAAAAGCGGGATTGAGCGCTGAGCAACTCCAGGAATTCTGGGTTGAGCAGGTTCATGCCAAAGGCGAAGAGGGTTCTCTGTTGGCGGCGGTACTGCTCGGTAACGAAGAAGCAGAAGCGGTAGACGCTTCTGAACTGCAAATCCTTTGTGTTGAGAGACTGATTGGGGAAGACACGGTTGCTGCGCTGCAATTCTGTACTCAACGTCTGGGTATCGCGCTGGAGACGCTGGTAGTCGCCGGTTGGGCGCTACTGACTAACCGCCATGTGCGGGCCAGTCATCCGCAGTTCGGCCTGATTCGCTCCTTTAAGGACCAAGACCTGCAAATGGTTCCTGCGCGCATTCAAGCGGTTGGACGCCAGAAAGTTGCGCCTTGGCTCAGCGGCGTTGAAGAGCAACTTGAAGAACGTCTCGACCATGCCGGCGCCTCGCTCAAGCAGATCGAGCATTGGGTGGATGATGAGCCATTGTTCGACAGCGCGGTCGCTATCTTGACTGACTGCAGCAATGTCGGCTTGAACGAGAATATTGTCGACCTGTTTGCCCTTCAGCCTGCGCTGCATCTGGCGCTGTTGGTCAGCGTAGAAGAAAACGCGGTGCATCTGCGTCTTGATGGCCGTGCTAATGAAGCGCATGTCGCCCAGCTCAATGTGCTGCTGGAACAGCTTGAGGTACTGCTCGAAGGACTGGCTAACAATCCTGACAAAAACCCGGCCGCGCTCTCTATGCGCAGCAAAGGTGAAGGACGTAAAGCCTTCTGGAAAACGCTTGAACAACTTAATCAGCAGGATCAGACCCCATGAAAGTATTGATCACCGGTGCGAACGGATTCGTTGGCCTTAACGTGGTGAAAGCCTTAGTTGCCGCGGGCCATGAGGTGACTGCCTATGTGCGCGCTTCATCTAACGTCGCTTTCCTTGAGCCTTTTGGCGTCACGTTGGTGCGTGGCGAATTACATGACCGCCAGGCGCTGCGTGCGGCAATGGCTGGACATGAAGGCGTTATTCATACCGCAGGCAATACCAGCAGCAACGCGCGCGACTGGCCGCTGTTGGAAGCAGTAAACATTGAAGGGACGCGTCAGGTTGCTGAGGCAGCACTGGAGTGCGGTATCGCGCGCTTAGTGTTTACCAGCACCACGTCAACGATTGGGGCCAGTGACAACCCTGGCGTTGAGGCAACGGAAGAGACAAGCCTGACTGGTTTCCGTGCCAAAAACCCTTATGCCAAAAGTAAATTACAGGCTGAAGAGTTGCTGTATCGCGCCTGTGACCGTGGGTTATCTGTGGTCATCCTCAACCCGGCAGAAGTGCTGGGTGCCTACGACTACTCAATGCAGTGGGGGCGTATGGTGCTGGCAGTGAACTATAACCAACTGCCATTTATGCCTCCAGGCGGTGCCAGTTTTTGTGGTGCCGGCGATGTCGGTCAAGCGCATGTGAATGCACTGACCAAAGGGCGCTCGGGGGAGCGTTACATTATTGCCGGTGCGAATACGCGCTATACCGGATTGATCGAAACGATCGAAGCGGTCGTGCAGCGTAAGGTTGATCTGCCACAGATCAATTATTCGCGCTTCTATCTGAAAACGCTGTTGCAGGAAAAACTCCCTTGGTTAGTACGTGGCGAGCCGGTGCTTGATGCCTATCGCTTGCGTGTTTTCAGCGGAACTTATTACTTCAGCAGTGCTAAGGCAGAACGTGAATTGGGCTATCAGCCCACTTCCCTAAACCAAATGGTGAGCGATTGCGCCTCTTGGTATCGGGATAACGGTTTTATTGCATCCTAACAATCTGAATCATTTTTTGTGACAGAACAAACCAGCAAGGGGTCGTAGTAATGGATTTCCGTGAACTGATAGAACTTGAACGTAAGCCGTTCAAGGAACGCGTCAAATTGCAATATAGCACCTATCTGAAAGAGGTAGAGAAAGGCTTTATGATAGGGCGCCAAGGCTCGGGTCCTGTAGATGTGCGGATGCAATATAAAGATCTGCATAGCGATACCTTCAACGATGTGTTGGTGTTTGGCTCAAACAGCTATCTCGGTCTGGCTAATCACCCTTACGTGAAAAGCAAAGTGGTCGAAGCGGTAGAAAAATACGGTATCGGCACCGGCGGTTCACCGGCGTTTTCTGGCTATACCAAACAGCATAGAGATCTGGAAAAGCGTCTGGCGGCGTTAGCGGGTCACGAAGATGCGGTACTGCTGCCAAGCGGTTACATGGCCAACCTGTGCTGGGTTAACGGTTTGATGAACCGTAACGACATCATTATTTATGACCAGAACAGCCACGCCAGCGTTATCAACGCGATCAAAATGACCAACGTTCCGTTCTTTACCTTTGACCCGGAGCGTCTGGACGAATTTGAGAAAATGTTGCCTAAAATCCGCGAGCGTTCAAAGCCGGGTGCACAGATTTTCTCTACCGTTGAAGGCGTACGTTCTACTGACGGTACCATCATCGATCTTAAGCGTTACATTGAGATCTGCCGTGCTAACGACATCGTGACCATCCTCGACGATGCACATGGCGTGGGTACATTAGGCCGCACCGGTAAAGGTACGCTTGAGCACCTCGACTTGTTAGGTCAGGTTGACTTGCGTATGTCTACTTGCAGCAAATCACTCGGCGCGCAGGGAGCTTTCGTTTCCGGCAGCAACGAGTACATCTTTATGCTGCGTAACTTCTCTTATCCTTACCTGTTCACCTCTGGTTTGGCACAGCCAACCATCGCGGCGATTTCTGCTGCGCTGGATGTCATGGAACGCGAGCCTGAGCGTATTGAACGTCTGCATGACAACGTGCGCTACATGCAGGATAAGTTGGAAACTGAAGGTTTCAACATTATTCGCGGCCAGTCAGGGATCATTCCGATCTTCTTCGAGAAATTGGGCATTGTAGGCAACATCAACCGCCGTCTGTTTGAGCGTGGTCTGTTCGCCAACATCATGGAATACCCAATGGTTCCGCCAGATAAAGAACGCCTGCGTATTTCGGTCATGACCTCCCACTCACGGGATGAAATTGACCAAGCGGTCAAGTTGATTGTTGAAGTCGCACGTGAGTTTGAAGCGCTCTAAATAGATTTGGGTAAGGGGATAAGAAAAATGAGCAGTCAGCAAGAAATTTTGGTTGTTGTTCTTGATGTTATCAACGAGATCAAAAAGACCGGTTTTACTCCTGAGATCGTCGATTTGGAGTCATTTCTTGGCGGTGAGCTTGGAGTGGATTCAGTAGAGATGCTCGAAGCCTGGTACGAGATTGAGAAGAAGCTGAACATTAAAGTAAACGACGGCGATAAGCGTGACATTTATACGCTCGGTGACCTGGTCAGCAAAATCGAAGCGCATTTGCCTGCGGTAGAGACCAAGTCCTGAATTCGTGAATAGCTGGCGGGATAAGCAAGCAACGTTTAGTGATTATCTTTTGAAAAAGTAATAGGCGATTTATGTCTTCTTCAATTTGGGTATTTCCTGGTCAGGGATCGCAGCAGAAAGGGATGGGAAAAGATCTCTTCGATCGTTTTCCTCATCTCGTAAAGGAGGCCGACGATGTGCTCGGCTTCTCGATTCGTGAGCTGTGCCTCGAGGATCCGCAAGGTGTCCTTGGTGAGACGGCATTCACCCAGCCAGCACTGTTTGTTGTCTCAGCGCTTGGGTTACTCGCCAATCGTGAAGACGGTGTGGCGGCACCTGACTGCTATGCCGGCCACAGTCTGGGGGAGTTTGCAGCGTTGTTTGCAGCCGGTGCATTTGATTTTGCTACCGGTGTCGCGCTGGTGAAAGAGCGCGGTGCGTTAATGTCAAAAGCCCCGCGCGGGGCAATGGCGGCGATTTTGAATATTGATCATGCGCGTGTTGCAGAGCTTATCGCCTCGTCGCCATTTACCGGTATTGATATCGCCAATATCAACTGCGCACCGCAAACCGTTATCTCAGGCCTTTATGATGACATTGTTGCCTGTGAATCACTGTTTACTGATGCAGGTGCGCGCTACGTCAAACTGAACGTGAGTGCTGCTTTTCATTCACGTTACATGAGTGAGATTGAAGCGCAGTTTTCCCAGTTTGCGCAGCGCTTTACCTTTAACCCGCTCAAAGCGCGGGTTATTTCTAACTATACGGCGCAAGACTACCCAGAGTCCGATTACCTGCAACTGTTAACCCGTCAGATAAGCCAACCTGTGCGCTGGTACGAAAGTATCTCGCGCCTGCTGGCGGCGGGTGACGTCGAACAGCTGGAAATTGGTCCGGGGAAAGTGCTTAGCGGTCTGTTTACCAAAATCAAAGCGCAGCCAATGGCGTTGGCATCCACTGCGGCGCAGGCAGCCGTTGTGGCCTCGTCGTCCAAACCGCGCGTCGTGTTTATGTACAGCGGGCAGGGTGCTCAGTATTACGGTATGGGCAGCGAGCTTTATCAGCGTAATAGCGCGTTCCGCAACCAGATGGATCAATGCGATGCGCTGTATCGTCAGCACACAGGCAATAGCCTGTTGCAACCTTTGTATGACGAATCTCGCCGTCGCCAACCGCTTTCTGATGTCATTTTGTCCCATGCTGCGCTGTTCAGTATTGGTGTCAGTCTGACCCACGTACTCAAGGCTGAAGGTGTTGAACCTGATGCGTTGCTCGGCTATAGCCTGGGCGAGTGCGTATCGGCGGTGATTGCCGGCGTTCTGACTCTTGATGATGCCATGAAGCTCGTAGTCTCTCAGGCACAACTGCTGCGTGATAAAACCCAAGGCGGCGGCATGATGAGTGTGCTGTCTTCGGTGGCTCACTTCCATGCTAATCCTGAGCTTTATCAAGGCACGGAACTGGCGAGCATTAACTTCCAGAACAATTTCGTGGTCAGCGGTTCGCTGGCGAATCTGTCGGCAGTGAAAGTCCGTCTGACGCAGCAGGACATTATCTCGATGATGTTGCCAGTGGAACAAGCTTTCCACTCGGCGGGTGTCGATGCCATTGAGCATGATTTCCGCGCCTTGGTCGACACCTTGCCTAAGCGTCAGCCAACGCTGACGGTTTATTCCTCTATGTTGGGTGCACCGGTTGAACGCTGGGATAGCCAGTATTTCTGGAAAGTTGTGCGTGAACCGGTTGATTTCCTCGGTGTGATGCAGGTATTGGCCGAGCAACGCGATACGTTCTATGTCGATTTGAGCCCAAGCGGCACCTTATCGACCTTCCTCAAGTACGGTTTCGGCCAGCGTCTGCAACACGGCGCGATCATCAATCAGTTCGGCAGAAATGTTGAAAGCGTGTCTACTTTGCTCGATGCCCTTAAAAAGCATGCCGGGCAGGTTGCCACCGAGGGAGCATAACCAATGACTACTTTGCAGGATAATATGCTCTTGTCGCGCGATGGTACTGCCCTGGCTTATTGGCAGCACTATCTTAACGGCGCGCAGAAAACCACCAACGCCAACCTTATTAGCGCCATCGATAGCGATGATGCCAAAAAGGTAGCGGGTTCTTCTGCCGATGTGAGTCGCACTCTGCTGTCTCCGATTGCGACAGAGTTGCACAACGCCCTGTTGGCGCTGGCGCAGCGTGAATCTATTAAGTTAGATGTACTGATTACCGCAGCGTGGATCTTAGTCTTAAGTAAGTACAGCGGCGAAGATGACGTGCTGTTTGGCAAGCTGCTCTCTACGGGTGTTGCCGGTGGCGTTAACGCATTGCCACTGCGCTGGCGTCTTGACGCACAGCGCACTATTGGCGACTGGTTTAAGGATATTGCCTTGGTGCTAGAACAGCATCAGGCGCATGCCGATGTCACGCCTGGTGTGTTGCAGCAATATGCCGGAATTGAAGCGGGACAACCGCTGTTTGAGTCGTTGGTCAGCGTGCAAAACACGCGCTCGGCTATTGATGCCAGCATTGTAGCCCAGGCGCCGTTACATATTATTTTGCACACTGAAGACGCGCTATCGCTGGAATTACGCTATCACGATAGCGAGATGAGTGAGGCGGACGCCTACAACATCCTCGATCGTCTGCAATTGTTATTAGCCAGTTTTGCACTCGGCGGCGAACGTACTATCGCTGCTCAGTCGCTGCTGAGCAGCCAAGAGCTTGAACGCGTTGTCTATCAGTGGAATGCCACTGAACTGGACGTGGTGCTCGATCGCTCGTTGTACGCATTATTCGAAGAGCAAGTGGCTGCCAGAAACGACGCCATGGCGCTGGTCGCTGATGACGTGCGTTTAAGCTATCGTCAGCTTGCTGAGCGTGCCGGACAGATTGCGGCCGGGCTGCGTAGCGTTGGGGTGAAGAAGGGCGATCGCATTGCATTGAGCATGGATAAAACGCCTGACCTTATCGCCGCAATGCTGGGAATTATCAAACTCGGTGCCGCTTATGTGCCGATTGGTCTGGATGCACCCGCAGAACGTCGCGCATTTATTATCAGCGATGCACAAGTGCGTTGGACGCTGACCGCTCGCGCCCAGCAAGCCAGTTTTGCCGAGGACGAAACCAGCACCTTACTGTTCGTTGATGACTATTCAGAGAACGCGTCGGTTGACGGCGTTGATGACGTTATCGACTCAGGCACTATTGCTTATATCATCTATACCTCGGGCACCACAGGCACGCCAAAAGGTGTGGAGATTGCGCATCGCAGTCTGATCAACTTCTGCGCCTGGTGTGAACACATCGGCATTTTCAGCGCTGGACAGCCGATCACCCAGTTCGCGCCTTATACCTTCGATGCTTCAGCGGGCGAAATCTTCGGCACCTTGACCCGCGGTTGCGAACTACACCTCCTGTCGAATGCGTTGATTCAGAACCCGCCTGCGCTGACGGAGTATATGGTTGAAAACGATATTCGTTTTTCTGCTTTCCCGCCTCCGTATCTGACCCATTTGGACCCAGCGCGTGTGCCAGAAGGCATGACGATTCTGACCGCAGGTTCTGCACCGACACTTGAGCTGATTGAGCGTTGGAGTGAGCGTTGTCGCTATATCAATGGCTACGGCCCGACTGAAACTACCATCATGTCATCGGCATGGATGCGTGGTTTTGAGCAGAGCAAAGACAACCGTCTTAGCATTGGCCGACCGATTGCCAATACCCGTATGTATGTGGTCGATACGCTTGGCCAACTCTGTGCACCGGGTATGGCGGGTGAAATCTGGATTGGTGGCGAAGGTGTGGCGGTCGGTTATGTCAATCGCCCTGAGCTGACGGCGCAGCAGTTTATCGCCGATCCTTGGGTCGCTGGTGCGAAAGTTTATCGCACTGGGGATATTGGCCGCTGGTTAGACGATGGTCGTATTGAGTTCCTCGGCCGTCGCGACCACCAGATCAAACTGCGTGGCTTCCGTATTGAACTGGGCGAAATCGAGTCGCGTATCGCAGCGCTGGAACAGATCAAAGAAGCGACCGTCGTGGGTATTTCACCAGACGGCGGTGAAACGCGCTTGGTGGCTTATGTGGTACCAGAAGCCGGCCATGGCAATGAATCCATTGCCCAGTGGCGTGAAGTCTTGGCCACACAGCTGCCGGAATACATGATCCCAGCCGCGTTTGTGGTGATGGCTGCGTTGCCATTAACGGCTAACGGTAAGATTGATCGCAAAGCCTTGCCGCTGCCAGATAACAGCGCTTACGCACAGCGTGATTATGAAGCGCCTCATGCTGGGACAGAATCGACGCTGGCACAACTGTGGCAGACCCTGCTCGGTGTCAACCAGGTTGGGCGTCAGGACAATTTCTTCGAGCTTGGCGGGCATTCACTGCTGGCCATGCAGCTGTTGGCGCAACTGCGCGAGCAGAATCTGTATACCGACGTGCCAACTCTGTTCGCGCATCCGGTACTGGCTGAGCTGGCCGCTCACATCCAACTCGAAGAAGATGCGTCGGCGAAGGTAGTTATCCCGACAAACTTGATTACTCCAGCGACTATGGCGATTACGCCTGAATTGCTGCCATTGGTTGAGCTGTCGCAGCCGCAGATTGATCTTATCGTCGCGCGTGCGCCGGGTGGTATTGCCAACATTCAAGATATCTATGTGTTGGCACCGCTACAGGAAGGTATTCTGTTCCACCACTTGCTTGACGATCGGGGCGATCCGTACTTGCAGCTGGGTCATCTTTCCTTTACCCATCGTCAGACGCTGGATAACTATCTTGCGGCTATCCAACGTGTTGTCGATCGCCACGATATCTTGCGGACTGCCTTTATCTGGGAAGGGTTAGAGAAGTCGGTGCAGGTGGTATTGCGTGATGCCCGTTTGCATGTGGCTGAGCTGACCTTTAACGCTAAAGACGGCGCTGTCGTTGAGCAGATGAAGGCGCGTTTCGACCCGCAATTCAACCGTATTGATTTGTCACAGCCACCGTTGCTGCGCATGGTCGTGGCCTATGATGATGAGCACGCCCGCTGGGAAGCGCTGATGTATATCCATCATCTGGTGGATGACATTGCCTCATTGCAGATTTTGCTCTCTGATATTCAAGCGTTCCTGACCGGTGAGGGCGATAATTTACCGCCTGCCTTGCCATTCCGTCAGCATGTTGCACAGTTGCATCTGCGCAATGATGCCCAACAGCAACTGGCATTTTTTGCCGAGATGCTGGGGGATATCGATGAGCCGACGATGCCGTTCAATATCAAGAGCGGACATCTCGAAGGGCAGCAAATCAGCGAAACCCGCCGCCCGCTTGACGCTGCGCTGGCGCAACGTTTGCGTTATCAGGCGCGTCGTCTTGGCGTCAGCATGAGTAGCCTGTGCCACCTGAGCTGGGCGCGTGTGCTGGGTGCTTCTAGCGGCCGCGATACCGTGGTGCTGGGCACCGTGTTGTCTGGCCGTATGCAGGGTGAAGGCAGCGATAAAATCATGGGGCCTTGCATCAATACGCTGCCATTGCGTCTTGATGTGGGTAGCGTGAATGCCGCTGATGCCGTGCGCCAAACGCATAAGCTGTTGACCACCCTTATCAAACACGAGCAAACCTCATTGTCGCTGGCACAACAAGGTAGCAGCATTGTGGCCCCGACGCCGCTGTTCAGCTCAGTATTCAACTATCGCCATAATCGTCCTACCGATGTCGATGTGTTGGGTGATATCGAATTTGATGGCGTGGTATGGCACGGATTTGAAGAGCGCACCAACTATCCGATTACCGCTTCGGTCGATGACTTTGGCAACGGTTTTGATATTGGCGTGCAGACTATCGATTCGCTCTCTTCTGAACGCATCTTTGGTTATTTCCAGCATAGCCTTATCAGCCTGGCGGAAGCGCTGGAGGCCGATGCACTTTCTTCATCGGCACAGACGCCGCTGTATGCGCTGAATATTCTGCCTGCGCTTGAGCGCGAGCACCTGCTGAAAACCTGTAATGAGACGGCAGTCTCTTACCCGGTATCGGCAACCATTCATCAACTCTTTGAGCTGCAAGCTGCCCAGCAACCACAGGCGTTGGCGCTGCAAATGGCTAACGTGCGTGTCAGCTATGCCGAGCTAAATCAGCGTGCTAACCGCCTAGCGCACCATCTGATTGCTTTGGGTGTGACGCCGGATATGCGCGTGGCGGTCTGTACCGGCCGTAGCGACGATATGCTGGTTGCCTTGCTCGCGGTGTTGAAGGCTGGCGGCGCGTACGTGCCACTTGACCCGGAATATCCGTCTGCACGACTGGCTTATATTCTCGAAGACGCTAGCCCGAAAGCGCTGATTGTTGATGGCCGTGGCCGCGAAATCTTTGGTGCCGAGCAGAGTCAACACGTCACCGTGATTGATATCGATCGCGATGGTCAGCAGTGGGAAGCCTTGTCCAGCAGTAATCCTGATGTGGCAACGCTGAACTCAAGCCATCTGGCTTATATGATTTATACCTCGGGTTCTACCGGTAATCCGAAAGGCGTGATGGTCGAACATCGCCATGCGGTCAACTTCTTGACCGGCATGCAGGCGCTGTTCCATCTGACGGCGAAAGACAGGTTGCTCTCCGTAACCAGTATCTCCTTTGATATTGCCGGATTGGAACTGTATCTGCCGCTGATGACCGGTGCCTCTATTGTGTTGGCGAGTCGCGATCAGGCGATGGACCCTCATGCGTTGCTGCATCTGTTGAACACGCTGGATATCACCATCATGCAGGCAACGCCAACCACTTGGCGTTCGCTGGTGGATACTGATACAACGCCGCATCCACAGCTGAAAGTCTTGTGTGGTGGCGAAGCATTGCCAAGCGATCTGGCACAGCGTCTGCATCTATTCGGTGAGTCACTGTGGAATCTCTACGGACCGACCGAAACGACCGTGTGGTCAACCTACAACCACGTGGGGGCTGACGATGTGTCGCGCTACAACCAAGCGATTGGTTACCCGATAGCCAATACCCAGGTTTATCTGTTGGATACCCACGGGCAACCGGTGCCGATGGGCGCGATGGGCGAGCTGTATATCGGTGGTGATGGCGTGGCGCGTGGTTATCACGAGCGCCCTGAACTGACCGCGGAGCGTTTCTTACCAGATCCGTTCTCCAGCGACCCTGCTGCACGTATTTATCGTACCGGCGACTTCGCGCAGTTTATGGCCGATGGGCGTTTGGTATACCTCGGACGTGCTGACCACCAGTTGAAACTGCGTGGACATCGTATTGAACTGGGCGAAATTGAAGCGCGTCTGCTAAGCCACTCCATGGTGCGTGAAGCGGTGGTTGTTGCTCGCGACAATATGGCTGGACAGCCGCAGTTGGTGGCTTATGTGGTGCATACCGCTTGTGACGATATTCCAGCAGACGACGCGGTGTTGACCGATAGCCTGGATTTCAGCCTGTTCTTCTTTGGGGCTAACGGCGAAGGCATACAGGGATATCGTGATTACGCCGAGGCGGCGGAATTTGGTGACAAACACGGCTTTGCTGCGGTGTGGACGCCAGAACGTCACTTCCACAATGTGGGCGGGCTGTACGCTAACCCGGCACTGTTGAGCGCTTCACTGGCAGCCAGAACAAGCAATATCAAACTGCGCTCTGGCAGCGTGGTACTGCCATTGCATGACCCAATCACCGTGGCCGAAAACTGGGCGATGGTCGACAACTTGTCGAACGGTCGCGTCGGTATCGGTATTGCCTCCGGCTGGAACGAGAAAGACTTTGTCCTGGCACCGCAGAATTATTGCGAGCGCCGTGACGTGATGCGTAAAGGCATTGAAGAGCTGAAAACGCTGTGGCAGGGCGGCAGTGTGACTCGCCAAGATAGCAGCGGCAACGATATCTCTGTGCAAGTTTACCCGGCGCCAATACAAAAAGAGCTGCCTATTTGGATCACCGCCGCTGGCACGAAGGAAACCTTCGAATACGCAGGCAGCAGTGGCGCGAATGTGCTGACTCATATGTTGACGCAGACCATGGAAGGCCTGGAAGAAAATATCCAGCTCTACCGTACTGCGCGCGAGAAAGCAGGTTTTGACCCTCGTACCGGCAAAGTGACGGTAATGATTCATACCTATGTGGGTGCGCATCTTGACGACGTATTACAACAGGCTAAAGGGCCGTTCCTTGATTATCTGGAAGAGCATCTTAGCTTGCTTTCCGGCTGGCTTAAGGCTCAGGGCATTAACCTCGATACGTTAAGTAGTGAAGATAAACGCAGCATGCTGGAATTCGCTTTCGAGCGTTATACCCGCTCGCTGTCCTTTATCGGTACACCAGAGTCGGCATTGTCAGTCGCTGAACAACTGCAAGATGTTGGTGTAAATGAAGTGGCATGCCTGATCGATTGGATTGTTCCTGAGAACGCACAATCGGCTCTGGAGCACTTAGCAAAACTGCAGACGCTGGTTCATGCCCGCTTTAGTCGCAAGACGCTGCGTACACATCTGCAAGATGCGTTGCCGGATTATATGGTCCCGGCAGCTTTCGTGATACTCGACGCTTTACCGCTGACACCTAACGGCAAGATAGACCGCAATGCCTTGGTGACACCGGATGAGATGTCCTTTACTCGCCGCGCTTATACCCCGCCACAAGGAGACATGGAAATTACCATGGCTGCTATCTGGGAAGAGTTGCTGGGTATTGAGCAGGTTGGACGTCAGGATCACTTTTTTGAACTCGGCGGATATTCGCTATTGGCCGTACGTCTGATTGAACAGCTGCGTCGCAAAGGGCTAAGCATTGAAATACGCACCCTTTTCGATACGCCTGTTTTGGCAGATCTCGCAGCCAGAACCATAGAGCTTACGGAGACTCGACTGTGAAGACGTTATTTCCGGCATTTTCGCACCATGAAAGTGCCCGTTTCGCCGCATTGCATTACGTAAATCACCATCACACACAAGTTATTATGACGGAGAATAAAGAATGAGCGATTTCGATCAATTACTGCTTACGCTAGAAGAAGCAAAAATCTCGATCTCGCTGGATGGCGATGATTTGGTCATCACGGCTGCCAAAGGCGCGCTAACCAGCGAGATTAAGAGTGCGCTTCGCGAGCACAAAATGACCATGGTAACGGCTCTACGTAATGGTAAGCGTCTGTCCAACGCCTTTGAGGTGGTGGTACCAGCGAACAAGATTACGCCAGAGACCACGGTGATTACTCCGGAACTGTTGCCATTAATCGACTTTACCCAGAAAGATATCGATCACGTCGTCGACCATGTTGAGGGCGGCGTGAGCAACATTCAGGATATCTACTCCCTGGCGCCGTTGCAGGAAGGCATCCTGTTCCACCACATGTTGGCAAGCAAGGGCGACCCGTACCTGCAAACCGGCCAGATGACGTTTGATAGCCGTGAAAAGGTTGATAAATACCTGGATGCGGTGCAGAAGGTGGTAGACCGTCACGATATCATGCGTACCGGTTTCTACTGGGAAGGTGTATCGACTCAGTGCCAGGTGGTACAACGCCAGGCAAAACTGCATGTGCAGGAAGTTGAACTCGACCCAGCCAATGGCCCAATCGCAGAGCAACTGGCCGAGCGTTTCGACCCGTCTCACTACAGCATCGACCTGTCTAAGCCACCGTTGCTGCACGCATTCGTTGCCTATGACAAGAGCACTGAACGTTATGAAATGTTCCGTGTACTGCACCACTTGATCGATGACATTACCTCGGTACTGATCCTGTCTGCCGAGATCCATACCTTCCTGGCTGGCAAAGGTGATACCTTGCCAGAAGCGCAGCCATTCCGCCGCTTGATTGCGCAAGTGCGCTTGGGTAAGAGCCCGGAAGAACACGAGCGTTATTTCCGTTCTACATTGTCTGATATTGATGAGCCAACCGCGCCTTATGGCTTGGTTAATATGCTCGATGACTCAGAAATTATCGAAGTCGCGCGCAAGGTTCCACAGCGTTTGAACGATGGCCTGCGTGCACATGCACGTCGTCTTGGCGTGAGCCTGGGCAGCATCTGTCACCTGGCCTGGGGCCAAGTGCTGGCTTGCATCAGCGGTCAAGATTCTGTGGTCTTCGGGACTATCTTGTTCGGTCGTATGCACGCCGGTGAAGGTGCAGACCAGATCATGGGGCCATTTATCAACACGCTGCCATTGCGTCTTGATATGCACGGTGCCAGCGTTGAAGAGAGCGTACGTGCGACCCACAAACGCCTGGCTGAATTGCTGAGCCACGAACACGCCTCATTGGCATTGGCACTGCGTTGCAGCGGAATTTCCGGTTCTACACCGTTGTTCAACACGCTGTTCAACTACCGTCATAACCGTGAATCAGAAACCAACTCACTTGATTTCGCTGTACCAGAAGCGGACCAATGGGATGGCTTTGAAGAACGTACTACCTACCCAATCACGCTGTCCGTGGACGACTACGGCACCGCGTTGGGCCTGAATATTCAGGTGGTTGAATCTCTGGACCCAGAACTGCTGTTTGCCTATACCCAGCACGCGCTTGAGAACATTTCTAAAGCCCTGGATGAAGCGCCGCAGACCCCAATGCAGCAGATCAACATTCTGCCAGCGGCAGAGCGTAACTTGCTGTTGAACGACTGGAACAACACCGACAAAGTGTACCCAGACGTGGCTTATACACATCAGATGTTCGAAGCACAGGTGAAACTGACGCCGTCAGCTATCGCACTGCGCTTTGGCGAGCGTGAACTGAGCTACGCAGAACTGAATGCGTTGTCTAACCAACTGGCGCACCACTTGCACCAGCAAGGCGTGAAACCAGACGATCGCGTAGCTATCTGTCTGGATCGTAGCATCGAGATGGTGGTTGGCTTGATGGGTATTATCAAAGCCGGTGGTGCCTATGTGCCATTAGACCCTGATTACCCTGTTGACCGTTTGGCTTACATTCTCGAAGACTCAGCACCGAAACTGCTGTTGCTCGACAAACGTGGCCGCGAAGTGACCGCAGAACTCGATACCAGCAAAACCGTTGCTTTTGACCTGGATGTGGCGGCACTGGCTAGCTCATCGCTGTCAACTGACTCACTGTCTCCTGCTGAACTGGGTCTGACCTCACGCAACCTGGCTTATGTTATCTACACCTCCGGTTCTACCGGCAAGCCAAAAGGCGTAGAGAACGAACACATCGGTCTTATCAACCGCTTGCAGTGGATGCAGGACGCGTATCAGCTCGATAGCAGCGATGCCGTATTGCAAAAAACCACCTTCAGCTTTGACGTATCGGTGTGGGAATTCTTCTGGCCGCTGTCTGTTGGTGCAACCTTAGTGGTCGCGCCTCCAGGTGCACACAAAGATACCCAAGCGCTGGCTCAGGTTATTCAGGCTAACAACATCACCACCATGCACTTTGTACCATCGATGTTGAACCTGTTCCTGGCAAGCGATGGCGTCTCAGCCTGCCGCTCACTGCGTCGTATCGTATGTAGTGGTGAAGCGTTGAGCTCAGCCAGCGTTGCCGCTTGCTACAAAGTGCTGCCAGACACCGCGGTACACAACCTGTACGGACCAACCGAAGCGGCCATCGACGTAACCTCTTGGACCTGTCCGAAAGACTTGCCAGAGACTGCGATTGTGCCAATTGGCCGTCCAATCGCTAACCTGCGTATCTATCTGCTGGACCAACATCAACGTCCAGTTCCGCTGGGTGTTATCGGCGAGTTGTACATCGGCGGCGTGGGCGTGGCTCGTGGCTACCTGAATCGTCCAGACCTGACTGCAGAACGCTTCCTTAAAGATCCGTTTGCTTCTAAAGCTGATGGACGTATGTACCGCACCGGTGACATCGCGCGCTATCTGCCTAATGGCGATATCGAATACCTCGGCCGTAACGATAACCAAGTTAAGATCCGTGGTTTCCGTATCGAACTGGGTGAAATTGACGCTGAATTGCTGAAACAACCTTCTGTACGTGATGCGGTTGTTGTGGCGCGTGACGACGCTCAGGGTGACCTGCGTCTGGTGGCTTATGTGGTTCTCGATGCCGCAGCGCAAGCTGAAGGTCTGAGCACTTCTGAGCACATCGCTCAGTGGCGTAGCAGCCTGGCGGCACAGTTGCCTGAATACATGGTGCCAGCAGCCTTCGTCAAACTTGATGAGCTGCCGCTGACTGCCAATGGCAAGTTGGATCGTAAGGCGTTACCTCTGCCAGATGATTCTTCATTCTTCCGTCGTACTTATGAAGCACCAGAAGGTGATATTGAGATTGCGATGGCTGAGCTGTGGCAGGAGCTGTTGGGCGTTGAGCGCGTTGGACGTCATGATAACTTCTTTGAGCTGGGCGGGCACTCGCTGCTGGCAGTTCAACTGATGGAACATCTGCGTCAGCGTGATTTGAGTACTGAGATCCGTGCACTGTTCGAGAGCCCAACTTTAGCAGAGCTGTCTGCACGTACCATTGAACTCGATGAGATGAGACTATGATGGATTTTGATGACCTTTTGAAGACACTTGATGAGGCAAATATTGCCTTATCGCTTGATGGTGAATCTCTGGTCATCAAGGCAGCAAAGGGGTCTTTGACCCCTGATATCAAAACCGCTTTGCGAGAGCATAAACCTGCTCTCGTCGAAGCCCTGCGCGGGGGGAGAGATTTCTCCTCGCAAGGGGGGAGTGGTGGTGCAAGAGTGCCAGCGAATAGAATCACTCCGCAGACCACTCATCTGACGCCAGATATGTTGCCTCTGATTGATCTTACTCAGGACGATATTGAGCAGATTGTTGCGCAGGTTCCTGGTGGCGTGGCGAATGTGCAGGATATCTACGCATTGACGCCGTTGCAGGAAGGGATTTTATTCCTGCATCAGCTAAGCGACAAAGGCGACCCTTACCTGCAGTTTGCCAAGGTTTCCCTGGCAAACCGCGAGGTGATGCTGCAATACGTCGAGGCCGTTCAGCAAACCATTAATCGCCATGACATTTTGCGCACGGCGTTTTTCTGGCAAGGTCTGTCAACGTCGGCACAAGTTGTACTGCGTAATGCGCCGGTTAAGCTCACAGAAGTTGAACTTGATCCGGCCAATGGCCCAATCATGGCGCAGCTGGTTGAGCGCTATGATCCCTCGCATTATCGTATTGATCTGACTCAGGCGCCGTTGCTGAGTCTTTATACCGCTCAGGATCCACAAAGTGGACGCTGGGAAATGATCATGTTGCAGCACCATCTGATCGATGACATCACATCGCTGCAGATCATGATCCAAGACATTACCGCCTTTATCATGGGGCGCGGGCAGCTATTGCCTGCGCCGCAGCCGTTCCGTCGTCTGATCTCCAAGATCCGCAGCGGCACGACTGATGCCCAGCACGAGCAATTCTTCCGCGAGATGCTCGGTGATATCGACGCACCGACGCTGACATTTGGTATCAATAATGTCGTCGTGGACAACGAAACTGTCGTCGAGCTGCGCCAAGATGTTGAGCCAACGGTAGTCGATCGTCTCCGTGCGCATGCGCGCCGCCTTGGCGTCAGCATGGGCAGTATCTGTCACCTGGTGTGGGGACAGATTATGGCCCGCGCCAGCGATAGCGACACCGTGGTGTTTGGTACCATTCTGCTCGGTCGTTTGCAGGCGGGCGAGGGTGGCGACCAGATCATGGGGCCATTCATTAACACCTTGCCGATCCGTCTTGATTTGGGCGATGTCAGCGTTGAAGAAAGCGTGCGCGCCACGCACAAGCGTCTGGCCGCATTGCTCGATCACGAGCATGCTTCGCTCAGCCTGGCCCAGCGTTGCAGCGGCATTGCCGCGCCAACGCCGCTGTTTAACATGCTGTTCAACTATCGCCACAATCAACAGGCGTCAGATGAGAGCGTAGATGTTAGCGGCGAACGCGATATGGTCGAATGGCACGGTTTTGAAGAACGTACCGATTATCCTCTGACCGTGTCAGTGGACGACTTTGGCGATACCTTGCGCCTGAACGTGCTGGCTGTTCCACAACTCTCTGCTGAGCGCATTATTGGTTATTTGCAGCAGGTGATGAAAAGTCTGGCCGATGCGCTGGATTCCACCCCAAGCAAACCAATGCATGCGTTGGATATCTTACCTGCCAGCGAGCGCCAGCAACTGCTGGTGGATTGGAACAATACGGCAACGTCTTTCCCTGCCAATGAACTCGTTCATCGTCTGTTCGAGCAACAAGTTGCCCGTACGCCAGAAGCGATTGCGGTCATTGATGGTGACGAACAACTCAGCTATAACGCCCTGAACCAGCGTGCTAATCGTCTGGCGCAGGTGCTGGTTGCCAAAGGCGTTCAACCGGGTGACTTCGTGGCGCTGTTGCTGCCGCGCGGTAGTGCGCTGTTGGCTGCGACCTTGGCTATCCTCAAGGCTGGCGCGACTTATGTACCGCTAGACCCGTTGGCACCGCCAGAGCGTTTAAGCTGGGTTATCGAAGACTGCGCGGCGCGTGTATTGGTCAGCGATGTGCATCAGGCACTGGCTGCGGATATCCATCTGCCGGTCATTGATGTCAATGGCGCTGACGTCGCGAATGCCAGCGATGCGGCCGTTGATGTGCAGATTGCGGCCAGCGCACCGGCTTATGTTATCTACACCTCAGGTTCGACCGGCATCCCGAAAGGCGTGCTGGTACCGCATTACGCGATCAACCGCTTAGTGATTAATAGCGGCGTGGGCAGTTTTGAAGCGGGCGACCGTATGGCGCTGGCGGCGAACACCGCATTTGATGCGAGTACTCTGGAAATTTGGGCACCGCTGCTCACGGGGGGAACCTGCGTCACTATCGATCACGACACACTGCTCTCTCCTGCGGCGTTGGTACGTGCACTTAAGTTGCATAACGTGAACCAGCTGTGGCTCACTGTGGGTCTGTTTAACCAGCTTTATACTGAGCTGGCTCCGGTCATTCCACAGTTTAAATCACTGTTTGTTGGCGGTGATGCGCTTGATCCAAACATCATTGCTCAAGTGCTGCGTACTTCACCATCGGCCAAACTGGTCAATGGTTACGGACCGACTGAAACCACCACTTTTGCCACCACTTATGCCATTGATAATGTATCGGCTAATGCCTCGAGCATTCCGATCGGCCGTCCAATCGGCAATACCACCACTTACGTATTGGACAAGCATCAGCATCCAGTACCGCTAGGTGCGGTAGGTGAGCTGTATATTGGTGGGGCTGGTGTGGCGCTGGGTTATCTCAATCGTGACGACCTAACCGCCGAACGCTTTGTGGCTGACCCGTTTGTCGCCGATGCACGCTTGTACCGCACCGGCGATTTAGTGCGTTATCAGCCAGATGGCAACCTGATCTTTGTCGGTCGTAACGATCAGCAGGTCAAGCTGCGCGGCTTCCGTATTGAGCTTGGTGAGATTGAAGCCCGTCTGGTTGAACATCCGCAGGTTGATAAGGCGCTGGTGCTGGCCGTAGACAACGGCGCGGGTAAACGCCTGGTAGCTTATGTTGTGGCACCTGAGCTGCAAGAAGTCTCTGAGCAACAAGACATCTCTGAGCAGCAAAAGGTAGAAGCGACATTGCAGGATTACCTCAATGCGCGTCTGCCGGACTACATGGTGCCTGCGCGTATTGTGGCGCTGGATCAATTCCCACTGACCGCTAACGGCAAAGTGGATCGCAAAGCACTGCCTGCGATTGAATTCAGCGATGCCTCTAGCTATCGCGCGCCGCGCAACGAGCGTGAAGAAGTGCTGTGCGCACTGTACTCAGAATTGCTGCAACATCCGCAAATTGGCATCGATGACGACTTCTTTGCAATGGGCGGACATTCGATTCTGGCAACCGGATTGATTGGCCGCATTCGCGCCAAACTCGGTATTGAGCTGCCGGTGCGCGTGCTGTTTGAAAACCCAACGGTGGCTAGCCTGGCTAAGCAACTGAGCGATCAAACTAAAGTACGCCAACCGCTAGCTAAAGTTGAACCGCGTCCAGCGCCGCTGCCGGTTTCTTATGGCCAGCATCTGATGTGGGTGGGCCAGAATACCCGTGGTGATAACTCATCGCTGAATACACCGATTGTCGTGATGCTCGAAGGTGAGCTGAATCAAGCGGCGTTAAAAGCGTCACTGTACGACTTGGTTGAGCGTCATGAAACACTGCGCACTCGCTTTGGCGTCGTTGACGGGCAAACCGTTCAGTTGGTTGAGCCATTTGCTAACGTCCATTTCGACATTCCTTATGTTGACGTCAGCCCAGAACACGCCAAGCAGGCGGTATTTGAAGCGATTACGTCGGTGTTCGACCTGGCGGTTGACCTGCCGTTCCGTCCGTCAATTCTGCGCGTGGGGCCACAAACTCACATTCTGGTGATTTTGTTCCACCACATTGCGTGTGATGCGTTCTCTTTGGCACCGCTGACTCGCGACCTGACGCTGGCCTATAAAGCGCGCAGTGAAGGTGAAGCACCTGCCTTTGTCCCGCTGCCTGTTCAGTATGCGGACTATGCCGTGTGGCACCGCGAACTGCTCGGTGATCCTAACGATGCCGACAGTCTGTTTGCCGAGCAATTAGCCTATTGGAAGAAAACGTTAAAAGGCGTTCCTGATACGCTGGCTCTGCCGATGGATTATCCGCGTCCAGAAAAACCGAGCTATCGCGGCGAAATGCTGCCATTGCCAATCAACGCCGATTTGCATCAGCGTTTAAGCGTGCTGGCGCGCGAGCGCAACATGACATTGTCGATGGTCTTGCAGGCGGCATTGGGTATTTATTACACCCAACTCGGCGCAGGCGAAGACATCCCGCTGGGCGCCATTTCTGCTGGGCGTAGTGACCAAGCGTTGAGTGAGCTGGTGGGTTGCTTCCTGACGCAATGGGTGATGCGCGTAGATACTTCAGGTAATCCTCGTGTGAATGATGTACTCGAAAGAGTGCGTACCCAGGCGCTAAACTCGTATGGTCATCAGGATATTCCTTATCTGAAATTGGTCACTGAATTATTGCCGGTACGTTCACCGTCGCATTATCCATTGTTCCAAACCATGATGATCCTGCAAAACACGCCGTCGGAAATCTTCAACGTTCCCGGCCTGAATGCCAGCGTATTCCCAGCCCACAGCGGTAACGCTAAGTGGGATCTGTACTACATGCTGTATGAAAAATATGGCACCGACGGTACGCCGCTGGGGATGGACGGAATACTGGAATATGCCACCGACTTGTTTAGCCGCGAAACGGCCGAGCGCATGGTGGCGGGCTATCTGGCTACGCTGGAAGCGATGGTGACATCACCTGATGCGCCAATCGCCGAATTGCAGGCTGGTAGCGCCCAGGCTTCGCGCCCGGCGACTCTCTCTGCACCTGTTGATAGCGCTGACTTCAAACCGTTGATCGCATTACAAAAAGGCTCGGCTAACACCACGCCTGTGTTCTGCATCCCCGGTGCTGGCGCGACAGTGACCGACTTCTTGCCTTTCGTACAGTCATTACCCGCTAATCAGCCGGTTTACGGACTGCTGCCAAAAGGTATCGATGGCGTTACAACGCCAGAGGCGTCGGTAGAAGCGGCAGCGGCACGCAACCTGGCAGCGATTCGTCAGGCGGGCTTTGATGTGCAGACGCCAGTTCACCTGCTTGGTCACTCTTTTGGTGGACAAGTGGCGTTTGAAATGGCGAGTCAACTGGCGGCCCAGGGATATCAGGTTGCGTCGTTGACGCTTATCGACTCTGAAGCGCCATTGGCGAGCAAAGATGACGCTGTGACGCCAAGTTTGGCTGATTGTCTGCGCGAATATGTCGAGAGCATCGGCTTCAATCTAGGAGCGGCGCTGGATATTGACCCATCCATTTACGCCAGTAACGACATTGAAAAGATGCTGTCCGTCGTGCACCAACATTTGCATCGTGCCGGGAAACTGCCGGGCAACTCATCGCCTAGCTTGTTGCAAGGCCCGTGGCAGACTTTCCATGCCGCGAGGCAGGCACATTACGTTCCGGCATCTCGCTATCAGGGGCAGGTAAACCTGGTACAGGTTCGCGATCCTTGGATGAACGACGACGAAGATGTTACCCGTCGCCGTGAGGATCAGGCTGGATGGGCCCATTGGGCCGATGCGCTTAATACAGTGAACGGGCCTGCTCAGCACTTTACGGTGTTGAAAGCGCCTTATGTTACTGAGCTGGTGCAATTGTGGTTTCAGTTTGTGCAGGCGGGTCAATAAAGGCTAGCTGACTCTTCCCGTGGAAGGTGCCTGAGTTTGTGAGTGGGCACTTTCCACGGTCATGTGCATTAACACAATCAAAAAATATAACGAGTGAATGAAAATGACCGAACAATCACACGCTGCTTTTGAAGATATTAATACGATCCCACTGGAAGAACTTAACCCTGCGCGCAGAGATCGTTTTGCTAATGCCACAGAGCTGCCGGTCTTCGAACGTTTAAGACGCGAAGATCCTGTGCATTTCACCCCTGAGAGTGAATTTGGCCCTTATTGGTCGGTGACGCTATGGGACGATATCCGTAGCGTGGGGAATAATCACCGCGACTTTACCTCCACACACAACATCGATCTTAAGTCGTTGGAAGAGAAGGTCAAACTTGAAGCCGCGTTACAGGCAATTGGCCATAAACGCCGTAAAAACGTGGGCTTCATTACCATGGACCCACCAGAACATACCAAGCACCGTAAAGCGGTAACGCCTGGTATGGGGCCTGCTAGCCTGGCAAGAATGGAACCTATCATGCGTGAGCGTGCAGGGATTATTCTCGATAATTTGCCAATTGGCGAACCCTTTGACTGGGTTGATTTAGTTTCTAAAGAAATGACCGCCGCCGTACTGGCAACGCTGTTTGATTTCCCGTTTGAAGACCGTCGTTTACTGACCTTTTGGTCTGACATCCTGATGATTGAGCCAGGACGTGGTCCGGTTAAAAGTTGGGAACAAAAAGCGGAAGAAACCGTTAAGTGTTATCAAGCGTTTGAAGCCTTGTGGGAAAAACGCCGCAATGAGCCGCCAAGCCATGATCTTATCTCGATGCTTGCTCACCATCCTGAAACGGCAAATATGACCGTCGATGAGTTCCGCGGCACCATTGTTCTGCTGATTATCGGCGGCAACGACACCACGCGTAACACCATTTCAGGCAGCATTTATTGGTTGAATAAATACCCGGAAGAGTTCGCTAAGCTCCGTGCTAATCATAAGCTGGTGATGTCGATGGTATCGGAAACCCTGCGTTTCCAATCGCCAATCAGCTTTATGAGCCGCGTGGCTAACCGTGATGTGGAACTGAACGGCAAGAATATCAAAGAAGGCGACCGTGTATTGATGTGGTATGTCTCTGGCAACCGCGATGCGGCAGCAATTGATGATCCTGATAACTTCTGTATCGACCGTGAACGCGCTCGCCGTCACCTCTCCTTTGGGGTGGGTATTCATGCCTGCTTAGGCAGCCGAGTGGCTGAAATGCAGCTGTCGATTATTTGGGAAGAGATCCTTAAGCGTTTTTCCAAAATTGAAGTGCTCGAAGAGCCAACACGTAATTACTCCAATTTCTTGCGTGGTTTTGAGAATCTGCAAGTGATCATTCCTAAAGATTGAATATCACATGTCGAAAAAAAGACTGAAAGGTCGCGGTAGCAACGAGGTATGTGAGTGATGAAAGTGTCCATTTTTACCGCAGGTTCGATGGGTGATATCCGCCCGTTTATCGTTCTTGGTAAGAAGCTTCAACAGATGGGGCACCAGTGCTCCATCATGTCCGGTGAACGTAATGAGCAATTTGTTACCGATGAGGGATTGGGATACGACAGGTGGGATCTTGATCTTCCAGAAGCCAGGCAGGTTGAACAGGGACTGATGGACGGAGATTCATCACGCAAGGCCGCGAAAAAGATGTCGGGAGTCGTCAATAAACTGATGTCTCTTTGGGTTGAACAGGCGATTGCAGCGGCAAAGGATAGCCGCTTAATCATCGCCGCCAACCAGGCAGTGCCCTTGGCAATGTCGATTGGCGAGAAATTCGATATTCCTGTGGTGACGGTCTATTTTGCGCCATTGACGCCATCGCGGACGATACCCCCGTTTTTCTTGAAGAAAATCTTCAAGCTACCGGGGTTTATCAATCTGGCAGTCTGGCAGTTTCTGCGTCTCGCTATGTGGCGTTTCGTGGCGAAATCTTTTGCCGATTGTCGCCAGAGTCTGGGGCTTCCCGCCTGGCCGTGGAGCGGCCCGTGGGCGGATAAAAACAACGCGGCAAGAAAGGTGTTGTATGCATTTAGCCAGCATATCGTGCCGCGTCCGAGCGAATGGCCACAAGACACCATCAAGATAACCGGTAATTGGTTTGGTGATGTCAGCACCACGCAGCAGGTTTCGTCGGAGCTTGAGCAATTTATTGCCGAAGGCGACGCGCCTATTTATATCGGTTTTGGCAGCATGGCCAGCTCCGATCCTGCTGGGCTGACACAAAAAATTATCAACGTCATTAAACGTTCAGGTATACGTGCTGTAATCATGAGTGGCGGTGGCGCACTTAAAACCGACATGATTTTAGCCGCCAATCTGCCGGGCGTGATTTGTGTTGAGAGTGTGTCACATGAGTGGCTGTTTCCAAGAGTCAAAGCCGTATTCCACCACGGCGGCGGCGGTACGGTTGCCGCTGCGGCGAAAGCGGGAACACCGCAAATCGTCATGCCATTTATCTACGATCAGTTTTACTGGGCATGGCAGCTTGAGGCATTGGGCGTGAGCGGTGGCAGCATTGATATGAAACGCTCAGGAGAAGCTGAAATAGAACATGCCCTGAACAAAAGTTTCTCAGCTGAGGTGAAGAGCCAGGCGAAGCGCCTTGGGTATCAAGTCAGCCAAGAACATGGGGTAGAAAATACGATTGCAGAGTTGCAGAACTGGGGTTTGCTTTGACACACAAGGCGCTGGTTTTACTGCACAACAGGCAACAGGAGTCCCTTGCTACTGATGGGTCGGTGCGAGTGCAATCAGACAGGAGAAGAGGATGATGCCGTCGGCGTTAGAGTATGCGATCTCGTCAGAAGATGTCGCGGTGACGGCGTTAAAAGTGAGCCGTGGCCGCTTCATTAATAATAATTATATGGTGCTTAACCGCCGCACGGGCCAGGCATTACTTATTGATCCCGCATGGGAACTGGACACAGTAGAAAAAGCGTTGAGTGATGCCAACGCTGAATTGGTGGGAATACTGATTACCCATGCCCATGCTGACCATATTGATCTTGCCGATACGTTGGCAAGCCGACATGGTTGCCCGGTGTGGATATCGCGTAAAGAAGCGGAGTCTTCAGGTTTTAGTATTCCCGCATTACGTACCTTTGAGGAGTGCTCTTGGGAAGCCGCTGGCATGCTTATCCGTCCGATAATCACGCCAGGACATACGTTAGGAAGCACGTGCTATTGGATAGATCAGCACGTATTTACCGGCGATACGCTGTTTATTGAAGGATGCGGATTGTGTCCCGATGACGCTGCTGCTGTGAACCTATTTTCAAGTGTCGAACGCCTGAAGGCGATTCTACCTGGAGGGGTGCGAATTTACCCTGGACACAGCTATGTGCAGCCGCCGGGTTTAACGTTTGAGCAGCTCTTTCAGTACAACGTCTATTTGTCGTTTAACAGCGCAGAAGTATTTGCAAAATTTCGTATGAGGCGTGGCCAGTCTAAGGCTGGTTGGATGGCCTTTTCATAGACTATTGAGTCTCTAATTTTACCTGACGGCTGTGTAGGGAACACACTGAACATCTGGGAAACCAAGGTGTTACCAGCCGGAGGATATATTTATATTGATAAGGGGTTGATCGTGAACATGCATGTAGAAAATGCTGCAAACGATTCTTCGAGTAGCGCTGATAACCACTTTGAAGGAAGCCTGGTGACGACTATGACACCATCCAAATTGCATTTGGATGACCTTGAAGTGGGTCAGGTATTTCATAGCTCTGACTATTACGTCAGTGCAGATGAAATAACCGAATTTTCGACAAAATATGATCCTCAGTCCTTCCACATGGACGATGACCTGGCCAAAGATTCTATCTTCCGAGGCCTGGCCGCCAGCGGTTGGCATACGGTAGGGATCACTATGAACCTGCTGGTAAAAAGCTTGCCTTTGGCGAATGGTATTATCGGTACTGGCGTTGAGAAAATCAGCTGGCCGCGACCTACGCGCCCAGGCGATATATTGCGTATCAAAGCCAAGATCACCGAAATAACTACCTCTCCGTCAAAACCGGATAGAGCGCTGGTGAGAATTCATATCTGTACCTTCGCGCAAGATAATAGAATGCGTCAGGAGTTGCTCGGTAAGTTACTTATTTTAAGATAAGAGACGATCGCTTAGCGGAAATATATCGACCAAAATATATTTCCGCTTAATCGAACGCAGTACCGTGATAAATGAAAACGGCCAAATAGAAATCTATCTGGCCGTTATTATTTTATTGCTTAAGTCGAAACTTCTTTCGCCTGAAAAAACCTGCCGGGCGCGTTCGCCAACGCTGAAATATTGCCGTTTAGTGATAAGCGACCGAATGAACATGATGTTGGCATACTAATGACTACCTCGGCACTGATGTTTACATCAGCGCCGAGGTGATGACTGCAGTATCAGGCGGCACTTTCCTGCGCAGCCCCTTGCGGCCCAATCAACCTTGTACGCTGCCAGTTAATTCGAGCGAACAATATCATTGTCATGGCGGCCGTGAACAAGTTGGTCAGTGGGTAAGCCCACCAAAGCCCTGATATTCCAAGTGAAGTATGATTGTATAGCGCCCAAGCTAAAGGCAACTGAACCAACCATTGAGCGATCAGCGCCAGTGTCATGGTCGTCATGGTTCGACCCGATGCGCGGAACGCACCGCTCAGTGCCATATGTAAACCAATCAACCCATAACTTGGTGCCATGATGTACAAGAACTGCGCACCGTATTCGATAATGCGTGGTTGGTCAGGCGTAAATATCGCAATAATGTTTGGGGCAAATATGAACCCTAACAGGCCGATAACGCTTAGCCCTAAGAACGAAATGAGCGCGCTTAAACGAGCAATTGACCGAGCGCGATCAAATTGTCCTGCCCCGATATTTTGTCCAACGAGCGTAGCAGTTGCCATCGACATGCCAATTGCCGGGACGATGACCAGCGCATTCACGTTGTTGACCACACCGAAAGCCGCGGTCGCCACGGTGCCCACGGCCGTAACCAGAAACATCATTCCACTGGCACTTAACGCATAAGAACACAACTCAATAGAGGCCGGGAATCCGAGTTGCATGGCGCGCTTTGCGGTATCCCAACGTGGTTTCATTTCCGAGAAATTAATAGAGATCCCAATACGTCCAGAACGTAGAACCATAAACCCGACCAGCATGGCAAGACATTGGTTTGTCACTGTGGCAATGGCCGCGCCTTCAACACCAAATGCCGGGATCACGCCCCAGCCAAAGATGAAGATCGGGTCAATAATCGCATTGAGGAGTAGCGTACCTGCGGTGATAAAAAGCGGGATACGCACTTCGCCTGCGGCACGCATTAGCGATTGCAGCATGGCAAAACCAAAAGTGAATATGATGCCGCCAAGAATGACTCGCAGAAATTTCAGCGCAGAAGGGAAAACATCGGCCTGAGTACCCAACATATGTAGCATCCAGGGGGCGAATATCTCACCTAGCAATGTAATAGGCAGAGCAAATATCAGCGCCAGAATGAGCACTTGTGAAGCAATAGTGCTGGCGTCGCGATGTTTTCCTGCGCCGACAAATTGTGCCACTAACATTGAGCCGGCCACATTTAAAGCAATACCTAGTGCGAAGGCCAGAAAGAAGATGGGCTGACTGACGGCGATTGCCGCGACCGCTGTGCTTCCTACGCGCCCAACCCAGAACGCATCCACAGTGATATACCCAGACTGCAAAAGGTTAGATAAGATCACGGGTATAGCAATGCTTAGCAACGAACGCAGTATCGATCCTTCCAGCAGTGCATTAGGTGCGTTACCCGAAGTTATAGAAGACAAGAGGTGATCCCTTTACATAAATGGTTATCGATATTGGGTATAAATATTTGCAGCGGTATAGGCTACGCAAGAAGCTCCCGCCGAATCACTTGCACAAGTAAGTGATTCGGGATGAACTCCCTGCTCTGATACTGCTCCAATTATTTCCAGTATATTATCTAGTATTATATTTTTTGGTCTAGTGATAATTGAATCGTTATAAGAATATTCTGCAAATATTTTGTTATAAGAAATTAACCCATTCTCATTTTTCAAATTTAGAGAATTAGCAAGAGTTAAATAGAAAATATTATTGGTGTAACATTAAAACGGGCCTGAAATGCTATCTGGTTTTGTTAAGCGTCTCACATTGTCTTGAGATATCATTGACAAGATAAAACCGTTCCTAAAAAAGGGCGCAGATTTAAAACTAATAAGTTGGAGTCAAATAATTATATGTTGAATAGTTTCGCTCCTCGATTTGTTAGCCAACTGTCTGAAAAGGAAATATCAGGTTTTTCAGGTGTTTGTTATCAATGTCACTACAATGATCAACAGTATACGGATGCCGATACGAGCCGTTTATTTGGTGGCAGGTTCGATAAATATCTTGAACGCGCAGTGGTAAAACGTAAGGCAGAGTTTGTTGCAGGGCGGTATTTGGCACATCAGGCGCTGACGCAGTTAGGGGCAGGTAACGCTAGCGTTGATGTCGGGGCTCATCGTGCGCCGTTATGGCCTGATACTTTCATTGGCTCTATCAGTCACTCCGAAGGCTTTGTTGTTTGTGCCGTTGGAAATAAAAATGTCATAAAAGGTGTGGGTATCGACGTCGAACGTTTTATTGACGCAGAAACTGCCGGAAAAATTATTAATAGCGTATTAACTCATTCTGAATTTTATTTTACAGGAGAAAATATTGCGCTCGACGCTGAGATATTGACCCTTATTTTTTCCGCAAAGGAAAGTCTATATAAAGCGTTGCATCCTCATGTCGGCCGCTATTTTGATTTCAAAGCCGCGGCAATAAATAAAATAGATATTATAACAAACCGTTTTACTATCGAGCTCGTCGAAGAACTGGCCCCTGACTTACCAATAGGCACTCAGTTTGAAGGGATATTTGAGCGCGATAGTCAGAAAGTTTTTACCGCTATTTTTTGGTAAGTGAGAAGGCGTTATTAACAGTGATTTTCGGTGATTTTTTGGCGCGATAATATCAACAACAGCCTGAATTTTGATGGGATGTTGTTGATGTTGATAATGGGATAGGATCTTAGGCCGAAGGCGTTTCTGGGTTACTCTTTGCCTTATCGATATGCCCTAAAGATCGATCTGGGAAGCAGATATCACGCAGTCGCTGTTTGAGCACCGCGGCGTCAGGGAAGCCGCCATCAGTTTTGCGATCCCAAATGAGCTGCCCATCCACGCTAATCTGATAAATCCCGCCGGTGCCCGGCACGAGAGTGACTGCCGCAAGATCGGTGCTAAATGAACTCAATAACTCTTGTGCCATCCAGCCCGCACGCAACAGCCAGTTGCATTGCGAGCAATAGGTGATGGTCACCGTTGGAAGTGTTGCCATATCTGTGTCCTGTAAAACGCCCAATGAAGCCGATAGATAAACGCTGAAGTCTGTCGTTAGTAATATTCCTCAGCGTTCAGTGAAGTGCAAACACAAACTGCGGGTTACTCCGGCCAGGCGACTGATAAAGTCAGTTATCAGGCATAGCGCAGCTGTTGGCCGAGTCCGAGGGTTTTCGCCTTCTCCAGCATGGCGTGTCCTAAGGCGATATCGCTCAGCGACAATCCACGATGCCAGAACAAAATGGTTTCATCGTCGTTTTCACGTCCGACTTTACCTTGGGCAACAATTTGCCCCAGCTCAGCATGCAGCGTCTGTTCACTCAATTTTCCGGCTTCAACATGCGCACGTAGCGAACCAAACATACCGCCTTTGCATTGTCCCCAATCGTCAACCACCATTTTGTCCATAATATCGGTCAGCGACAGCTCAACGGCGCTCATGGTGCCGTAAGGTACCACTAAGGCTCCGGGCTTAATCCACTCGGTTTTCAACAGCGGCTCAGGCTGATTAAGACGCGAGGCTTCGACCACAATATCGGCATCGCGTACGCAGCTTTCCCAGTCATCGGTAATCGTCACCGGTTTGCTCAAAGCCTGTTCCAATCGTTCGGCAAAGGCCTGACGACTTTCCGGGCGGCGTGAGTGAATGCGAATTTCATCAAAATCAAACAGGTGATCCAGCAGACGAACGTTCCAGTAAGCGGTGCCACGTGCGCCGATATGGCCCAGTACCTTGCTGTCTTTTTTCGCCAGATATTTTGCCCCCAGCGCGGTCACGGCACCGGTGCGCATATCGGTAATGCCTGCGGCATCGAGTATTGCCACGGGTTTGCCGGTACGGGGATCAAACAGGTTTAGCAGCGCCATTTCCGAGGGCAGGTTTTGTTGGTAGTTATTAACGTAATCGCCAACCACTTTAACGCCCGCCAGATTGATAGACTCAATATAGCCGCGCAACACGTTAAAATGGCCGTTAAACGCCGGATCGGGGATCAGATGAACACGAGGTTCGATCACGGCTTTGCCCTGGCCTTGTGCTTGTAACCCCATTTCTACTGCCGCCAGAATTTCATCATTGGTTAATTCAAGCGCTTTAACGTCTGGCCCATTAAGCCAGGTGATCATAATTGGATCGCTCATGGTTATCTCCGGTTACGGCAGCGCGAGGACGCTGCTGGCAAAATGTGGGATGTCGCGCAGAATACCTTGCTGCGAACTAGCCTCTCTCTAACAAAAGTCGACTCTGTGGCACTAAATCTTCTTGCTCAATTAACGCTACCAGCCGGTAGATATCTTCCGTGCTGCTGCGATCCTCATCCAGTCGTGCTACCCGCTGGCGGACTTGGTGGTAAATAGCCTGGCTGCCAACGCCGAGAGACAGGTCACTACGCAGATCGATAGCCTGTGCCGCGACTAACAGCTCAATGGCAACCAGTAAACGCCAGCTATCCAGCAGACGCTGCAGTTTGTGCACAACCGCCATGGTTTGAGCGGCGTAATCTTCAATACGATCGGCTACCGGCATGCTGACCGCTGCCAGCGGTTGGGCCTGTTGTTGAATATCCGCCACCAGTGCGGCAATGGTTTTTTGCAGCGGCCCAAAGCCAGACTGCGCGTTGCCGGAGACTAAAAAGCGTGGTAACTCGCTGGTGCCAGGTGACATCAACTTCATCAGCCGTTCGCCACTGGTGGCCGCCAGTCGACTCAGGGCCAAGCCCAGCAGTTCCAACGCCAATGTAAGGTGCGTAGCGTCAAAATTGGCGTTGGCCAGAATGATCTGTTCTTCCGCCAGTACCGCAGGATTGTCATCGCTGCTATTAAGCTCCAGCTCCGTTGCTCTAAAAGCACCAGCCAGCGCCTGTTGTACACAGCCAAGTACTGAAGCGATATTGCGAAAACTCAATGGATCTTGCAGACGACGCGCTTTACCCGGTTCGCCCAGGCTGCCGCCGGCGAGCAAAGTATTAAGCAATGTGGCAGCTTCTTGTTGTCCCGGTGCCGGGCGCAGGCGGGCAGCTAAAGGTGAGAGCGGGGAAATATTAGCGACAAAACCTTCAAAACTGAGAGCGATAGCCGCACTTTGGGCGCTGAATACCCGCGCCATATCATCTAGCAGCAGCGCAGTAAGACCAACGGTGGCGGCATTGGATACCACCAGTGCTAAGCCATCTTTGCCTGAGAGTTCCGCTGGGCGAATACCCAACGAGGCCAGCAGTTCTGCCACGGCACGTTGCTCGCCTTGATATTGGGCATCACCTTCGCCGATGACTGCCAGCGCGATGTGTGCCAGCGGCGCCAGATCGGCTTCGCTGATTGAACCGATTAACGGTACGTGAGGATGGATACCGGCATTAAACAGCGCCAACAAGGTTTCGGCGGTGGCCAACGAGATACCGGAATGGCCCACAGCAATACCGGACAGACGGGCCAGCATCATGGCGCGCACCTGTTCTGTATTGGCAGCATGCCCCACGCCAACGGCTCGCCCTCGGGGAATACGACGTTGAATCTCGGTTGCAGTAAGAGTTTGCAAGCTAGTTGGTGTATCAACGGCAGCACCCAGACCGGTGGTCAGGCCATAAATCGGCGTGCCCGCCGCTTGGCTATGCAATAAAAAATCGTTAGCACGGATAATGTGTTGCTTAGTTTGCTCTGCAAACTCCACGTGGCCGGACTTAGCCCGCGCCAGCGTGGCAAGCTGGGTGACGCCGAGCGGCTGGTCACCCAATATAAAAGAAGCGCTACTCATGAGGATTTCACCAAGCCTTTTTCTTTCAGAAATTCTTGCGCGACATCTTCCGATTTCTCTATATCGCGCTCTTGTGCCGCGCAGGCTAGCGATTAGAGCAAAAACCAGCAGATAGACAAAGAAAGAAACAATCTACGAAATAACGGCAGGGTATAACTGCGGGGGAGGAGTGGATCTCAGAAAGCAAAGAACCCGCCATAGGCGGGTTCTTCTAAATATGGTGCCCGGACTCGGACAAGGGTGCGTTAGCACCTTTGAACAGCGCTTGCGCTGGCCCTGAAAGGGTGAGTTTCAGGATGAAACGAATAATCGAACGAAGTTCGATGGAGAGTCCGTATCCCAGAAAGCAAAAAACCAGCTGTTAAGCTGGTTTCTTTAAATATGGTGCCCGGACTCGGAATCGAACCAAGGACACGGGGATTTTCAATCCCCTGCTCTACCGACTGAGCTATCCGGGCAACGGGGCGCATTAAACCGTATTGGCCGTGAGTCGTCAACGGATTTATGCGAAAACTTAGCTGACTGCTGGCTTTTCGGACAAAAAGCCAGAGTTATCGCCATTTTGCCTATTCGATGTACGACTCGGATGTATTAGGTCAGCGCGCCGTGTTTGCGACAGCGGGCAACGTTGAGTACGTCTTCCGCCAATCGACGGGCTACTGCAACATCATGTAATTGGCGTTTAACCAATAACTTGCTCAGGCAGCCTTCTAAAATTAGCTCCATCTGTTCGGCCACCATTTCTGCGTCATCAGAGCTCATTTCTTGCAAGAGTTCTAACGTGTAATGGTAAGACGCCTGTTTTTGCTGCTCGGCTAACTGATGAATAGGGGAGTCGCTTTCTGGGTAGAAACTACAGGCGGCAATAAACAAGCAACCTGGATAGCGTTGTAGCCGTACTTGCTCATCGAGCACCTTATAGCGAGCCAGCAACTTCTGTGTGCCATTTAGCGTGTCATCGAGCAATAACTTGCGACGCCACATATCAATTTGCGCGCCGTGATGGCGCAAACTGTCATAGAGCAAAGCTTCAGCATCGGGCCAGAAACGTTGTAAGTCTTCTAAGCCAATGCCGGTTATTTTCTCTATATCTTCCAGTGACAAATTAGCTAAACCACGCTGTTCTAATAGCGTCAATGTTTGGTCTAAGACCTGTTCACGTAGCACCTTTGCCTCCTCGCAATTTTCATACTGCAATCAAGTTGTGTCATTTAAGGCTGGGTTTTCTGCAAATGGGCAGTGAAATCCGCGCCATTCATAAAACCAGTCACTCGTGATTGTGGTAGCTCTTTACCCTGTGTACCGAAGAAAAGAATAGTCGGTAATCCCAGTACGTTAAGTTGTTTGAGCAATGCGGAATTCTGCGCGCTATTTTGCGTCACATTGGCTTGTAGCAGTACCGTGTTCGCCAGTTCCTTTTGTACCTGTGGATCGGTAAAGGTATATTTTTCAAACTCTTTGCAGGCCACGCACCAATCGGCATAAAGGTCGAGCATCACTCTTTTGCCTTGTGCTTGTTGCAACGCGGCGTTGAGCTGGTCGATATTTTCAATGTTCTGGAAGCGTAAATGCGTGGCGCTACTTTGGCCGTTAGTTGGCGTTACAAACGCCCAATCCTGTAGCGGACGGCTGATAATCAAGGCGGCGGTAAGGAACAGCAGTTGCAGTAATCTTACCCAGCCACGTTGGCTTTTCAGACTTAATTGTAATGCCCAACCAAAGAATGCGATACCCAGAATACTCCATAAACGCAGTCCCCACGTATCGCCGATAATCCGTTCTAACAGGAATACCGGTAAAGCCAGAATAACAAAGCCAAAACCTTCTTTGACGTAGTTCATCCAAGGGCCGCTGCGTGGTAGCAGGCGATTGCCAAATAAAGTGGCGATAATCAGCGGAATCCCCATACCGAGCGCGTACAGATATAAGGTGCCTGCACCGGCCCATGGATTACCGCTCTGTGCGATATAGAGCAAGATGGCGCTAAGCGGTGCAGTAGTACAAGGTGAGCAAATCAACCCTGCCAGTGCCCCCATGACAAAGACGCCGAATAGCGATCCGCCTTTCTGTCCGTTACTCAGTAATGACAGGCGAGTTTGCAGCGAAGAGGGAAGTTGCAGGCTATAGAAACCAAACATCGACAGAGCCAGCAGAATAAACATTGCTGATAATACAATCAGTACCCAAGGGCTTTGTAGTGCGGCCTGAAACTGTAACCCGGCGGCGGCAACGACTACCCCAAGTAAGGTATAAGTCAGCGCCATGCCTTGTACATATAACATCGCCAGCAGGAAGATTCGCTTCATACTGTGCGGGCGTTCACGTCCGAGGATAATCCCGGAAATCAGAGGGTACATCGGTAATACGCAGGGGGTAAAGGCAATGCCGATGCCAATCAATAATGCCCACAGCGGCGAGAAAGGCAGTGGCACGGATTGCACAGCCGGTTCTGCTGTCACTGGCGCGGCTGAATAAGTGAGTGGGCTCGTCGGTGCTGCATCCATTGCTGGCGCTGTATTCGTCGCCGTTGAGGCGACTGCGCTGAGCGGTACCTCTCGCGTTTCTGGTGGGTAACAGAATCCAACGGCGGCACAGCCTTGGTAAGAGACACGCACTGTTGCGTCTGATGCAGCGTTACGAATAGGTATCGTCAGATGTAGCGCATCTTTATAGATCTCAGTATCACCAAAAAACTCGTCGTGATGATCCAGACCCTTGGGCATGATAAAGGCGGCGAGTGAGGCCTTATTGGGGATGATTTCTATTTTTTGGCGGTAAAGGTAGTAACCGTCGCGGATATCCCAGTTAAGGTCAAGCGTGCCATTTTTTTGTTTAAAATCAAAACTGAATGCCTGATCAACCGGCACAAATTGTGTGGCAGCCGGTTTGTCGAACAATCCAGCCTGCGCCGTTTTGGGCGTGAATACGCTAACGCTGAGCAGCAGTGTACACAACAAAAAAGCATAGCGGCGAAAGCCGGATGTAAAAATGCGGTAATCCATGAGGGGGAAGTGTCTCTCGGTTGCTGTCAGCCAACGACCACAGCGTTGTTTCAAAAATAGCCTGAGTAAACTCATCGCTTGCGCTACGGGGGCATCGTGCCACGACCGCTGATTCCATGTCTTCTAGGCCGTTACTATACCTTGCGAGGCATAAATCGAGAAAGGATGTGATGTAATTATGTGCTACGTGTTAGCTGAGAAGCAGCTCGGGGACGTTCCCGAGCCGTTTATTTAAGATGATATATCCCTATAAATGACCGGTTCTATAGCACAAGCGCGCCGAGCGCGAAGCTGAAAAGAACCGACAGGAAAACGCTAATAGTGCCAGGGATAAAGAATGGATGGTTAAACACAAAGCGCCCAATGCGCGTAGTGCCGGTATCGTCCATCTGTACTGCGGCTACCAGAGTTGGATAGGTTGGCAGAATAAATAACCCAGATACCGCCGGGAAAGAAGCCAGTGCGGTCAGCGGAGAGACATTGAGCGCTAAGGCTAAAGGCATTAAAGCTTTAGCAGTGGCCGCTTGCGAGTAGAGCAGGGCGGAGCTAAAGAAGAAAATCAGCGCCAGTAACCAAGGATGAGCCTGGATCATTTCCCCAGCAGTATCTTTAATCCAATCCAAATTAGCCTGAACAAAGGTATCGCCAAGCCAGGCGACGCCAAGAATACAAATACATGCGCTCATACCGGCCTTAAAGGTACCTGAGTTGAGGATAACATCGGTACTGACACGGCAAACCAGCGTAATTAAAGTGGCAACGCTGAGCATGATGATAAGAATAGCGCTGGTTGTTCCCATTAATGGCGTAGTCACTAAGCCTATGCTGGGGCTGTTCACCACGGCAAAGGCGACGACTGACAATACGCCTAGCAAAAACAGCAGAACCGAGGCTTTTGCCCGGGGTTTGACTTCGAGCTTTTTACCGCCGCGTAGGGCAATGAGTCCGTCTTCGTAACGTTTTAGATAAACGGGGTCATCAGTTAGCGTGGCATTAAAACATTTGCTGATAATCAGTGACATCACAATGACGGCACAGAACGTTGCTGGGATTATTATCATCAGCAGATGCAAATAACTGACGCCATGGCCTTCCATCACTGAGGACATATAAACCACCGCAGCCGAAATAGGCGAGGCGGTAATGGCAATCTGTGCGGCAACGACAGCCGTTGAAAGAGGGCGGCAGGGTTTGATGCCTTGTTCTTTAGCAACTTCAGCTATCACAGGTAATGCAGACAGCGAAATATTGCCAGTGCCGGCCATAATAGTCAGGAAATAGGTGACAATAGGTGCTAATAAAGTGATGTGTTTGGGATTACGTCGTAGCAGTTTTTCGGTTTGCTGAACTAAATAGTCCATTCCGCCTGCAACTTGCATCGTGGATATTGCGGCAATCACCGCCATAATAATTGAAATAACATCAAACGGAATAGTCCCTGGTTTTACGCCAACGACGGCCAATGCTAATACCCCCAGGCCACCCGCAAAACCGATACCAATACCACCTAAACGCGCCCCAAGAAATATTGCTGCAAAAACGATAACTAACTCAATGAGCTGCATGATTATTTAACCCGATCCCTGTCTTTGAAATTGTCGCAAAAAAATAGTTTACTTATTATTCGTAATACTCTGCAAAGTAAAAAGGCTCGTTGTTAATAAAACAACGAGCCTGGGAAACTAAATAAATATTAGTTTATTGTTCATTTTCATCGGTATAACGCTTCGCCTTATAGGCAGGGTGCATTAAATTCTCAACCGAGAAAATATCATCCAATTCGGCTTCGGTTAATAGGCCGCGTTCAAGTACTACTTCGCGCACACTCTTACCCGTTTCGGCACAAATTTTACCCACGATATCGCCATTATGGTGGCCAATGAACGGATTCAGATAGGTCACGATGCCAATAGAGTTGAAGACGTAATATTCACAGACTTCTTTATTAGCGGTGATGCCGTTAATGCATTTTTCCAGCAGGTTGTAGCATGCGTTAGTCAGAATATGAATGGATTCAAACATCGCCTGACCAATGACCGGCTCCATTACGTTGAGCTGCAACTGACCTGCTTCCGCCGCCATGGTTACGCAAATATCGTTACCGATAACTTTAAAGCACACCTGGTTCACTACTTCAGGGATCACCGGGTTAACTTTGGCTGGCATAATCGACGAACCGGCTTGCAGTTCTGGCAGGTTGATTTCGTTCAAACCAGCGCGCGGACCTGAAGAAAGTAAACGAAGGTCGTTACAAATTTTGGACAGTTTCACTGCCAAACGCTTCAGCGAACTGTGAACCATCACGTAAGCACCGCAGTCAGAGGTCGCTTCGATCAAATCTTCAGCTGGAACGCACGGCAGGTTGCTGACTTCCGCCAGTTTCTTCACCGCCAATGCCTGATAGCCATCCGGCGTATTCAGGCGAGTACCGATTGCTGTTGCACCGAGGTTCACTTCCAGCAGATATTCGCCGGTACGGATCAGGTTACGGGTTTCTTCTTTTAATAAGACATTAAACGCGTGGAATTCCTGCCCTAATGTCATTGGTACCGCATCCTGCAACTGGGTGCGACCCATTTTCAGGATGTTATCGAATTCTTTAGATTTACGCTCAAAGCCTTCGCCCAATTGCGCAATCGCATCAACCAGTTTTAATAAAGATGCATACACGGCGACACGGAAGCCGGTTGGGTAAGCATCATTGGTCGATTGGCATTTGTTTAGATGGTCATTGGGATTCAGGAATTGATAATCGCCTTTCTGGTGACCCATTAGCTCAAGGCCAATGTTTGCCAGCACTTCGTTGGTGTTCATGTTCACTGAGGTGCCCGCGCCCCCCTGGAAAACATCAACCGGGAATTGATCCATACATTTCCCTTTATCCAACACTTCATCACATGCCCGAATAATAATGTCGGCGATATGACGCGGGATGGTTTGTAGCTCTTTATTGGCGAGTGCTGCGGCCTTTTTCACCATCACCATGCCACGAACAAATTCCGGGACATCGCTAATTTTTGTATTGCTGATATAGAAGTTTTCAACCGCTCGCAGAGTATGAATACCCCAATATGCATCGGCCGGGACTTCACGTGTACCCAGCAGATCTTCCTCGATACGAATCGTATTTGACATGAGAACCTTCTTTTTGATGCAGGAACCAGTTGCAGGTTGAGTAAAATATTACTAACGGACAAAATTAATAGACGATCAGCCGTCCTTAGTTATGACGAGTGCGATCATATGCTGCTCATGGCGAATTGCACGCACAATTGTCACGTATTGCACCGTTTTAATGCAGGCAGTTTACGTATCTGTGAGATCTCTCACAAATAGTAATTCTTCACAATTAATCCCACTTATCTCCCTAATAAACTTCGAGAGTATTTAACATCTTTTTAACTTCACGCATGACAGGTATCGGCAATAAAAATATTTACTGCAGGTTGAAATACTGACCAGCCGCTACCATCTCATAACGGTCAGCCTGCATAGTACTAGTGTAGGATCTCTTTTGGCATTCGGGTGCGTGGCTTGTAGAGGAACCGGGATGCTTTTATGAATCAATTGAGGAGAGTGCGGTGCGCTTGTTACCGTTAATCGTGTTATTTCTGTTGGCTTACATCGAAATAACCTTATTTATCAAAGTCGCATCCATATTTGGTGTCGCGATTACGTTGCTGCTGGTGGTCTTTACTTCCTGCATCGGTATTTCTCTGGTGCGTAATCAGGGAATGAAAACGTTTGTGCAGCTACAGCAAAAGCTGGCACAAGGAGAAAGCCCGGCCGCTGAGATGGTTAAAAGTGTCTCCCTGGTGCTGGCTGGTTTCTTGTTGCTTATCCCTGGTTTCTTCACTGATTTTCTTGGTCTGTTGCTGCTATTACCGCCGGTACAAAAGTCACTGACCTTGAAAGTGCTTCCACATTTGAATATTTACCGCCCCGGTGGCGCACAGCCACAATCTGGTCACACTTTTGACGGAGAATTTCAGCGTAAAGATGAACCGTCTGAGCGATTGATTTCGTCGCGTGATGAAGATGACGCAGATAATCAGCGGCCGCATTGTTAAGAAAGGTCGCTAGATGAGGGGGGAAAGAAATGCAAAATTTTTTCCTCCTCGCCCTTGAAGGGCTATGTAATGCCCCCATTAAACATACCACGAAGCCGGATTAGCCTTTCTGTCCGACATTCAAACTTAAAATTAGAAATGACCTGCTAACAGGAGAGTTATCAATGAAAATTCGTCCATTGCATGACCGCGTAATCGTCAAGCGTAAAGAAGTTGAATCCAAATCTGCAGGTGGCATCGTTCTGACTGGATCTGCAGCGGGTAAATCTACTCGCGGTGAAATCCTGGCCGTTGGCAAGGGTCGCATTTTGGAAAATGGTGAAGTTAAAGCGCTGGACGTTAAAGTTGGCGACATCGTTATTTTCAACGATGGCTACGGCGTGAAAGCTGAGAAGATCGACAATGAAGAAGTGTTGATCATGTCTGAAAGCGACATTCTGGCTATCGTTGAAGCGTAATTGCTTCCCGATGACTTCTTTCTGAACTGAACGAATTTAAGGTAAATAACAATGGCAGCTAAAGACGTAAAATTCGGCAACGACGCTCGTGTAAAAATGCTTCGTGGCGTTAACATCCTTGCCGATGCAGTTAAAGTGACCCTGGGCCCAAAAGGCCGCAACGTAGTTTTGGACAAATCTTTCGGCGCACCGACCATTACTAAAGACGGCGTCTCTGTAGCACGTGAAATCGAACTCGAAGACAAGTTCGAAAACATGGGTGCACAGATGGTGAAAGAAGTCGCGTCCAAAGCTAACGATGCTGCGGGTGACGGTACGACTACTGCAACCGTTCTGGCACAAGCTATCATCACCGAAGGCCTGAAAGCTGTGGCTGCGGGTATGAACCCGATGGACCTGAAGCGCGGTATCGACAAAGCCGTTGTTGCGGCAGTTGAAGAGCTGAAAAAACTGTCTGTACCATGTGCTGACTCTAAAGCGATTGCTCAGGTTGGTACTATCTCCGCTAACTCCGACGTAACCGTAGGTACACTGATCGCTGAAGCGATGGAAAAAGTCGGTAAAGAAGGCGTGATCACCGTTGAAGAAGGTACCGGCCTGCAAGACGAGCTGGACGTTGTTGAAGGTATGCAATTCGACCGCGGTTACCTGTCTCCTTACTTCATCAACAAGCCAGAAACCGGTTCTGTTGAACTTGAAAGCCCATTCATCCTGCTGGCTGACAAGAAAATCTCTAACATTCGCGAAATGCTGCCAGTATTGGAAGCCGTTGCTAAAGCGGGCAAACCACTGCTGATCATTGCTGAAGACGTTGAAGGCGAAGCCTTGGCGACTCTGGTTGTGAACACCATGCGTGGCATCGTGAAAGTTGCAGCGGTTAAAGCACCTGGCTTCGGCGACCGTCGTAAAGCTATGCTGCAAGATATCGCAACACTGACCGGCGGTACCGTAATCTCTGAAGAGATCGGTATGGAGCTGGAAAAATCGACTCTGGAAGACCTGGGTCAGGCTAAACGTGTTGTGATCAACAAAGACACCACCATCATCATCGATGGCGTGGGTGACGAAGAAACTATCAAAGGCCGTGTTTCTCAGATCCGTCAACAGATCGAAGAAGCGACCTCTGATTACGACCGTGAAAAACTGCAAGAGCGCGTTGCTAAACTGGCAGGCGGCGTTGCTGTTCTGAAAGTTGGCGCGGCGACTGAAGTTGAAATGAAAGAGAAAAAAGCTCGCGTTGAAGATGCTCTGCACGCTACCCGTGCTGCAGTAGAAGAAGGCGTGGTTGCTGGTGGTGGTGTTGCTCTGATTCGTGTAGCGCATTCATTGGCTAATCTGACTGGCGACAACGACGACCAAAACGTGGGTATCCGTGTGGCACTGCGTGCCATGGAAGCACCACTGCGTCAAATCGTAGTGAACGCCGGTGAAGAAGCGTCTGTTATTGCCAACAACGTGAAAGCGGGTCAAGGCAGCTACGGCTACAACGCTTACAGCGAAGAATACGGCGATATGATCGCAATGGGTATCCTGGACCCAACTAAAGTGACGCGTTCTGCTCTGCAGTATGCATCATCTGTTGCTGGCCTGATGATCACCACTGAGTGCATGGTAACTGACCTGCCAAAAAGCGATGCACCTGACTTAGGTGGCGCAGGCGGTATGGGTGGAATGGGCGGCATGGGCGGCATGATGTAATCATCCCCCGGCGCTTGATGCCTTCACCAACGATGAGTTAATCATTTTAGGTGAGAAAGAACCCGGCCTTCACAGGTCGGGTTTTTTTTGTACCTTTATTATTCAGTGTTAAGTAAGATAACTCGCATTGTAGTCATAGTTTTGCGTGTAAACTGTTACTAAGATTTGCTGTAGGCTCAATAATTTTGCCGCCTTGTTACTTAGGGGATGTGATGAGAGTGGCTGAAGATAACGGGTTTTTTCTATTAGTTTTAAGCAATGCTCAACATAAATAATGGGGAAAGAGATGCGGATTAAAATTTTGCTGGGCTTCTCAGCCGCAATGTTGCTGGCTGGTTGCAGCACGACAAATCAGCTAGATTCTGCGGGGCAACAGGTTAAATTCACCGACGATCAGCCGAGCAAAGAGTGTCAATTGTTGGGTAATGTCACCGGTGAGCAGAGTAACTGGTTATCTGGTACCGGTGGTGACGGTAGCGCAATGCGCGGTGCGGCAAACGATCTGCGTAACAAAGCGGCAGCAATGGGTGGTAATACTATTTATGGTGCCAATAGCCCGTCTCAGACTATCTTGTCTAGCTTCGCGCCACTATCGAGCAAAATGATCGGTCAGGTTTATAAGTGCCCATAAGGCTTGCTTGCTGACGACCAATAAAAGGGATGCCCGATGGCATCCCTTTTACGTATTAGCTGTTTATTTTTGTACTATCAACACTGTTTCAGTTTCAGGTCTAACGGTGTTTTGCTGCGTTCGCCAGCAACTTCGCGCGAGAGTGTCGGGACTAAGTAGCCAGAAATTTTAGACAGCAACTGTTGCATGATCTCGCGGGCTTTTTCGTCGCTCACTAAGAAATGGGCGGCGCCTTCTACCTTATCGAGTACATGAATGTAATAAGGTAATATTCCGGCATCAAACAAGGCATTGCTTAGTGCCGCCAACGTGTCTGCACAGTCATTGACGCCCCGCAACAAAACGCTTTGGTTGAGTAGCGTCACACCTGCATTTTTCAAACGCGACATGCTGTAGCGCAGCGCATCGTCAATTTCATTGGCGTGGTTAATATGGGTAACCAATAACACCTGCAGCCTTGAATCTGCCAAGCGTTGGCATAGCGTATCGGTGATCCGTGCTGGGATCACTACCGGCAAACGGCTGTGAATACGCAGGCGTTTGATATGGCTAATTGACTCCAACTGGGTAATCAACCAGTCCAATTCGGTATCTTTAGCCATCAAAGGATCGCCGCCGGAGAAAATTATTTCATCCAGTTCTGGGTGAGCGCGGATATACTCCATCGCCTGAGACCAGTTATTTTTATTACCCTGGTTTTCCTGATAGGGGAAATGGCGTCTAAAGCAGTAGCGGCAGTTGACCGCACAGCCGCCTTTCACCAGCAGTAATGCACGATTGTGATACTTATGCAGCAGCCCTGGAACAACGCTGCGCTGTTCTTCCAGTGGATCTGTGGTAAAGCCGGGAGCGGTGAGAAACTCTTCGCGCGCGGTGAGTACTTGCAATAGCAAAGGGTCCTGGGGATCGCCTTGCTTCATTCGGGCTACAAAGGCACGAGGAACGCGCAGGGCGAATAAGCGCCGGGCTTCACGGCCCTGCTGCAGTTCTGGATGATCATTAAGTGCCAGAAGTGTGAGCAGTTCATCCGGGTCAGTAATAACATCGCCGAGTTGATGCGACCAATCTTCTCTAAAGGGCGTATTTAGGGTTACAATGTTTGCCATTTTTTTGGCTAAGCTACCAGTTTAAAATTAGAGGGCCATTATGGCGACTTATTCTAGCAACGATTTCCGTCCGGGTCTTAAAATCATGTTCGAGAGCGAGCCTTACGCTATCGAATCAAGTGAATTTGTAAAACCAGGCAAAGGCCAGGCTTTCGCACGCGTTAAAATGCGTCGTCTGCTGACCGGTTCTCGCGTAGAGAAAACCTTCAAATCTACCGATTCTTGCGAAGGTGCTGATGTTGTTGATACCAACATGAACTACCTGTACAACGACGGTGAGTTCTTCCACTTCATGCACCCTGAGACTTTCGAGCAGCACGGTGTTGAAGAGAAAACTGTTGGTGACGCAGCTAAGTGGCTGCAAGACAATGCAGAATGTATCGTCACTCTGTGGGACGGTCGTCCTATCGCTGTTCAGCCACCAAACTTCATCGAAGCAGAAATCACTGAAACCGACCCAGGTCTGAAAGGTGATACTGCTGGTACCGGTGGTAAGCCTGCGACTCTGAGCACTGGCGCTGTTGTTAAGGTTCCATTGTTCGTACAGATCGGCGAAGTTGTTCGCGTTGATACCCGTTCTGGCGAATACGTTTCACGCGTTAAGTAATTGCCGGCGAGTCTGGGTGGCTGCGGTTGCCACCCAAGCTTTTATCGTTCCCTATTTACTGTCTGGATTACGTTTACAATGTTGAAAAAAATGTTGTTTATCGTGGTTTCTATGCTGATGTTGGCTTCTCTTAGTGGCTGTAATACCGTGCATGGTTTCGGTGAAGACATTCAGCACTTAGGTGGCGCAATTACGCATGTAAGCTGACCTCGGTCAGCCTTTTATCCCAGCTCATTTTTCTCTTCACTTTTTTCCGCGTCGTATTTGTCCACTCTGTGCGTATTAAGGCTGTTTGATCCACAGCAGTTTGTTGGTATCAAAGCCATTGCGTCGTGCTGTTTCCAGCAACTTTTGTTTTACGTCAGCATCCAGCGTCGGTGTTCTTGATAATATCCACAAATAGCTTTTATCCGGGCCGCTAACCAGCGCATAGCGGTAATCTTTATCCAGCTCAATCACGTTATAGCCGCCATAGAAGGGGCCGAAGAACGAGACCTTCAATGCGCCATGTGAAGACGGCCCGGTAAAATAGGCTTTGCCAATACTTTGTTTAAACGCCTGTTTCTCGGTACTAAAGCCGCGATTAACGACCTTGACTCCACCATCATCCCGCAGGCTGTAAGTAGCGGTCACGCGCTCAAGTCCACGTTCAAAACGGTTGTCTAGTCTGGCTATTTCATACCAGGTGCCCAAATAGCGGTTCAACTCGAAATTTTTGACGACATTGATATCAGGTGTCGGTGTCACGCTACAGCTGACACATAGTAATACGCTAACGAGTACGCAGATTTTTGACCACAGTTGCACAGCATGTTCCTTCACTTTGGGGAATGGCGAGAGTTTATTGTAATAGCTGAAGTGTAGGTGATTTCACGTCAGTAAGACGCAGATATGTTGGTCTGGACTTAGGATATGACGGACTTATCTAACAACCATGCGCCGATCTTCTAATATGGGAGTATCAGGGGCCGATAATCTCTGAGATAGCAGGGTTGAATTCGAGAGTTAGAAACCAGAGATGCATTATTGTGATGTTGAGCATGTTATCGGAAATTTGTTTGCATTGTAGGATGCAGGTAGACTGCATGCCCTTCCTGACTTCGGAGAGAAAAAGCCTTGAGCGAGATAAAAAAGATGAGCGAAACTGAAAACTGGCAACCAAGTGCGTCTATCGCCAACTTATTGAAACGTGCATCTATTGTCGCTGAAATACGGCGTTTCTTTGCCGATCGTGGCGTGCTGGAGGTGGAAACACCGACAATGAGTCAAGCGACTGTCACCGATATTCACCTGGTGCCTTTCCAGACTCAATTCGTCGGGCCTGGTGCTGCTGATGGCATGACGCTTTATATGATGACCAGCCCGGAATACCATATGAAACGTTTGTTGGCTGCGGGCAGTGGACCGATTTTCCAGATGTGCCGTAGTTTCCGCAATGAAGAAGCGGGTCGCCACCATAATCCCGAATTCACCATGTTGGAGTGGTACCGCCCACGCTATGACATGTATCGTTTGATGAACGAAGTGGATGATTTGCTGCAACAGGTACTTGATTGTGATGCCGCAGAATCGCTCTCTTACCAGCAGGCTTTTAGTCGCCATTTAGAAATCGATCCGCTTTCTGCCGATAAGGCGCAATTGCGAGAAGTTGCCGCCAAGCTGGATTTATCCAATATTGCGGATCAAGAAGAAGACCGCGATACGCTGCTACAGCTGCTGTTCGCCATGGGCGTAGAGCCACATATTGGCCGTGATAAACCGACCTTTGTGTATCACTTCCCGGCGAGCCAGGCATCATTGGCGGAAATTAGCACCGAAGATCACCGTGTCGCCGAGCGTTTCGAGGTGTATTACAAAGGTGTTGAATTGGCAAATGGCTTCCGTGAGCTGACCGATGGCCGCGAACAACGCCTGCGTTTTGAGCAAGACAACCGTAAACGTGCCGCTCGTGGTTTGCCGCAGCATCCGATTGACGAAAATCTTTTGGCCGCACTGGAGCACGGTTTACCTGAGTGTTCAGGCGTTGCCTTAGGTGTGGATCGCTTGATTATGATTGCGTTGGGAGCGGATAGCCTGGCGGATGTATTGTCATTCCCTGTTTATAAGGCGTAATGCCTTTCGAGTGTCTTTGAGCCAGATGGGCTTAGAGCAATAACTGTGCTTGGACGGTGATTAAAACCAGAGTAGTGTTATTTTCGGTTCTTCAAATGCGGTGTTTAATGTGGCTTTGTCGCCCGAACCGCCGAAAGGGGACAAGGCCGTCCCCTTTGCGAATCCTGGGCCTTTCCAAACCGTTACTCTGAGCCCTGTGGCGGCTATGTTCCAGGTGCCGCAACGATAGGCGCAAATTTCATGGCTTCGCCATGCCTTCCTTCGGGGTCGAGCCAGCTTAATAAATGCTTTAGCGGCATTGTCGGGTAACGCTATCTATTCCGTTGGGGCAGACGTCAGAAGAGTGAATGCGTAAGGCTTCTTGAGCCCAGCTCCATGAGCATCCTGATAACCCCAAACAGAGTGAAAAGATAATTATTGCTCTCATATATCAGCCATCGTCCTTTGAACTGGATGAGAATCATACCAAAAGAATAGTTAACAGTTCAAAAAACATAGAGTAATTAATTTCACAAGGTAAAAATACTTTTATTTTATGAATATCAATTCTTTATGAAAAATATAAGCGGCTGAAAACTATTTAAGTTATGCGGGTAGAATTATTGTAAGTATATTTTACATTGATAGGATGTATTTTTTTATTGTTTTGATTTTAATCATTTTTTTATATTTAAAATGTAGCGTTTTTTCTCCTTAGGCATCTTTATTTTACAGTTGATAGATTCTATTCTGATTATAATTTGCTGAGTATTGCTCATGTCATATTGATAATTTTTAAGGTGATTTATTATGAGATGGAGACTTAGAGCCTCTGTTGGTATTGGACAGCCAAACTATCGTGATGATGTTATAAAAATACAAATGCTACTTAACCGCGCGTCAGAAGATAATCATTTAGAACACTTAAACGAAGATGGTATTTTTGGGATAAAAACGAGTGCCAGATTAGCTGAGTTTCAGAAAAACTCTGTCCATATGCTGCATGCGGATTCAATTGTAAACCACAATGGCCGAACGTTAAATATACTCAATCATGGTGGAACGTTTACTCCTCCAAATCAGTTACAACAGGCTATCGTTCCAGATAGCGCAGCTGCTAAATTACTAGAAAAACAAGCATCATCAAAGTCGCCAAACTATAAATCAGCTTGGTTCAATAGGGCGCTTTCAACTGCGAAAAATGTAAAATACCATTGGGGGGTCCCAATTGCTGTGACATTAGCTCAAGGTGCTCTTGAATCTAATTGGGGAAGGCATGCCCCGGGTAATATTTATTTTGGTGTTAAAGGTAAATCTCCTAATGGCAAGGCTATCGCTGTAATAACTCACGAAAACTATGCTGGAAAATCCACGGTTACCAAAGATAGTTTTCGTTCTTACGACACGCTCGAGCAGTCTGCGGATGATTATGGCCGTTTTCTGGCAACTAACAAACGTTATGCTAGAGCGTTTATATTTAGAAATGAACCTGAAAGATTTATACATATAGTTGCATGCGCAGGTTATGCTACTGACCCTAACTATGAGAAGAAAATTTTGAGTATTATTCGCTCAAATGGTTTAAGTGATTACGATAATCCAAGAGTAACGACATCTGCTAGCTACAGTAATCCTTTGCATCAATAGCTTCATTCTATCTACAGAGATTATTTATAAGATGAATAAAATTAATCTATTAAAATTCATTACCTTTTTTATATTGTTACTCACAGGAGTGCAAAGTTTCGCAGCACAAACCTCCCAAAGTTCGGTAATTTCACAGGTGAAAAAAACAGTCGAACAAGAAAAGTTGACCATTGATCCTAAATGTACCGACTATCTTTTCACTGCAAATGCTGAAGCTGGCTTGGATCTGGTTGATGTGGTGGAAAAGCATGGTGGAGAGTGTGGAGGGAGCCCAGAAATACAACATCGTCTATTTAGCGTTTATGTCGATCAAGTCACACACCAAATGCTAAGTGACAAGGACGACCCGGCTAACGGCACGCTATCACTGCTACCAGCCAGCAAACCTTAATTAAATTTTACCTGTGCCTGTGCCTGTGCCTGTGCCTGTGCCGTTGACCTTAAAAGCCACCAAGCGCCCTCAAAATTTCACCGGCAAGTGGTGAGAGACAACTATATTACCGTTGACTCGAATCCGCAGCCGGGCATCCCGGATGGGATGAAATTTGTGCGATAACGGAAGCCGCTGAAACATGGCCTCCGCTGGACACGGAGCTGAAGTGGTAAAAAGCGCAGGATTGCGAAGGGGCGTGCACGCCCCTTGGCTCGGTTTCGGCGGCGGGGCCGCATTGATAACTGTATTTGAAAAACCGAAATATTCTCGGCCTAAGATTTTCCAAAACCGTTCAAAAACCTGTTAAGGCTTTTAAAGATCCCCACTCGATCGTGGTGTCGTACTACTGAACGTTGCTCCCACACCATTTTGCGCACGATGTAACATCTCCATGCGCGCTTGGAAGGGTGGGAACGGCAGCGTCAGGCCATGTTCACGGAATCCGGCAAGGATCAATTGGTGAATCTCATGGCGTAACGGCATACGATGCGCCATTTCTGCGGCGTGCATACGCAGCTCAAAGATCTGAATACCTTGCTGTAGATCCACCAGATAGGCTTCTGGCGCTGGAGTTTCCAGCACCAGACTACATTTCCTGGCGGCATTGATCAGAATGGATGTCACTTCCTCGCTATTGGCTTCTGGCGGAGCAGGCACAGTAAGCACTACACGGGTTACTGAGTCAGACAGCGACCAGTTGATGAATTGCTCGGTAATAAAAGCCTTATTAGGCACGATAATTTCTTTGCGGTCCCAGTCGGCAATGGTGGTAGCGCGGGTATTGATCTTAGTGACGCTGCCGGTCAAATTGCGGATCGTCACCGTATCACCGATGCGGATCGGTTTTTCAAACAAGATGATCAAGCCGGAAATGAAGTTGGCGAAGATCTCCTGCAAGCCAAAGCCTAATCCCACACCTAATGCGGCAACCAACCATTGCAGCTTGGCCCATTCAATCCCAAACAGGGAAAACGCTGTCAGGCCACCTATCAGCATGATGATGTATTTGATGATAGTCAGCGTGGCATAGCCAGTACCGGGTCTAAGCTCGAGATGCTGTAGCACCGTGAGCTCAATCAAGGCTGGGAGGTTACGTACCAACTGAGCCGTGATAATTAACACCAAAATAGCAATCAGCACCGCGCCAAGGGTGATTGGCTGCATGGTTTCAACGCCCTGATTGGTCGATGAAACGTCCCACAGATGGATATTTTCCAAAAACGAAAACGCGGAATGTATCTCAGACCACAGGAAGATAACCGAAACCAGCGCCACCATTGCCAGCAGAGAACGTACCAGACGCAGCGACTGTGCACTGATAACGTCAAGGTCTACGACCGGTTCTTCTATCTCAATGGTGCCTTCGTTGCTGGTATTTTGCGGCGTATCTTCGTCATTACGAGCACGTTGACTAAGGATCTCGGAGCGTCGTTGTTTGGCGCGCTCAAAAGCAATTTTCCGTCGCTGAATCAGCATCCAGCGGCGGATAATGTGATAGACCACTTGCAACAGGAACCAGATAGCTACTGAGGTTTCCAAACGTGCGAGCAGTGACTGGGCAGTATCTAAATAGCCAAGCAGCGACGCGAACGCGGCCAGCAGAGGCGCACTCACCAATAACCACCACAAGGCACCGTTAACGCGATGATCGCCATCGCCTTGCTTATCCAGATACAACGGAATACTGGCGCGTTTGAGGCTATGAGTCACCAAGCTGAGCAGCAAACACAGCACAATAAAGCACAGTCGCCCTAAGGTATTCGAGAATTCCCGGTCGCTGAGATTATCGAAGGTAATCAGCGCCATAATTAACGGGATAATGACCCAAATAGACATGGCGTAATAACGCAATGCTCGGGAAACCCGACGCTGTGGCCAGCCGAGATGGGCGATAAACAGCCCTTTAGGGTGGGCAAGTGCAGCGCTTATCATAAACAGCCATAGCACAGGCAGCGCCGCCGTTACGCCATCGCCGATAGCAACTGCAATCGGATAAGGCCAGGCGTTTTGTAATCCAAAACCTAACGCCGCCCACAGTACAGGCAAGGGCAGTGCGACCAGTACTGACCAAAACACGGTACGCATGGTGAGTGAGAAATGGTCTTGCGTCACTTTACCGACCCGGCTGCTGGCGCGCTCAAGGAAGGCATAATAGTGGCGGCGTGAACTGATACTAATAATCACCAGAATGAGTGCGCCAAACAGCGGCGTTAAGGTTTCTTTACTGGTGAACATCATCGCCGTTGCTTTGCTTAGCTGCGCTAAGGTATCGAGCGATAACAAGCGTTTTAAATCGTGAGCGACCATCACTGGGTAAGCCAGCGATATCGGGCTGACATCGGCTACCCAGAAGAGATAGCGGTGGGCAGCGTCGTGAATATCCTTCAGCGCATCAACTAACTGACCATTGGCAACTTTTAGTTTAGTCAGCTCAAGAATCTGTGTATCACACCCAGAAAGCAGTGAATTGAGCAAATCACTTTGCGTGCGCAACTGTGATTCCAGGATTTTTTGTTGGGATGAAGTTAATGGTTTCCCATCATCCTGACGGCCTTTACGATATTGCTGCTGCTTATCTAGCTGCTCTTCATAACGTAAGCGTTGAACGCGTAGCTGGCCCATCTCATTATCAAGCTGCTGCGGTTTTGGCGTATCTGGTAGTTTGGCAACCTGCGCACGCAGTGTTTCACCGAGAAGGTTAGACGCGCCCAGCCACTGTGCTTGTTCTCGGATGGTGCTCAGCGCCTGACGTACTTGTAACGTTTGTGCCGCGGCCTGGCGTTGTTGTGAAGCAATCAAATCCATCCGCTGTGCTTGCTGATTCATTGCCAGCGATAGCTCACGGTTGATTTGCAGCAATTCGCTGATTGATTGCGGCAATTCGCCGCTTTGTTCAGCCAATTGCTCCGTTTTTTCCAACGCTTCTTCGGCTTCTCGTTGGCGCTGACTATTGAGCGCATTACGCAGTGTCTGTAGTTGTTGATCCAGACGATCGTGGCGAACTTTATAGATTTCAGCGCGCATTCTCGACAATTCTTGTCGATTACTTGCAGACAGTTGAGCCAGCTCAAGTTCTTCGACTTTCGCTTTGCGAGCCATGGATTCTGCCTGCAAAGCGTTCATCTTGGCTTGCCCTAACGCCGAGGCATTGCTGGTCGAACTCTGGATCCTTTGGGTAATTTCAGCCAGCGTGCTGCGCGCTTCCGCTTGTTGCTGTGGGATTTGGCTCAGAGAATCGCTTATTTCGCGGGAACGGTCTTGCTCTTGACGAAGTTGCCTGGCCTGTTCAAGTAGTTGGCTGCTGACTTGTAAAATTTGCTGGTCGAGTTGCGGCGCACTTAGACTATCGTCTACCGGCAGCTGTTTATCGCTTTGTGTTTTCAACTCCTGACGCAAGCTTTGCGTCATTTTGGGGAAGTCGTCGATAACCTGCTGATATTGCTCCGTACGAGCCGTCGAGGCGCTGGCTTCATTTAGCCAGCTAAGAGCGCTTTGTAGCGCCTCGACGACTTGCGGCTGATTAGCCATATCCTTATTGGCTTCAGCTTGCTTGAGTTCTTGCCTGAGTTGATCTTCATTAGGGGCTGCGTTGGAAACCAACGGCAGCCATAACAAGAAACTTACCAGCAAAGCAGAGATCAGACGCACCAGCATTTCCTTTTAATCTGACGGGGTTTTATTATTCGTTTACTTCTACAACAGTATTTTCCGCCGCAGGCTGGCGAATAGCCTCCGCGAAGGGTTGCCCCATGCGAGTGACCGTACCATTGCTTAAGTTCGGCGAGAGCGTGACTTGATTGGCGGCAAAGAGGTTAATTACCGTGGAGCCGAGTTTGAAGCGTCCCATCTCTTGGCCTTTTTCCAATGTAATGGCGTTTTCTTCACCGGCTGCTGGGTAAGTCCAGCGTTTGATGATGCCCTCACGCGGTGGGGTGACTGTGCCACTCCATACGGTTTCAATACTGCCAACGATAGTCGCACCGACGAGAATTTGTACCATTGGGCCAAATTCAGTATCGAACGTGCAGATAACGCGTTCATTGCGTGCGAATAAATTAGGTACGTTAGCCGCGGTCAGTGGATTGACCGAAAACAAGTCACCGGGTACATAAATCATCTCACGTAGCGTGCCATCACAAGGCATATGTACACGATGGTAGTCACGAGGCGCCAGATAAGTGGTAGCAAACAGGCCATTTTCGAAACGCTCAGCGAGCTGATAATTACCAGCCAACAGCGCTTCAAGAGAATAGTAGTGGCCTTTCGCCTGGAACAATTTGCCATCTTCTATTGGCCCTAGCTGGCTAATGGCGCCATCGGCAGGCAGGCACAGCATATCCAGACCGCTGACAATAGGACGTGCGCCTTCACGCAATGGACGCACGAAGAAGTCATTAAAGGTGGCATAAGAACGCAGGTCAGGTTCCTGAGCCTCTTTCATATCCACTTTGTAGTAACGAGCAAAGCCTTTGATAACCCATTGGGTCAGCATTGCTGCACGGCGCTCAGCGCCCCAGCCAGCAAGGCGTGTCAGCCCTTGTTTAGGTAGTAAATATTGCAACTTGATTTTAATACTATCTAGCACGAGAACCTCTTGTGGAGTATCTGACCTTAAAATCAGGAGGCTGCTGTTTCCCTGCAGCCCTGTTTAATAGGTTTTAAAATATAATTAGGGTAATCAATTGGTTAATCTCAATTTTTACCTATAAATAACCTTTACGTGCCAATGATTTATAGCTCGTCAAAGTTTTTACGCGTTTTGACCTCGGCCATGCTTTCCAGGATGCGATGATAATTATCAAAGCGTTCTTCAGCTATGGTGCCGTTATCGACGGCATCACGAATGGCACAACCAGGATCGCTACCGTGCTTACAGTCACGGAACTTGCAGTAACCAATATAAGGACGGAATTCAACAAAGCCTTGGGTCACTTGCTCTGGTGCTAAATGCCACAGGCCGAACTCACGTACGCCAGGTGAGTCAATGACGTCACCGCCATGTTGGAAGTGATACAGCCTTGCTGCTGTCGTGGTATGTTGCCCCAATCCTGAGTTATCAGAGACATCATTAACCAGGATTGGTTTCTCAGCAGGCGGTAATAATGCGTTGAGTAAGCTGGATTTGCCCACACCAGATTGCCCAGCGAAGATGCTGATACGATCGGTCAATGCAGAGATGAACTCTGGCATGCCTTCGCCGGTATGGCTGGAGACTTCCAATACGCGATAATTAATATTGCGATAAATGTCCATCATCTGCTGGACGAACTGGCGACCATCATCGTCAAGCAAATCGATTTTATTGAGCACGATGAGCGGTTCGACATCGATGGTTTCACAGGCCACCAGATAACGGTCGATAATGTTGAGGGACAGCTCAGGCAAGATAGCTGAGACAATCACAATTTGGTTGATGTTAGCCGCGATAGGCTTTACGCCATCGTAGAAATCTGGGCGGGTCAACACGGAAGTACGCTCATGTACTGCTTCCACGATGCCTTTGACGCTGGCATTTTCACCAGAACGCCATACCACGCGGTCACCGGTCACCAAAGAGCGGATTGTTCGACGAATATTGCAACGGTGCAGGCTGCCGTCGGTTGCTTCAACGTCAGCATGCATCCCAAAGCGGCTGATGACGAAACCTTCTTGTGGTTCGCCGTGCAGAGAATCGTCCAACTCTTTGCGGTTGTCGGTCTTTTTCAGACGACGCTCGTGGTTTGCCTGAACGCGACGTTGTTGCCCTTTTGACAGTTTTGCTTTAGTCACTGCGCCTCACTTGACTTGCTTTAATCGCTCGTTGCGACCAAAACGGCTATGATACCAGCTATTTTATATTAATTAATAATTACAGGCGGTGGGTTGTTCGAGGTGTCGTACATTTTTGAGTGAAAATGTAAGTAACAACTCATGCTGTGGTACTAAACCTGATAATAGATATGGAGTAAACATGGCAGCAAATGACAGTAATTTGATTTGGATTGATCTGGAAATGACAGGTTTAGACCCAGAACGCGACCGGATTATCGAGATTGCAACCTTAGTGACTGATGCCAATCTTAATATATTGGCTGAAGGGCCGGTGATGGCGGTGCATCAGTCTGACGCGCAACTGGCATTAATGGATGATTGGAACGTGCGCACTCACACTGGTAGCGGTTTGGTGGAGCGAGTAAAAGCTAGCCCGTTTGATGATGTGACTGCTGCCCGTAAAACTGTCGAGTTTTTGCAGCAATGGGTACCTGCGGGTAAGTCTCCAATCTGTGGTAACAGTGTTGGTCAAGACCGTCGTTTTCTATTTAAGTACATGCCCGAGTTAGAAAGCTATTTCCATTACCGCTATTTGGATGTCAGTACTTTAAAAGAGCTGGCGCGCCGCTGGAAGCCTGAGATCCTTGATGGCTTTAAAAAACAGAATACTCATCAGGCACTGGATGATATCCGGGAGTCTGTGGCCGAGTTGGCTTATTACCGTGAGCATTTTATTAGCTTGTAAGTATGGTGTGTGGGGCCGGCGATAATGCAAATGGCTTTGCTTGTATGTCGCTGTGCCCTGCGGTATATCGCTACTATGCCCATGACTTCTGCATTAGCTTCGCTACAACCAGCGTTCGAATCTGTTACTGGCAGGCCTGTCTCTTAGCTGAATTATGTCGCCTTTGTAAGCCCGTCTTACTGTTCACAGCCTATTAGCCAGTATTTATACTAAAATCGGTGATGCAATCGGCAGTGCGGCGTATTTTTAATCGGTTGACGCGGATTTTAAAGGAATCGTGAAAATATGCTTGCAAGGATGGGGGAACGGGTACATAATGCCGCTCATCAAAAAGAGCCACCCACGAAAACTTAGTTAGATTTCAAAGGGTTAGCGAGAAAAGTTAAATATTTCTTGCAAGGTGAATTTAGATTAGTACAATGCGGCTTGAATTTTAGAAGTACGTGTTGAACGAGTAGTAAGTAGTACGAAATAAATAGCACCACCATGCGACGCGGGAATAGCTCAGTTGGTAGAGCACGACCTTGCCAAGGTCGGGGTCGCGAGTTCGAGTCTCGTTTCCCGCTCCAAAATTTCAAATGCTGTGGTTTTCCAACAAACCAGTTTAAAACAGCACGATGCGCTAGCATCTCAATGCGGGAATAGCTCAGTTGGTAGAGCACGACCTTGCCAAGGTCGGGGTCGCGAGTTCGAGTCTCGTTTCCCGCTCCAAAATTTCAAATGCTGTGGTTTTCCAACAAACCAGTTTAAAACAGCACGATGCGCTAGCATCTCAATGCGGGAATAGCTCAGTTGGTAGAGCACGACCTTGCCAAGGTCGGGGTCGCGAGTTCGAGTCTCGTTTCCCGCTCCAATTTTTACTCTTCTTTTTACTTCATCCCTTATAAAGATTGTGTATTTTCTTTGCTGTTATTCATTATCCATTAATCAATCGTAGTAACTTTTTTAACAGAGTTATCCACAGATTATGGTGTATTTTTGCACTGTACTTTTTTTGATCTGAATATCTTGCGTAAGTTTAACTAATTGAATTTAAACAATTAAAAATAAAATAAAATCGTTAGTACGATCGCTTGCTCTTTTTTTTGCACTTGATTGGCAACGCTTTTTTATTTTTATGCACAGCAAGGACAGGCTTACTATTTACAGAATTATCCTCTGTGTTAGGCATCTCTCGGTAACCCTTTTTCCACCGCCCGAATAAGCCGCTTTTTCTGCAAAGATTGGACTTCAACTTGGTTTTCATTGCGTCTGGCCAATTGTTGGCCGATGGCCCAGGTAATATGTTCATCTAGCAATTCACTCTCTCCTTGCCGTGATTGCAGCGCATTGAGCACACTTTCATCGTAAGGCGCATTACCGAGTGCTACGGCAATATTACGTAACCAGCGCAGGTGGCCGATGCGGCGAATAGGCGAGCCTTCGGTAATACGAAGAAATTTTGCCTCATTCCAGGCGAACAAATCTATTAATTCAGGTGCATGCAGGACGGCACGGGGGCTGAAATCTGCTTCATCGGTGAGTTGAGAATAGCGATTCCAAGGGCAGATCAATTGGCAATCGTCACATCCGTAAATGCGATTGCCCATCAGCGGGCGAAATTCTTCGGGGATCGCACCTTCTAATTCAATCGTCAGATAGGAAATGCAGCGCCGGGCATCAACAGTATAAGGGGCGACAATTGCGCCGGTTGGGCAGGTTGTCATACAAGCCACGCAACGCCCACATTGCTCCTCCTGTGGACCATCGACGGGTAGCGGCAGGTCAATCAACAGTTCCCCAAGGAAAAACCAAGAGCCTGCTTCTCGATTCAATATAAGTGAATGCTTACCAACCCAGCCAATCCCAGCTTTTGCTGCAAGAGGTCGTTCCATTATCGGCGCAGAATCGACAAAAGGGCGGAAGTTTGTTTGGCTGCCGGGCTGATGTTCGCAGCAATACTCTTGAATCATTTCGCCGAGTTTTTTCAAGCGCTGGCGTAAAACCTTGTGGTAATCGCGTCCTAATGCATAACGGCTAACATAGCCGAGTTTGGGATTATTCAGCGTTTTAGCAAAGGCGGCTTTTGCAGGAAGGTAGTTCATGCGCACGCTGATCACGCGCAGTGTGCCGGGCAACAGTTCATGCGGCCGGGCACGCATCATACCGTGACGTGCCATCCATTCCATTTCGCCATGATATTGTTTATCAAGCCATTCTTGTAAACGTGGCTCTTCAACTGACAAATCAGTATCGCAAATGCCGACCTGCTGGAAGCCTAGCGATAAGCCCCATTGCTTGATATGTTGGGATAATTGGACGAGATCGAGAGGCTGGGTCATGGCTAACCAAAGTGAAAAACACAACGCGACAAGTTTACCACAGTCTGTCTACTCTGCAGACTGGGTGCGTCAAGCAGAGCGTCGTGCGGCACAAGAAACCGGTATTTCGTTGTTTGTATTAATGCAACGAGCTGCCGCTGCCGCTTTTACCCATGCGCAACGCACGTTTCCCAACGCTCATCATTGGCTGATACTTTGTGGCCACGGTAATAACGGCGGAGACGGCTATGAACTCGCTCGCTTGGCGAAACAGGCCGGTTTGAACGTGACGCTATTGGCCGTTAACCAAGATAAACCACTGCCAGAAGAAGCGCAGCGCGCCCGCGATGCCTGGTTGGAAAGCGGAGGGCAAGTCGGTGAAAGCAGCAGCGAGTGGCCGCCGTCTGTTGATTTAATTATTGATGCATTGTTAGGTACCGGGCTGTCTTCGGCTGCGCGTGCGCCGTACGATCAATTAATTGCGGCGATTAACCGTCATGCCGCGCCTGTTGTTGCATTGGATATTCCTTCCGGGCTGGCTGCTGAAACTGGCGTAGCTGCAGGTCGGGTGGTTTATGCCAATTTAACGACCTGCTTTCTAGCACTAAAACCGGGCTTGTTGACCGGGCAAGCACGGGATTATGTTGGTACGCTACACTATGATTCGTTGGGGCTTGAAAGCTGGTTACGGCACCATCCCGCTTTATTACAACGTCTTGATGCTCAACATATTAACCGTTGGTTTGCGCCTCGCCGTCCTTGTTCACATAAAGGTGAACACGGGCGTTTATTGTTAATCGGTGGCGATATTGGTTTTGCTGGCGCGATTCGCATGGCTGGCGAAGCGGCACTGCGCGCGGGAGCCGGTTTGGTGCGAGTACTTACTCACCAGAAACACGCCGGCCCGATGCTTACTGCTTGTCCCGAGCTGATGGTTGAAACACTAAATGATGCCGCACTGTCAGCCGGGATTCAGTGGGCAACCGCCATCGTTATCGGGCCGGGGCTAGGTCAAGGTGAGTGGGGGAAATCAGCTTATCAACAGGTCGCAAATAGCGAAAAACCCGCATTATGGGATGCAGATGCGCTTAACATGCTGGCAAAAAGCCCGCAGAAGCGGCAAAATCGCGTCTTAACGCCACATCCTGGTGAAGCGGCTCGTTTGTTGGGATGCTCGATTCAAGATATTGAGAGTGACCGCTTACTTTCTATCAAGAAGCTGGTGGAACGCTTCGGAGGAACGGTTGTCCTCAAAGGCGCAGGAACATTGATTGCTGCCCAAAATGAGATTGCCACCAAAGGTGCTGTAGCAGAGCAAGAATGGCAACTGGCGATTGCTGATGTAGGCAATGCCGGGATGGCCAGTGGCGGAATGGGCGATGTTCTGTCAGGGATTATTGGCAGCCTGTTAGCACAAAAACACTCACTTTATGATGCGGCTTGTGCCGGAACGTTGGTACATGGCGCTGCTGCTGATAGCATCGCTTTGCGTCAAGGTACGCGAGGCATGTTGGCAACTGACTTAATCACCGAGATTCTCCCTTGGGTTAATCCCGGCCAAAAAAAATAGAAATAACCCAATGAATCAACTTAACTTATCTCTGCCAGACGAAGCCTCAACATTGCAACTCGGGGCCAACTTAGCCAAGGCTTGCCAGGGCGCAACCGTAATTCATCTTTTTGGAGAATTAGGTGCGGGTAAGACCACATTCAGCCGTGGTTTTTTGCAGGCGCTTGGGCATGCAGGCAATGTAAAAAGCCCAACCTATACGCTGGTTGAACCTTATCAATTGCATCCAATGTCGGTTTATCATTTTGATTTATATCGTCTTGCTGACCCTGAAGAGCTAGAATTCATGGGGATTCGCGATTACTTTACTGAAGATGCCATTTGTCTGGTCGAGTGGCCGCAACAGGGGGCGGGAGTATTGCCTGAACCTGACCTTGAACTGACCCTCGAATATCAACCGCACGGAAGATTGGCGACGATTAAAGCGGTTTCCGATGTCGGAATGACAATAATACAGATGCTGGCAAAGCAAGGATAAAGGCGTAATGATTGAACGCGTTAACAGGTTGTGGATAACGATAGTTGCTGTCGTCTCGCTATTGCTTTTTTTCAATGCCTCGGCACTGGCCGTTGGGCTTAAAAATATCAATGTTTCCAATGGAGCGACGCAGTCTATTGTGACCGTCACTTTTGACGGTCCGCCAGTGTATTCCTTTTTCTCACTGCATAATCCCGACCGCGTCGTTATGGATGTTAATCAAAGCGGTGTGATGCATGGTTTGCCGCTCAATTTTAACGGACAAAATATCGTTCAACGCGTTCGCGCCAGTACACCAAAAGATGCCACCAGCCAGCGGTTGGTGTTTGAACTGACCAAAAAAGTCAGAACCAATGCCGTCAAGCAACAAAATGGCAATCAATATACCGTGGTATTTACCATGAATGCGGTGAATGCCTCCCCGGCTCAACGTGTAACAGCCCCGGTGGCTGCTGCACCAACTCCTGCGCCAGCGGTTGCTAATGCTTCTGATGATGACAAAACAACGGCCGTTTCCGGTGGTCCACTTTCCCGCACACCTGTTGTTGCCAAATCGCACAATGCAGCGGCTAATAGCCAGGTTATTGTGGCGATTGATGCCGGGCATGGTGGGCAAGACCCCGGTGCTTCAGGCCAGCATGGTCTGAAAGAGAAAAACGTCACTATTGCCATTGCTCGAAAATTGCAGGCGTTACTTAATCATGACCCGATGTTCAAACCAGTGCTAACGCGCGATGGCGATTACTTTATTTCCGTAATGGGCCGCTCTGATGTGGCGCGTAAGAAAGGGGCCAATGTGCTGGTTTCTATTCACGCTGATGCCGCGCCAGATCGCCGTGCAACAGGGGCATCTGTTTGGGTACTTTCCAATCGCCGGGCTAATAGTGAAATGGGTAACTGGCTGGAGCAGCATGAGAAACAGTCTGAATTATTAGGCGGTGCTGGTGATGTTCTCGCCAATACCTCTGCCGATCCTTATCTCAGTCAGGCGGTACTAGACCTGCAGTTTGGCCATTCTCAGCGAGTGGGTTATGACGTCGCAACTAAAGTATTACGTGAGTTAAATCGCGTGGGCTCTTTGCATAAACGCAAACCAGAGCATGCCAGCCTTGGCGTCCTGCGTTCGCCAGATATTCCATCTCTGCTGGTAGAAACTGGATTTATCAGCAATGCCAATGAGGAGCGGCTGCTTGGCAGCGGTGCCTTCCAGGATAAAATTGCCCACGCTATTTACCAAGGCTTGCGCAATTATTTCCTGGCGCATCCGTTACAATCTGTCCCAAAGGTCGAAAACCGCCCGCAGCTGGCTTCATCAGCGGCGGCGGTAGCTAATACGCCTCGCGCTAGCCTGTCACAACCAGGTCCGATTGAAGCTACGGCAGCATTATCCGGTGCCACGCAGATTCACGTGGTCACTCAGGGGGAAACACTTGGTGGTATCGCCAACCGTTATGGCACGACCATGAGCGCGTTACGCTCTCTGAATCATCTGAAAAAAGATGGCGTGTGGGTTGGACAACGCCTTAAAGTCCCCGCGGCCACGCGAACTGCGGCGACACAAGCGGCTGCGAGTACTAAAAAAACGACGGCCGCTAAACCGACCAAACACAAAGTGATCCGAGGCGATACATTATCTGATATTGCCGTGAAGTATGGGGTCAGTATGAATGATATTAAAACGGCGAACCATTTGAAGTCAGGGGATGTCCAATTGGGACAAACGCTGACGATACCGCAGTCTTAAACTGCCATGATGTAATACGCCTAACTTTTCAGGAGCCGTTATGCCGATCCAGGTACTGCCGCCGCAACTGGCTAACCAGATAGCGGCGGGCGAGGTTGTCGAAAGACCCGCCTCGGTGGTGAAAGAGTTAGTGGAAAATAGCCTGGACGCTGGGGCAACGCGTATCGATATTGAAATCGATCGCGGAGGAGCCAAACTTATCCGTATTCGCGATAACGGCTGCGGTATCGGCAAAGATGAGTTGGCACTGGCGTTGGCGCGCCATGCCACCAGTAAAATCAGCTCGCTTGACGATCTCGAAGCCATTGTCAGCCTAGGATTTCGCGGCGAAGCACTGGCCAGCATCAGTTCTGTTTCTCGCCTGACCCTGACCTCGCGTACCGCCGATCAGCCCGAAGCCTGGCAGGCTTATGCCGAAGGGCGCGATATGGCCGTGACGGTTAAACCGGCGGCGCATCCCCAAGGTTCAACCGTGGAAGTGCTGGATCTGTTTTTCAACACGCCAGCACGACGCAAATTCATGCGCACGGAAAAAACCGAATTCACGCATATTGATGAAATAGTGAGGCGTATCGCACTGGCTCGCTTTGATGTGGCGATTAACTTAAGCCACAACGGGAAACTCGTGCGTCAATATCGGGCGGTGAAAGACCAAAGCCAACGTTCGCGGCGTTTAGCCAGCATCTGTAGCACGGCTTTTGTAGAACATGCGCTTGAAGTGGAATGGCAGCACGGTGATTTAGCGATCCGCGGTTGGGTGGCCGATCCCGTGGGATCGCGCACGTTAACGGATATGCAGTATTGCTACGTGAATAATCGGATGATGAAAGACCGATTGATCAACCATGCCATCCGTCAGGCCTATCAGGAGCAGTTAAAAGACGATCAGCAGCCGGCGTTTGTACTTTATTTGGATGTTGATCCTCACCAAGTTGATGTCAATGTACATCCTGCTAAACACGAGGTACGTTTTCACCAGTCGCGTTTGGTGCACGATTTTATCTATCAGGCGGTACTTTCTGTGCTGCAACAGGCTGGAAATCCGGTGCTGACAGAAACGTCATCACCAGAGAAATTAGGTGGTGAAGCAGAAACGCCCGTTGTGCGTTGGCAGCCAGAGAATCGCCAGGCAGCAGGTGGTAATCATTTCTCACAACCTGCTGAGCGCTCGACTGCACGAACAGAACGCGCCAATGTATTCCCTGATACATCGCGGGTGAGTCATTTGCGTGAAACGCCGACAGGCTATACTGGCAAGCAGGAGGGCGAGCCTTATAGCAAACCGCAAGGCGAGCTATACCAGCGTTTATTACGTCCTTCACCTGAGGTGCATGCTGTCAAAGCGGTGCCCGACCAGACTCCAATCATGCCAGCGCCATCGGTACCGCGCCAAAATGTATTATCGAGCGGCAGTGTTAGCTCTGAGGCGGCGCTTGACGGCCATAGCCAGAGTTTAGGGCGGGTGCTGACAATATGTGCGCCGAGTTATGCGCTGCTTGAGCGTGCCGGTAAATTGGTACTGTTATCGCTCCCGGTGGCAGAACGCTGGCTTAAATGGGCGCAACTCACGCCTGATGAACAAGGGTTAAAGCCCCAGCCATTGTTAATTCCGGTTAAGTTGACGCTGACCAAGGAAGAGAGTGCAGCCTTTAATCGCCACCACGCGCTTTTGCAAAAAATGGGCATTGAAATGCTGCTTGAGCATCAAAGAGCGACGCTTCGCACGGTACCTTTACCATTACGACAACAAAATTTACAAAAGTTGATACCCGACCTGTTAGGCTACCTGACTACCCAGCAGGAAATGATTCCTGATGCGGTAGCTATGCCTAAAACCGAGCCACAATCCGAGATTGTTGCCACGTTAGATACGATAGCTATGTGGTTAGCTCGCCATCTCGCCAGTGAGCACGAGGTCTGGACAATTTCCCAAGCAATACAATTACTCACGGAAGTGGAGCGACTTTGCCCACAATTGGTAAAATCACCGCCTTCCGGACTTCTGCAACCTGTTGATTTACAGCCCGCACTGGCGGCTTTTAAGCATGATTGATTCTGAACAAAATAATAAAAACACTTCGCTGCCTACGGCTATTTTTATTATGGGGCCGACGGCTTCCGGTAAAACTGCGTTGGCTATGGCGTTGCAACAACATCTTCCTGTCGAACTGATAAGCGTCGACTCTGCGTTGATTTATCGTGGCATGGACATTGGTACGGCCAAGCCTACGCCAGAAGAATTATCCACTGCTCCGCATCGCTTGATTGATATTCTTGATCCCGCGCAATCTTATTCTGCGGCTGATTTTCGTCGTGATGCGTTACGCGAAATGGCCGAGATCAGCGGACGGAACAAAATTCCGCTGCTGGTGGGCGGAACCATGTTGTATTTCAAAGCGTTATTGGAAGGGCTTTCGCCATTACCCGCGGCCGATCCACTGGTGCGTGAACGTATTGAAGCCCAGGCCGCAGAGCATGGTTGGGAGCATTTGCATCAGGAATTAAGCCGAATAGATCCGACGTCGGCAATGAGAATTCATCCTAATGATCCACAGAGACTGTCTAGAGCACTGGAAGTTTTTTATATTTCGGGTAAAACTTTAACGGAACTGGTTAAAATTTCGGGAGAATCCCTACCTTACCAGGTTCATCAATTTGCGATTGCACCGACGAGTCGTGAATTGTTGCATCATCGTATCGAACAGCGTTTTGAACAAATGATGGCTAACGGGTTCGAAGCTGAAGCCAAGTCGCTGTTTAATCGAGGTGATTTGCATACGGACTTGCCTTCCGTTCGTTGTGTTGGTTATCGCCAGATGTGGTCATATCTTTCTGGTGAAATCGGATACGATGAAATGGTTTATCGTGGTGTTTGTGCGACACGGCAACTGGCCAAGCGTCAGATGACTTGGTTGCGCGGTTGGGATAACGTCGAATGGTTGGATACAGAGAAACCAGACGAAGCGTTAAGCCGCGTTATTCAGGTTGTTAGTGCATAGGTTGGGTGATTGTGTACAATTGATCAGTACTCAACGCGCAAATTTTTTATGTGGTTCATTTTCGAGCTTATGGCTCACAGTAAAACAACAAACTAATAAGGAAAAGATAGAATGGCTAAGGGGCAATCTTTGCAAGATCCGTTCCTGAACGCATTGCGTCGTGAACGTGTTCCGGTTTCTATTTACTTGGTGAATGGTATTAAGCTGCAAGGCCAGATTGAGTCTTTTGATCAGTTTGTCATTCTTTTAAAGAACACGGTTAGCCAGATGGTGTATAAACACGCTATCTCTACCGTAGTGCCTTCCCGTGCGGTTTCACATCATAATAATCCGAGCAGCGGTGGCACTAACAACTACCACCACGGTGGTACAACTTCTGCCCAGCAACAACCGCAACAGGACAGCGATGACGCCGAATAAGGCGCAACGTTGTACAACCAAGACGGGGACCATAAGTAGTGCATTACTACTTATGCGTCCCTCGCTGGCTTTATTTATTACATTGAGAGGTCGCACGCTTGTTTGACCGTTATGAAGCCGGTGAGCAGGCCGTACTGGTTCACATCTATTTTTCGCAGGACAAAAACACAGAAGATTTAAGCGAATTCGAGTCGCTGGTTTCTTCTGCCGGGGTTGAGGCGCTACAAGTCGTCACCGGAAGCCGCAAGGCTCCGCACCCTAAATATTTTGTCGGCGAAGGAAAAGCCCAAGAAATTGCAGATGCCGTTAAAGCAACAGGCGCATCTGTCATCCTGTTTGATCACGCCTTAACACCTGGCCAGGAAAGAAACCTGGAAAGTTTGTGCGAATGTCGCGTGGTTGATCGTACTGGACTGATCCTGGATATTTTTGCCCAGCGCGCCCGAACTCATGAAGGTAAGCTACAAGTAGAATTGGCGCAATTACGCCATATCGCTACCCGATTAGTGCGTGGTTGGACGCACCTTGAGCGTCAAGGTGGGGGCATCGGTGCCCGTGGTCCTGGCGAAACACAGCTTGAAACTGACCGTCGTTTACTGCGCGACCGTATCACTCTGATTTTAAATCGCCTTGAGCGCGTTGCTAAACAACGCGAGCAGGGGCGTCGTTCGCGAGTGCGTGCAGATATACCGACGGTATCATTGGTGGGTTACACCAATGCCGGTAAGTCCACGCTTTTCAACCGTCTTACTGAGGCCGATGTGTATGTGGCCGATCAGTTGTTTGCCACGCTGGACCCAACACTGCGCCGTATTAACGTCGCAGATGTAAGTGAAACAGTGCTGGCAGATACCGTAGGGTTTATTCGTCACCTGCCCCATGATTTAGTTGCTGCTTTTAAAGCAACATTGCAGGAAACCCGACAGGCATCTCTGTTAATGCATGTGATTGATGCAGCGGATATTCGCGTCGAGGAAAATATTGATGCGGTGAATACGGTGCTGGCAGAGATTGAAGCAGATGAAATTCCTGCGCTGTTAGTGATGAATAAAATAGATATGTTGGATAATTTTGTCCCGCGTATCGACCGCAACGAAGAGAATTTACCGATTAGAGTCTGGCTTTCAGCTGTGACCGGTGAAGGTATCCCGTTGTTATTTCAGGCATTGACGGAGCGTCTTTCTGGCGAAATCGCGCAATATGAATTGCGTTTACCGCCAGATGCAGGTCGCCTTCGTAGCCGTTTTTACCAGCTTCAGGCTATTGAGAAAGAGTGGATTGAAGAGGACGGTAGTATTGGGTTAATGGTGCGAATGCCCATTGTCGACTGGCGTCGTCTTTGTAAACAAGAGCAGGAACTCACCGGATTTATCCGTAACACGACTCTGTCTGACATAGTTTGAAGAACACCAATCATAGAATAATGGAGCTATAACATGGCGTGGAATCAGCCCGGTAATAACGGACAGGACCGCGACCCCTGGGGCAGCAGCAATAATAATGGCGGCAACTCTGGTGGAAATAATTCTGGTGGAAATAATAACAAAGGTGGCCGGGAACAAGGGCCGCCAGATCTTGATGATATCTTTCGTAAATTAAGTAAAAAGCTGAGCGACTTCGGTGGTAAAGGTTCTGGTAATGGAACTGGCGGTACTGGCGAGCAGCATAAAGGTTCAGGTAGCAAGATTATTGGCATTGCCGTTGCGGCAGTGGTGGTGATTTGGGCTGCAAGTGGTTTTTATACCATTAAAGAAGCCGAGCGTGGTGTCGTTACCCGTTTTGGTAAATTCAGCCATCTGGTGCAGCCGGGTTTGAACTGGAAACCAACCTTTATTGATAAGGTACGTGCGGTTAACGTTGAATCCGTGCGTGAATTGGCTGCCTCTGGCGTGATGTTGACCTCTGATGAAAACGTCGTACGCGTTGAGATGAACGTCCAATACCGCGTGACAGATCCAGAAGCTTACCTGTTTAGCGTTGCTAATCCAGACGATAGTCTGAGCCAGGCAACCGACAGTGCTTTGCGTGGTGTCATCGGTAAAAACACCATGGATAAGATCCTCACCGAAGGTCGTACCACCGTGCGTAGCGAAACGCAGCGCGTGTTGGAAGAGACAATTCGTCCTTATCATATGGGTATCACGGTTCAGGACGTCAACTTCCAGACGGCACGTCCACCGGAGGAAGTGAAAGCTGCCTTCGATAACGCGATCGCTGCACGTGAGAAAGAACAGCAATATATCCGTGAAGCAGAAGCTTATGCCAACCAGATCCAACCGCTGGCTAATGGTGAAGCACAGCGTAAGTTGGAAGATGCGAAAGCTTATAAAGATCGTACTGTGCTAGAAGCGCAGGGTGAAGTCGCTCGTTTTGCTGAACTGTTGCCGGAATATAAAGCCGCGCCACAAATCACTCGTGAGCGTCTGTATATCGAAACCATGCAGAAAGTGCTGAGTCATACCCGCAAGGTGTTGATCAATAATACGGGGAGTAATCTGACCGTGTTACCACTGGATCAAATCCTGCGCGGTGGTGCCAAAGCGCCTGCTAATGATAATGAAGATCCAAGCGTGAATCTGTTGCGCCCTTCATCATCTGGTAGCAATAAAAATAGCAGTGCCAGCAACAGCGGTTCCCGTTCCTCTGGCAGTGTCATGGATCAACGCCGCGCCGATGCGCAGCGTGACGACACCCTTCGAGTAGGGAGAGAATAATCGATGCGTAAGTCAATTTTACTTATTGTCGTTGTGGTGCTGGTAGCGCTCTTTACGTCAGTGTTCGTCGTTCAGGAAGGTCAGCGTGGTATCGTGCTGCGCTTTGGTAAAGTTCTGCGCGATAGCGAAAACAAACCACTGGTGTACGCGCCGGGCCTGCACTTTAAAGTGCCTTTCTTTGAGTCGGTTAAAACGCTTGATGCACGTATCCAGACTATGGATAACCAAGCTGACCGTTTTGTGACCAAAGAGAAGAAAGACCTGATTGTTGATTCATACCTGAAATGGCGTATCAGCGACTTCAGCCGTTACTACCTGGCAACCGGTGGTGGCGATGTTTCTCAGGCCGAAGTGCTGCTCAAACGTAAGTTCAGCGACCGTCTGCGTTCTGAGATTGGTCGTCTTGATGTGAAAGACATCGTTACCGACTCGCGTGGACGTTTAACGCTGGACGTGCGTGATGCCTTGAACAAAGGTACCGACGATGACGATAGCGCTGCAGCAGCAACGACCGCTGCTGATGATGCTATTGCCTCCGTAGCTAAACGTGTTGAACAGGAAACCAAGGGTAAACAACCTGCGGTGAATCCAAACAGCATGGCGGCGTTGGGTATTGAAGTCGTTGACGTGCGTCTCAAGCAAATCAACCTGCCGGAAGAAGTGTCGAGTGCAATCTATGAACGTATGCGCGCTGAGCGTAATGCGGTTGCGTTGCGTCACATCTCCCAAGGTAAGGAAGAAGCTGAGAAGCTGCGCGCAACTGCCGACTACGAAAGAACTCGTACTTTGGCAGAAGCTGAGCGTCAGGCGTTGATTACTCGTGGTGAAGGTGATGCACAGGCGGCTAAACTGTTTGCCGATGCGTTCAGCCAGGATCCTGATTTCTACGCTTTCATCCGTAGCCTGCGTGCATATGAAGCCAGCTTCGCCAGCGGTAACGACGTAATGGTCATGAGTCCAAACGATGATTTCTTCCGTTATATGAAATCACCGGATAAGACCAAGTAATACCCGGTCGTTATCTGTAAACATTGCACTATCTATCCTAAAAGGCCCCTGAGTGGGCCTTTTGTCATTTGAATTACACTGAGTACCTGATGATATGAACGCAACTATTTGGATGGCAGTAGGATTAGTTTTAGTGCTTGAGGGGTTAGGCCCGATGCTTTTTCCACAGGCGTGGAGAAAAATGATCCAGGCAATGACGCAACTTCCTGATAGTACTTTACGCCGTTTTGGCGGGGGACTTGTGGTTGCAGGCTGCGTTATTTACTACATGTTGAGTGTGCACGGCGGGCGTTGAGGATATGTGACATTTTTATGTCACGTTATCTGTGGGTACGCAGCTCACATAGGAAATTTTTCACACAATCCTATGCTAAAAGTGCTGGAAACCGTGGGATGAGATGTTAGAATCCTTTTTTAAGCAACCTGGTGAATCTTGAGATGGGTAAGAACGTCGTCGTACTAGGCACTCAATGGGGTGACGAAGGAAAGGGCAAGATTGTTGACTTGCTGACTGAACGGGCTAAATATGTTGTGCGCTATCAGGGCGGTCACAATGCCGGTCATACTTTGGTTATCAACGGTGAAAAAACCGTTCTTCATTTAATTCCTTCTGGCATTTTACGTGAAAACGTCACGAGCATCATCGGCAACGGTGTTGTACTGGCGCCTGACGCATTAATGAAAGAAATGGGTGAACTTGAAGCTCGAGGCATTCCGGTACGCGAACGGCTATTACTGTCTGAAGCTTGCCCGCTTATTCTGCCTTATCACGTTGCCCTGGATATGGCGCGTGAAAAAGCCCGTGGCGCTAAAGCTATCGGCACCACTGGACGCGGTATCGGTCCAGCCTACGAAGATAAAGTTGCCCGTCGCGGTCTGCGCGTTGGCGACCTGTTCAATAAAGAAACTTTCGCTCAAAAACTGAAAGAAATTATTGAATACCACAACTTCCAGTTAGTGAATTACTACAAAGTTGAAGCGGTTGATTACCAAAAAGTTCTGGATGATGTACTGGCTGTGGCCGACATCCTGACTGGCATGGTTGTTGACGTGTCTGAACTGCTGGATAACGCCCGTAAGCAGGGTGAGTTGATCATGTTCGAAGGTGCCCAAGGTACGCTGCTGGACATCGACCACGGTACTTATCCATACGTTACCTCTTCCAACACCACCGCGGGTGGCGTGGCGACAGGTTCCGGTATTGGCCCACGTTATGTCGACTACGTATTAGGCATCGTTAAAGCCTACTCGACTCGCGTTGGTGCAGGTCCATTCCCAACTGAACTGTTCGATGAAACCGGCGAATACCTGTGCAAACAAGGTAATGAGTTTGGTGCGACCACCGGTCGTCGTCGTCGTTGTGGTTGGTTGGATATCGTTGCGGTTCGCCGTGCGGTACAAATCAACTCATTGTCTGGTTTCTGTTTGACCAAACTGGACGTGTTGGATGGTTTGAAAGAAGTTAAGTTGTGTATTGGTTACCGCATGCCAGACGGCAGCGAAGTGACCACCACGCCGCTGGCTGCTGAAAACTGGGAAGGCATCGAGCCGATTTACGAAACCATGCCAGGCTGGAGCGAAACCACCTTTGGTGTGAAATCTGTTGATGGCTTGCCGCAAACCGCGCGCGATTACATCAAACGTATCGAAGAGCTGACTGAAGTGCCAGTAGACATCATTTCTACCGGCCCAGATCGTAGCGAAACGATGATCCTGCGCGACCCATTTGACGCGTAGTTTGGCTATCTGCCTGTGCAAGCCACTTGCACAGGCAACGATATCCAAAATAGATGATAACCGGGCGCTTTCGCCCGGTTTATTTTTTCTATTTGTCCTATCGATAATCACCGGCTCCAATCGACAATCACCGCCTCATTTCACCTACTTTCATTGATTTTACTGCAAACTTTGTGGCTGTTTTGCTCTCCAATAGAGTAATCTTAAACAATCATGTTCATCATGTTGCTATTAACCCGGTAGCAAAACGGGTAAACGTCTACCCAGAGGTCAGTGTGCAGTTAACGAGTTTTACCGATTATGGCTTAAGAGCTCTGATTTATATGGCGGCATTGCCAGAAGGTCAGCTCACGAATATTTCACAGGTCACCGATATATACGGTGTCTCGCGTAACCATATGGTTAAAATCATTAATCAACTCAGCCGTATTGGGCTGGTTACCGCCACGCGGGGTAAAAATGGCGGTATCAAACTGGGCAAGCCGGCTAATACTATTTTAATCGGTGAAGTGGTCAGAGAACTGGAGCCGCTGGCGCTGGTGAACTGTTCTGAGGGGTTTTGTCATATCACGCCCGCCTGCCGTCTTAAACAAGTGCTGCATACTGCTGTAGAACATTTTCTCGATGAGCTGAATCAATATACTTTGGCTGATTTGGTCAAAGAAAATCCGCAGCTTCATAAATTATTGCTTGTTGAATAAGACATTTTCAACAAACTGCTGATGACAACGGAGGAACCGCTATGTCACAAGATCCATTCTTGGAACGAGAAGCAGAAAAATACGAATCACCCATTCCAAGCCGTGAATTTATTTTGGAACATCTTGCTAAACGCGAGACGCCAGCGAGCCGCGAAGAGCTGGGCAATGAACTAAAACTTGAAGGCGAAGAAGCGCTTGAAGCACTGCGACGTCGTCTGCGAGCCATGGAACGCGACGGTCAGTTGGTCTTTACCCGTCGTCAGTGCTACGCGCTACCAGAGCGTTTGGACCTGCTAAAAGGCACGGTTATCGGTCATCGCGATGGCTATGGTTTCCTGCGCCTGGAAGGCGTGAAGAAAGATGATGTTTATCTTTCCGCTGAACAGATGAAAATGTGCATCCACGGTGACGTGGTATTGGCACAACCGGTAGGTCAGGATCGCAAAGGGCGCCGCGAAGCGCGTATTGTGCGTGTTCTGGTGCCAAAAACTAGCCAAATTGTTGGCCGCTACTTTACCGATGCAGGTACCGGCTTTGTGGTGCCAGATGACAGCCGTTTAAGCTTTGATATTTTGATCCCAGCCGATGCCGTCAGCGGCGCACGCATGGGTTATATGGTGGTGGTTGAGCTGACCCAACGCCCGACTCGTCGCACCAAAGCGGTGGGTAAAATCGTTGAAGTGCTTGGCGATAAAATGGGTACCAGCATGGCGGTTGATATCGCGCTGCGTACTCACGAAATCCCGCACGTTTGGCCGCCGCAGGTTGAGAAACAGGTGGCTGATCTCTCCGAGCAGGTGCCTGAAGAGGCTAAAAAAGGCCGGGTAGATTTACGTAATCTGCCGCTGGTGACTATCGATGGCGAAGACGCCCGCGACTTTGATGATGCGGTCTACTGCGAGAAAAAACGCGGCGGCGGCTGGCGCTTGTGGGTTGCGATTGCCGATGTGAGTTATTACGTGCGTCCAGGCACTGCATTAGATGATGAAGCGCGTAGCCGTGCCACCTCGGTCTATTTCCCATCACAAGTGGTGCCGATGCTGCCGGAAGTGCTATCTAACGGCTTGTGTTCACTGAATCCGCAGGTTGACCGTCTGTGCATGGTGTGTGAGATGACTATCTCGGCGCAAGGCAAACTGACGACCTCGAAGTTCTATGAAGCGGTGATGAGTTCTCATGCGCGTCTGACTTACAACAAAGTCTGGCGCATCATCGAAGGCGATCCGGAACTGCGTGAGCATTATGGCCCGCTGGTTAAGCACCTTGAAGAACTGCATCACATGTATAAAACGCTGGATCAGGCGCGTGCAGAACGCGGTGGGATTGCGTTTGAAACCGAAGAAGCCAAGTTTATCTTCAACGCTGAGCGCCGTATTGAACGTGTCGAACCGACCGTGCGTAACGATGCGCATAAACTGATTGAAGAGTGCATGATCTTAGCGAACATCGCTGCCGCTCGTTTTGTTGAAAAGCATAATGAACCGGCGCTGTTCCGCGTGCACGATCGTCCGAGCGATGATCATATCTCTGCGCTGAAAAGCGTGTTGGGCGAGCTGAGCCTGACCTTGGGCGGCGGCATGAAGCCTGAGCCGAAAGATTATGCGCAACTGATGGATGAACTGGCGGATCGCCCGGATCGCGAGATGCTGCAAACGATGTTGCTGCGATCGATGAAACAGGCAATTTACGATCCAGAAAACCGCGGTCACTTTGGCCTGGCGCTGCAATCTTACGGGCACTTTACTTCGCCAATTCGTCGTTATCCTGACCTGGCATTGCATCGGGCAATCAAATATTTGCTGGCGAAACAGCACGGTACGTTACAGCATCGCTGGACGCCAACCGGTGGTTACCACAGCGATTATGAAGATATGCTGCAACTCGGTGAGCATTGCTCAATGGCCGAACGCCGGGCTGATGAAGCCACGCGCAATGTTGCCGACTGGCTCAAGTGTGACTTTATGCAAGATCACGTGGGCGAAGAGTTCAGCGGGATTATCTCCAGCGTCACCGGTTTTGGATTCTTTGTTCGCTTAAGCGATCTGTTCATTGATGGCTTGGTGCATGTATCGAGCCTCGATAATGACTATTACCGCTATGACAATATTGGCCAGCGTTTAGTTGGCGAATCCTCTGGTCGTGTTTACCGTTTGGGCGATACCGTTGAAATTCGCGTTGAAGCGGTACATATGGACGAGCGTAAAATTGACTTCGCGTTGATTTCGAGCAGCCGTAAACCGCGTGGTGAAGGTAAAACCGCCCGTGAACGAGGCAAGAAATCCGGCGAAAGGTCGATGCGCTCGAGTGCTCCAGCGAATGCTGGCCGCCGTCGTTCATTGAAAAAGAATGTTAACTTTGAGCCGGACAGTGCGTTTCGTAAAGACGGTGATAAGCCAGCTAAGCCGACTGCTAAAGCGAAGTCAGGGGCTAAAGCTAAGCCAAGCGATAAAGCCAAGCACGAAGGTAAAGCCGCCAAGGCCAAAGAGCTGAGCGCAGTAGGTAAAGACGGTAAGCCGAAGGCGGCCAAAGCGAAGAAGCCTTCTGAGAAGACGTTGAAAATCGCCGCGGCCACCAAGGCGAAACGCGCGAAGAAGAAAGCGGCTGACAGTAAAGAGTAAAACGCCAGTGACATCGGGCGATTGTTCCATCAGTCGGTACTTATAGACCCAACAGATTTCTAGATGCAGGCAGGCGGCAAGCAAGTGCCGCCAACACAGATGCAGCTTCAAGTATGATGGATAAAGACAAAGATGGTAGAATCGCCCGCATTCGATTGCACGACGGGGTATCCCACCCCGTGACACCATTTTAAGAGCATTATGAGCGAAATTATTTACGGTATTCACTCCGTTAAAGCCTTACTCGACAACGATCCTCAGCGTTTTCTAGAAGTATTCATTCTGAAAGGACGCGACGACAAACGTCTGAAGCCGTTGATCGATGAGCTTGAAGCCAGCGGTATTGTGATCCAGGTAGCTAACCGCCAATGGCTGGATGAGAAATCTGAAGGTGCAGTACACCAAGGGATCATTGCCCGTGTGCGCGAAGGACGCCAGTATCAGGAAAATGATCTTCCCGCGTTGCTGGAAAGCCTGGATTCTCCTTTCCTGCTGGTACTCGACGGCGTAACGGATCCGCACAACCTCGGCGCTTGTCTGCGTAGCGCGGATGCTGCCGGTGTTCATGCGGTGATCGTACCGCGCGATCGTTCTGCGCAACTGAATGCTACGGCCAAAAAAGTGGCCAGCGGCGCTGCTGAGAACGTACCGTTGATCCGTGTTACTAATCTGGCTCGCACACTGCGCGTCTTGCAAGAGCATAACGTGTGGATCGTCGGCACTGCGGGTGAAGCCGATCACACCTTGTTCCAGAGCAAAATGACAGGCCCAATGGCGCTGGTGATGGGGGCCGAAGGAGAAGGGATGCGTCGTTTGACTCGCGAGCATTGCGATGAGTTGATCAGTATTCCAATGGCGGGGAGCGTTTCGTCGCTCAACGTGTCGGTCGCGACCGGCGTTTGCCTGTTTGAAGCCGTGCGTCAGCGCGCAGTAAAAGCCTAAATTCTGCCCTATAGCCCGCAGCCTATACGCTGCGGGTATATTCCCTCGCTTTGTGATCTCTCCTGCGGCAAAAAATCCTACATTTACCATACTTACTCTTCATTCATTGGATGATGGAGATGGCGATGAGTTTGGAAACGCACCGGGTTTTTAATCAGCCCAAGCCTTTGACTAACAGCAACCTATTCTTATCAGATGTTCCGTTACGTGAAGCCGTGGCTTTGCAAGGCGCAAGCTGGGATAACGACGTGCTGGCCTCTTTAGGTCAACAGCTCGGCTCGATAGAATCTTTAGAATTAGGGCGCTTAGCCAATGTTCACCCGCCGGAACTATTACGTTTCGACAGCCGCGGTGAGCGTCTTGATGATGTGCGTTTTCATCCTGCCTGGCATTTGCTCATGCAAGGGCTGATTACCAACCGTGTACATAATCTCCCTTGGCTGCCCGATGCGCATTCAGGCGCGTTTGTGGCTCGTGCCGCGCGCTTTGTGCTACATGGGCAGGTTGAAGCCGGCACGCTGTGCCCGATAACCATGACATTTGGCTCGATCCCTCTCTTACAGGCTTCTTTACCCAAAGAGTTTACCAACTGGTTAACGCCGCTGCTGTCTGAGCGTTATGACTCGCATTTACTGAGTGGTGATAAAAAGCGCGGATTGTTAATTGGTATGGGCATGACCGAGAAGCAGGGCGGCACCGACGTGTTAAGCAATACCACGACCGCGACAGCGATTGGCGGGCGTGGAATGGGCTGTGCTTATCGCTTAGTTGGGCATAAATGGTTTTTCTCGGTGCCACAAAGTGATGCGCATCTGGTACTTGCACAAACCAAAGGCGGTTTATCTTGTTTCTTCATGCCGCGTTTCTTACCGGATGGAGAGCGTAATGCGGTACGTATTGAGCGTTTGAAAAACAAGCTGGGCAACCATTCCAATGCCAGCAGTGAAGTGGAGTTTGATGGTGCCATCGGCTGGCTACTGGGAGAAGAGGGCGAAGGGATGCGCCATATCCTCAAGATGGGCGGCAATACCCGCTTTGATTGTGCGCTCGGCAGCCACGCTATGATGCGTCGTGCGCTTTCCATTGCCCTGTATCATACCTTCCAGCGGCAAGTTTTTGGTAAGCCTTTAGTGGAACAGCCAATGATGCGCCAAGCCTTGAGCCGTATGGCGCTGCGCTTGGAAGGACAAACGGCGCTTTTATTCCGTCTGGCCCGCGCTCGCGGCGCATTGCAGGACCCGCAAGAGCAAGTTTTATCACGTTTACTCACGCCCGCTGCCAAATATGAAGTGTGCCGTCATGGCATTCCTTTTGTCGCTACCGCAATGGAAGCGCTTGGCGGAATAGGCTATTGCGAAGAGAGTGAATTACCGCGCTTGTATCGCGAAATGCCGGTAAACAGCATCTGGGAAGGTTCGGGTAACGTGATGTGTCTTGATGTGCTGCGTACTTTCAAGAAACTACCCGCTGCCGCTGAGCTTTTACAGCATATTTTGCATCAGGCTCGGGGGCAAAACCGCTTATTTGACCACGCCGCTCGCCAATTGTTATCGCGTATTCATACTTTGTCAGAAGAGCAAAGCCCGCTGATCGCCAGCCAGCTATTCAGCCTCTGCGCAGGTGCTGAAATGCTACAACACAGCTCGCCACTGTTGGCGGATGCCTGGTGTCGCATGACGCTCGATCCTCGCGGCGAAAGTTTATTACCAGAGGATTTATGCAAAGTATTGCTCGACCGAGCGACAGGTATTTCATAAGGTTTTTGGTCTTAATGTGTTGACGTTAATAGCGCATCTTGTTGGCCAAGAGAGCGTATGCAGGCCAGGGGAAATCTGCCGGGAGCAGATTTAGGCTGAGCGGGCATGGATGCCCGTTGAGGCCGACCCGTCCGGCCAAAGTAGTGAACGCGGGGAGTCGCGAAGCGGCCCAACAAGCTAAGCGTAGGCGTTGGGTGCAGGGGCTTTCGCCGAAAAGCCCTTGCCGGACGCATTCGGCGATATCTGTATATTATCGATTAGCTTATATGCGCCCGAACTTGCGCCGACCTCAAATAAATCCCAATAAACAGCAATTCGCTGCCTGTATCGGTGGGCAATCACCGATATAAAATGGCCTGTGAATACCATTGGCCCGGAATCACTGTTTCGCTGTTAAAAATAATCATGTAGTAGCGTGCGCCGGCGGCGTTAGCTTTGTCCGCGATGGCGGCTTCCACATCCATTGGGCTGCCTCTGACTTGGGCTGAAATGGTGCTTATCTTGGTTAAGGTCGAGGTTTGGGCACGAGTGATTTCTTGGGCTTTGCTGGTCGGCGGCGGAGGAGCTACCGGCGTGGTGTGCATCAGGCTACAGGCGGAAAGCAAAAACATCAGTAAGCTTATTGCGGCAAAACGCATCAGGTTCATTGGGATATCCAAAGCCAAGGCAAGAAGATGGCGCCAGTGTAGCGCTTGTACGATGATGTTGGCGAGTAGGCAGGTAAATAATTAACCAAATGAAAATAGACGAAAGATTTTCGATACGCGTATTGAATAACAGAACAACCATTGGGTTATAAATCATAGCGAAAAGGTCGAAGTGGGTTGCGTAGGACAAGATAAACTTACTTTATCTTGATAGGGGTTATTCATGTGCTCACGACTGGCTAAAAAGGAGTGTTAAATGGTTGAGATGTATGAAGAGAGCGCGGAAGGTATTCAGTTTATTCACGCCGTGCCGAGTGGTAAATATCACCAGTTACTACCGACCGTATTTTTCTATCATGGCTTCACTTCCTCAAAAGAAATTTATTCCCATTTTGGTTATACGCTAGCGAAGGCTGGATTCCGGGTTATTACACCGGATGCGCCGATGCACGGTGCGCGTCTCGAGCCTGATGAAGGAGTGCTGCTCGCTAATTTCTGGAATATTTTGCAAGGCAACGTCGATGAGCTGGCGAGTCTGAAAGATCTATTTGTTAGTCGTGGCCTGGCAGACCCGCAGCGGCTTGGCGTCGGTGGCGTGTCGATGGGCGGCATGACGGCCATGGCGGCGCTGGTGCGTTTTCCTTGGGTGAAAGTCACCGCAAACTTAATGGGATCTGGCTATTTTTCGTCGCTTTCTGGGCATTTATTCCCGGCTTTTGGCGGTAATACTGGCTTAACTCGTGAGCAAACAGATCGCAAAATCACCCGCTTGCTTGAGTGGGATGTTAGCGAGCATCTGAATGTAGTTGGTAGTAAACCGCTGCTGGTATGGCATGGCCAGCAAGATGATGTGGTGCCTTTTGATGAAAGCTGGCGTTTGAAGCAAGCACTCGAGCAACAAGGGCTGACCGAGAACCTGACCTTCTTAAGTGAAGCAGAAGCTAAGCATAAGGTATCGGCGAAAGCTGTCTGGCAAACGACAGATTTCTTTAAAAATCATCTTTGAAGAGCGCCTGATAAATCTTATCGTCATTAATCAGGGATTGTCCTTGAGTTTCCTGCTGGCTGAACTTATAATTGCGCGTCATTTTTTCAGCCGCACACAAACACGTTCCTTGCTTCCATGGGCCGCGGCTGACCCTGACAGGAGGCTGAATAATCCGTAAGGAGCAATTCGATGCGTCATTACGAAATCGTTTTTATGGTCCATCCTGACCAAAGCGAACAGGTTCCGGGCATGATCGAGCGTTACAGTGCTGTAATCACTAACGCTGCTGGTCAGATTCACCGTCTGGAAGACTGGGGCCGCCGTCAACTGGCTTACCCGATCAACAAACTGCACAAAGCTCACTACGTTCTGCTGAACGTTGAAGCTCCGCAGGAAGCGATCGATGAGCTGGAAACTAACTTCCGCTTCAACGACGCCGTTATCCGTAGCATGGTTATGCGTACTAAACACGCGGTAACTGAAGCTTCACCAATGGTTAAAGCGAAAGACGAACGCCGTGAGCGTCGTGAAGATTTCGCTGATGCTAGTGATGATTCTGAAGCTGGGGATTCTGAAGAGTAATTGCCGTGACGGCGAATCGCTTGGTGTTGTCTGGCACAGTGTGCAAGACCCCCATTCGAAAAGTCAGTCCTTCGGGCATTCCTCACTGTCAGTTTGTGCTTGAGCACAGATCGGTACAGCAGGAAGCCGGATTTAGCAGGCAAGCATGGTGCCGTATGCCCGTGGTTGTCAGTGGACAAGCGTCACAAGCATTAACTCACAGTATAACGGTCGGCACGCAACTTACCGTGTCTGGTTTCATTAGTTGCCATCAAGGGCGCAATGGACTGAACAAAGTAGTGTTACATGCCGAGCAGATTGATTTGATAGATTCTGGAGACTAGCCTAATGGCACGTTATTTCCGTCGTCGCAAGTTCTGCCGTTTCACCGCGGAAGGCGTTGTAGAGATCGATTATAAAGACATCGCTACGCTGAAAAACTACATTACCGAAAGTGGTAAAATTGTCCCGAGCCGTATTACCGGTACTCGTGCAAAATACCAGCGTCAGCTCGCTCGTTGTATCAAGCGCGCACGCTACCTGTCTTTGTTGCCGTACACTGATCGTCATCAGTAATAGGCCACAGTCCATTAACGACTTTGAGAGGATAAGGTAATGCAAGTTATTCTGCTTGATAAAGTAGCAAACCTGGGCAGCCTGGGTGATCAAGTTAACGTTAAAGCGGGCTATGCTCGTAACTTCCTGGTACCACAGGGCAAAGCTGTTCCTGCTACCAAGAAAAACGTTGAGTATTTCGAAGCACGTCGTGCAGAACTGGAAGCTAAATTAGCTGACGTTCTGGGCGCCGCTGAAGCTCGCGCAACCAGCATCAACGAACTGGGCTCTGTTACCATCGCGTCTAAAGCAGGCGACGAAGGTAAACTGTTCGGCTCTATCGGTACCCGTGACATCGCTGACGCAGTAACTGCGGCTGGTGTTAACGTTGCCAAGAGCGAAGTTCGTCTGCCAGAGGGCGTTCTGCGCACTCTGGGTGAGCACGAAGTGGACTTCCAAGTTCACAGCGATGTGTTCGCTAAGCTGACTGTAGTTGTGGTTGCTGAAGCGTAATATTCGCTTTAGTTGACCCGTGTGAAACGCCGGCCTTGTGTCGGCGTTTTGCTTTTCTACGCTGGATAAAATGTACGGGTCTTTGCCATCAGGCGCAGTTTTTTGCGCTGTGTGAATTTTTACTCGAACAACTCAATTCTCAATATTAGCGACTGCGTTGATAGCTGCCATCGGCCTTACGGGTAAAACGAATGGTATCGTTTTGATCGGTAGTGACTTGCAACTCGCTAACCGCGCCCTGCGCGTTACGCTGAATCTTTACCTCTTGCCCCGTTCGCAGATTGCTTAACGGTTTGCCACTGCCTTCAACTTGCGCCATGGAAAAGACATCATTGACGTTAAGGTTATTGTCACGGAACAACTGCGCCAATGTTTGTCCTGATTGCACACGGTAACTTTTCCAGTTGGCGTTGTCTTGAGGTTGTGGTGGTGGAGAAGGCGGGGCGGTTTGAACCGGTGTTGCCACCGGTTGGTTATTCGCTTGCGGTTGTTGCGTCGTTGGAACGGTGCGATTGGGTTGGTTATTCAATTCTGCCTGCATCGGAATCGAGACCGGCTTATCCGAAGGTGCATAGGTATTCTTAGGTGAATAAGGCCATAGCAGCGCGACTAACACGACTAACGCACTGACTAATATCCAACGCCGGTGCATCGGCGGTAGCGGTGACATCCAGTGGAAATCATCGCTCATATGCCAGATTTTGCTGACCATTTGACGTGCTTTGCCCACAGCATTCACGCGCTCTGGTTGCTCATCTTCCTGCAACGCTTCATCTTGTTGCTGTTTTCCCCGCGGTAGCCTTTGCATGACGCTCACCCAAGATTTCAACATAGGTTGATAAATACGCGTGGCTTTCCTTCTCCTGGGCTGATTTTTGCCCATGACGACCTCACTTACATGTACAAAACACAAAAAATCCGGCGGCAATCTTATGTTGGAATAACCCATTATGCGGCTATTTCACTGCCCCTCTGTGCCCAATAGACTCCGAGTTACGGGGAGGCGTGCTAACTGAAGGAGACGTTAGCCACATTGACACTCATTAATCCCATATCTTGAAGTATGACCGCTATAAGTATAGCTGGTTAACTGCTTGATGCGGAAAGGCTCAACGTACAATATTCAGGCAAATGATGCGCTGATTGTCAATAAAGGGACAAAATCGTCTTATTGATACCTGAATTTGCCGCAAAAGTGAGAGCTGTGCACTGAAGATTTTACCCAAAACCTCGGCGCTGTTATGCTGCGCCTTCGACTTTTTAAAGATTAAAGGAAATTCCATGACAACCCCTTCATTTGACAGCGTAGAAGCGCAAGCAAGTTACGGTATTGGCCTGCAGGTTGGCCAGCAATTGCAGGAATCAGGTTTACAAGGCTTGGAGCCAGATGCGTTGCTTGCAGGTTTGCGCGATGCGTTAGAAGGGAACACTCCATCTGTGCCAGTTGACGTTGTTCATCGTGCGCTGCGTGAAGTTCACGAGCGTGCTGATGCAGTACGCCGTCAGCGTCAGGAAGCCCTGGCAGTGGAAGGCCAAGAGTTCCTGGCTGCCAATGCTCAGCGTGAAGGCGTGACCAGCACCGAATCTGGTTTGCAGTTCTCTGTACTGAAACAAGGCGATGGCAAAATCCCAGGCCGTCAGGATCGCGTACGCGTTCACTATACTGGCAAACTGATTGACGGCACTGTCTTCGACAGTTCTGTTCAACGTGGCGAACCAGCAGAATTCCCAGTCAGTGGCGTTATCGCAGGTTGGATCGAAGCGTTGACCCTGATGCCAGTAGGTTCTAAGTGGGAGCTGTATATCCCTCATAACCTGGCTTACGGTGAGCGTGGCGCCGGTGCATCTATCCCACCATTTAGCGCATTGACCTTTGAAGTTGAGCTGTTGGAAATTCTGTAAGACAGAATTTTTTAAGAGCCAGTTAAGTACTAACTGGCTTAATATCTTAAATACGGCGCATCTAGTTGATGTGTCGTATTTAACTATTATTACGACACCTTCATTGCTTGATGCTTAGCCATTACTGCTAAACGCTTCTCAAATATGAGATGACTATGCACTCATATTCCTAGTGTTATGTTCTATTTAGTCCTGATGCGACTACTGGTAATGTGCACATTGAAATTAATATGTTATGTAAAAAAATAAGCCATATCTGAATGGCCTATTCTCTTATTTATTTAATTTATATTAGACTTCTTTTTTAAAGGTAATAATTGAGCGGGTCATACCTGGCCAGTTTGGCATCTGTCTCCATGGGCTGAGTACATGGATAGTGTTGCCGTCGATATGGAACTCGCGGCATTGATTGGTGCCGACCCATTGAGGATTCCAGGCCACCTCAACGGCAGTACACCATTGGTCGCCTTTGACAGACCATGTGCCGCTATAAGCAACGAAGCTATCCAGGAGTTTCGCTTTCTCTGCATCGCTGCTACCCGCTTTTCTGCCGTCTGCGGCCGCGATAAAGGAATCATGATGGTTTTCGCTAAATATTACTCTTCCGCTCGGGTGTTCACCCATGGCAAGAATCGTTTTGTGGGTCTCTTTCATTTCGACTTTATAGCCGGTTAACGCCCAGGTACCGACTAAAGGTTCTGGATTCTGTGCATTGGCATAAAAAGAAGTGCCCAATACTGAAATAGCAGTAACGAGAAATAAGCGTTTTAATTTATATTTCATATTTTATACCCATTGAATAAGTATTGTATTTAATGCCTTAGTAAGCGGTTTTTTATTATGAATTTTTAATATTTTTCTTTTGGTATTAAAATGTTAAATGATATTGATGTTTTTTTTGCACACTAAGAATTGGGATAAATCAGAAATAATATTTTCAATAGAAAATGGTTGATATATTGCGCGATAAATAGAAAGGGTGAATACAGCAGCATTCTTTTCTCTGACGCTGTACGTTGTAAAAAATATTTGTGTAGGTGATTGAAAAATATTTAGATTATGTAAGGTAGCGCTTTAGCCATCCGTAACGTGGTGTAGACGTGATATACGCTGTATTAATATCGGCAAGAGAGTGACTTTAGGCGATCTGAGATATCGCCTAAAGTGCATTTATTTTAGGCGATATCGCCTGTATGAAAACTTACTTTTCTTTCTGTAAATCGACTTTATATACCGCGAAACCAACGTCGTCGGTTCCCTCGCGGACCATTGGATATTGTGCTTTTTGCTTAATAAACTCGGCCGCTTTTGCCTCTGGTGATGTCTCAAAACGGATATCCAATGCCTGGCTGGCGTGGATAGGCGCTAAGCGCCAGTTATTATCAACGGTTGGTGTTACTGCACCGGATTTTTTGGTTTCAGCACCTATATAAGCGGCCAGTACCGAGCGGTTCTCATCCGGGGAAGCGAAAGCAATATGTTTATCCCCGGTACCGGCAAATTTACCGCCGTAAGCACGGTAATTATTGGTCGCAACCAAGAAAATAGCTTTCGGGTCGATAGGCTTACCTTGATAAGTCAGATTCTTGATGCGTTCGGCATCTTTGTTGATTAGCGTACATTCACCATCAAAGCGGGCTGGTTGCGTGACATCAATTTGATAATTCACCCCGTCGATCACATCGAAGTTATAGGTACGGAAGCCATCCCAGTTGATTAGCGTCTGCGGTTTGCTGCTGTTGACGTCAATCTGGTTAAACTGTCCTGCTGAACATTCCAGCCAGTCTTTTACCTCTTGGCCGGTGACTTTCATCACCACTAGCGTATTAGGGTAAAGATACAGATCGGCAGCATTGCGGAAGGTGAGATCGCCTTTTTCTACTTCGACATAACTGGCCGGATCGTTACGGCGGCCACCGACTTTAAACGGTGCTGCCGCAGAAAGCACCGGCAGGTTTGCCAGATCCGGATCGCCCTGAATAAAGTGTTCGGTATAGGCTTTTTGTGCATTGTTGACGATCTGCACCGTTGGATCATCTTGTATTAGTGCCAGATAGCTGTACATGTTGTCTGTCGATTTGCCGATAGGCTGACTGACAAATTCACGGGTGGCTTGATGATCTGCTGCCAAGACTTTCAGTAGTTTTGGATCTTCTGCTGCCAGCGATTTTTTCTCCGCCTGATCGTAGATAGGGCGCGCTTCTGCTTTGGCGGTCTCGACTTTCCACTTACCGTTTTCGTTGTTCAGTACCATATCGACCACACCAAGATGATCGCCCCACATCCCTGGCATCACCGCTGGGATACCGTTGAGCGTACCTTGTTTAATGTCAGCGCCTTTAATGCTGGCGAAATCTTTGCTTGGGAAGACGGCGTGCGCGTGGCCAAACATAATGGCATCAATGCCCTTCACCTGGCTCAAGTAATAAACCGAGTTTTCCGCCATGGTTTTATAAGGATCGCCAGATAACCCAGAGTGAGGGATCGCCACAATAATATCAGCACCTTGCTGGCGCATTTGTGGGATCCATTTTTTTGCTGTTTCGGTAATATCATCGACGGTAACTTTGCCTTGCAGATTGGCTTTATCCCACATCATGATCTGCGGCGGGACAAAACCAATGTAACCGATGCGCAAGTTGTGCGTTTTTCCGTCACGGTCTTTAACGGCGTTATCGGTGATGATGAATGGCGTAAACATTGGTTTGCCAGTTTTGCTGTCGATGACATTAGCATTCACATAGGGGAATTTTGCCCCTGAAATCGATTTCTTCAGGAAATCTAAGCCATAGTTGAATTCGTGGTTACCGATGTTGCCTACCGCGTAACCTAGCTGATTCATGGCCTTATAAACGGGATGAATATCTCCAGCTTTCAGCCCCTTGGCCGCCATATAATCGCCCAGCGGGCTGCCCTGAATAATGTCGCCGTTATCGACCAATACTGAATTGGTCACTTCGCCACGTGCGGCTTCGATCAAGCTGGCAGTGCGCACCAGACCGAACTTCTCCGTAGGTTTATCTTTGTAGTAATCAAAATCCATCATATTGCTATGTAGATCGGTGGTTTCCATGATACGCAGGTCAACCTGTGCGGCCTGAGCCGAACCGGCAACCAATAGGGCAATTAGGGATAAACTCAGATGATGCTTGTCCATTGCAAAGCCTCCAGAAGGCATAAGTAATAAAAACGAGATATATATCTCAAAACTTTAAGAGTCTGTAACTGATTTCCATAAGTAACTGTGAGATACGACTCATTTCAATTCACCGCTCTCAGTTAGTGCATCCCTGTTCGCTTTTTATATCGCTCACCTGTTCTATGGTGATGACAGGATGGCTATTCATCGTAAAAAAATTTAGGCTTGGGAAAACGCGGCAGAACTAAAAATTGTATTGAGGTGAAAGATGTTAGAGCAAATCTGTCAGCTGGCTCGCGAGGCCGGCGATGCCATCATGGTGGTTTACAATGGTGAGCAACCTGTCGATGCCCGTCAGAAAAAAGATGATTCACCGGTGACGGCTGCTGATATTGCGGCGCATAACGTCATTAAGCGTGGATTGGCACGGCTAGATGGGCAAACTCCGATGTTATCCGAAGAAGATCCACAATCTTGGGATGAACGTAAAAAGTGGACTCGTTACTGGCTGGTGGACCCTCTGGATGGCACCAAAGAGTTTCTTAAACGCAACGGTGAATTCACCGTGAATATTGCCTTGATTGAAGAGGGGAAACCGGTACTTGGTGTGGTTTATGTGCCTGTGACGGGCGTAATGTATAGCGCCGCTGACGGTAAAGCCTGGAAAGAGGATAAGGGGCAACGTCAGCAGATCCACGTCAAAGATGCGACACCGCCGTTAGTCGTCGTTAGCCGTTCACATGGTAGTGACCAAGAGCTACAAGATTACCTGACGCAGCTAGGTGAACATCAAACCGTATCAGTGGGATCATCGCTTAAATTTTGTTTGGTCGCGGAAGGGAGCGCTCAACTTTATCCGCGTTTTGGGCCGACTAATATTTGGGATACCGGAGCTGGCCATGCGGTGGCGGTTGCTGCCGGTGCTAAAGTACATAATTGGCAAGGACAGACTTTGCTTTATACCCCGCAAGAATCTTTCCTTAATCCGGGTTTCCGGGTGACTATTTTCTAATCAAAAATATGTGGGTATGGTTGTGGCAGCGTGTTGTAAAGGCTGCCACATTACCTTGCGTTATGCCTTGGTTAATTGATGCAGCAGGTCCACGACTTTCTGGATTTCCTCTGGCGTCAGTTTTCCTTCTTTCGCAAACTGAACGTTTCCTGCCTTATCGAGCACCACAACCGCTGAGCTTTGTGGTTGCAGATCCCAAGCCTTTTTGACCACGCCTTTGCTATCGACAATCACTTGTGACCACGGGAATTCTTTTTTACCGTTCTCGATGCTGTTACGAACAAATATCCCGGTACCGATGATCGCATCGTCGGTATTGATGATGGTGGTGGTTTGGTAAATATCGTGCGATAGCTTCGCCTTAATAATGGCGTCAATCAGCGGTGCATTAAGCGCCTTCGCGCTGCTACGTCCGGCAATATGCTGAATAACGCGCACTTTTCCCGGTAGTTTGGCGGCGTTCCAGTTGTTGTAGCTGAAGGTTTCATTGCTGTATTGCAGTTCTCCTTTATCTTCTACACCAACAGCAGGTACGCGCTGACCGATTGTAAAATTGTGCGCTGAGGCTAAAAAAGAAATTAACATTGTCATTACAATTAACAGGCTTCGAATAATCATAGATTCTCCATAGCGAAACTGGACTTCAGCATTTCTCTATACAATTAAATAAGTAGCACTCAAGTAGTGTAGATGTGATGTCAGAGGTCTGTCCTGTTTGATTGTTAGCATTGTGTTATAGATAACAAAAAGTGTTGTCGTTATCTGAAATTGAGAATAAAAAAAGTGCGGCTTTATGCTATTTATTACACAAACTGTAACAGTTCGACGTTAACATCGTATAAGTGGCATTTTTTGAAGGGTTATTCTGTTACATTTCGACATTTTACTAATGTGGCCCGTCAGTTTGGGTAAATGTAGTTAAATGCACTGGCATAAACGGAACCCTTTGCTAATTTATAAGTCTACTCACTGCGAGTAAGTGTGATTCCGGTTTTATCGCGGCATTACCAAACTGGAGTCGGCAGTGATTCAACGGAGGAAAGCAAAACAATGAAAATCTTCCAGCGTTACAACCCTATGAAAGTAGCGAAGTATGTCAAAACGCTGTTCCGTGGACGTCTCTATATTAAAGACGTCGGTGCTTTTGAGTTCGACCAAGGTAAGATTCTTTTGCCGAAAGTCCGAGATAAGCGCCACTTTAGCGTGATGTCTGAGGTTAACCGTCAAGTGACGCACCTTCAGATGGAAATGGGCTGATAAGCCTGCGCGAAGAACCCGTCCATAATGCGTGGTTCTTGCCAAAAAAAACGGCCCCATATCAATACGGGGCCGTTAATGTTTGTCCGTGATACTTGAAGCTAGCTCTGCGTTGGGCTACATGCACTCATCCGAATCACTTACTCCAGTAAGCTCATTGGGATGAATTTACTTGTCGCCTTGAGGCAACTCCAATTATTTAGGGCTGTATTTACACTAACCTGCTTTTTCCGCGTCTTTCTCGTCTTTCAATTCCTGCGGTGTTTTCGGTAGCGTTGGCGTGAGCTGTAGTTCGCTGATGCGTGTCACTAGCAGCTGGTCAATCTTGTAGCTATCGATATCTACGACTTCAAATTTAAAGCCGGAAAACTTCACGAAGTCAGTGCGTTTAGGGATTTTACGCAGCATAAACATCATGAAGCCGCCAATGGTCTCGTAGTTTCCAGACTGTGGGAAATCTTCGATATGCAACACGCGCATTACATCTTCAATCGGCGTGCCACCTTCAATTAGCCATGAGTTTTCATCGCGGGTAACAATTTGCTCTTCCATCCCCTGACCAACCAAATCACCCATGAGCGTGGTCATTACGTCGTTGAGGGTGATAATCCCTACCACTAACGCATATTCATTGAGGATCACTGCGAAGTCTTCACCCGCCGTTTTAAAGCTTTCCAGCGCTTCAGATAGCGTTAAGGTATCGGGCACAATCAGCGCAGAACGAATTTGCACGCCGCTGCTGAGCATCAAACTTTGGTTAGCCAATACGCGGTTGAGCAAGTCTTTAGAATCGACATAGCCGACAACTTGATCGATTTGCCCGTCGCACACCAGGAATTTTGAATGCGGATGCGTGGCGATTTTTTCTTTAATGCTCTCTTCGCTTTCGCGCAAGTCGAAGTAGATCACGCTTTCACGCGACGTCATTGAAGAAGGAACGGTACGCGACTCCAGTTCAAAGACGTTCTCAATCAGTTCATGTTCTTGCTTGCGCAGAACGCCAGCAAGCGCACCGGCTTCAACCACGGCATAAATGTCATCAGAGGTGATGTCGTCATTACGCACCATTGGCAGCTTGAACAGACGGAAAATAATATTAGCTCCACCGTTGAAGAACCATACCAGTGGCCGACAGATGAGCAGACAGAAACGCATCGGGTTGACTATACGAACGGCAACCGTTTCGGGTGAAATCATCCCGATGCGCTTCGGTGTTAAATCTGCGAAGAGAATGAACATGCCGGTGACTAAGACGAATGAACAAATAAAGCTAACTTGCTCTGAGATTTCTGGGGAGAAGAATTTTTCAAAGAAAATTTTAAAAGCAGGAGAGAAGGCTGCGTCACCGACGATACCACCTAAGATGGCAACGGCGTTCAAGCCAATTTGTACCACAGTAAAGAATAATCCAGGCGTTTCTTGCAGTTTAAGAACTCTTAAAGCGTTAGTGTTTCCTTCATCAGCTAAAAGTTTGAGTTTAATTTTTCGTGATGCGGCCAGTGATATCTCCGACAGGGAGAAAAACGCACTGATCGCGATGAGTAAAAGAATCAGCAAAATACTGTTTAACATAATCTATCCGTTTAACACCGGCATCAGTACCGGCAGGGAGAGGCAATTCACTTTGACAATGGTTGATTAATATTCGTGGAGTGATTGAGAAAAATCAAAGATAACAGCCAGAAACGAAAGCATCAGACCACGAATTCGGCTTGGGTAGTATAGCAGTAGCCTATCGTTTGCTGCCAGTGATAAGAATGCAGTCGCACGATGTACAATATTTGTCCGTTTAATCCTTAAGTTGATGTGATGATTGGTGGGGTTTTCAGTGGTTGGCAGTTTTAAGAATTTACCTGTTCTGCCCTCTTCATAAGGCTATGAGTTGTATCTCATCACATCTTTGCACACAATAGGACGTTGAATGCTATAAATAAGTGTGTGCAGTGAAATGCTTACGTTAGATTGTATATGCGTTAGATTGTATAAGGTTGAAAATGCTTCATCGGCATGATCCCCTGCAATAAGCATCTAATTTTTACAGGATAAGTAAACCTAGCAGGAGTGCGTGTGCCACGATACCGCGAGCTTTGTCTTTTATGTATATTGCTTGTTTCCCCTTTTTCTTTTGCTGCCAAAGTACGTTTGCAGTTAGAAGGGTTAGACGGCGAACTGGAAAAGAACGTTCGTGTGCGTCTTTCTTCTATTGGTAACGATGAAGTCTCTTCTGGAGGGCGTTTTCGTGCTCGAGTGAGTGACGCCATTAAACTAGGCCTGCGCCCACTCGGTTATTATCAGCCAACAATTGATTTCGATTTTCGCAATACACCTCCTCCTGGCAGGCCAGTGCTTATCGCTAAAGTGACGGCGGGCACCCCGGTAAAAATTGCCGGTACACAGGTCGTTATCCAAGGCCAGGCCAAAGATGATGAAGACTTTGAACGTCTGAAAAAAACACAAGTGCCAGCGGTGGGAACCATCCTCAATCATGCTACCTATGATAACTTCAAAGGCGCATTGAGTGGATTGGCGTTACGTAAAGGCTATTTCGATGGCGATATGCGTAAAAGCCAGCTCGGCGTAATAGAAGACCAGCATCAGGCATTTTGGGATATCGACTTTGATAGCGGACAGCGTTACCGCTTTGGCAAAGTGCTGTTTGATGGTTCGCAAATCCGTGAGGATTATCTACAAAATATCGTCCCTTTCCATCAAGGCGAGTATTACAGTTCTGCGCAACTGGCTGAACTTAACCGACGCTTGTCCGCCACCGGATGGTTTAACTCCGTTGTTGTATCGCCAGATTTTAAAGATGCGAAAGAGAGCAAGATTCTGCCTTTGGACGCCGTGGTCACCCCGCGTACCAAGAACACGTTAGAAACCGGGATAGGCTATGCGACTGACGTTGGGCCGCGTGTAAAAGCTAATTGGAAGAAGCCTTGGCTTAACGATCGTGGCCAAAGTTTGGAATCTTCCGTCAGCCTGTCGGCACCGGAGCAATCGCTTGATCTCAGTTATAAAATTCCACTGCTTAAAGACCCGCTGGAACAATATTATTTAGTTCAAGGCGGCTTCAAGCGCGAAGACCTCAATGATACTAAATCAGATTCGAGTACCGCCAACGTAGCGCGTTATTGGGATCTTTCCAGCGGCTGGCAACGCTCGGTGAACTTACGTTGGAGCCTCGATCACTTTACGCAAGGTACGGTGACGAATACCACCATGCTTATTTATCCCGGCGTGACCTTTAGCCGCACCCGTTCGCGCGGCGGTCTAATGCCGACCTGGGGCGATACACAGCGTTATTCTCTGGATGTATCAGATACAACCTGGGGGTCAGATATCGATTTTGCGGTGGTACAAGCACAAAACGTTTGGATCCGTATGCTCGGCGAAAAGAACCGATTTGTGGTCCGCGGTAATGTGGGGTGGATTGAGACGAATAATTTCGAAAAAGTCCCGCCGTCACTACGCTTCTTCGCCGGTGGCGACCGCAGTATTCGCGGCTATAAATATAAATCCATCTCGCCACGCGATAGCGATAACAAGCTAACCGGTGCGTCGAAACTGGCAACGGGATCGCTTGAATATCAATACAATGTGACCGGAAAATGGTGGGGAGCAGCCTTTGTGGATTCGGGCGAAGCGGTGAACGACATTGCCAAAACGAATATAAAAACGGGCGCAGGTGTGGGCGTACGTTGGGCCTCACCTATCGGTCCGGTTAAATTGGACATTGCTGCGCCTATTGGCGACCGGGATGAACATGGCGTGCAGTTTTACATCGGTTTGGGCCCAGAATTATGAGTTGGTTTAAAAGAATCAGTCTGGCATTTCTTATCATCGTGCTGCTATTGCTTGGCGGCATTGCGTTTCTGGTTGGTACACAAACTGGCTTACATCTGTTGATTAACAGTGCGCAACGTTGGGTGCCGGGATTAAATATTGCCAGCGTGGACGGTGGATGGCGCAATCTGACGCTTAAAGGCGTGCAATATCAAATGCCGGGTGTGGCAGTAAAAGCGGGCGAGTTCCACCTCTCGCTTGATACTTCATGTTTATGGCACAGCAAAGTCTGTGTCAATGCCGTGCGTCTTCAGGATGTAGATGTCTCAGTTAAAACCAAAGAGATGGCACCTGCTGAGCCGGAAACGGCCCCTGCGAGCAACGAACCACTGAATCTCAGCACGCCTTATCCGATAGAGTTGCGTTTGCTGGCGCTTGATAATGTTAATGTCACTATTGATGATCAGGCGATTTCACTTCATGAATTCCATACCGGTGCGAGCTGGAATAAACGTGCGCTCACGCTGTTACCGACTAAGATCAGCGGGCTGCTGATTGCCTTGCCAAAAACGCCAGAGCATCCGTTACCGCCTGTTGTTCAAGCGGCACAGGAAAAAGTCGCTGAGCAAGTGACCGCCAAAATAACGGATAAAGCCCCACCGGCTCCTCAGCCGAAAGTAGAAGAAAAGCCTCTTGGCGAAACGCTCAAAGAGATCTTTGCCAAGCCTTTGCTGCCGGAATTACCTGACTTCAAGCTGCCATTAGATCTCACTATTGAGAAAATTAGCGGCGATAATTTGCGTTTGACCGGTGATACCGATGTGTTGATCACCAGCTTGTCATTACAAGCTTCAACGCAGGACCAGCAAATTACTTTGCAACAGCTGGCGGTGCGCTCGCCGCAAGGATCGCTGGATGCGCTAGGCAAAGCGACGCTCAATCAAAACTGGCCGGTCGATTTCACCTTAAACAGTGCGTTGAACGTTGCGCCGCTCAAAGGGGAAAAACTTAAACTGACGCTAGGCGGCGGTTTACGCGACAAGCTTAATCTCGCACTTAATCTCTCCGGTCCGGTTCGGGCACAATTGGCTGTTGATACTCAGTTAGCTGAAGCCGGATTGCCTCTCAATCTCAAATTGCAAAGCCAGGCATTGCGATGGCCGCTGACCGGCAAAGCAGACTATCAGGTGAAGAACTTTAGTCTTAATTTCAGCGGCAAAGCGACGGATTATGCGCTTGCATTGCACTCTGAACTGACTGGCGAGCAGTTACCTCCAGCGACATTATCTCTCGATGGTAAAGGGAATATCGAACAGTTCCACCTGACATTACTTCGTCTTGCTGCGCTTCAGGGTAATACCTCTCTTACCGGTGTGGTGGACTGGAGCAAAGCGATTAGCTGGAATACCTTGTTGACGCTTGACGGTATTAATACCGCCAAACAGTGGCCAGAGTGGCCGGCTAAGTTGCAAGGCAAGATAGCCACGCGCGGTAGCTTGTATGGGGGCAGCTGGCAGCTTCAGGTTCCTACTTTGCAGTTGGATGGTAACGTCAAACAGAACAAGGTCCAGGTGCAGGGGAATTTGCGTGGCAATGCCGCGGGACAATGGGATATTCCGCAGCTGCATCTTGAGCTGGGGCGAAATAATATCGATGTTAAAGGGAATCTGAGCGATAAGTGGAATCTCGATGCCAATATTGATGCCCCACATCTTGATGGCGCGCTGCCAGGTTTAGGCGGTGTAGCTAAAGGCAAACTGCAACTGCGTGGCAACCTAAAAGCGCCACAGTTGTTAGTTGATCTTAATGCTGCGGGTTTGAAGTGGCAGGAGATGAGCGTGAGCCGCGTCAGCATCAAGGGTGATGTTAGCGCCAACGAGCAGATTCAGGGCAATGTGGCAGTGCAGGTACAGCAACTCAAGCAAGATACGCTGGAGATTAGCAACCTGACGCTAGATGCCAAAGGGAATGAGAAACAGCACCAACTCAAACTCAATATTGTCGGTCAACCTGTTTCAGGCCATCTGGCACTGACCGGTAGCTTTGATCGCAAGACTGAACAGTGGACGGGGAATCTCAATAATACGTTGTTTGATACCCCTGTTGGGGAGTGGCGTCTGACACGTTCCATTGCTCTGCAATATTTTAATGCCGATCAACATGTGACGATAGGGCCGCATTGCTGGCAGAACCCGAACGCTGATATTTGCGTGCCGACCACCATTAATGCCGGTACCAGCGGGCAGGCGAGCTTGCAACTGAACCGTTTTGATTTAGCGATGCTCAAACCTCTGTTAACCGATGAAACACAGCTACAAGGTGTTTTCAGCGGTAAAGCCAATGTCAGTTGGAAAGCACAAGGCGGCTTGCCGCAAGCCAGCCTGACGCTTGATGGCAAGGGGGTGAAAGTTCAGCAGGCGGTGCAGGGCAATATGCTGCCGATAGCGCTAGATACACTAAGCCTTACGGCGGCATTGAATAATGGGCGTGCCGATCTGGGATGGTTAATCAAGATTGCCAATAATGGGCAGTTAGACGGAAAAATCCAGATTGCCGACCCGATGGGGAAACGTAATCTCAGCGGCAATATCAATATCGCCAGAGTGTCGCTGGCATTGCTACAACCTGCGTTGGCCGATGGGGAAAAAGTGTCTGGGCAACTCAATGCCAATCTACGGGTTGGTGGCAATGCCAAACAGCCACAAGTATTTGGGCGTCTGGCACTTTCAAATCTGGGTGTCGACGCAGAATTTATGCCCTTTGATATCAGTAATGCGAATCTGAATATCAATTTCAATGGCATGTCGTCGATGCTCGACGGTGTGATTCAGACAACGCACGGGCAACTGGCGCTTAATGGCAACGCCGACTGGAGCAACATTAACGCCTGGCGTGCGCAGATTGCCGCGAAAGGCGATAAAGTCCGTATCTCTATTCCGCCGATGGTGCGCCTTGATGTTTCACCTGATCTGGTGTTTGAAGCCACTCCTCAGGCCTTCTCATTAGACGGTAAAGTCGATATTCCTTGGGCACGTATTACGGTGCAGGAATTACCTGAAAGCGCCGTTGGTGTTTCTTCAGATGAAGTGATGCTTAACGACCAGCATCAACCTATTGCACCGGCATCGACATCTATCCCAATCAACACCAATCTGGTGGTTAATATCGGTAAGGATGTGCGTTTGGATGCATTTGGCTTGAAAGCGCGCTTAGAAGGCGCATTGAAGGTCGCGCAAGATAAGCGCGGCTTGGGGCTGAATGGACAAATTAATATTCCTTCCGGGCGTTTCCACGCTTATGGTCAGGATTTGATTGTCAGAAAAGGGCAGTTGTTATTCTCAGGGCCTGCCGATCAACCGCTGCTTAATCTTGAGGCAATACGTAACCCTGATTCTACTGAAAATAATGTTGTTGCAGGTGTCAGAGTAACTGGAGAAGCGGATGCGCCGAAGTTGGAAATCTTCTCTGACCCAACAATGTCGCAGCAAGAGGCGTTATCTTACTTGCTGCGCGGACAAGGATTGAATAACTCTGGTGCCGATAGCAGCGCCATGACCTCAATGCTGGTGGGGATAGGGGTTGCACAAAGTGGTAAACTTGTGGGTAAAATCGGCGAAGCATTCGGTGTCAGCAATCTGGCGCTGGATACTCAAGGTGTCGGCGATAGTTCTCAAGTGGTAGTGAGTGGCTATGTTCTTCCAGGACTCCAAGTCAAATATGGCGTAGGAATATTTGACTCACTAGCTACATTGACATTACGTTATCGTTTGATGCCTAAATTGTATCTGGAAGCGGTATCAGGTATCGATCAGGCTCTGGACTTGCTTTATCAGTTTGAGTTTTAACCCACATGAATTTCACTATACGAATATAAACATGCGAATAATTGTTTATGGCAGTTTACGACGCAAGCAAGGTAACAGCCACTGGATGACACACGCTCAGTGGCTGGGTGACCATGAGCTGGAAGGCTACGAGCTTTATAACTTGGGGCATTATCCGGCGGTTATTCCTGGGGACGGCAAGGTCTACTGCGAAGTTTACCGCATAAACTCATCCATTATGGCTGAGTTGGATGAGTTAAAAAGTAATACCAAAGACTACAAAAGAGAGTTGATCTCCACGCCTTATGGCAGTGCCTGGATCTATCTCTATATTCGCTCATTGGATGGTGTTGAGCGGATTGAGGGAGGAGACTGGGTAAAGCGTAATGAGAATGCTCAGTAAGAAAATACGCTAAGTGGCAGGAAAGCTGCAGCGAAGATCTACCAGGGTCGATTTATAAAAAAACACCGCCAATAAGGCGGTGTTTTTTTACGTGGATCACTTTAGTCGGGCATCAACAAGGCTTACTTGTTTTTTGCGCGCTCGAAAGAGTCAACGATCTCTTTTTTAGCTGCTGCTGCGTCTTCCCAGCCTTCAACTTTAACCCACTTACCTTTTTCCAGCGCTTTGTATTGCTCGAAGAAGTGAGTGATTTGTCCACGCAACAATTCTGGCAGGTCGTTCACATCTTTAATGTGATCGTACTCTTTGCTCAGTTTGGTGTGAGGAACAGCGATAACTTTCGCATCTTCACCTGATTCGTCGGTCATTTTCAGTACGCCAACTGGACGGCAACGAATGACTGAGCCTGGTTGCAGTGGGTATGGAGTTGGTACCAACACATCAACCGGATCCCCATCCAAAGACAGAGTGTGGTTCACATAACCGTAGTTACATGGGTAGAACATGGTGGTTGACATGAAACGGTCAACGAACAGTGCGCCCGTATCTTTATCAACTTCATATTTGATCGGATCGGCGTTAGCTGGGATCTCAATCACAACATAGATATCTTCTGGCAAATCTTTGCCAGCCGGTACATTCAGTAAGCTCATCGTTATTTCCCTTTAGTCTTCTAGGAATGGAGTGCCGCACATTATAGCCAACTCCGTCACGAATTCCTGCCTTTTCCATCTTTGAACGATAGCAAAATTCTTTGGAATGATCGGCTGGGATACTCAGTTATGATTAGTCGTTATCCTTATAAACTGCTGCGATTTTCACCATTATCGCGGAATCCCCTGTAATGGCCGTTCATCTCAAGAATGAAAGGGCTATGCCGATAATATCTAACGCTTAAAAATAATAAAAAGCGGCCTTTTCTTTCCTAGATTGACTAAATAGCCGGATAACAGAGTATGTTAAAAAAGATGAGTGTGAAGGCGGGATTGATCGCCTTGTTAGTGGTAATGATATTAATTCAGTTACTTGTCAGCGTGATTGGGGGTCAGGCGATTAGCAACGGAGCGGCATCGTTGCAGAAGATTAATCGTATGCAGAATCAGGAGTTAGGTTCGCTTTCCGATAGCTATATTTTCTCGCTGCGTGCCCGCACCGCTAGCGCCGTCGCGGTTCATGAGTTAGAAATCGGTATGTTAGATGACTCGACGAAAACCTGCGATCGCATTCAAAACTACCTGCAAAAATCCAGTCAGGAATTGGCTATCTTTCTTGCTATTGATGATGGTAATGATGAAGGAAGAGCATTAACCAAAGCCGTTGCGGAAACTTATCAAGCTTATAGAAAAGAAGCGTTAGAGCCTGCTGTCGCGGCTATCAAAGCGCAAAGTACCGATATTTATTACGATATCTTAGAAAAGAAAATGGACCGCTACAGCAACGCCTACGACAAGGCGTTAGAGCAATTCCGCCAGTATGCTGAAAAGAGAGCGCAGCTCAGTACTGATGCCGCTGATAGCGCTTCCCGCTTGCAATTGACCATTATTATCATCTCTTTCGTTGCTTCACTGATTATCACTATCTTGTCATGGTTTGCATTACGCAAAATTATCATTAGCCCGTTAGATGAGTCCATTTCTCAGCTTGAGTTTATTGCTGAAGGTGATTTGACTCACCAGATTGATGATTCCGGTAATAATGAGATGGGACGTCTGGCGAAAGCACTGAATAAAATGCAAAACGCGCTATCGCTTTCGATGGTACAAGTCCGTGAAGCGGGCAATCAAATTGACGTAGGTGCGCGGGAATTATCGGCCGGTAATGCTAATTTGGCTCAGAGGACTGACGAATCTGCCGCTTCACTGGAAGAAACTGCCGCGAGTATGGAGCAGTTAACTTCTACGGTGAAAATGAACGCCATGAACTCCGAACAAGCCAGTCAGTTAGCGAAAAATGTTTCTACTATTGCCGATAAAGGCAGTGAGGTAGTCAATCAGGTCATGAACAAGATGCAGGCGATTACTGAAAGTTCTTCGCGCATTGGTGACATTATTTCGGTGATTGATGGTATCGCCTTCCAAACTAATATCTTGGCGCTTAACGCCGCCGTTGAAGCAGCGCGGGCAGGGGAGCAAGGCCGAGGTTTTGCCGTTGTCGCCGGAGAGGTTCGTAACCTCGCACAGCGTAGTGCGCAATCAGCGAAAGAAATTAAAGAGCTGATTGTTGATTCTGACAACCGCATCGTAGAAGGCGAAGCGATGGTCAAATCAGCGGCGGAAACCATGGGGGAGATCGCTCGTGAAGTACGACGAGTCACCAGCTTGATGAGTGAAATCACTATTGCGACGACCGAACAGACACACGGTATTGAGCAAGTTAATGTCGCCATTACTCAGATGGACCAAGTGGCGCAACAGAATGCAGCGTTGGTCGAGCAGGGCGCAGCGGCTATGCGTTCGTTGGAAGAGCAAGCACAGCGGCTAGCGCAGACCGTTGCGGTATTTAAACTGGATCATCAAGGATTTTCGCAACCCCAGGAATTACTGCGTTTAAATTGATGCGCTAAAGTGAAAAAAGGCAGCCAGTGGCTGCCTTATTATTAAGCTAATCGTTATCACGTCAGTCAGCTTTGCGAGGCTAACGTCTTAGATTTTACTCGTCTGGGAATTCGCGGATAAAACGCTCTGCATCTTCAACCATTGAGCTATTGCCCACGAAGAACGGTGCACGTTCGTGCAGTTTCTGCGGAATAATATCTAGAATACGATTTTTACCATCGCTGGCTTTACCGCCTGCTTGTTCGGCCAGGAATGCCATTGGATTACATTCATACAGTAGACGCAGCTTACCTTGAGGATGGCTGGCGGTACTTGGGTAAATGTAAATCCCGCCTTTAAGCAGGTTACGGTGGAAATCGGCTACCAGAGAGCCAATGTAGCGAGAAGTGTAAGGACGTTGCGTCGCCGCATCCTGCTCCTGGCAATATTTGATGTATTTTTTCACGCCAACTGGGAACTTGATGTAGTTACCTTCGTTGATTGAATACATATTGCCTTTAGCCGGGAATTTAACTTTCTCATGGGAGAGGCAGAAGACCCCGAGAGAAGGATCGTAGGTAAACGCATGAACGCCTGCACCGGTGGTATAAACCAACATAGTAGAGGAGCCATAAACGACATAACCTGCTGCAACCTGACGATGCCCCGGTTGTAGGAAGTCAGCTTCCGTTACCGGCTGGCCGATAGGGGTAGTACGGCTGTAAATAGAGAAGATGGTACCAACTGACACGTTAACGTCGATGTTGGAAGAGCCATCTAGCGGGTCCATCAGAATGACATATTTGGCATTTTCTGCACGATCGCCGTCGAAAATAACAATTTCATCTTCTTCTTCAGACGCAATACCTGCGATCTGACCACGAGCTTTCATCGCTGCTTTCAATTTTTCATTGGCATACAGATCGAGCTTCATCTGCACTTCGCCTTGAATATTTTCAGCGCCACTTGCCCCGAGAATATCAACCAGACCTGCTTTGTTGATATCGCGGTGAATAATTTTGGCACCGAGTTTTATTGCGGAGAGTAATGCAGTCAGTTCGCCGGTAGCGTGTGGGAAATCTTGTTGTTTTTCAACGATGAATTCGCCTAGCGTTTTCATGACACTGTCCCTGGTTCGTAGGATGGGTAACGGGTTTGTTAGAAATCTATTACAGGAGCTTTTTCAGTTTATCCCAAATATATGGGTGGTTGATAGGCAAATCCATTTCTTCTGAGGGATTCTCAGCGTTAGAATAGCGGCTGACTTAAAGGCACTAATGGAAAATTTATGCGCATTCATATTCTTGGGATTTGCGGCACGTTTATGGGCGGCCTGGCTATGCTGGCTCGTTCGCAGGGACATCAGGTTACCGGTTCGGACGACAACGTTTATCCTCCGATGAGTACGCAGCTGGAAAGCCAAGGCATTGAGCTGATTAAAGGATACGATCCTATTCAGTTGGAGCCTCAACCTGATCTGGTGATCATCGGTAATGCGATGACGCGGGGAAATCCTTGTGTTGAAGCGGTACTGGAAAAAGGTATTCCTTATGTTTCTGGTCCGCAGTGGTTACATGACCATGTATTACCTGGACGTTGGGTCATTGCGGTGGCAGGGACTCACGGTAAGACAACCACGGCTGGTATGGTGACTTGGATCCTCGAATCCTGTGGCTACGAACCGGGTTATGTCATCGGTGGAGTTCCCGGTAATTTTGAGGTTTCAGCGCGTCTGGGCAATAGCCCATTCATGGTGATTGAAGCAGACGAATACGATTGTGCATTTTTTGATAAGCGCTCTAAATTTGTCCATTACAGCCCGCGCACGCTGGTACTGAATAACCTCGAGTTCGACCATGCCGATATCTTCGATGATCTGAAAGCTATCCAAAAACAGTTCCACCATTTGGTTCGTCTGGTACCGGGACAAGGGAAAATTATCCTCCCTGAGAACGATACGCCGCTCAAGCAAGTAATGGCGATGGGCTGCTGGAGCGAGCAGGAGTTCACCGGCGACGGTTGCACATGGGATGCAAAAAAGGTCTCGACCGATGCCAGCACCTTCAGCGTTTTGCTGGATGGTGAAGTCGTCGGAGAAGTGAACTGGTTGCTGGTCGGTGAGCACAATATGCATAATGCATTGATGGCCATTGCCGCTGCTCGCCACGTTGGCGTCAAACCTGAAGATGCCTGTAGAGCGCTGAAGAGTTTTATTAACGCTCGTCGTCGCTTGGAGCTTCGTGGCGAAGCTTTCGGTGTTAGCGTCTATGATGACTTTGCTCACCATCCAACGGCAATTCTGGCTACGCTTGCGGCCTTACGTAGCAAAGTTGGCGGGACAGCGAAGATCATCGCCGTACTTGAGCCGCGCTCTAATACTATGAAAATGGGATTGAGCAAAAATGAACTTGCTCCTTCACTGGGTCGGGCCGACGAGGTATTCCTTTTACAGCCGCAACATATTCCATGGCAAGTTGCCGAAGTGGCTGAACACTGCGTACAACCCGCTCATTGGAGTGCAGATGTTGACACGCTGGTGGAGATGATTGTTAAGACTGTTCAGCCTGGCGACCATATTCTGGTCATGAGCAACGGCGGTTTTGGCGGGATACATAATAAATTATTAGCTGCGTTAGACGTGAAGTCTCGTTTGGTCGAGCAGAAATAATCTGTCTTTTCCCTTTATTGCTTGTACTTTCAGGGCATGGATTCATTCCATGTCCTGAAATGCGGCAACAAAAAAAGCTCCCGTGAGTTTCACGAGAGCTAAAAGTGTCGCCAGACAGCACGACGAGGGTGATCTAACAGCGTTGCATGTTTACTTTGCGTCAGCAGGGGAAGTAAACATAGGGTGAACTGATCTTGTACGGAAAATCAGTTAAATAATTCTGCAGTAACGTGATAGCTACCGTCATTATGTGCTTCGATGATATGGAAAGATTTTGCGCCGGCACTGTCTGCTTTGTCTGAAAGCTGACGATTAATGTCGCTCGGCACACCATCAATACCACTTACGCTGATGGTACCTATTGACTGCATGTCAGCAGCCTGTTCTGCGCTAACCATTGTCGCGGCAGAGGCACCGAAAGACAGTGCAGCAAGAATACTGGCAGTGACAAGTGTTGAGATAGTTTTCATAATATATTCCTGATTTTTTCATTGGCGCAATTTTTTGCAGCCGTTGATATTGGGATTCATCAGGTCTGTCTTAACAACAACGCAAAGCATTTTTGCGTGTCGAAATTTGAGTTGCTACAGCGATAAATCCGTCTTTTAGCGAAGTCATCATGTTTGATTTCGCCTTACTTCCGTTGCCTACTTTATTGCCAAACGATGGCCAGCCTTTTCAGGCTTATTGGTAAATTTCAGCCGTTGCGTGGTAATTCCCTTCCTGGCGAACTTCAATCACACGAAACGTTTTAGCACCTTGTGCGTCTGCTTTATCTGAAAGAGCCTGACGAATATCAGAAGGGGTGCCGTTAATACCGCTTACATTGATTACCCCAATCGGCTGAAGATTTTGAGCCTGATTTTGGTTGATTGGTTGTGCTGAAAAAGCACTAAAAGAAAGCACGGAAAGAATGCTTAATGCGGAAATTGTAGTTTTAATGTTCATCATTGCCTCGTCATCTATTTTATTATCTGTCGATACATCATGTGACTTGCATCACGGAAATGAGTATACATCTACTAATCATGATTATTAATAGTTTGCTAATAGTTTTTTGCGGTTTTAAATTTGAGAAATTGAATTTTTTATAATCTTAAAGAATAAAAATCGATTATTATTTGTTCTTTTATGCGGTAAGTTTTAATTAATCAATGGATTAGAGTTTTTTTGCGAAAAGTGCGATATGTTGCAGGCTGTCATGCTATTGACATCAAAAATGTGAGCGATTTGTAATCGTGGTGGAGCGCAGGGGGAATTTTTACCTGTTTAGTAGGATTGTCAGAATCTCTAAAAACATTATTTATGGTAAATAAATAAAAGATGAGCGGATTTACGAATAAATCCAAGCAGGAACACTCATATCTTGCCGCATTCGCGGCAGGGATAGTGGTGATTGTTTTAGGTCGAAAGTAGACAGGTGAAGCAAGCGTCGATATTACAGCTCTTGTTCAAACAGACCCAAAATAGCTTCATACAACTGTTTGACACTAAAGCCACGTGCAGGTGTACTGAAAATAGTGTCATCACCAGCGATACTACCTAGAATCCCCTCGGATTTACCTAATGAGTCAAGCAGTCGTGCGATCAGCTGTGCGGCTCCTGGACTGGTACGAATAACGACGACCGATTCGTTATAATCAATATCCAAGACCAGATTTTTCAGCGGGCTAGTTGTTGTCGGTACACCAATTTCAGCTGGTAAGCAGTACACCATTTCCATTTTAGCGTTGCGCGTGCGTACTGCACCAAATTTAGTGAGCATACGAGAGACTTTTGATTGATTGATGTTTTCAAAGCCTTCATCTTGCAATGCAATAACAATCTCACCTTGAGAACTAAATTTCTCTTCTTTTAACAGCGCTTTAAACGCTTTAATTAGATCTTCCTGTTTAGCAGGATTGCGCATTTTACACCCGTAGGATCATGACATTATTAGTATGATTATGCATATTAATGAATTTTTATGCAATAACCATTAACGCATAAAATGCATCATGCCATGATAATCTTAGTACTATCAAAGATATCATGATGCTAACAAAGTAATAAATATGTCAAATCAATGCATCTCGGTAGCACTGCGTGGTAAATGCTGTGTTATGAAAATGATATTGTCCAAATACCAACAACAGGTCTAGTGTTATTAATGGTTAATCCCTACGCTGCATGTATTCACTGAAGATTAATCTTTATTAATCGACTGATGTTAATAGAAAAAACCAAGGTTATTCTGCCATATAGCGTTAATTACTGCGTGGCCTCCCAATCTATCGATCTGGTAATTGTGTTTGTGCTTATTGTTGATTAATGTCATGTGGCAAAAGAAGTTGTGAAGAATTTAACTTACTGATAATAAAGGAGTATAGGATGAAAGTTGCCGTTCTAGGTGCAGCCGGTGGTATCGGCCAAGCCCTCGCCCTTCTACTCAAGACCCAATTACCTTCTGGTTCTGAACTCTCTCTGTACGATATCGCACCTGTCACCCCTGGTGTTGCTGTCGATCTGAGCCACATCCCTACGGCCGTAAAAATTAAAGGCTTTAGTGGCGAAGATGCTAAACCTGCTCTGGTCGGTGCTGATATCGTGCTGATTTCTGCAGGAGTGGCACGTAAACCTGGTATGGATCGCTCCGATCTTTTTAATGTTAACGCAGGTATTGTACGTAATCTGGTACAACAAATTGCAGAAACCAGCCCAAAAGCTTTGATCGGCATTATTACTAACCCGGTAAATACGACGGTGGCTATAGCTGCTGAAGTACTTAAAAAGGCCGGTGTCTATGATAAGAACAAACTCTTTGGTGTCACTACCCTTGATGCAATTCGCTCTAATACTTTTGTGGCCGAACTGAAAGGTAAGCATCCTGAACAATTGGATATTCCTGTCGTTGGTGGCCATTCAGGGGTGACGATTCTTCCTCTGTTGTCTCAGGTTCCTGGTGTGAAATTTACGGAGTCAGAGGCTGCTGAATTAACCAAACGTATTCAGAATGCAGGTACTGAAGTTGTAGAAGCCAAAGCGGGCGGCGGGTCAGCTACATTATCGATGGGCCAGGCTGCAGCGCGTTTTGGCCTGTCGCTGGTTCGTGCATTGCAAGGCGAAAGTAATGTTGTTGAGTGCGCTTATGTAGAAGGAAAAGGTGAATACACACGTTTCTTCGCACAGCCGGTTTTACTGGGTAAAAATGGCATCGCAGAGCTGAAAGATATCGGCCCTTTAAGCGCTTTTGAGCAGAAATCTCTGGACGATATGCTAGAGGTATTGCGTAAAGACATTCAACTAGGCGAACAGTTTATTAATAACTGATGCGTATATTCGCTATTTGAATGATGTCAGATAACCTGTTGCGAATGTATTAACGCTTATTTGGTATCAGCAATCGATGTAATGTAAACCGCCAGCAATGCCTGGCGGTTTTTTTATAGTAAAGTCCCTATGACTTTTTTTCAGATGCACTTCGCATTTGGCGATTAATTAATGTATGTGTTTTGGGATCAAAGTAGCGACTTGGCCAAATGATTGATGGATGGATCCCTAATGCATTAGCAATAAGCCATTCCCCTTTAGGCCAGGGGCGAGATAGGGCATTAGCTAATGTCGAAGAGCTCAACCCTGCTGCTCTAGAAACTGCTGCAAGTGTCGTACCTTGTTTACGCAGTGCCGCAATAATATCTGCATGATGCCAGTCCTGTTTCCTGTTCGTCATTTTTACTTCCTTTTAGATTATCGACAAAGCTTACGCATGAGTTTTTTGTATTGGATGTTCTTTTCTAGTGATTTAAAAGTATATGAACAAATTTCTGAACATTTTTCAAATATGTTTATTTAAAAATACAAAGATATTTAATATGGAATGTTTTTTGTTTTATTAAAAGAGGGAGTTGTAAGAGCGGGCGTCTTTCAATTTTATGTAATATATGGTTATTATTTTTAACGACTTTTATAAATGGTTTGATTAAGCAAAGTGAGTTAACTTATCGAGTAAGTTGCCTTGGTATCACTCTGTTGTGTAAAAGCATTCCAACTTGTTCTTTCAATAAGAAATCTTTAATGTATTGTTTTTTAAGGTTGTTTTTGTTTCTCTCTGCAATGTTTTAATCATATCCCTCTTGTTGTTTTTTATCTCATTTTTGTTATTGGTAAGTTAGTGTTTTTTAAAATTAAATGGAGTGTATTATTGATTTTAACCTTTAGTTGTTTTTTTGACGGGTTTTATTTTTTTGCACTCATGATTTTATTTTAGCGTTTTCATATTTTAGTCATCAAAGTAAATCATTTCTTAATGGTTTCCAAAAAATGCGCTAATGCTGCGATCGGATTTATGCGTGTAAGTGCCAACACCTATGTGAAGTAGCGCTATATATAATAAAAGAAGAATATTTATTATTTGGATTGGATAGGCAATATTGTCTTTTATTATATTATTATTGATTTTTATCCGCGGGATATTAATGGGCTAACGTTGAAAACCATCGTTTACACTACTGCTGATATGATTTTTTGTTTAGTAATTGGAAGGGTAGTCATAAAAATGCAATGACTTATCCTGTTGTGACCTATCATTTGGTGATATAAGTTAACCGTAGATTTTACGCTATCAATTAAAAGGATTGGTTGGGGTTTAGCAATAAACATCCATCCTCAAGGACTTATAACTTTATTTCCTTAATGTCTCAGGACAAATCAGAGAAGAATGTTATGAAGCAAGAGTGGTTTGCAGCAAAGGAATTAATTGGTGTAGCGGGTTTGCCTGGCTCGACTCAAGGCATTCATGGAATGGCTCGGCGTCAGGAATGGATTAAACGTCGTCGGCGCGGTGTTCAGGGGCGTGCTGTTGAATATCATGTCGATAGTTTACCGATAAAAACGGTATCTACATTACTTATGCAGGAACAATCTGCAGAATACGTTTATTCGTCACATCAAGATCCGTTAGCAATTTGGGTTGAAAGCTATAAACAGTTTAGCGAGGACGAGCGCAAGTCGATCGTTTCTTTCATCGTTAGAGAGGGAGTGAAAGAGATGATGAAGCGTTTGGCCTTGAATCAGGAAACGACGGACTAATATCCTTGATGTCATAAACTCACTCTCATTGCGTACCTGAGCGCGGTAGCGCAATGAGAGTGTTGGCAACAAGTATCACTAAGACAATTAGAAGTCTCGTTTTACTGCAATATGTGCAAGCGTTTCGAGCGCAATACGGTGCGGTGATTCTGGCAAGATCTGCAGGGCCGCAATAGCTTTATCTGCTTCTTCTTCTGCCCGGGTTCGGGTGTATTCAAGCGAACCCCATTGATGCATCGCGGCAAGTACCGGTTCGAGCAGATGTCTGCCATTACCTTGTTCAATTGCCTGACGAATCATTGCCGATTGTTCAGGATCCCCATGTTTCATTGCGTGTAACAACGGTAACGTCGGTTTGCCTTCATTGAGGTCATCGCCGGTATTTTTACCCAGCGTTTCGCCGTCAGCATCATAATCAAGCAAATCGTCTATTAACTGGAATGCGGTACCCAAATAGCGGCCATAATCTTGTAATGCGACGATTTGTTGCTCATTACCGCCGGCTAGCATCGCTGATGACTGCGCAGCGGCTTCGAAGAGACGAGCTGTTTTACTGTAGATAACCTGCATGTAAATTTCTTCAGTAATATCAGGATCGTTACAGTTCATAAGTTGTAAAACTTCACCTTCGGCGATGACGTTTACCGCTTTAGCCATTAATGCCAGTACCGGCATTGATTCTAAATCGGTCATCATCTGGAAGGCGCGCGTGTAGATAAAATCACCTACTAGTACGCTGGCCGCGTTACCAAATGCAGCATTGGCTGTTGCTTTGCCTCGACGCATATCGGATTCATCTACAACATCGTCATGTAACAATGTTGCGGTATGAATAAACTCAATAAGTGCGGCCACCGTAACATGTTTATTGCCACTGTAATCGAGTGCTTTGGCTGCCAAAACGGCAATCATGGGGCGGATTCTTTTACCGCCGCCGCTGATGATATAGTGTCCAAGTTGATTGATGAGCGCGACATCAGAATTCAACTGTTCAAGGATGGTTGCGTTGACTGCAGCCATATCTTTCTCGGTAAGATCGATAATCTGTTCTAGGTTCATTGTGATTTTTCGGCTGTTTTTCTCTTTACCGCGATGAGTTGTTACTCACTTTGGCACATTATTCAACTGAACTGTATAAGGGATTGTACTTGAAAAACGCTGTAGATAAATGACAACCAGTGTACTGCGCTTTTTTTCTTCTTTTGTGGTGAAAGTGCTCTTGTCTTATGCTGATTTTTTGCGTAGAATTCGCGCCCTATTGTGAATATTTATAGCGCCCTCTGGACTATACAAAGTTGAGTGCGCGGAAAGCGGAGTTTTATATGTACGCGGTTTTCCAAAGTGGTGGTAAACAACACCGAGTAAGCGAAGGTCAGACCGTTCGCTTGGAAAAGCTGGACATCGCAACTGGTGAAACCATTGCGTTTGACCAAGTTCTGATGATTGCTAACGGTGAAGAGATCCAAATCGGTCTGCCTTTAGTTGAAGGCGGTGTGGTCAAAGCTGAAGTTGTAGCTCACGGTCGTGGCGAGAAAGTTAAAATCGTTAAGTTTCGTCGTCGTAAGCACTACCGTAAGCAACAAGGTCACCGTCAGTGGTTCACTGACGTCAAAATCACCGGCATCAGCGCTTAAGTTTAGGAGAGCGGATTCATGGCACATAAAAAGGCTGGCGGTTCGACCCGAAACGGTCGTGACTCAGAAGCAAAACGTCTGGGCGTAAAACGCTTTGGCGGCGAAGCAGTTCTGGCAGGCAGCATCATCGTTCGTCAACGTGGTACTAAATTCCACGCTGGCATCAACGTAGGTTGTGGTCGCGACCACACTCTGTTTGCTTTGGCTGACGGTAAAGTTAAGTTTGAAGTTAAAGGCCCGAACAACCGTAAATTTATCAGCATCGAAGCTGAATAAGTTTTTCGAGTCTAAGAACCACTGACGAAATGCTTTGCAGATGATGAGTGGTTCTACAAAATAGATGTAAGCCCTGCAACTCGTTGCGGGGCTTTTTACATTCTAGTCAGTCCATAAAATAGCAACTATATGGATAGCAAATCTCTGGCTCCAATAGAGATACTGCCGGTGTAATCACAGCAACTAACGGTTGTTCATTACTGATTGCATCGATGTCGCTTTTGTCTGAGTAATGATTGCATGATGCAAAATACGCTACTGCGGTTGGCTATATTCACCGTGGCGCTTATTTTTGCTGTACACTTTGCATACTACTCATCGTTATCTCTGGTAGTTTCAGAAATACTTTGGCATTTCAGCGGCTGACAACAGAGCTCAGCATTTTATCTCGCTGACAGCATTGTCTACCCTGCTATTTACGGATTAATTGGCGCTCGTTTGGCCAGATACTTTAGCCGCACCGATAGTCAATTTTATCGGTCATTCAGGCCTATTTGTGGTGGTAGCGGGAGCAATGTTTTCCGCAATTGGCCATCGTTGGTGGCCGCGGCGGACAGAACAAGACTTGGTGGCTCAATTGCAGCAACCCGGTGAATGATTGACGGAGAGAGTTCAAATGAAGTTTGTAGATGAAGCCACAATTCTAGTCGTGGCCGGTGACGGCGGTAACGGATGCGTTAGCTTCCGCCGTGAAAAGTATATTCCCCGTGGTGGCCCTGATGGCGGCGACGGTGGCGACGGCGGCGATGTGTATCTGGTGGCGGATGAGAATCTCAATACGTTAATTGATTACCGGTTTGTAAAATCTTTCCGTGCTGAGCGCGGTGAGAATGGTCAAAGCCGTGACTGTACCGGTAAACGTGGCAAAGATATCACGATTAAAGTTCCGGTAGGTACGCGCGTACTAGACCAAGGTACTGGCGAAGTCTTAGGTGATATGACTCGCAATGGCCAGGTGCAAATGGTTGCCAAAGGTGGTTTCCACGGCTTAGGCAATACCCGTTTTAAATCGTCGGTAAACCGTTCCCCACGCCAAAAAACTATGGGGACAAAAGGCGAACTACGCGACTTGTCACTGGAGCTAATGCTGCTGGCTGACGTAGGTATGCTGGGCTTGCCAAATGCCGGTAAATCGACATTTATCCGTTCAGTTTCTGCTGCAAAACCTAAAGTTGCTGACTATCCATTTACTACGCTGGTGCCAAGCTTAGGCGTTGTACGTATGGATAACGAACAGAGCTTCGTGGTGGCGGATATCCCTGGTTTGATTGAAGGGGCTTCTGAAGGCGCTGGCTTAGGTATTCGCTTCTTGAAGCACCTTGAGCGTTGTCGTGTATTACTGCACCTTATTGATATTGCACCAATCGATGAATCCGATCCGATTGAGAATGCTAAAGTTATCATTAATGAATTGCAGCAATACAACGAAAAACTGGCATCCAAACCGCGTTGGTTAGTCTTCAACAAAGTTGATTTGATTGATAAAGAAGAAGCAGAAGCACGGGCAAAAACTATCGCTGACGCGTTAGGTTGGGAAGGTAACTACTACCTGATCTCTGCCGCTAACCGTGAAGGCGTGAATGCACTGTGCTGGGATGTCATGAGCTTTATCAACGCTAATCCTAAAACAATGGCAATCGAAGAAGCAGCGCCTGAAAAAGTCGAGTTCATGTGGGATGATTACCACAAAGAGCAACTGGCTGAGATCGAAGCTGAAGATGACGATTGGGATGACGACTGGGACGAAGACGACGACGAAGGCGTCGAAATCATCTATGAGCGTTAAAATTTAGTATTGAGGGCCGCATTTGATGCGGCCCTCAATGTTAGTAGAGAAACTGGGAAGGTTTGAAGGTTGTGGAAGCAATAACCGTGCTTGCGCGGTTATCAACACCAGAATAGTGAGTTTTTCGGTTTCCGAAGTGAAGTGTTCAATACAGGCCCGCAGCCTAAACCGAGTAAAGGGTGGTGGCGCCACCCTTTACAATCCCGCGCCTTTTCATGGTGTTATATCGGATTCCAATTAGGCTATGTTTCAGATATCACTGTTATAGGCGCAAATTTCATGGCTTCGCCATGCCTTCCTTCGGGTTCGAGCCAGCTTTGCCGTCTCTCCACCACTCGTCAGTGAAATTTTGAGTGCGCCACCAGGCTGTTAAAGTCAAAAGTTAAGCTGCCTTTGCCTTTGAACTTGACCTTAAAAGCCGCCAAGCGCACTCAAAATGCCACCGGTGGAGTGGTGAAAGACAATAGAATTATCGTTGGCTTGAACCCGGAGGCGGGGAGCCTGGAAGGCTGGCATTTGCGCTATCACGGAAGCTTCTGAAACATGGCTTCCACTGGATACCGAGCTGGAAGTAGGAAAAAGCGCGGGATCGCGAAGGGGGACGCGTTCCCCCTTGGCTCGGTTCGGGCTGCAAGGTTGCATTAAATACCGTATTTAAAGAACCGAAACTTACTCTATTCCCGTTTTAGAACCCGACATATACTCTGTCAAGCTTGAGCAAGCTTGAAAAACTTTCAATAAGCCTCACCGGCGAGGTAGAAAAAACTTAACTTCCCCTTACTGGAAGTAAACACTGAGCACTAAGGCCAGGCGCTTTATCCCGGTTACGCAGTATCAACTCCCCACCATGTAAGTGAATAATCCTCACCACGATATTTAATCCCAGCCCGCTGCCACCAAAACGCTCGTCACCACGTTTAAATGCTTGGGTTAGCTCGCTGGCTTTTTGCTCATCGATACCTGGACCTCGATCACTGACTTCTATTAATAATCGTTCGTTTTGGGTATGGAGTTTGATCTCAATATCGCTGTTTTCCGGGCTGTAGCGATAGGCGTTTTCGACTAAGTTGCGCACCATCAGACGTAGTAGAACGGCATCTCCTTCAACAATGATTGATTCTTTTTCATCGATATGTAGACGCTGATGGCGATGGGACAACATCTCCTGCAGTTCGTCTCTGAGCGGCGCTAATACGTTATGGGTGATATCGACTTGCTCATAAAGCCCTTTGGCAAAATTTTGCCCTGCACGAGCTAACATCAGCAATTGCTCAATAGTATGCATAAGTTGATCGATGCGTTTGATCAACATCGTACTGCCTTCTACCCCTTTTTGCTCCATCAGTTCCAGATGCAGTCTGACGCCGGCCAGCGGCGTGCGTAGCTCATGAGCCGCATCGGCAGTAAATAATCTCTCTTGGGCAATAGTGGTTGATAAGCGGCTGAATAACTGGTTTAGCGCGTTGGTTACCGCAACCACTTCTTTGATCTCAGTATTTAATGGTAAAGGGGAAAGGTTGTCTGCGGAGCGCGTCTCCAAACGCTGTTGCAACTGATTCAACGGGCGGATAATCCAGCTTATTGCCCAGAACGAGAGTAATAATGTTGCGGCAAGCATCGTAAGGGAAGGGGCTATCAGCGAGGTGATAGCTTCGGTTATTTCTCTTTCCAGATGAGCATCACGAGCTTTGGCTGATAAGGTGTCATCGACTAGCAGGTTGATCTGCTCTTGGCTTTCATGCAATAGCCAGAAGGCGCTGGTCAACTGGGTCGCAACCAAGATGAGAGCTAGCATCAGCAAGAGTCGGCGGCGCATACTGGTCATCGTATTTTGTTCAATCGGTAGCCAATGCCTCGAACCGTGTGGATCAGATCTTTGCCTAATTTTCGACGTAAATTATGAATATGTACTTCAAGCGTATTGGAACCTAGATCATCTTGCCACGTGTAGAGATCTTGCTGCAAAAGTTCGCGATTTACCGTTTGGCCGGCACGCATCATTAATCTGGAGAGCAGAGAGAACTCTTTTGGCGTAATTTCGACTAATTGCTGGCGCTGGTAAACCTGCTGGCTTGAGAGATTAAGCGTAATATCTCCGACTTCGAGAAGATTGTCGCTATACCCCTGATAGCGGCGGATTAACGCTCTTACTCGGGCCTGAAGTTCCACTAAGGCGAAAGGCTTTATCAGATAGTCATCGGCTCCAGCATCTAAACCATCAACGCGATCTTCAAGTGCATCTCGGGCGGTGAGAATCAGTACCGGTAGAGACATATTTTGCCGGCGCCACTGGCGTAATAACGTGGCACCGTCTTTATCTGGCAGGCCGAGATCGAGAATAATCAGGCTGTATTGGCCTGCTTGCAGGAGTGCGCAAGCTTCAGCTGCTGTGGATGTACAATCACAGGCGTAATTATCACTGGTTAGTGCCTGCGCCAATCCTTGACGTAAAAGCTCATCGTCTTCAACAATTAATAGCTTCATGAATTAATTGTTTTATAAATAAATAGTTTCATGGCGCAGGCTTTATATCGCTCGGTAAAAGTTAGTTGTTTTGATAGATATCCTTATAGAGACGGCTTTCAAAACGGACTAATGGTGCACGACGTGTGCGCTGATCCTCTGGTGGTACTGCATAGCCAGACAGATATTGAATAAAGGCCAAACGCTGGCCACTTGCGGTGGTGATGAAACCGGCCAGATTATAAACACCAGCCAGTGATCCTGTTTTGGCCGATACTTTCCCATCAACGCCAGCCTCGTGTAGACCACCGCGATATTGCAGAGTTCCATCATGGCCTGCCAACGGCAGCATTGAGATGAAATCGAGTTCTTTATCATTCTGGGCGATATATTGCAGTACTTGCATCATTGTCGCAGGAGAAATCAAATCATGGCGTGATAAACCAGAGCCATCGACTTGGATCGTATTACCAAGATCAATCCCCGCTTTTTGGCGCAGAATTTGTCTTACTGCATCAGAGCCCGCACGCCAGGTTCCTGGTACACCAAGGCGCTGGTGCCCAATAGTACGAAATACCGTATCAGCAATCATGTTGTCAGATTTTTTCAACATTTGGCGCAGTAAATCGTGTAGCGGTACTGATTGCGTTTGTGCCAGTACTGTTCCAACAGGTGTTGGTCGTGTTTGGCGTTTCAGGGTACCGTCGATCTGGATATCTGCTTGTTGTAACTCTGCTTTTATGATTTCGCCAGCATAAGCCGCGCCATCCTGGATAGCAAAAGCCAGCGGTAAAGGTTCACTGCGTTGCGTTAAACAACCCGTCAGTGTGTAGCGGTTAAACTCACCAGGCACAACATCCAGCTCGCAATACTGCGCATCTGGGGAGCCTTTTGCTAAGGTGCGTACTTCGCTGAACATATGTACTGGATAATAGGAAGCGACGCGGATAAAGGCGTTCTCATCAGGCTTAGTTGCACTGTACAGGGACACAGAGAAACAGTTCCGATCGACAATGGCCGCTGCTGGCGGCGCGCTGAAACACTGAGTGATATCATTCCATGGCCAGCCCGGTGCTTTATCGTGGCTGGCGAAGACTGACGTATCAATCAGTACATCACCACTTATCTCTTTTATGCCCTGTTTCTTTAAAGCTGCCACCATATTACGGATATTTTGCCGCTTGAAAGACGGGTCGCCGTCAAAACGGGCCACCAAGTTGCCTTTCAATACGCCGTCCGAAATAGTGCCATTCGTTTCAAAGGTAGTATTAAAGCGAAAATCTGGCCCTAACTGTAATAAAGCCGCTAATGCCGTTAGCAGTTTCATCGTACTGGCAGGTAGCGCCATCTGCTGCCCGTGGTAATCAATGATAGGCGTTGTTGCACCAATTTTCTGCACTAGCACGGACAGATTGGTGCCATCAGGCAGGTACTGTGTATAAGATTCTACCGGGGCTGCGTTTGCATTTAGAACAAAGGCGCAAGCTAATCCACTGACAATTCGTAAAAAACGCATTATTTTGCTAAAGGCCCTGGGTAACGGCTGAATAAAGTGCTTCATACTACGATGCCTCGAAGGAGGGTGCAACGTGGGTGAAAGTAAACGATGATCCTAATGGAACTCTACGTTAAAATACGTTTCAAAATGAAAAACCAATCCTGACTTGGAGCGAGTCTCCGGGTTAGGTTTTTTTTGTTTATCGTCAGAGAAAGTCGCTCAAACCAACGGGATGGACTTGTGCCTGATTCAATCAGGACGATGTTTACCGAAAGGACAAAGCTAGAGGTAGTGAATATATGAAACCGATTCCGATGACATTGCGTGGCGCTGAAAGATTACGTGAAGAGCTTGATCACCTGAAAAGCGTTCGTCGCCCGAAAATTATTGCTGATATCGCTACTGCACGAGAGCATGGCGATTTAAAAGAGAACGCCGAATATCACGCTGCCCGCGAACAGCAGGGTTTTTGTGAAGGGCGTATCCAGGAAATCGAAGCTAAGCTATCAAATGCTCAGGTTATCGATATCCAGAAGATGCCTCAGACCGGGCGAGTTATCTTTGGTGCGACCGTAACGGTAATGAATTTGGATACTGAAGAGCAGCAAACTTATCGCATTGTTGGCGATGATGAAGCTGATTTTAAGCAAAATCTGATTTCTGTAAACTCACCGATAGCGCGTGGATTGATCGGTAAAGAGCAGGATGATGTGGTTGTTATTCGTACGCCAGGTGGCGATGTTGAGTACGAAGTGTTGAAGGTTGAATATCTTTAATATTCTTTACATTGGCCCACAACCCCAAATTTAAGCAATAAAAAAGGCCGCTGGCGGCCTTTTTTTATCAACTTGTTGAGTGTATGTAGATGAGAAGCAAAGCGCTTTTCGTTAAACTCAATACACTTAACGAGGTAAGATAATTTTGCGGTCTTCGGTCGAAGGGCGATAAAGTACCAGCATATTGCCGATCACTTGCACATTGTTCGCCTTGGTTTCACGAATAATTGCTTCTACAATCAAGGTCTTGGTTTCACGCTCTTCAGCAGCGATTTTCACTTTGATGAGCTCATGATGTTGCAGTGCCTGTTCGATTTCAGCAAGCACACCCTCGGTAAGGCCGTTATTACCCAGCATAACAACCGGTTTTAATGGATGTGCCAAGCCTTTCAGGTACTGTTTTTGTTTATTGTTAAGATTCATCGTCTTTTTTGCTTAAGTTGGGATTGAAAACGGGACATTCTACCGCCATCTCTCCTTTATCACCAACTCGGACTGTATCGAAAAGGTGTCAAGACTGACTTAACCATAGACGTAATGGAGCTAAGAGCTTGTTATGCAGGCCCTAACTCAGGTTAGTTGCAATTAATATGGTTAATAAATAATGTCTAATAAAAAGCGTTCTGCAAGTTCCAGTCGTTGGTTGCAGGAACACTTTAGCGATAAATATGTGTTACAAGCACAGAAAAAAGGGCTGCGTTCGCGTGCCTGGTTTAAACTGGATGAGATCCAGCAAGCTGATAAGCTGTTCAAACCAGGAATGACGATTGTAGATTTAGGTGCAGCGCCAGGCGGGTGGTCGCAATATGTGGCAACTCAAATTGGTTCTAAAGGGCGTATAATCGCGTTGGATCTTTTACCTATGGATCCAATCGTTGGAGTCGACTTCCTCCAAGGCGATTTTCGTGATGAATTAGTTCTCAAAGCTTTGTTGGACAGAGTGGGAGAAAATAAAGTTCAGGTGGTCATGTCCGATATGGCCCCGAATATGAGTGGTACTCCGGCCGTCGATATTCCAAAATCGATGTATCTAGTAGAGTTAGCGCTGGATATGTGCCGAGATGTACTGGCACCAGGCGGAAGTTTCCTGGTGAAGGTGTTCCAGGGAGATGGCTTTGATGAATACCTACGGGAAATTCGCTCCCTGTTTACGAAGGTGAAGATTCGTAAGCCAGACGCTTCCCGAGCACGTTCGCGAGAAGTGTACATCGTAGCGACAGGGCTGAAACTGTAATACCCTAACGCTGTTTGTTAACACAGTTGTAATATGAGGTTAATCCCTTGAGTGACATGGCGAAGAACCTGATTCTCTGGTTAGTCATCGCAGTTGTATTGATGTCTGTATTCCAGAGCTTTGGGCCCAGCGAGTCTAATGGCCGTAGGGTAGATTATTCTACCTTCATGTCCGAATTGACCCAAGACCAGATTCGTGAAGCACGTATCAACGGGCGTGAGATTGTTGTTACCAAAAAAGATAGCAACAAATACACGACTTATATCCCTGTCAACGATCCTAAATTGCTGGATACCTTGTTGACGAAGAATGTCAAAGTTGTTGGTGAGCCGCCTGAAGAGCCGAGCTTGCTGGCATCTATCTTTATTTCTTGGTTCCCGATGCTGTTGCTAATTGGGGTCTGGATCTTCTTTATGCGACAAATGCAGGGCGGAGGCGGTAAGGGCGCGATGTCCTTCGGCAAAAGCAAAGCTCGTATGTTGACGGAAGATCAAATCAAGACCACTTTTGCCGACGTTGCTGGCTGTGATGAAGCCAAGGAAGAGGTAAGCGAGCTGGTAGATTACCTTCGCGAACCAAGCCGTTTCCAGAAACTTGGCGGTAAAATTCCTAAAGGCGTTTTGATGGTCGGTCCTCCGGGTACCGGTAAGACCTTGCTGGCGAAAGCCATTGCGGGTGAAGCTAAAGTGCCATTCTTTACGATTTCAGGTTCTGACTTCGTAGAAATGTTCGTTGGCGTGGGTGCATCCCGCGTACGTGACATGTTTGAACAGGCGAAAAAAGCTGCACCTTGCATCATCTTTATCGATGAGATCGATGCAGTAGGTCGTCAACGTGGTGCTGGTTTAGGCGGTGGTCACGACGAACGCGAGCAAACGCTGAACCAGATGCTGGTTGAGATGGATGGCTTTGAAGGTAACGAAGGCATTATCGTTATTGCTGCAACTAACCGCCCGGACGTTCTTGACCCAGCGTTGCTGCGTCCAGGTCGTTTCGACCGTCAGGTTGTGGTTGGTTTGCCAGACGTTCGTGGCCGTGAGCAGATCTTAAAAGTTCATATGCGTCGTGTGCCATTGGCGCCAGACGTTGAACCATCTGTTATCGCTCGTGGTACACCAGGTTTCTCTGGTGCTGATTTAGCTAACTTAGTTAACGAAGCAGCCTTGTTCTCAGCGCGCGGTAATAAGCGTGTCGTATCGATGGTTGAGTTCGAAAAAGCTAAAGACAAAATCATGATGGGTGCGGAACGCCGTTCCATGGTGATGACCGAAGAGCAGAAAGAGTCCACCGCATATCACGAAGCAGGCCACGCTATTATTGGTCGTCTGGTTCCTGAGCATGACCCGGTGCATAAGGTCACAATTATTCCGCGTGGTCGTGCATTAGGTGTGACGTTCTTCCTGCCGGAAGGTGATGCTATCAGTGCCAGCCGTCAGAAACTTGAAAGTCAGATCTCCACGTTATATGGCGGTCGTCTGGCTGAAGAGATTATCTACGGTGTAGAAAAAGTTTCTACCGGTGCATCAAATGACATCAAAGTAGCGACTTCTATTGCGCGTAACATGGTTACCCAATGGGGCTTCTCTGAGAAGTTAGGTCCGTTACTGTATGCAGAAGAAGAAGGTGAAGTCTTCTTAGGCCGCTCAGTGGCAAAAGCTAAGCATATGTCTGATGAAACGGCGCGCATTATCGATCAGGAGATCAAATCTCTGGTTGAGCAGAACTACAAGCGTGCTCGTACATTGCTGATGGAAAATATGGATATCTTGCATTCAATGAAAGATGCACTGATGAAATATGAAACCATCGATGCGCCACAAATTGATGACCTGATGAATCGTACTGAAGTTCGCCCGCCAGCTGGCTGGGATGACGCAAAGGCTAGCTCTAAAGGCAGCAATGGTTCTAACGACGGTGGTGCCGCACCTAAAGCGCCAACCCCAGTTGATGAGCCTCGTACACCTAATCCAGGTAATACGATGCGTGAAACCTTCAGCAGCAACTAATATCTCAGCGATTTATTGCTGATATAAGATTGCAGTTGGTTGGAAAAAAAGATTTACGATGATTACACTCAAAACCCCAGGCTTGCCTGGGGTTTTTTCTTATTTAAATTAGGCTAGCCTGCACGCGAAAAGGAATATCACCACTATGATACTTACTGCCAGAGGGTCTGTGCTTGATCTGCGTTTCCCGCAGGTTATGGGGATCCTTAATGTCACGCCTGACTCTTTTTCGGACGGTGGAAGACATAACCGCTTAGATCAGGCTCTGCATCATGCACACGCAATGATTGATGCCGGGGCTACTTTATTGGATATCGGTGGTGAATCAACCCGCCCCGGTGCCGCAGAAGTCAGTGATGAGGAAGAGTTATCGCGGGTTATTCCTGTCGTGGAAGCTATCGCCCAGCGTTTTGACGTTTGGATTTCGGTGGATACGTCGAAAGCCTCTGTGATCACCGCATCAGCGCAGGCGGGTGCGCACATGATCAATGATATTCGTTCATTATCAGAGCCTGGTGCATTGGCTGCTGCCGCTGAAACTTCACTGCCTGTGTGTTTAATGCATATGCAAGGTCAGCCCAAAACTATGCAACATGCGCCGCAATATCAAGACTTGATTGGTGAGATTAATCATTACTTTACTGAGCAGATTGCGCGCTGTGCTAGCGCCGGTATCAAACAAGAAAAATTACTGCTCGATCCCGGTTTTGGCTTTGGTAAAAATCTAGACCATAACTATCAACTTTTAGCCAGATTAGCCGAATTTCACCATTTTGGGTTGCCACTCTTGGTCGGGATGTCTCGAAAGTCTATGATAGGGCAACTTTTACATGTTTCACCTGATAAGCGGGTTACCGGTAGTATTGCCTGTGCGGTCATTGCGGCGATGCAAGGCGCACAAATAATTCGGGTACATGATGTCAAAGAAACCGTCGAAGCGATGCGTATTGTCGAAGCCACACTTTCAGCGAAGGGATAAAGAAAATTTATGAGTAGCCGTAAATATTTTGGTACAGATGGTATTCGTGGAAAGGTGGGTGATAACCCTATTACACCTGAGTTTGTTTTAAAGCTCGGTTGGGCTGCTGGCAAGGTATTGGCCCGTCATGGTTCCCGCAAAGTTATTATTGGTAAAGATACGCGTATTTCCGGGTATATGCTCGAGTCTGCCTTAGAGGCTGGATTAGCCGCGGCAGGTTTGTCTGCATCATTTACCGGCCCGATGCCAACACCTGCTGTTGCGTACCTGACCAGAACCTTCCGCGCTGAGGCGGGTATTGTTATTTCTGCGTCGCATAACCCTTATTACGATAACGGTATCAAGTTCTTTTCTATCGATGGCACCAAATTGCCGGATAGCGTTGAAGAAGCGATTGAAGCTGAGATGGAAAAACCGCTCACTTGTGTCGAATCTGCTGAACTTGGTAAAGCCAGTCGTATTGTCGATGCCGCGGGTCGTTATATCGAATTTTGCAAAGGTTCATTCCCGAGTGAATTGAGTTTAAGCGGCTTAAAAATCGTTGTTGACTGTGCAAACGGTGCGACTTACCACATTGCACCAAGTGTAATGCGTGAACTCGGCGCTAAAGTTATCGCTATTGGTTGTTCTCCAGATGGTATGAACATCAATGAAGCCTGCGGTGCGACCGATGTTCGTCAGTTGCAACAGCGGGTTTTGGCAGAAAAAGCAGACATTGGCCTTGCATACGATGGTGATGGCGACCGAATTATTATGGTTGACCATGAAGGCAACAAAGTCGATGGCGATCAGATTTTATATATTATCGCTCGCGAAGGGCTACGTCAGGGGCAACTGCGCGGTGGTGTAGTTGGAACCTTGATGAGTAACATGGGGCTTGAGTTGGCATTAAAACAGCTGGGGATCCCCTTTGCTCGTGCCAAAGTCGGTGACCGTTATGTGCTAGAAACGCTGAACGAAAAAGGCTGGCGTATCGGTGCGGAAAACTCTGGGCATGTCATTTTGCTAGACAAAACCACCACTGGTGACGGCATTGTAGCTAGTTTGCAAGTGCTCACTGCGATGGTTCGTAATAGCATGAGCTTACATGATTTGTGCAGTGGCATGAAATTGTTCCCACAGATTCTGGTTAATGTACGTTTTACTGGCGAACATGATCCGCTGGATACCGAGGAAGTGAAGCAAGTGACTGCTGATGTGGAAAAACAGTTGGCGGGTCGCGGTCGAGTGTTGTTACGCAAATCAGGAACTGAACCTCTGATTCGCGTTATGGTTGAAGGCGAAGAAGCAACATTGGTTGAAACTCTGGCTAATCGTATTGCCGATGCAGTAAAAGCAGCTAAGTGATTTCCCCAGTAAAAATCGGCTAAAAGATTGCGGGTTAATCGCCAAGAATATCCCCTTTGTATGATATTAATGCGGTTAACCTGCTCAAGTTGACGATTTTTTCTGCAAACGCGCTGCCGAGTTAAAATTGCCCTTGCGTGGTTATACGGCTTTGGTTAGTATTCAGACCCGCTTCAGTAGGTCGTTGAAGAACTACTAAATTGGTGAGAAGCGATTAGCGCGCGGTAAAACCGCAAGGATACAGGTACAACTATGTACGATGCTCTTCTGGTAATTTTCCTTATTGTGGCAATCGGGCTTGTAGCTCTGGTTATGTTGCAACAAGGTAAAGGTGCAGATATGGGAGCCTCTTTCGGAGCAGGTGCATCAGGCACATTGTTCGGTTCGAGCGGTTCCGGTAACTTTATGACCCGCATGACGGCTATCTTGGCGGCGCTGTTCTTCGTCATTAGTTTGATTTTGGGGAACATGAGCACCAATAAAAGCCAAAAAGGCAGCGAGTGGGATAACTTGGGTTTAGGTCAGCCAGCTAAAACTGAGCAGGCAACAACTGCACCGGCAGCGCCAGCCGCGCCTAACAGTGATATTCCTAAGTAATCTGTTGTCCTTGATACTTAAGCGTTAAGAAGTTGCAGTAAGATTGAGTAGTAAAAAGTTTTCAAACAATTGCTTGTACTCGGACAGTATCGGCAGTTGCGAAAAAAAGAGTGCCGAGGTGGTGGAATTGGTAGACACGCTACCTTGAGGTGGTAGTGCCCGAATGGGCTTACGGGTTCAAGTCCCGTCCTCGGTACCAATCATTTTGATAATTTGCTTTTATGCAGTTATCGGCGTAGTATGTCGTGGCAATTAAGTAGCTGTCACGTTTCGGACGCGGGGTGGAGCAGCCTGGTAGCTCGTCGGGCTCATAACCCGAAGGTCGTCGGTTCGAATCCGGCCCCCGCAACCACTTTCCTCAAGTATTTGTTTTCAAATATACTTTTAGTGTCTCCTCAGTGCTTCTTAGTATTCATTTGAAAAGAATTCTTTTAGAAAGTCGTACCGAAGCCGCAATGCGGCGAACAGGGTCCAGTTGCATAAAGCCCCGATTTATCGGGGTTTTTTGTTATTTGGCAACAATATCACTGGGCTATTAAGCCCTTTTTTTATGTCTTCTTGGGGGTGGGCTTGTCCACATTAGAACAAAAATTAACAGAGATGATTTCATCACCGGTTGAAGCACTAGGCTTTGAACTGGTCGGCATCGAGTTCATTCGAGCTCGTCAATCGACGTTACGCATCTATATTGATAGTGACGAAGGGATCAACGTTGATGATTGTGCTGATGTCAGCCACCAGGTTAGCGCCATACTGGAAGTAGAAGATCCAATCACTGTTGCTTATAACCTGGAAGTATCCTCCCCTGGCCTTGATCGTCCAATGTTCACTGCGGAACATTACCAACGTTTCATCGGTGACGAAGTCAGCGTGGTTTTACGTATGGCAATGCAAAACCGTCGTAAATGGCAGGGAATAATCAAAGCTGTCGAAGGCGAAATGATCACGGTTACTGTGGATGGGAAAGATGAAGTGTTCGCACTGAGCAACATCCAGAAGGCGAACCTGGTACCCCACTTTTAAAGTTTGGACGAGGCAACTAGGATGAACAAAGAGATTCTGGCTGTTGTAGAAGCAGTTTCTAATGAAAAATCCCTCCCACGCGAGAAGATTTTTGAGGCGCTGGAAACTGCACTATCGACGGCGACCAAGAAAAAATACGAGCAGGAAATTGAAGTCAGAGTCACTATCGACCGTAAAACCGGCGACTTTGACACCTTCCGTCGCTGGGTAGCGGTTGATGAAGTGACTCAACCTACTCGCGAAATCACGCTCGAAGCAGCGCAATACGAAGATCCTTCTATTGAGTTAGGTGGATACATCGAAGATCAGATCGAATCTGTTACCTTTGACCGTATTACGACCCAAACCGCTAAGCAAGTTATCGTACAGAAAGTACGTGAAGCAGAGCGCGCAATGGTTGTGGATCAATTCCGCGAGCAAGAAGGCGAAATCGTTACTGGCGTGGTGAAAAAAGTAAACCGTGACAGTATCGCCCTGGATCTGGGAAGCAACGCCGAAGCGGTAATTCTGCGTGAAGATATGCTGCCTCGTGAAAACTTCCGTTCTGGTGACCGTATTCGTGGTGTGCTGTACGCAGTACGCCCGGAAGCACGCGGTGCTCAGCTGTTCGTCAGCCGCTCACGTAATGAGATGTTGGTTGAACTGTTCCGTATCGAAGTACCAGAAATTGGCGAAGAGCTGATTGAAATCAAAGCCGCAGCTCGCGATCCGGGCTCACGCGCTAAGATTGCAGTGAAAACCAACGACAAGCGTATCGATCCGGTTGGTGCTTGCGTGGGTATGCGCGGTGCACGTGTTCAGGCTGTTTCTAGTGAGCTGGGCGGCGAGCGTATTGACATCATTCTGTGGGATGATAACCCGGCACAGTTCGTTATTAACGCAATGGCACCAGCAGATGTTGCTTCCATTGTTGTTGATGAAGACAAATACACCATGGATATCGCAGTTGAAGCCAGCAACTTGGCTCAGGCGATTGGCCGTAATGGCCAGAACGTCCGTTTAGCTTCCCAATTGTTAAAACAGCATCGTGGTGACGATCGTTGGGAACTGAATGTGATGACCGCAGATGACCTGCAGGCGAAACACCAAGCCGAGGCTCACGCTGCAATTGATACCTTCACTAAATACCTGGATATCGACGAAGATTTCGCTACGGTACTAGTAGAAGAAGGTTTCTCTACGTTAGAAGAACTGGCTTATGTGCCAGTGAAAGAGCTGCTGGAAATTGACGGTCTGGATGAAGACACCGTTGATGCACTGCGCGAACGTGCGAAAGAAGCGCTCACAACCCTGGCATTGGCCCAGGAAGAAAGTCTCGGTGACAACAAGCCAGCTGAAGATCTGCTAAACCTTGCAGGTCTGGAACGTAGCATGGCATTCAAACTAGCAGCACGTGGTGTCTGTACGCTGGAAGATCTTGCCGAGCAGGGTGTCGACGATCTAGCAGATATTGAAGGTCTTAGTGACACGGATGCGGGTGAATTAATCATGGCCGCACGTAATATCTGTTGGTTTGGCGACAATGCGTAATAAACTGTAGCAGGAAGGAACAGCATGACAGATGTAACCGTAAAATCGCTAGCGGCGGAGATTCAAACTCCGGTTGATCGCCTGGTACAGCAATTTGCTGACGCAGGGATCGAAAAGTCGGAAGGTGACTCTGTTACCCAGCATGAAAAAGAGACATTGCTGGCGCATTTGAATGGTGGAAATTCAGGTGCGACAAACAAACTGACGTTACAACGTAAAACGCGTAGTACACTAAACGTACCGAGCACCGGCGGGAAGAGTAAATCGGTGCAAATCGAAGTCCGCAAAAAACGCACTTATGTTAAATCCGATATGACTGAAGCTGAACAGGCTCAGGCAGAAGCGGAAGAGCAGGCGAAGCGTGACGCGGAAGAACAGGCACAGCGTGCAGCAGAAGAGCAAGCTCAACGAGAAGCTCAAGAAAAAGCTAAACGCGAAGCCGCTGAGCAGGCTAAACGTGAGGCCGCTGATAAAGCTAAGCGTGACGCAGCGGAAAAAGATAAAGTGACGAATCAACATACTGATGATGTAACCAAGCCAGCGCAGGCAGAAAAAGCACGTCGTGAAGCAGAAGCTGCAGAGCTGAAACGCAAAGCAGAAGAAGAAGCACGTCGTAAGATCGAAGAAAACGCCAAACGCGTTGCTGAAGAGGCTCGTAAAATGGCTGATTCTGGCGTCTGGACTGAAGCTGCTGCACCAAGCGAATCTGAGTCTGCTGACTATCATGTCACCACTTCTCAACACGCTCGTGCTGCAGAAGACGAAAACGATGCGAAAGTAGAAGGTGAGCGTCGCAGTCGTACTCGCGGTGGCAAAGCGACCAAGCAGAAGAAAGGCAATAAACTGTCTGAATCTAAAGCCGATCGCGAAGAAGCCCGTGCCGTTACCCGTGGTGGTAAAGGCAAGCGCAAGCCAAGCACCTTGCAACAGAGCTTTAATAAGCCAGTTATCGCAGTAAACCGTGATGTCGTCATCGGCGAAACTATCACCGTTGCTGAATTGGCTAACAAAATGGCTGTTAAAGGTTCTCAGGTCATCAAAACCATGATGAAACTGGGCGCAATGGCAACCATTAACCAGGTTATCGATCAGGAAACTGCTCAACTGGTTGCGGAAGAAATGGGCCACAAAGTTATCCTGCGTCGTGAGAACGAGCTGGAAGAAGCGCTGATGAGCGACCGTGATACCGGTGCTTCAGCAGCTGCTGAGCCGCGTGCACCTGTTGTTACCATCATGGGCCACGTTGACCACGGTAAAACCTCTCTGCTTGACTACATTCGTTCAACGAAAGTAGCAGCAGGCGAAGCCGGTGGTATTACACAGCACATCGGTGCTTATCATGTTGAAACTGAAAATGGCATGATCACCTTCCTCGACACCCCGGGTCACGCCGCGTTTACTTCAATGCGTGCTCGTGGTGCGAAGGCAACAGATATCGTTGTTCTGGTTGTTTCTGCTGACGATGGCGTGATGCCACAAACTATCGAAGCCGTACAGCATGCGAAAGCTGCTGGCGTGCCAATCGTTGTTGCCGTCAACAAAATCGACAAACCAGAAGCAGATCCAGATCGCGTTAGAACCGAACTGTCTCAGTACGGCGTTATGCCAGAAGAGTGGGGCGGTGAGTCTCAGTTCGTCCACGTTTCTGCGAAAGCCGGTACCGGTATTGATGATTTGCTGCAAGCTATCTTGCTGCAAGCTGAAGTTCTGGAGCTTAAAGCAGTACGCAGCGGCATGGCAAGCGGTGTGGTAATCGAATCCTTCCTGGATAAAGGCCGTGGCCCAGTTGCTACCGTGCTGGTTCAAGAAGGTACCCTGAACAAGGGCGATATCATCCTGTGTGGCTTCGAATACGGCCGTGTTCGTGCGATGCGTGACGAGATGGGCCGTGATATTACGGCGGCTGGTCCTTCAATTCCGGTTGAAGTATTAGGCTTGTCTAGCGTCCCAGCAGCTGGTGATGAAGTTACCGTTGTTCGTGATGAGAAGAAAGCGCGTGAAGTTGCGCTGTATCGTCAGGGTAAATTCCGCGAAGTTAAACTGGCTCGTCAGCAGAAATCTAAACTGGAAAACATGTTTGCTAACATGACTGACGGCGAAGTTTCTGAACTGAACATCGTACTGAAATCAGACGTACAAGGTTCTTGTGAAGCGATCTCTGATGCGCTGCAACACCTGTCTACTGCTGAAGTTAAAGTTAAAATTGTTGGTATGGGCGTAGGTGGTATCACCGAAACTGACGCCACTCTGGCCGCTGCTTCTAACGCAATCATTCTGGGCTTCAACGTACGTGCTGATGCATCTGCTCGCCGTGTCGTTGAAAACGAAAGCTTGGATCTGCGTTACTACTCCGTCATCTATAATCTGATTGATGAAGTTAAGCAGGCGATGAGCGGTATGTTGGCGCCTGAGTACAAACAGCAAATCATTGGTCTGGCAGAAGTTCGTGATGTCTTCAAATCACCGAAATTCGGCGCTATCGCAGGCTGTATGGTTACTGAAGGTATGATTAAGCGTAACAACCCAATCCGCGTACTGCGTGACAACGTGGTTATCTATGAAGGCGAGCTGGAATCTCTGCGCCGCTTCAAAGATGACGTTAGCGAAGTCCGTAACGGTATGGAATGTGGTATCGGCGTTAAGAACTACAACGATGTGCGTACTGGCGATGTGATCGAAGTCTTCGAAATCATCGAGATCAAACGTACCATCGCTTAATCTTTGCGACGTAGCTAATACCCAAACTCATTTGAGTTGCTGGAAAGCGGCAATTCGAAAGATAACGGGGTTATATCCAGTTGGGGGGCCTTGAGCCCCCCTCTTTGTCTGGAAATTGTCTGAAGGAGTCTTATCATGGCAAAAGAATTTAGCCGTACCCAGCGCGTCTCCCAAGAGATGCAAAAAGAGATCGCCATCATCTTACAGCGTGAAGTCAAAGACCCGCGCGTTGGTATGGCGACAGTGTCAGGTGTAGAAGTGTCGCGTGATCTGGCTTATGCCAAAGTATTCGTCACTTTCCTGGATGTGTTAAGCAGCGAGCCTCAGGATCCTGATCGTGTCAAAAATGGCATTAAAGCCTTGCAGGATGCGTCTGGTTTCATCCGTACCTTGATTGGTAAAGCGATGCGTTTGCGCGTTGTGCCTGAATTGACCTTTGCCTACGATAATTCGTTGGTAGAAGGGATGCGTATGTCTAACCTGGTCACCAATGTGGTGAAGAATGATGCTGAGCGTCGTTCTGCAGCAGGCGACAACGAGGAAGAATAATGAGCCGCCCACGTCGCCGTGGCCGTGATATTCACGGCGTTCTGTTATTGGATAAGTCTATCGGTTTATCTTCCAACGATGCGCTGCAAAAGGTTAAGCGTTTGTACAATGCCAACCGTGCAGGTCATACCGGTGCATTGGATCCGCTAGCAACAGGTATGCTGCCATTGTGCCTGGGAGAAGCGACTAAGTTTTCTCGCTTTTTGCTCGATTCAGACAAACGTTACCGAGTGGTTGCTCGCCTTGGGCAGCGTACAGATACTTCTGACGCTGAAGGCCAGATTATTTCCGAGCGCGACGTCGCCATCACTCAGCAGCAACTCGACCGTGAATTAGACAGTTTCCGTGGCGAAACTCAGCAGATCCCTTCGATGTATTCCGCTTTAAAATATCAAGGTAGAAAACTTTATGAGTACGCTCGTGAAGGTATCGAAGTACCAAGGGAATCACGCAGCATCACGGTCTATGAATTGACCTTTATTCGCTGGGAAGGCTTTGAAGTCGAGCTGGAAATTCACTGTTCGAAAGGCACTTACATTCGCACTATTATCGATGATTTAGGCGAAAAACTAGGTTGTGGTGCTCACGTGACTTTCCTGCGTCGTTTGCAAGTAGCAACCTACCCATCTGAGCGTATGGTCACAATGGATCAGTTGCATGAACTGATCGCGCGCGCGGAGTCAGAAGGTATTGAACCGCGTTTGCTACTTGATCCATTGCTAATGCCAATGGACAGTCCTTGCAAAGACTTCCCTGAAGTTAATATGTTGCCTGTCGTTGCTGGCTACATAAAACAAGGGCAACCGGTGCAGGTTGCCGGCTCGCCGATATCAGGGATGGTGCGCATGACCGAAGGGGAAGCGCGTAACTTCATCGGCGTAGGTGAAATAGATGATGACGGCCGCGTTGCGCCACGTCGTCTGGTGGTTGAGTATCCAGAGTAGCACTTATTGCTCATCTTGCGATCGTAGGCCTCAAAGAGTAGAATAGCGCGGCTTATGCGTTGGGTCGCTGAATTAGAGATCGGCACCCGTTTTTTTTATATATTTTTTTGGAGTAATATCATGTCTCTAAGCGTTGAAGCTAAAGCTCAAATCGTTGCAGACTTTGGTCGTGGCACTAACGACAGTGGTTCTTCTGAAGTTCAGGTTGCTCTGCTGACTGCTCAAATTAACCATCTGCAAGGTCACTTTGCAGAGCACAAAAAAGATCACCACAGCCGTCGTGGTCTGCTGCGTATGGTTTCTCAGCGTCGTAAACTGCTGGACTACCTGAAGCGTAAAGATGTAGCACGTTACACCAGCCTGATCGAACGTCTGGGTCTGCGTCGCTAAGTCAGCGAGTTTCAGTGTAAAGGGGCCAAATGGCCCCTTTATTCTAGGAAGCGACTAAGAATCAGGTTATTCTATAGTCGCATTTCTTTGATATAAAAAAGTGATCTTCCATTGCAGAGGTTCGCGCGGCTAATGAGAGACTTTATTCTTGTCTAGGAGAATGAGGGTTGTCATTAGTCGCGAGGATGTAGTGAGAAGCTCGATTATTTCTGGTGTGAACTGCTGTCATAACAGCTGCGCGCCAAATCAAAAGGATATTACATTGCTTAATCCGACTATTCGTAAGTTCCAATACGGCCAACACACTGTCACGCTGGAAACCGGCATGATGGCGCGTCAGGCAACTGCTGCTGTTATGGTTAGCATGGACGACACCGCAGTATTCGTTACTGTTGTTGGCCAGAAAAAAGCTAAAGCGGGCCAAAACTTCTTCCCGTTGACCGTTAACTACCAAGAGCGTACTTACGCTGCTGGTCGTATTCCGGGAAGCTTCTTCCGTCGTGAAGGCCGTCCAAGCGAAGGTGAAACACTGACCTCGCGTCTGATTGACCGTCCAATCCGTCCTCTGTTCCCAGAAGGCTTCCTGAACGAAGTTCAGGTGATTGCGACCGTGGTATCTTTGAACCCACAAGTTAACCCAGATATCGTGGCGATGATTGGTGCTTCTGCTGCACTGAGCCTGTCAGGTATTCCATTCAGTGGCCCAATTGGTGCTGCACGTGTCGGTTACATCAATGACCAATATGTTCTGAACCCAACTGCTGATGAGCTGAAAACAAGTAAGCTTGATCTGGTTGTAGCGGGTACTCAGGGCGCCGTTCTGATGGTTGAATCAGAAGCCGAAATCTTGAGCGAAGATCAGATGTTGGGTGCGGTAGTTTATGGCCACGACCAACAACAAATCGTGATCAACGAAATTAACGCATTGGTTGCCGAAGTTGGCAAACCGAAGTGGGATTGGCAGCCTGAAGCGGTCAACGCTGAACTGCACGCTCGCGTTGCTGCACTGTCTGAATCTCGTCTGGGCGATGCTTACCGTATCACTGAGAAACAAGAGCGCTACACCCAAGTTGATCTGATCAAAGCAGAAGCAACAGCAGCACTTCTGGCTGAAGACGAAACGTTGGATGCGGGTGAAATTTCTGATTTGCTGGGCGCGATTGAGAAAAACGTTGTTCGTAGCCGCGTGTTGCGTGGTGAGCCGCGTATCGATGGTCGTGAGAAAGACATGATCCGTGGTCTTGACGTTCGTACTGGCGTGCTGCCACGTACTCACGGTTCTGCTTTGTTCACCCGTGGTGAGACTCAGGCACTGGTTACCGCAACTCTGGGTACTGCGCGTGATGCACAGAACCTGGATGAGCTGATGGGCGAGAAAACAGATAGCTTCTTGTTCCACTACAACTTCCCTCCGTACTCTGTTGGTGAGACTGGGATGGTTGGTTCGCCTAAGCGTCGTGAAATCGGTCACGGTCGTTTAGCTAAGCGTGGCGTATTGGCAGTCATGCCAAAACCTGAAGACTTCCCGTACACTGTACGTGTTGTTTCTGAAATCACCGAATCTAACGGTTCTTCTTCTATGGCTTCTGTCTGTGGTGCTTCTCTGGCACTGATGGATGCAGGCGTACCGGTGAAAGCTGCAGTTGCGGGTATCGCAATGGGCTTGGTTAAAGAAGGCGAAAGCTTTATCGTTCTGTCTGACATTCTGGGTGACGAAGATCACTTGGGCGATATGGACTTTAAAGTGGCCGGTAGCCGCGACGGTATTACCGCGCTGCAAATGGACATCAAAATCGAAGGCATCACCCGCGAAATCATGCAGGTTGCTCTGAACCAAGCTAAGGGTGCTCGTCTGCATATCTTGGGCGTAATGGAACAGGCTATCGGTACTGCGCGCAGTGATATCTCTCAATTCGCACCACGTATTCATACCATCAAGATCAATGCTGATAAGATTAAAGACGTTATCGGTAAAGGTGGTTCTGTTATTCGTGCGTTGACTGAAGAAACCGGTACTACCATCGAAATTGAAGATGACGGTACAGTGAAAATCGCAGCAACCGACGGTGAGAAAGCGAAACATGCTATTCGCCGTATCGAAGAAATTACTGCGGAAATCGAAGTTGGTCGTATCTACCAAGGTAAAGTGACCCGTATCGTAGACTTTGGCGCATTCGTGGCCATTGGTGGCGGTAAAGAAGGTCTGGTGCACATTTCTCAAATCGCTGACAAGCGCGTTGAGAAAGTCACTGATTATCTGCAGATGGGTCAAGAAGTTCCAGTTAAAGTCCTGGAAGTTGACCGTCAGGGTCGTGTGCGTTTGAGCATCAAAGAAGCTACCGCACCAACCCAAGATGCCGAAGAGCCAGCAGCAGAATAATAATTTCTGTAACTTGTAGTTTACAGCCCCTGTCATTAGGCAGGGTGCTGTTCGTATCGCGAGTATAGGATATACTTGTGTATAGCAAGCGGGTGTCAGGACGATAACCCAATGTTTGTCTCTGGGAGTTGAAATGAAGCCTTTCTTGCGCTGTTGTTATATTGCGACAACACTTTTGTTGGCAGGATGCAGCAACCATGATTGGCGTAAAGACGAGGTCTTGGCAATTCCGCTGCAACCTACTTTGCAGCAGGAAGTGATCTTGGCGCGTATGGAACAGATACTTGCCAGTCGATCATTAACAGATGATGAGAGAGCACAGCTATTATATGAGCGCGGTGTGCTGTATGATAGTCTCGGGCTAAGAGCACTAGCGCGAAATGATTTTTCACAAGCGCTGTCTATTCGTCCTGATATGCCAGAAGTTTTTAACTACCTGGGTATTTACCTAACGCAGGCAGGCAATTTTGATGCTGCCTATGAAGCGTTTGATTCTGTACTAGAGCTTGATCCAACTTACAACTACGCGCGTTTAAACCGAGGTATCGCTCTGTATTATGGCGGCCGATACTCATTAGCGCAGGATGATCTGCAGGCGTTTTATCGAGACGATCCAAATGATCCCTTCCGTTCGTTATGGCTTTATCTTGTGGAGCGAGAAATCAATCCTAAGAATGCCGAAGTAGCGCTCCAGCAGCGTTATGACAAAGCGACCAGAGGGCAATGGGGATGGAATATCGTCGAATTCTACTTGGGCAAAATCAGCGAATCTACGTTGATGGAACGCCTCAAGGCGGAAGCTACGGATAACACTTCGCTCGCTGAGCATCTCAGTGAAACTGACTTCTATTTAGGTAAGCATTACCTAAGTCTGGGGGACAAGAACAGCGCTTCTGCACTGTTCAAACTGACGGTAGCTAACAACGTTCACAACTTTGTTGAGCACCGCTATGCATTGTTGGAATTGGCGCTTTTGGGCCACGAGCAAGATGACCTATCAGAATCGGACCAGCAATAGCTGACGAAACCAATCAGCCTGATTAACTGTGGTGCTATGCCATTTTTAATCGCCTTAACGGGCGAGGGTTGCTTTGTTCGTTTTATAATCTAATTTGAGCCGGTTCACACTTTTCAATGAAAATGACTGAAAATTTTCTCGACGAGTTATGTAGACTGGCTGCCATTATTAATGAGGCACGTGTACATGACTACTGAGTTTGAAACCTCTTTTGCTGACCTGGGGCTGTCCGCTCCTATCATTTCCGCCCTGACTGATTTGGGCTACGAAAAACCATCACCGATCCAAGCTGAATGTATTCCGCACCTGTTAAATGGTCGCGATGTTCTGGGCATGGCGCAGACCGGTAGTGGTAAAACTGCAGCATTCTCGCTGCCACTGTTGCACAACATTGATGCTTCCCTGAAAGCACCACAAATTCTTGTTTTGGCTCCGACCCGCGAACTGGCGGTTCAGGTTGCTGAAGCAATGACCGATTTCTCTAAACACATGCATGGCGTGAATGTGGTTGCTCTGTACGGCGGCCAGCGTTATGACGTCCAACTGCGCGCATTGCGTCAGGGACCACAAGTTGTTGTAGGTACTCCAGGCCGTCTGCTGGACCACCTGAAGCGCGGTACTTTGAACCTCTCTAACTTGAGCGGCCTGGTACTGGACGAAGCCGATGAAATGCTGCGTATGGGCTTCATCGAAGACGTTGAAACCATCATGGCGCAGATCCCGGCTGAACATCAGACCGCGCTGTTCTCTGCAACTATGCCAGAAGCGATTCGTCGTATTACACGTCGTTTCATGAAAGATCCACAGGAAGTTCGCATCCAGTCAAGCGTGACTAACCGTCCAGACATCAGCCAGAGCTACTGGTCTGTTTACGGCGCACGCAAAAACGAAGCACTGGTACGTTTCCTGGAAGCGGAAGATTTTGATGCAGCTATCATCTTCGTTCGTACCAAAAATGCCACGCTGGAAGTTGCCGAAACGCTTGAGCGTAGTGGTTACAGCAGCGCAGCACTGAATGGTGATATGAACCAGGCACTGCGTGAGCAGACTCTGGAACGTCTGAAAGATGGCCGTTTGGATATTCTGATTGCAACCGACGTAGCCGCTCGTGGTCTTGACGTTGAACGTATCAGCTTGGTTGTAAACTACGATATCCCAATGGATTCAGAGTCTTACGTCCACCGTATCGGTCGTACCGGTCGTGCGGGTCGTGCTGGCCGTGCTTTGCTGTTCGTTGAGAACCGCGAACGTCGCCTGCTGCGTAACATCGAACGCACCATGAAGCTGACCATTCCAGAAGTTGAATTGCCAAATGCAGAGATCTTGGGTCAACGTCGTTTGGCTAAGTTTGCAGCGAAAGTTCAGCAACAACTGGAAAGTAGCGATCTGGACTTGTACCGCGGCCTGTTGGCTAAGTTGCAACCAGAAGAAGAGTTAGAAATCGAAACTCTGGCTGCTGCATTGCTGAAAATGGCTCAAGGTGAGCGTCCGCTGATCGTTCCTGCTGATCCGGTATTCAAAAGCCGTCCACCGCGTCGTGAGTTCGAAGATCGTGCTGACCGTGGCGATCGCGGCGACCGTCGTCCATCTCGTGATGGCGATCGTCCTGCGCGTGATGGCGATCGTCCACGTCGTGAGCGTCGTGATGCTGGCGAAATGGAACTCTACCGCATTGAAGTGGGCCGTGATGATGGCGTTGAAGTTCGTCACATCGTTGGTGCTATCGCTAACGAAGGCGACATCAGCAGCCGTTACATTGGTAACATCAAGCTGTTCGCTGGACACTCAACCATTGAGTTGCCAAAAGGTATGCCGGGCGAGATCCTGTCTCACTTCACCCGTACTCGTATCTTGAACAAGCCGATGAACATGCAACTGATGGGTGATGCACAGCCTCAGTCAGCACGTCGTGAACGCCCAGCTGGCGGCGGTGAACGTCGTGGCAACGGTGCTCCACGTTCTTTCAGCGGTGAACGTCGTGAAGGTGGTGCGGGTCGCGGTCGTCCTTTCAACGGTGAACGCCGTGAAGGTGGCAACTCAGCTGCAGGTGAGCGTCGTCCACCGAGCCGTGCGCCGCGTCGTACTACTGACGCATAATCCCTCTGTGGCCATAAAGGCTATTGAGAGATAATACGCGAAAAGAAAAAACCAGCCGTAAGGCTGGTTTTTTTATGTCTATGATTTGGCGAACATTAGCCTAGGCGTGTTTCTTTTATCAAATCGCCTTGTAATTGCGAGACAATTTCAAAAGAGTGCAGACGAGCCTGGCGATCAAAAATTTGACCATTAATCATCAGCTCATCAGCGTCAGTTTCACGAAGCACGGTTTGTAAGCCCTGGCGTACAGTCTCTTTATTACCCACGACCGACATCCTTAGCGCTTGATCGACGCCAAAGCGCTCCTGTGCTGACCACAGGCTTTCGATATTATCCACCGGTGCCGGCAATTTCCCCGGTTTGCCACGGCGCAGATTAATAAATTGCTGTTGATTTGAGGTAAACATCCGCTGTGCCTCTTCATTACTATCAGCAGCAATGACATTGATACATACCATCGCGTGAGGTGCTTGTAATTGAGCAGAAGGTTGGAATTTACTGCGATAAATCGATAGGGCCTGATAAAGCATATCAGGAGCAAAGTGCGAAGCGAACGCAAAAGGCAAACCCAGTGCTGCTGCGAGCTGGGCGCTATAAAGACTAGAACCTAGCAACCAAATCGGCACGTGTAAACCTTGTCCTGGGACGGCCTGTACCGCTTGGTCGGGTTGCACATCTGCAAAATAGTGCTGTAATTCTTGTACATCGCGCGGGAAATTATCTACTTCGCCTGAAAGATGACGACGCAAAGCGATCATGGTTCTCTGATCGGTTCCCGGCGCGCGGCCAAGTCCCAAATCAATACGATTGGGATAGAGTGTCGCCAAAGTGCCAAACTGTTCAGCGATAACCAACGGGGAATGGTTGGGTAACATGACGCCACCTGAACCGAGGCGAATATGTTTGGTGCCAGCGGCGATAAAACCAATAAGTACCGATGTTGCCGCGCTGGCGATACCGGTCATATTGTGATGTTCAGCTAACCAATAGCGCTGGTATCCCCATTTTTCGGCGTTTTGCGCTAGCTCAAGGGAAGACTGAAAAGCTTGTTTCGGCGTAGCGCCCTGCGGGACAGGGGCTAAATCGAGGACCGAAAGAGGAACCGTTATTTTCTCAGACATAAGATAAGCTCACCATTTGTTGATTTAAGCAGCAAAAGTAGCAAGTCTGCTAATTATGACGTTGAGTATTGCTTATTTCATGTATTTTTAATACTCCATTTACTTTTAAGGGTTTTATGGCCTGTGATATGTGGCCTGTCCGATAAAAGAAAGGGATTGCTTGATTAAAAAAGTGATTTCATGTCAAACATATTCAATGTGTTTACAGTTATGATTGCTCACTTGATCGTCTGGAAACACCAATGGATTGCTGTGCATGCCTCCTTATTGCAAGTGGTAGGTATGAGAAGGATACCTTCTGGCTGCCGTTGAATATTTTGGGTTTACTATTTGAATTAGCAGGTAAAAGGTAACGATTGAATGAGCAAAAGAGTGTTATTTACCCTGCTGCTGGTAGCAATATTGGTTGCATTGGCAGTACTGTTTCGCGCAAGTAATCAGGACTTGTTGCTACAAGGTGAAGTAGACGCGCCAGAGGTCATTGTCGCTTCAAAAGCGAAAGGGCGCGTCATTGAACGTCAGGCAAGGCGTGGTGATGATGTGAAAGCCGGCCAACTGCTGATGACTCTGGATAGCCCTGAACTGATGGCACAGCTTCGATCCGCACAGGCTGCTCGCGATCAGGCCAAATCCCAATTAGCGCTCTCCTTGAATGGCACGCGTGAAGAAAGTATTCGCAATTTGCGTGCGACTGTCGCGCAGGCTCAGGCCGCTTACGTAAATGCTCGCGACCAATACAACCGCAATGCGCGCGTTGCCGCTAAAGGTTATGTGTCGGCCTCTGACCTCGAATCTTCGTTGAAAACACGCGATAGCACCTATCAACAATTGATGGCTGCAAAAGCAAACTTGGAAGAGGGCATCAACGGCGATCGTTTTGAACAACGTGATATTTATGCTGCTCAATTACGTGCTGCTGAAGAGAACCTTCTGGTTATCAAAGCACAAACCGACGATCTGCAAGTTAGAGCACCGGTTGATGGTGAAGTCGGGCCAATTCCTGCCGAAGTGGGTGAGCTGGAATCCGCCAATAGTCCGCTCATTACGTTGATCCGTTTGCCGCAGGCCTATTTCGTCTTCAATTTGCGTGAAGATATCTTGGCTAAAGTTCGTAAGGGCGACAAAGTGACGATACGGGTGCCGGGTTTAGGCAACCAAAGAATTGAAGCTGAAGTTCGTTATATTGCACCATTAGGTGACTACGCGACTAAACGTGCGACGCGTGCGACCGGGGATTTTGACCTGAAAACCTTCGAGGTTCGATTATATCCTGCAGAACCGGTACCCGGGCTGCGCCAAGGGATGAGCGCGCTTTGGCAGTGGAAACACTAATGAATGGGCATAGAATAAGAGCCGGCTGGCGCGCTTTCAGTCGATCATTTAGTCGCGAGACTGCTTCTTCATTTCGGCGGCCAGTTATTCACTGGCTATGCTGGTGTTTTCCATTACTGCTATTTACGCTAATCGCCAGTAATTTCTCGGAAGGCACCTTGCTCGATCTGCCTGTCTCGGTAGTGGACAATGACAATAGCACGATGTCAAAAGCATTGGTGCGCCACTTGGATGCAGGTTCACATGCCAAAGTGCAGGCGTATGATGGTGGCTTGCAACAAGCGCTAAATCGGCTCAGAAGCGGGGATGATTATTCGCTGTTGTATATCCCACCGAAATTTGAAGCTGATGTGTTGGCGGGGCGTCAGCCGAGTGCTGTACTTTATTATAATGCGTTGTTCTACGGCGCAGGGTTCTATTCCACCCAAGATTTTAGCGGTGTGATGACAGATCTTAATAGCAGCTATCGTAGTTTTATTGCCGCCGCTATTGGTAAACCAGCTCCAACGCTTGCCAACGTTCAACTCAATTACGACAGCCTCTTTAATGCCAGCGGCAGTTATATTTACTTCCAGCAGTTTGCGGCAACTATCCATATGTTGCAGCTGTTCACCGTCACTTGCATGATTTATGTGATGGCTCGCAGTCAATCATTGCTTGGTTCTCAGTCGTTCACCTTGGCATTGCTCGGTAAGCTTGCACCCTATACGCTGTGCTTTACCACGCTATTGATGGTAGAAATTGCCTTATTGGTATGGGTATTTGATGCGCGAGTGAGCGGCAACCCAATCTTTATGTTATTAATCGCATTTTTCTATGTCATGGCGGCGCAGAGTATTGGTATTTTGCTCTTCACCTTCACCGGGACGACGATCAATGCTTATACCCTGATGGGGATTTTTGTCAGTCTGGCCTTCACCTTCTCCGGTACCTCGGTTCCTGAGCTCTCAATGCCGCTGTTTGCCAGAATTATTGCTGAAATAGAACCACTTACTCACGCGCTTGCCGCTATGTTTGATGTGTTCTTACGACAAGTTCCGGTTAGCCATATTATTAGCGTATGCGCGCTTTTACTGGTTTATCCTTTTATTACCGGCATTTTGGTTCATAAACGCCTCTACCTGAGATTGAAGAAACAGGAGGCGGGAAAATGACTCGTCGCGAATGGCTAACAATTTACCGACAGACCTTTCTCAAAACGCTGACTGGCTTACTCGATAAGCCAATGTGGCTCATGCTGTTGCTATCGTTGTGTCTGATGAGCACAGTCTATCTGAATCATTCGGTTTGGGATCTTCCTGTTGGTGTTGTCGATCAGGATCATAGCCATGCTAGTCGGCTGCTGATCCGCGATCTTGATTCAACGCCTAAAGCCAGTATGGTCAGCTATCAAAGTGTGCAGGAAGCGCGTAATGATCTGAATCTACGTAAACTTTTCGCTGTTCTTGTCGTACCGACCGATTTTGAGCAGAAAATGCTGGCAGGAAAATCGGTAGTAATCCCGATGTTTGGTGATGCGACTAACCGGCTTGCGAACGGACAGATTCAGATCAATATACAGAGTGCTTATCAAAGTATGGTAAGTAGTTACAATACAGAATTATTGCTGCAAAGTGGCTTTAGCCATCGCCAGGCGCAAGTATTATTAACCCCGATTGTGGGACAAACAATCGATCTGTTTAACCCTGGGACCAGTTTTGCTGCCATCGTATTTCCGGGGTTGCTCGTTATGCTATTGCAGCACTCCTTGCTGATTGCCAGCGTGCGAACCAATATTGCGGTAAACAGCGCGCCGAATGGCAAACCTGCGATACCGGTTGTGTTGGGGGCGCTATCGGCACTGATCCCTATTTGGTTATTCTTATCGATAGTGTTGTTTGTCCTATGGCCCTGGGTATTGGGATATCGACAAACAGCGACCATCGCTGAGATTTTACTATTGACCTTCCCTTTCTTATTGGCGGTATTAGGCTTAGGAAAATTAATTACCGAGTGTTTGCGCAGTGTTGAGATGATTTATCTGACGCTGGCTTTTATTACGACGCCGGTTTTTTATATCTCAGGGACTATTTGGCCGCGTCAGGCAATGCCCGACTGGGTGTGGTTAGTCTCCTCGGCCTTCCCGTCAACCTGGGCGACCAAAGCGATTGCTGGTGTTAACCAGATGGGACTGCCATTTAGCGAAGTCTGGGGGGATATTATTAAAATGCTGATTTTGGGCGTAGTTTATACGTTGCTTGGCATTGGTTTGGGCATTTTGCGTGATAGTGGGAAATTCAGGACATTGTTGCATAGAAAAAAACCGCTGAAGAATGACTAACAAATCAGGCTGGTGTGCCACACCAGCCTCTCTCTGCTAGCTAAAACTGATAGTCATCCAACTAACTCTAATCCTGCTAAACGTTTCCAGTAACCGTTACATTCGCTGTGGTTAGTTAACGCCAGCGGTCGTTGGCCCTTTTCATTGGCGCGAAATGCCTCTAGCTGCTCTAGTGTTTCAATACCTTGTGGTGAGAGGCGAACGATATCAACAAGTCCGTCCATCGAAGCCAGTTCATTACCCAGGTTATAACAATAGCCACTTTGCGTCTGGATCCCGTTGAGAACAAACACTTGTTGGTCTTCTTGAGTTAACACTTTTCTACCTTGTGGATACTGAATACAGCAGGTTTCACACTCATCCTTACCACGATTTTCGGCACGGGCGGTAAAGCAGCGAGCGGAGTAGGCCAGCGGTAAATGGCCGTAGGATAATACTTCGATTTCAAACTTATCGCGGATGCCCAGCTCCTGGCATTGATTGAGTAGATTAGTCAGCCAGTCACGCGAGAGCTCTACCGGCATGCACCAGCGGATCATACCTTGCTGTTGCAGAATTTTCAGGGCGACGGCGTTATAGCAATTAAGCGCGTGACCAGCGACAAAAGGTAAATTACGTTCTGCGGCCATATTTACCGCCCCCAGGTCGTTGGCTTCTAGCAAAAATTCGCCATTTTCAACGTAACGTTTCAACTCGTTAAGTTCCGAAGGGGCTTGCAGCAAGGCCAGTGTTGATATGACAACCTGCTTACCCTGCCCGGCAAGCTGGCGGGCAAGATGAAGCCAATCATTTACTTTCATTTCCCGTCGTTTGGCACAAACCGTTTCCCCCAGGTAAATGATGTCAGCACTACTGTGGCTGGCTGCTTCATAAAAGGCTTCTACTTCATTTTGAGGCCAATAATATAAAACCGCACCTAATGAATACTTCATGATGTTCCTCGTCTTATATCTATTGCCATTCGCGGTGATAAGCGCCCAGCGTAGTTTGTGAACCTTCAGATAAGGCCCCCAAGGTTTGCATCCAATTGGCCTCGACGGTGAAATGCTGCGGATTGGCTAAATAGCTGTCGATTGCTGTACGCCAAACCCGTGTAACCTGGCTGACATAAGCCGGACTGCGCTGACGGCCTTCAATTTTTACCGAGGCTATATTGGCAGCGAACAGTTCTGGCAGCAGCTCGAGAGTATTGAGGCTAGTGGGCTCTTCTAGCGCGTGATAGAGATGGCCATCAACCTGATAGCGGCCTTTGCACAAGGTTGGATAGCCAGCGTTTTCACCTTCGTCATAGCAATCAATCAATACGTCATTAAGTCGGGAATTCATTCCCTGTGGCGTTTGTTGCCAGCGAACAAAACGAGCGGGCGAGCAAGCGCCTGATGTATTTGGCGATTCGCCAGTGAGATAGGAGGAAAGATAACAGCGCCCCTCGGCCATGATACACAAACTACCGAAAGCAAAGACCTCGAGTGGAACACAACTGCTGCGTGAAAGCTGGCGTACCTGATGTATAGAAAGTACTCGAGGAATAACGACACGTGCGACGTCAAAATGTTGTTTATAAAAATGGATAGCTTGTTCATTAGTCGCCGAGGCTTGCACCGAAACATGGCGTTCAACGGAAGGATAACGTCTTGCCGCGTAATCCAGCATCGCCAGATCCGCCAGAATTAGTGCGTCTGCGCCTAATCCAACGGCGACATCAACCGCTCGTTCCCAACGAGAAAAACCATCGGGATGAGCGAAAGTATTGATAGCGATATGCAATTTACGGCGATGCTGATGGACGTAATTTGCCGCTTCATTAAGCTTTTTCTCGGTAAAATTCAGGCCAGCAAAATGGCGGGCGTTGGTGTCATCTTTCAGGCCGATATAGACAGCGTCAGCACCGCTATCGATTGCTGCCTTTAATGCAGGCAGATTACCTGCCGGGCAAAGAAGCTCCATCTTTTTTTCCTGTGAAAATCGATAAATTGACCGATTCGTATAAAGAAAATTTATGCACTCTAGGGCAAAATCCCATACAAGCGTCATGGCGAGGCGGCTATTTTAAGTAAGGTTTCTGCACAATATTTTGATTTGGGGCAGTTTATGCTGTGTTGTACCAAGGACGTTCAATCAGAAGGTTGTACACGTAGGAATTCTGGTGCACTATTTTTATTGCCCGACTCTTTGGCCTTAGCGTGAGGCTATGGATGTCAGCGTAAATAGAGAAAGTTGATGACTACAAGCTGCTGTGAATTAATGTGAAGACCATAATATCTGTCGCTTGTGGAGTATCTGTTAACTGAAGGAGCAGCCCCCTATGTTGCAAAAACTACGTGCCCAGTTGGTACATCAGGCCCCATCGCTATTAAAAGTCCCTTTGGGGTTTACCCCTTTTGCACTAAAGCGTCGGGTTATTGAACAGGTACTGAGTTGGCAACTACAGCAGACGCTGGCTGATGGCGAGTTAGATTTTCTTGAGAATCGCTGGTTGCGTATTAACGTTGGCGATTTGGGTTTGCAGTGGCAGATGAGTGTTGTCCAAGGCAAGCTATGCGTACGTGAGCAGGGGACTGCGGATGTTACCTTTACGGCTGATGCGAATGATCTTATCTTGATTGCTGCCCGTAAAGAGGATCCCGATACGTTATTCTTCCAGCGCCGTTTGCGCATAGAAGGAGATACTGAATTAGGTTTATATGTAAAAAATCTAATGGATGCTCTTGAACTGGAAAGTATGCCGTTATTATTACGTACAGGTTTATTACGTTTGGCTGATTTCGTAGAAGCCGGGCGACTTGCTCCAACCGGAGTATCAGAGAATGAGGGGATATCCTCCTCAATGAGGCAATCATGTTAATCAGGGTTGAAATTCCTGTTGATGCTGCTGGCATCGATAGTTTGCTACGCCAAAGTTTTGGCCGTGATGATGAGGCTGACTTAGTTCAGCAATTACGTGAAGACGGCTTACTGACTCTAGGTATTGTCGCAACGGACGATGAAGGTGGCGTAGTCGGTTATGCGGCATTTACTCCGGTTTATGTTCAAGGAGAAGACCGCCAGTGGGTTGCGTTAGCGCCAATAGCCGTAGAAGCTTCTCTGCGTCGCCAGGGGCTGGCAGAGAAATTAATTTACGAGGGTTTGGATTCGCTAAACGAATTTGGCTATGCCGCTGTTGTGGTTTTGGGTTCTCCGAGCTATTACGGACGTTTAGGGTTCAAATCTGCGATATCGCAACAGTTGCATTGTCGCTGGCCCGATTCACAAACCTCTTTCCAATATTATTTACTCGATCCGATGGCGCTGTCTGATGTCAGCGGGCTGGTGGAATATTCGCCACCATTCGAACGCCTGTAGAGGTTGCAGTAAAACGAGGGGAAACTCTTGATTTTTTGCCGTGCGGCCATGCTGATAACCATAGTGACGAATGAATTGGTAAGTTTATGAATTTGTATATTTTTTATGTTGGAGGTAATGCGGGAAAATCGAATATTGAAGTTCATGATATTCAGTTTGCCGCCGTGAATAAGCCAGAAGAGGCGATCCCTTTATTAAGAGCGGCCTGGTTTGGTGATAAAGACAAAATTCACCTTGATGGATATGCCAATATCAAATGGGCCGATGGCTACGATATTACTCTTTCAAAACAACCTTATACTGGTAGTAAACGTCTATATTTCGTCAATGCAGGTGGTTACAGGCCAGACACCTTAGCCGAATTACATGAATTTGATCTCTTTGTCGCTGGCGATGTAAAAGAGGCCAAAGCTAAAGGACTCAGTGCTCTTCTCAATGGCGTTGATCATCAACATAAAGACAATCTTAAGGACGTAGATGATTGTCTATTGCTTGAAAAAATGGGTGAATTTTATATCCATTTGCAAGAGAATCCACATGGGCAACCTTATACTCCAGAATGGCAAGGGTATATGCCGATTGGTGAGTAAATACAACGTTGTTTTATAGAGTTTCGTTTTCAATGAAAAACAGGGTAAGGGATATTTCTTTCTTACCCTGAGTTACTGGTTTAATTTAGCGGATTACATATTTATTCTGTCATTCTATTTTTATTTTCAGCGTTACTTTTTAACTTTTATAAAGTTAATCATCCAGACCGTTATATCCGCTTATAAATGGAACAAGTAATAAGTCGAGTTATTATCAACTGCTTTATTAAAGTTTTGTCAGTTGTGTGTAAATAATCGTATGTTTCTCCAGTGAGACGGTGTCTTGTTAACTATAGTGAATTTTTCATTCCATACAGTGATAATAAACTTAGTATAACAATTTTGATTTATTTTAAACAAAAAATGCGATTATCTCGAAGGGTTAAAATATTATTTAATTTATTTTCGCTGGTTTAATTTTTTAGTGTTAAATAATCCAATCTAGGTCACAGTTTAGCATGCTAAGTATAATAATATTGCTGCTACTGAACTTTTGATTATTTAAGGAATCTAACGTGGCCAGCCAAATCCCGTTCCGTTTTAAAAAACTTAGCCTTGCTTGTTCACTTGGACTGCTGTTTGCCACTGGGAGTAGTTTTGCTGCTTCGACAGCCGAGCCATTCTCAATGGATTCTCCTTATATGCTTGGAGATTGGGGCGGTGCGAGAACTAATTGGAAGCAAGAAGGTGTTGATTTCCAAATTAACTATACAGGTGAAGCGGCAAGTAATTTTGCTGGCGGCCATCGCACATCAACTACCGCTCGTTATGCCGATCAATGGGGTTTTGGGGTCAATCTAGACTTAGATAAGCTACTGAACTGGAGCGATACAGAATTCCAATTCACCGTCACTAACCGTAATGGCCGTAACCTGAACAATGATGTCACTGGCGATCCGCGTGTGGGCACGCTCTCGTCTTCACAAGAAGTCTGGGGCCGTGGGCAAACCACGCGTCTGACCCAATTGTGGTTACGCCAGGGCTATTTCAACGATGCGCTGGACATTAAATTGGGTCGTGTGACCGTGGGTGAAGATTTCGACTCACTGAACAGCAACTTTGAAAACCTGACCATGGGCAGCGGTGCTGCGGGTAACTGGCGCGGCGATCGTTGGTACAACTGGCCTGTCTCTCAATGGGGTGGCCGTATCAAGTTGAACTTCACACCTGAAATTTATACCCAGGTGGGGATCTACAATCAAAACCCTAAAAACTACGATAGCGGTAATGGTTTCCGTTTAGATACCAAAGGAACGGTTGGTAACCTGGTACCGGTAGAGATTGGCTGGTTGCCGAAATTGGGCGCAGAAAAATTACCGGGCAAATACAAAATTGGTGCCTATTACAGCTCAACTAACGGCGACGTTTATCATACTTCTTATATCGACAGCAACGGCGCTCAGCAATATGGCGATACTGCGCACGCTTACGGTGGCTATCTGTTGGCACAACAGCAGATTACGTCCGTCAATGGCGATGCCAGCCGTGGTTTGACGCTGACTGTTCAAGGCGTGATGAATGACAAGAAAACGTCGAAAACTGATAACTTCCAGTCTATTGCCTTCACTTATGTCGGGCTCTTTGATGCGCGTCCGCAGGATGAAATTGGTTTCGGCGTAGGTCGTATTCATGTTAACAGTGATTTTTCACAAACCCAGCGTCAACAAAACGATGCTAACGGCGTGAATAGCTACAATAACCCAACTTATTTGCCGGTGCAGCACGGTTCAGAATATGACTATGAACTTTACTACGGCATCAAAGCGACAAACTGGCTGACAGTTCGTCCAAACCTGCAATATATTTCTGCACCAGGTGCAGTGAGCCAGGTTAAAGATGCCTTTATTGGCGGCGTAATGGTTAACGTTTCACTATAATGTATTAACTAATAACATTATTAAGTAATAATAAGGGGCGAAAAATCCGCCCCTTATTTATTGTTTTTTTTACTAATACTCTTTTCTATCATTTCAGCAAGATAGTTTTGCAAACAATCCGGTTTTGCAACGACCAATTTTTCTTTTTGTTTTTTCGCTAACTGCTTTACCTGCCATTCTAATTTCGATGCTAATGAGCGATCGCCAGCTACACAATAATAAACTAACGTGAGTTCACCTTTACCGCGCAATGACTTGGCCCCTTTACCTGATTGATGCTGTATTAATCGCCGCTCAACATCGGTGGTAATACCGGTATAAAGCATGTCGGACGATGTCCGCAACATATAAAGATACCAAGTAGTATTGAGTGCAAGGCTAGCTGTCATGCGATCGAGTCTCTAAGCAAATCTGCTGACGATTAATTCATAGCGCGAGTAATAAGTGAAGTAAAACATCGATATGATTACTCGCGGCACGTTACACTGGCAGGCAAGTGATGATAAGGAGCTACGATGAGCAACCCTGATGAATTAGCGCATATCAGCAAGTATTTGCGCAAGAATCATGTCCTGAGCCTGTGTGCTCAAGCCGATGGCGATATGTGGTGCGCCAGCTGTTTCTACGTCACAGATCCTGAAAACATGACGCTGTACCTGATGACCGAGCTTAAAACCCGTCACGGCGCGCTGATGCAGCAAAATCCACAGGTCGTCGGCACGATTTCAGCGCAGATTAAAAGCGTGGCGCTGATCAAAGGCATTCAATTTAGTGCGCAAGCGACAATCTTGCAGGGTGAAGACGAGCAGCGAGCCCGTCACCTCTACTGTAAACGCTTCCCGGTCGCCAAAGTAATGAAAGCCCCAATCTGGCAGCTTAGCCTCAGCGATATCAAAATGACCGATAACGTCCTGGGATTCGGCAAAAAAATCTTCTGGAGTCGCTCCCAGTAAAAAGCTGATCAAGTGATGAATCCGACCCTAACCAGCCTATTCACTCTTGCTTCGTTGACCTTGACCTAACTATTGACCTTGACCTAGCTGTTGACCTTGACCTAGCTGTTGGCCTTGACCTAGCCGTTGACCTTCAATAGCGCATCTTATCGGCCAAGCGAACGCATAAGGCCAGGGGAAATCGGTCATGGACGACCGATTTAGGTTGAGCCGGGCAGGACGCCCGTCTCAGCCGACCCGCCCGGCCGAAGCAGTAAGCGCGGGCAGTCGCGCAGCGACCCGATAAGCTAAGCGCAGGCGTTGGGTGCAGGGGCTTTCGCCGAAAAGCCCCTGCTGGGCGCGAGCGGTAACGTTGGCATATATCAGCTGAGTGAATAAGCGACCAAATCTACTCCGAGCAGCCATAAACGCCTTTAAATCATTGCCGCCGCCCCTTAGCCATCATAATGTAATCACCATATTATCCCGCGCCACGTCGACCCCTTTCGGTAAATGATTATCCATCAGCCAGGCATCCAGCAGGTGGCTGACGTGTGTCAGCAACGTCTGCTTAGGTACTAGCTGGCGATGAATCTCCAATGCTTGATGAATATCATTATGATTACGGTCAGGTTTACTACGCGGTGGATGACTGCAGTCGAGCACTAACAGATCAAGGCTCACGCTCTGCAAAAATGCCTTGCTGACATCGGGTAAACCCGCGGTATCGGTTAGATAGGCGAGAGAGACGCTTCTATCATGATGATCTGACGGATGTTGAATCAAATAGCCGTAAGTCACTTTGGAATGATTAAGCGGGATTGGCGTGACCAAAAGGGCACCGACTTGTTGCGGCACCAAAGCCTGGAATGGTGGTTGGAAATCTAATATCCCGGGGTGTTTGAACAGGTCATCACAGCCTTGGTTATCCGGTGGGCCGAAGACCGGAATGGTTTGACCCATCCCCCAACGTAGAGGAAATAGTCCCTGAACGTGATCCATATGATAATGTGTCAGCAAAAAACGTTGAATTTGCCCCGCACGAAATATCTCCGCTAACTGATGCAAACCGGCATCAATCAAGGTTAACTCTCCGTCATAGATTATCTGTGCACTGCAAGGCAGTCGGCGAAACTCTGGCTGCAACCGTGCGCGTTCACAGACCACACAATCACAACCAAAAACCGGCACCTGTTGCGCGCCGCCGCTACCGAGAAACGTCAATTGCATGAGGGCATTTCCCCTTCAATTATCGGCTGCATTGGGCAGATTAACGCCAGCAGTTCGGCCAGCGTATCTTGCAATGCTCCATCATTGGCCAGCAAATGGCAGTTAGCAGGCAACATGTGCTGATAATCCGCTGCACGTTGTAGGCGTGCGCTAATTTGCTCGCCGTTTTCTCGTCCTCGTTGTTGCAAGCGTTTCTCCAGTACCGAGGGTGAAACATGCAAACAGATCGGCAGCAGGCGCTCGCCGTAACGTTGCTGTGCTTGCTGCAAATACTCTCGCGAGCCGTTAGCGATAACGTTCAACCCTTGCTGCATCCACAAATCAATCTCAATACCTAGCGCGTAGTGGGTTTGATGTGCGTCCCAATGCAGTGCAAACAAACCCAACTCACGGCGTTTTTGATACTCCTCGACGCTCAGCGCAACATGGTTCTCAGACCCGGCGCTAGCCGGGCGAGTAATATAGCGATGGGCGACGATAAAACCCGGCGGCTGTTGGTCACGAAGCGCGTCCAGCAGGCTATCTTTGCCTGAGCCGGAAGGCCCCACCAGATAGAGTAATCGGCTCATTAAAATACCTGCTTTCCTTGGCGCCACACGTTGTGTACGTAGTGATGGCCTTGATGCGCACGCGCCAGCACTAAGTCCGCACGTTTGCCTTCGGCAATCACACCCCGGTCTTGCAAGCTCAATGCCGTTGCTGGGTTACGCGTCACCAGCGCTACGGCTTGTGACAGGCCAAAGGCGTTGCTTTCGTCCAGTGCAATACGGAACACGGCATCTATCAAGCTGGCGGGATAATAGTCAGAAGACAGAATATCCAGCAGGCCTAAAGAGGCGAGATGCTGTGCCGCTACGTTACCGGAATGCGAGCCACCACGGATAATATTTGGCGCTCCCATCAATACTTGCAGCCCTTGCTGATGAGAAGCGTATGCTGCTTCCTCGGTAGTCGGGAACTCAGCGATCACGCTGCCTAGTGCTTTAGACTCGGCTACGTGGGCAGCGGTTGCATCATCATGGCTAGCGAGCGCAATGCCCAGACGGTTGCAATGCTCAGCAATCGCCATGCGGTTTGGCTTGGCCCAGCGCAGAGAATTAGCTATTTGTGATTCCTGGAAAGCTTCCATCTCATCGTCATTGAGACGGTATTTGCCTTGATAATATTCGCGGTATTTTTCTGGCGTCGAGAATTGGCGCTGACCAGGTGAGTGATCCATTAACGAGACCAGCCCCAATTCTGGGATGTTCATAAACTCTTCAAACAATGGCAATGTTGACTCATGCGGCAGCTCGCAACGCAGGTGCAAACGGTGTTCAGCGCGATTGAGACCCGCTTGCTCGCTATTGCGTACTGCGCCAATCATTTTTTGCAGGTTATCTAAGCGGTGCCCACCATCGCGCACATCGCCTACGGCGATAGCATCAAGCACGGTGGTAATACCGCTAGCCACCATCAACGCATCGTGGCTGCTCATTGCGGAGTAGGCAGGCCAGTCAACCTTAGGGCGCGGGGTAAAGAATTTATCCAGGTTATCGGTATGTAGCTCGATAAAACCCGGCATTAACCAACCGCCTTCGCCATTAATCGCTTCTGGCAACTGACTATTCGTATCGGCAAAGGCGCTGATCACGCCATTTTTTACTGCTAATGATCCCTCAACGACTTCGTTTTCCAACACCAGTTTAACGTTATTGATAATCATGGTTGAACCTCGGCAGAGACTGACGCTGGCGTCATGGTATAGAGCCTGTCGGCAACTTGGTCGCGGACATCTTCGTCGTGGAAAATACCGACAATAGCGGCACCGCGTTGTTTGGCTTGTTGAATCAGGGTAACGACGGCTGCGCGGTTGGTGGCGTCCAGCGAAGCGGTCGGTTCATCGAGCAGTAAAATCGGGTAATCGACAATAAATCCACGGGCAATATTCACGCGCTGTTGTTCACCGCCAGAGAAGGTTGACGGTGCCAGATGCCAGAGGCGTTGTGGCACATTCAGATGGGTCAATAAGGTGCTGGCGCGCTCTTCACACTCGGCTTTATCTACGCCCAACTCCAGCAAGGGCTGCATCACCAGATTCAATGCACTGATACGAGGGATCACCCGCAAGAACTGGCTGACCCAGCCTAAACTGTGGCGACGCACGGCCAAAATTTGGCGCGCTTCGGCCGCGACCAGCTCGACCATCTCACCTTGGTGACCGACCCAAATCTGGCCGCTATCTGGCAGGTAATTACCATAAAGCGAGCGTAACAGCGTCGATTTCCCACTGCCTGAATGGCCGTGTAACACCACGCATTCACCGGCATTTACCTCTAAACATGCGTCGGTAAACACCGGCAGACGAATACCTTGCTGATTATGTAATACGAAGGTCTTACTGAGATTCTCAACCCTAAGCCTGGTTGTCATAGTCTGATCACTCTTATATTTGGCTATTTGTAAGCGATTACCTTGGCAATCACTTATCCGCTGGCATTGCTCACGGCGGTGCTGAAATTACGACAGCACCGACGACACTAATAACTGGGTGTAAGGGTGATGCGGATCGTCGAGCACACGGTCAGTTAATCCGCTTTCCACCACCTGACCTTGTTTCATCACCAGCAATCGGTTAGCTAGCAGGCGGGCAACGCCCAAATCATGGGTAACAATGACCACGGCCAGTTGCATTTCCACCACCAGAGTGCGCAGCAAATCCAGCAGACGTGCCTGAACAGAAACGTCCAATCCACCGGTTGGTTCATCCATAAATACCAAGCGTGGGTGCGTCACTAAATTGCGGGCAATTTGCAGACGTTGCTGCATGCCACCAGAAAACGTCGTTGGCAGGTCATCCAGACGATTAACCGGGATCTCGACATCTTCCAGCCATTTCGTTGCTTGTTGGCGGATATTGGCGTAATTACGTTCACCAATTGCCATCAAGCGTTCGCCGATATTACCGCCTGCGGAAACCTGCGGACGTAAACCGTCCATTGGATGCTGATGCACTACGCCCCAATCGGTACGCAGCAGACGACGGCGATCGCTTTCCGACATGTCATACAGTGATTGCGCTGCCTGATTGCCGTTGTGATAAATCACCTTCCCAGCTTGCGGTGCCAAGCGTGCAGAGATCGATTGCAGTAGCGTGGTTTTACCTGAGCCAGATTCACCGACGATCCCCAGCACTTCGCCTGGATAAAGCTGGAAAGAGACATCCATAAAGCCTTTGCCCGGCGCGTACAGATGGGTCAGATTATCGACTGACAGCAGTGGCGTTTGCGCCTGAGTCTGAGAGTTCATCGTGAAGTCGCCTCATCGGAAGGGGCCGTGGATGCTGCACTTTGCAGCGCAAGTTGTTCGGCGCAATAGTCGGTGTCGGAGCAGACAAACATATGGTTGCCGACATCATCGAGCACCACTTCGTCTAAATAACTGTGTTTAGAACCACAGATGGCGCAAGGTTCATCCCATTGCTGCACGGTGAAAGGGTGATCCTCGAAATCTAGGCTCTCAACTTTAGTAAACGGTGGCAGCGCATAAATACGCTTTTCACGACCGGCACCAAAGAGTTGCAACGCCGCCATCTGGTTCATTTTCGGGTTATCGAATTTTGGGATAGGTGAGGGATCCATCACGTAGCGATCGTTTACCTTGACCGGATAAGCATAAGTCGTCGCGATATGGCCAAACCGCGCGATATCTTCATACAACTTCACTTGCATCACACCGTACTCTTCCAGCGCGTGCATCTTGCGGGTTTCGGTTTCTCGTGGCTCGATAAAGCGCAGCGGCTCAGGGATCGGCACTTGGAAGATAAGAATCTGATCTTCTTGCAACGGTGCTTCTGGAATACGGTGACGCGTTTGGATAAGCGTGGCTTCTTTGGTACGTTCTGTCACTTCTACGCCGGCAACACGTTGGAAGAACTTGCGGATAGACACGGCGTTAGTGGTGTCATCGGCCCCTTGGTCGATCACTTTCAACACGTCCTGTTGACCAATCAGGCTGGCAGTGAGCTGAATACCGCCGGTTCCCCAACCGTAAGGCATTGGCATTTCGCGCCCGGCAAAAGGCACTTGGTAACCGGGGATCGCCACCGCTTTGAGAATGCCGCGGCGGATCATGCGTTTGGTCTGTTCATCCAGATAGCCGTGGTTATATCCTTCGGCGACAGAGGCATCTTGCTGTTTACTTTTCATTGCTCAGATCCTGATTTAGAGAGTCATCACGCTGCTGGCGCAGGCGTTTTAGCAGCTCCAGCTCGGCCTGGAAATCAACGTAATGCGGCAATTTGAGGTGCGAAACGAAACCAGCGGCTTCCACGTTGTCAGCGTGTGACAACACAAACTCTTCATCCTGTGCCGGGCTGGTGACACGTTCCTGATATTCACGGGTTTGTAGCGAGCGATCGACCAGCGACATCGACATTGCTTTGCGCTCGGCGCGACCGAACACCAAACCATAGCCGCGGGTAAAGTGCGGTGGCCTGTCTTCTGGCGCTACGAAGCCATTAACCATTTCGCATTCAGTCAGCAAAATCTCACCAATATCGATGCTAAAACCCAACTCTTCCGGCACGATTTCCACCGTTACCCAACCGGTGCGGATTTCGCCGGCAAACGGGTGGTTACGGCCATAACCGCGTTGGGTGGAATAGGCTAATGACAACAAGAAACCTTCGTCGCCGCGTACCAACTGTTGCAAACGGGCGGCGCGAGATGCTGGGTAGACGGGCGGCGTGCGCGTCACGTCTTCTGGTTCGCTGCCGTCATCTTGCTCTTCAATAGAAAGTTGCTGATTAGCAAGCAGGTCAAACACGTGGCCACACTCTTCCGGCATCGCTTCATTAGCGATAGGCGCGACCGGTGTTTTACCTTCAGCGAGCAGCGTGAAGTCCAGCAAACGATGGGTGTAATCGTAAGTCGGGCCTAATACCTGGCCGCCCGGTAAATCTTTATAGATGGCGGAAATACGGCGTTCTAAACGCATCTTGGCGGTATTGAGCGGCTGACTAGTAGCCAGACGAGGCAAAGTGGTGCGATAGGCACGCAGCATGAAAATCGCCTCGACCATATCACCGCTGGCTTGTTTGATGGCCAGTGCGGCGAGCTGGCGGTCATAAATACCACCTTCACTCATCACACGATCGACGGCCAGTCCAAGCTGTTGTTCAATTTGGTCACATTCGACTTCAGTAATGGCGGTATCGCCCCGGCGTTGATGCGCCAGAAGTTCATGGGCAGCGTCAATCGCCTTTTCGCCCCCTTTAACGGCTACGTACATCAGCAAACCTCCACGTGGGTGGTGCGCGGCAGGGCGATCAACTGCTCACCGCAGGTAAACATAAAGTCCAGACCCAACGGGAAACGGTGCGGACGATTGAGCAGATATTCACGCACGGCATCAGGTAATACTGGGCTGATAACGCGAGTAGATTCGATGCCAGGGCCATGCAGACGCAGCGGTTGCCCACCGGTCAAGGCCTCAACCTGTACGATGACGCTGGTTGCCAGTTCTGGAGACATCTCATCACCACAAGGGAAGGCCAGCAGCGTGCTGCTATCCAGCGATCCTTCGGCCAGCGCAAAACTCACTTCGCGAGGATCATTGGTCAGTACGGCTCCAGTGTGAAAACGTAGGTTGTGACGTAGCACTTCATCGTCCAACACCGGGCTTATCCACAGCGGAGTGTCTTGGTCGATCAGGGTCAGTAACACGCAGGTGCTGGCTGGGCACAGAGCGCCAAAGCTTTGTACAGCAGGCAGTTCTACGTTTACGCCTGGTTCGCTTAATGCTTTAAGAATGCGGCGGAAGCTATATTGCGCATCGGCAACGGGGTGTTTAAAACTGGCAACGAGCGACATGGCTTATTCTCCTCTAACCAAGGTGAAGAAATCGACGCGGCTAGAGGCAATCTGGCGGGCGCGTTCTTCGCGGCGAGCCTGCTGCTGTGCCGCCAGCGGTGCGATCACTTTGCTATTTAAAAGCTCGTCCATACCTTGCACTTGCAGCAGGGCATCGATGATGGCGCAGAGCTCGGCGTGAGCTTTATCTCTGCCAGCAACGTAGCTGTAGCCATAAACGCCAGAGTCGAGTTGCACCACGGCGCGTGTCACGGTCATATCGCCCATAACAAAGCGTTTGCCGGTGCCGCCCATTCGTCCTTGCAGTTGAGTCAGGCCAGTTTCCGGGGCGCGCAGGCGTTGAAACTGTGGGTTAAGATTGAGCGGCTGCCAATACGCCAGCAGCTCCGTTGGTTGACTGTGTGCAAGCACAGACATCCAACGTTGGCGGGGTTGTAGATGGTCCATACTTAATGCTCCATAGTCAGTTCGATCATGTCGGCACGGGTCAGGCTGACGGAGTATTCCGCCACGCTGTCCGAGCCTTCACAGATATTCAAAGTGCGAACGCAAAGCAGCGGTGCCTGAGGAACGATTTCGAGTAACTTGCTCTCTTTCACCAGTGCGCGGCGGGCGTTAATACGAGTAGTGCGGCGGCTCAGATTTTGATTCATCTCTTTGCGGATAAACTCGTGCAATGAACCGTTATTGAAATGCTGTAATGCGGGCCACCAGCCTAGGTCCGGCAAATAGTGGTCAATCACGCAAACCGGAGTGTCATTAACCCGGCGTAAAGTACGCAGATGAATCACCGTATCCCCTTCCTGCAAACCCAGCGCGCTGGCGACGTGGTCGGGTGCCGGGCGTAGCACCGCCAGGAGTTTTTCGCTGGTGGGGTGGCTGCCTTGTTCCAGTAGATTCTGACTAAAGCGGGCTTGGGAATGCAGTGGGTAATCGTAAGGACGCATCAGCACCAGAATGCCGATGCCGTGGCGGCGTTGCAGCCAGCCTCGTTCAACCAACTCATCGACTGCACGACGTAACGTATGGCGATTAACCTGAAAACGTTCTGCTAGTTGTTGCTCTGGCGGTAAATAATCACCGCAGCGATAGATATTACGTAGATCAAGTTCCAGTTCGGCAGCAATTTGCTGATAGCGCGTGGGGAAACTGGTCGGATGTCTAGATAAGTTCATCATAATAAAAACTCCGCGTAGTCTGGGCCAATGCTCAAGGACGATGCGCACATGGTTTTTGATGTTTGAATACTTACCGAAGAGCTGTGGTGCTGTAAGCGAAACAGGGCGTACATAGTGTCAACCTCAATTCGGTGTTGAGGTGTATGTTGCCGGGCAATGATGACAGCGGGGTGAATGCGCGGTTGCAGAATGATGAAGTCTGTGTGATAGCGCCTAATCAAAGGGCGGAATAATGGTTTATTGCTGTGCGTCCAATGGGAATGTTCTGCCTCAGAAACCAGTGTAAAAGGTCTGAGGCAGATAAAAGCCAGATGGGAAGGATGTGGGGGAAACAGTCAGTTATAACGCGTTTTCCCAGACGCTTTTCGGCAGCAAATACACCGCGTTATCTGCCCGTTGGCCGTCGGTAACAATATGTTTGATACCGCTGGCCATGACGGCGAGCGTAACGTCGAAAGCGTTTAGGCTATCGCCGAAACCTGCGGTCAGGTTTAGCATCGATCCGTTTGCCATCAAATAGAGCGTTTTACCTGGCAACTGATAGGCATTGATAAAGGGCATCACTTCTTCGTTCGGATATTGTTGCAGATATTCGCAGTCGATCTCCTGAGCAACGTGGCCTACGTTAAGGACAAAGACGCCGTCTTTGGCTTTATCCAGTACGGCTGCGCTAACTACTCTCGTTGCTCCGGTCGCTGTCGCAACGACATCGCTGGTGGCAATAGCATCATCAATATCCACGATGTGCCAGCCATCATAGGCAGCCTGCAGACGACGTGCAGGATCAAGCTCTGCGACCATTACCTGTCCACCGTAAGCTTTCGCCGCAGCGGCAACGCCTTGGCCTACCAGTCCGTAGCCAATCACCAATACGCGCTTTTCATGTAAGGTCAGATGCGTCGTTTGGAAGAAGGTCTGCCAGGCGGTTAATCCGACCATATGGCGGTTATGCAGGCCTTCTTTAACCGGCAGATCATCCCAGTTAAAAATAGGGTAGCCCGGACGCAGGTCTGCCAGACGGTTCACGCCAGAACCGGTGGCTTCCAGACAGGCTACAACATCGCCGAATTCGCCGCGCTGATGCAGCAATGTCGTAATATCTGCGCCCATTTCACATAAATGGGTTGGTCGCCAGGCAATAGCTTTTTCCCATGAATCACGCCAGTCTGTATCGCTCATATTGCGCCAGGCGCAGGCCTCAGCCCCGGCGGCGACCAGATAAGCCACCACATCATCTTGCACCGTTGTTGGGTTGCAGGTAGTCAGAAAAATCTTGGCGTTCTTTTTAAGTAAACCTTCTACCAACGGGATCATTTTCAAATCGAGATGCATATTGCAGGCGAGGCGAACATGGCGTAAGTCCGGCAGCATCTGGACTTGTTTGAGTGTCCTGACCATATGGCGACATGACCATTCAATCTCTTTCTTAAACATCTCGTTAGGCGAGTTCACAGTATTTCCTTATTGATTATTTTAAATTTTTACAGAGAGAAGGGCGAATTGCATGGCGTCGAGAATAGCAAAATGGCCTGGGGTTGTTAACTTGAGGGAAGTGAAGTTTGCGCGGCATCTCGCAGCGTTGTGATGATGGACTGGTCATGAATAACATTTGCGATAACGATAGGGGCGTTATTTGGATAGCCAGACATCTTTAAGTATCAACATTGTTGATACTTAAAGGCGGTAGATACTATGGTTGCCTCAATGCAGATATGTATGAGGTGAGTGCTATGCCGCAAGTTATCGTGAAATAGCCGGAAACCCGCCAAGCGTGGTGTTATCCGATCGGCTTAAAAGTCTGGACTGGCGACATAGAAACGCACTGAAGAAAGGGCAAGTATCGGCAGCAGAACTTGCTGAGGTGCGCAGTAAAGCCAAAGTGCTGATGGGTTGTTAGATTGATTTTTACAAGGAGGAAGTATGTCAATTAAGGGAAATGCAACCATGAACAAGGCGCACAATCTGGCGGCAGATATTAGCCAAGCCAAGGGGAATCGCGGCCATTTATCAATACCATGGTGAGAGTATATTCATCTTCGGCATAGTTGCCTCGCTGTCATCACATTTGTGCTAACATAACTTGTCTGTAAATTAACCAATCTACGAGGGCGCAATGGAAAGTCGTATCCAATTTCGCATCGATAATGAAACGAAACAGCTAGCGCAAAAGGCGGCACAAAGCAAAGGGATGACCCTCAGCGAAGCTTGCCGCAATTTAGCCGAGCAGCTTGCTGAAGAACAGAGAGAAGCTGAGTCTCATGATGCATGGTTAAAGAACAAGGTTGATGCTGCATTTGCTCAACTTGATTGTGGGGAGAGTTACTATTTGCAGGAACCACAAGCTGAACAGCTCATGGAATCTTTTAAGGACAATATCCGAGCCAAGCTGGCGAAAAAATAGAGGCAATTATGCGGGTTGAATGGGCAGAGTCTGCCTTACAAGACCGACAGCGGATTTTTGAATTTCTTTATCCTATTAACCCACGAGCTGCGGAACAAGCTGATATAGAATTGATGAAATCTATTAAGTTATTAACCAGCAACCCCCACTTGGGGAAAGCTTGGTATGGCAGGATGAGGAAATTATTAGTGAGCCGGGCGTCTTTATTGATTGTTTACTTCATTGAGCAGGAGGCGCTGAAAATACTTGCTGTTGCTCACCAAAAAGAACGTTTCCCTAATTAATTCCCCTCACCGCAACCTATGCACCACCTGATTACTGCTACCGCGCCAGATCAATGACGGATCGTGCAGCTCTTGCACAAACTTACCATCGACTAAGACATTGATCAGCGCGATCGCTTGTTGCTGATCTGCCGATAACTCTTCAAATCTATAGCCACTCCATAGCCAGACATCTTTTCCCGGACATTCATCGCGCACGCGCTGCAATAATTGGACGATCGCCACCAGATTTTGTGGATGCAACGGATCGCCGCCGGATAGCGACAATCCTTGCCGCGGGATCAAGATATCCTGCAGATCGCGAATAATGCGATCTTCTAGCGCCTGAGTAAAAGGCTGGCCAGAATCGAGCCGCCAGGTACTTTGGTTATAGCAGCCGCGGCATTGGTGGACGCAACCGGAAACAAACAAAGTACAGCGCGTTCCCGGCCCGTTAACCACATCAATCGGATAGTATTGATGATAATTCAAAGCATTACCCTAACTGGCCGTTGTTTAAGTGTTTCACTCGTCGTTTCACTTCTTCTTGTTTACCGGCATTAAACGGGCGGGCATCCGGGCTGCCGAGATAGCCACAGACGCGGCGGGTGACCGACACCCGAGCTGAATCATGATTGCCACATTTTGGGCAGGTGAAACCTTTGCTGGTACAGCTAAATTCGCCGGTAAAGCCACAGTCGTAACATTCATCGATAGGCGTATTGGTTCCGTAGTAAGGCACGCGCTGATAGCTATAATCCCAAACATCTTCTAAGGCTTTCAGGTTGTGCTGTAAGTTCGGGTATTCGCCATAACAGATAAAGCCGCCGTTGCTGATGGCTGGATAGGGCGCTTCAAAGTCCAGTTTTTGATAGGGATCGACTTTCTTCTCAACGTCTAAATGGAAGCTGTTGGTGTAATAACCTTTATCGGTTACCCCGGCTACCAAGCCGAACTCTGCGGCATCTAATTGGCAGAAACGATCGCATAGATTCTCGCTTGGAGTGCTGTACAGGCTAAATCCGTAGCCGGTTTCTTCTTTCCAGCTCTCTACCGCGGCTTTTAGTTTGGCGACGATCGCCTGTGCTTTTTCTTGCAGTATCGATTGATCGAAGAGATGGGTGTCATTGCCAAACAGTGCATTAATGGTTTCATGTACGCCGATATAACCCAAAGAAATTGACGCACGGCCATGTTTGAAAATCTCTGAGATATCATCGTCGGCTTTTAGCCGCACGCCGCAGGCCCCTTCCATATATAAAATGGGTGCAACCCGGGCTTTTACTCCTTCCAGACGGGCAATCCGCGTCATTAAGGCTTTCCTGGCTAGCAAGAGACGCCGATCGAGTAACGCCCAAAACACAGCTTCATCATGTTTGGCTTCCAGCGCAATACGCGGCAGGTTCAAGCTGATCACGCCAATATTATTACGGCCTTCGTGGATCTGTTGGCCGTTTTCTTCATACACACCGAGGAAGCTGCGGCAACCCATTGGCGTCTTAAAGGAGCCGGTGACCTTCACCACTTGATCATAATTGAGGATATCGGGATACATACGTTTACTGGCGCACTCAACGGCGAGTTGTTTGATATCGTAGTTGACATCCCCGGGGCGATGATTCACACCGTCGCGGATGGCAAAGACCAACTTAGGGAATACCGCCGTTTTACGGTTTTTACCCAGCCCGGCGATGCGATTGCCTAGAATGGATTGTTGAATTAAGCGCGATTCCCAACTGGTGCCCAATCCAAAACCAAAGGTGACAAATGGCGTTTGGCCGTTAGCGGTATGCAGCGTATTCACCTCATATTCCAATGATTGAAAGGCGTCATAACACTCTTTTTCTGTGCGCTCGCGAGCAAATGCTTGAGTATCATTGATGCGCCACTGTTCGGCGACCGCCAGATGTTTATTAAAACTTTGCGTTACATAAGGGGCCAAAACTTCATCAATACGGTTAATCGTGGTGCCGCCATAAATATGGCTGGCGACCTGAGCAATAATTTGTGCAGTGACCGCGGTGGCAGTAGAGATCGATTTAGGGCTGTCGATCTCAGCGTTGCCCATTTTAAACCCTCGAGTCAGCATGCCGCGCAAGTCGATCAACATGCAGTTAAACATTGGAAAGAAGGGGGAGTAATCGAGATCGTGATAGTGGATCTCACCACGCTGGTGAGCGAGGACTACATCGCGAGGTAAAATATGCTGGGTGGCGTAATGTTTAGAGACGATCCCGGCAAGCAGGTCACGCTGGGTTGGGATCACCTTGCTATCTTTATTGGCATTTTCATTGAGCAGCGACATATTGCTTTGTTCGACCAGCCCGCGGATCGCCTGATTCAACTGTCCACGCCGTTCACGTCCTACGTCTCTGTCATGACGATATTCAATATATAACCGAGCGAGTTGTTTGTATGGCCCTGACATCAACTGATTTTCTACCGCATCCTGAATCTCATGAATATCAACCTGTTGACGCTGTTGTAATCCGAGGCTGACTGCCTGCGCGACCTGTTGACAATAATCACCACAATCTATCCCCGCTGCTGCTGCGGCATGCTGTACCGCCTGCTTGATGCGCCTTTGATCAAAAGGCACCCGGCAGCCATCGCGTTTGACCACTATTGGCAGGGCTTGATGAGCACCGTTGGGCTGAAAAAGGTCGGCAGCTAGGTTCAAAATTTTTCTCCTTGAGCGAGCACGCTGATGAGGACTATTGATTAGTTGCATCAGCGTACATTGCAATGAAATACCATATATATGAATTGATGTTGAATATACGCACTATATATAGATATTTCTCGCTGCTTAATGTCTATTTGATTGACCTAAGACAAGGAAAATACAGTATGTGGATTTTGGAAGGTACGTCGAAAAAGAGGAGTAAAAAAATCAGGGAAGGAAGTAAAAAAAGAGCGGCAATATAGCCGCTCATTGAGAGTAATAGTCGGCCTATACGAGCCAGTAAACGGCTTCAAAAGGACGTAAATTACCGTGGTTTGGCGCATCCTCGTAGTTACCGAGCAACCATTCACCGGCAGGAGATGTGAGTGGAACCTGTTGCGATTCTGCACTGAGATTACACCATACCACCAATTTTTGACCTTGCCAGCTGCGCTGATAACACCACAAATGCGGATGTTCAGGCAGTTGATCCTGATAATCGCCTTGAGTCAGTATCGGTAGACTTTTACGAAGCTGGATCAGTTGCTGATAGGTATAAAATACCGAATCTTGATCCGCCAGCGCCTGTTCGGCGTTAATCTGCAGGTAATTCTCGGCCGGGCTAATCCAGGCGGTACCTTCAGTAAACCCAGCGTTTGGCGAGGCATCCCATTGCATTGGTGTACGGCCATTATCGCGGGATTTAGTGGCTAAAATGGCCAGCAACTGCTGCTGGTCCTGGCCTGCCTCTGCGAGTTCGGCAAACATATTCAGACTTTCAACGTCACGATATTGCTCGATACGTTGATAGCCAGGGTTAGTCATGCCAATCTCTTCGCCCTGATAAATATAAGGTGTGCCCTGCATTCCATGTAGCACCATCGCCAACATCTTGGCGGCCACAACGCGTAGCGGCCCTTCATCACCAAAGCGTGAAACAATGCGCGGCTGATCGTGATTACACCAGAACAGTGCGTTCCAGGCGTGACCGTGCATCCCTTGTTGCCACTGGTTGAAAATGCTTTTCAGCTCGACAAAATCCGGCTTCGCCAACGCCCATTTCTGGCCTTGAGGGTAATCGACCTTCAGATGGTGGAAATTGAAGGTCATCGATAGTTCGCCGCCATCTAGAGCCGCATAGCGCTGACAGTGCTCGAGCTTAGTCGAAGACATCTCGCCGACGGTCATCAAGCCTTTTGGCTGGAATACATCGCGGCTCATCTCCTGCAAAAACTCATGAATGCGCGGGCCATCGGTATAGAAACGGCGGCCATCGCCGCTATCATCAGACGGGAAATCCTGCTCTTTCGAGACCAGATTTATCACATCCAGACGTAAGCCATCCACACCAAGGTCAGCCCAAAACTCACAAACCTGCTTTAAGGCCTGGCGCACCGGCGGGTGCTCCCAGTTGAGGTCCGCCTGTTCTGGGGCAAACAGATGCAAAAAATACTGACCGCTTTCGGCATGCCATTGCCAGGCGTTCCCACCAAATTTAGATCGCCAGTTATTCGGTAATCCTTCAGCGCTGGCATCACGCCAGATATAGAAATCTCGATACGGGCTAGCGCTATCCTGTGCCTGTTTAAACCACGGATGTTCGGTCGAAGTATGGTTAAACACCATGTCCATCACCAGACGAATACCGCGCTGATGCGCGGCGGCGATCAGTGCCTTAAAATCGTCCATTGTGCCGTAACTTGGATCGATACCGCAGTAATCTGCAACATCATAACCATTATCTACCTGCGGAGAAGGATACATCGGAGTGATCCACAGCGCGTCCACCCCTAAGGTTTGCAGGTAGTCCAGACGACGGATAATCCCGTTAATGTCGCCCGTTCCGCTGCCAGTGCTGTCCTGAAAACTCTTCGGATAAATTTGGTAGATAACGCCGTTTTGCCACCATGGCACAGGAGTATTCATTGCCAGACTCGCCTTATTTTAAAATAACAGTACAAAGTAGTTCGAAAATTAAACCGCCAGCTCGCCGCGACGGAACTTACGTTGATAGACCAGAATGGTCAGCACGACCGGCACTACGGTTGCTACCAGCATCGCGATGGAGAAGACCACCCAGAACTGCGGTTTGATGGACAGAATGCCCGGTAAGCCGCCGACACCAATGCCGTTAGCGGTCACGCCATACAGACCACAGATCAGTGCAGCGAGGCATGAACCAATCATTGCGCACAGCATTGGGAAGCGATATTTCAGGTTGATACCGTACATCGCAGGCTCTGTTACACCCAGGAAGGCGGAAATGGTTGCCGGTACGGAAATCTCGCGCTCATTGTGTTTGCGGCTAATGATCACAATACCCAGCACGGCAGCGGCCTGAGCGATATTAGATAATGCAATCAGCGGCCAGACTGGTGTGCCACCGGTGCTTTGCACCATCTGCATATCGATAGCTAATGTGGTCTGATGGATACCGGTTATCACCAGCGGGGCGTAGAAGAAACCAAACAGCGCTGCACCAATTGGGGCGAAGCTGCCGGTCATGACGCTTTTCACTACCCAGGCAACGCCATTGCCGATACTGCGGCCAAACGGACCAATCAGTGTGTGCGCAAGGAAGACCGCCAGAATCAACGACACAACCGGCACAATCACCAGATAGAGATAGTTAGGCACGATTTTTTTCATGCCATTTTCAATAAATACCAGCGCCATCCCGGCCAGAACCGATGGGATCACCTGCGCCTGATAGCCGACTTTCTGAATGGTAAACCAACCAAAATGCCAGACATCTGGTGTTTGTTGTCCAAGCTGATAAGCATTCATCAACTGTGGTGAGACCAGCGTAATCCCTAATACGATACCGAGGATCTCGGTGCCGCCCATTTTCTTCACCGTAGACCAACACACGGCAACCGGCAGGAACATAAAGATGGCTTCGCCCAGCAGCCATAAGAAGTCATAGAGGGTTTTCCACGTCTCGCTTGATTGGGCCAGCGTTTTGCCATCGCCGAAGGGAATATCGCCGATAACATTACGGAAACCGAGGATCAAGCCGCCGCTGATAAGTGCTGGCAGCAGTGGGAAGAAGATCTCGGCAAAGTGTGAGATCCCACGCTCAAACCAGCTCATGTTTTGGCGCGCGGCCACTTTGGCTTCATCTTTGGTCGTGCCTTCACGGCCCATCGTTGCCGTTAGCGCCTTATAGTAATCATCGACCTCAGGGCCAATCACTACCTGGAACTGACCGGCATTGGTAAAGCAGCCTTTAACCATCGGCAAGGCTTCAATCGCTTTAGGATCGGCACTGGCCGGGTCTTGTAGCACGAAGCGCAGGCGAGTGATGCAATGGGTAACAGTAGCAATATTATCGCGACCACCGATTAGCTCAATTAAGCGGTCTATATTTTGTTGTTTGACTTTGCTCATTCTGGTGTTTTTCTCGTAGTGGTGTAGGCAGAGAATTTACGTTTAGGACAAGTAATGCATGCAGCATATCCTGTCTTCTGGATTTAGATCCGGGAACGTTCCCAATTTTGAAAGCAAGATCACAAAATTTAGAAAAATAGGTTAATCGGCCAGCTTGCTAGGAATAATGATTTGCTGTGGCGCTGCACTTCTTAATACCTGTTCTAACAGCAGGCGTGCGGCGGCATTCCCGGCTTGTTCGTAGCCTAAATCAATAGAAAAACTTTTTGGGAACAGAAACTTAAGTAATGGGTTGTTCCCTATGCCGACAACGCGCACATTGCTGGCTTGCTGCTCTTGCAGATATTTAGTGACGCCGAGTGCAATAGTATCCGAGGCGCAGACAATCGCATCGGTCTGTGGGCTTAGCACTTGCGAGGCCAAACGAAAACCGCTGTGGTAGCTAAGTTCACCCAAGGCAATGGCCGGTGTCAGGTTATGTTGCTGGCAAAAATCGAGGTAGGACTGGCTACGTAATTTACCCGTCGTGGCATCTTTGGCATCAACGCCAACATAGCTGATATGCCGCTGGCCCTTTTCATAAAGCTTGTTCAGTAACAGGCTAACGGCGCCAGCATCGTCATAACATACGGAAGATAAGCCCGGATACTCTCGTGCCATTACCACCATTTTATCTTGCCATGGCATCAACTGCTCGACGTCCAACTCGGTAAAACCAAACAACACAATGCCATCGACGCTACGCTGATGCAGCACTTTGAGATGTTCACCTACGCGCTGACTGCTGAACTGGCTTTCCATCACGATAGGGTCGTAACCCTGCTCATAAAACAGCGGCAGCATGGCACGTAAGGCCTGATTCTCAGAAGGGGAGTCAAGACGACTGATAATAATTGCCACTACTTTATCACTCTGACCTCGCATCGCTCGAGCCGATTTGGACGGGCTAAACGAATGCTGATTAATCACTTCCAACACGCGTTCTCGTGTGTTGTCACTGACGTGTCCTTCATTATTCAATACGCGGGAAACGGTTGATTTCCCGACGCCGCTCAAACGAGCAATATCCTTGATGGTCAGACGATTAGACATGGTTTAATTACTGTTCATGTTGAAAAGAGTATTATACACGCGCTGAAATAACCGCTGTGGCGTATTTCTTGCGGTTACCCTAAGGCTTTTTAATCCGAATAGATACGATTTAGTGATGTGGAGATGAAGGAATTTTGTACTCCGCATCGTTTCGCTTTATCTGAGAATCATAGCGGGTAAAAAAAATCTTTGTACACCGAGATTATTTATACAACTGCAATGTTTATCGCAGATAAATGGCCTACCGAAGAGAAAGTAATGGACCCCGACCCCAACACAACAATAAGTCCGATATGACCCGGTAAGCACCTGCCTTTTACGCCGCTGCTTGCCGATTACAGGTAAGCAGTAGCGACCTCTGGAGTTCGCGCTGTTTATATAATCCTTTTGCCATGCTCTTGGCTGTTTTGCCGTGGGCGCAACAAAGGTGCGCATCATTATGTTTAAAAATATCACTCAACGTTTGTTCAATGCTCTGAGCCGTAATTTACCGCGCCGTTTGGTGCATCGTTCTCCTATGCTGGAAAGCACTGGCAAAGGGCAGGCGGTGCAGGACGTACCCGCGTCTATCGCCGAACACAGCCAGGCTTGTGCTAAAGCACCGATTGAACAACTCTACTTGCAGTTTGGTTGCCATGATGAAGGCCTGACTGAGCAAGAAGCTGACGCGATTCGCGAGCGGGTTGGGGCTAACCAAACCGGCGATCAGCAGCCGATGTCTTGGTGGCAGCATCTGTGGATCTGTTATCGCAACCCGTTCAATTTATTGCTCACTTTGCTGGCACTCATCTCCTACGCGACCGAAGATATTACCGGTGCGCTGGTGATAAGCGCGATGGTGCTTATCTCAACCATTATGCGTTTCATTCAAGAAGCGCGTTCTAATAAGGCCGCTGATGCCCTTAAAGCAATGGTTAGCAATACGGCGACAGTATTGCGCAGCGATGCGCTGACCGGGCGTAGTGCGACGGTTGAAGTGCCGATTAATCAGCTGGTGCCGGGCGATCTGGTTAAGCTGTCTGCAGGTGATATGATCCCAGCTGACCTGCGTATTTTATCGGCCAAAGATCTGTTTATCAGCCAAGCGGCGCTGACCGGCGAATCTCTGCCGGTGGAAAAGCAAGCTAACAGCCGTATGCCAGCCGATTGCCATCCTTTAGAGCAAGATACGCTGTGCTTTATGGGGACCAACGTGGTCAGCGGTACCGCAATGGCGATGGTAATAGCGACCGGTGCGCAAACTTGGTTTGGTCAACTGGCCGAGCGCGTCACGCAAACTGACCAGCAGCCGAACGCATTCCAGGCAGGTATTACTAAAGTAAGCTGGTTGCTGATCCGTTTCATGATGGTGATGACGCCGATAGTCTTGCTGATTAACGGTTATACCAAAGGCGATTGGTGGGAAGCTGCGCTGTTTGCGCTCTCCGTTGCCGTTGGCCTGACGCCAGAAATGCTGCCGATGATTGTGACCTCGACGCTGGCCAAAGGGGCGGTCAAACTGTCGCGTCAAAAAGTGATCGTGAAACGATTGGATGCTATCCAAAACTTTGGCGCGATGGATATTCTGTGCACCGATAAAACCGGTACCCTGACACAAGATAAGATTGTATTGGAGCGCCACACCGATGTGCTGGGTGCGAGCAGCGACAGCGTATTGCATCTGGCTTGGCTAAACAGTTACTACCAAACTGGCCTGAAAAATCTGCTGGATGTGGCGGTATTGGAAAGCACCGATTGTACGCAAACGCAGGAAGAGCTGAAGAAAACCCAAAAAGTCGATGAAATTCCTTTCGACTTTGACCGCCGCCGCATGTCAGTTGTGGTGTCTGAATCTCAGGAACATCATCGTCTGATCTGTAAAGGTGCGCTGGAAGAGATGCTGTCGATTTGTACTCTGGTGCAAATCAATGACGAAACCGTACCAATGAGCGAGCAGATGCTGGTGCGCATTCGCCGCATTACTGATGACCTCAACCAGCAAGGCCTGCGCGTGGTTGCCGTGGCGCATAAAGTTATGCCCGCACGTACAGAAGGTTACGCGGTAGCGGATGAATCTAGTCTGATTTTGGCCGGTTATATCGCCTTCCTCGATCCACCAAAAGAGAGTACTGCTCCTGCATTAAAAGCGCTGCAAAGCAAAGGTGTGGTCGTTAAAATCCTGACCGGTGATAACCCGCTGGTGGCGCGTAAAGTCTGTAAAGACGTGGGATTAACCGTCGATAATATGCTGATTGGCAGCGATATCGAAACTATGGGCGATGCTGAGCTTGCCGAAGTCGCGCAGAACACCACAGTATTTGCCAAGTTAGCGCCGCTGCACAAAGAACGTATTGTCCGTGTGCTGCGTGAACGTGGCCACGTTGTCGGCTTTATGGGCGATGGTATCAACGATGCTCCGGCATTGCGCGCTGCTGATATCGGAATTTCGGTCGATTCTGCAGTCGATATTGCCAAAGAAGCGGCGGATATCATCCTGTTGGAAAAGAGCCTGATGGTACTGGAACAGGGCGTAACCGAAGGCCGCCGTACTTTCGCCAATATGCTCAAATACATCAAAATGACCGCCAGCTCCAACTTCGGTAACGTATTTAGCGTATTGATCGCCAGTGCCTTCTTACCGTTCTTGCCGATGCTGCCATTGCATTTGCTGGTACAGAACCTGATTTACGATGTGTCACAAGTCGCTATTCCGTTTGATAACGTCGATGAAGAGCAACTGTCAAAACCACAAAACTGGAACGCGGGAGATATCGGCCGCTTTATGGTGTTCTTCGGGCCAATCAGTTCGGTGTTCGACGTGCTGACCTTTAGCTTGATGTGGTGGGTATTCAAGGCCGATACAGTGCACGCGCAGACCTTGTTCCAGTCTGGCTGGTTCATTGAAGGCCTGCTGTCACAAACGCTGATTGTGCATATGATTCGTACCCGCAAAGTGCCATTTATCCAAAGCCGCGCCGCTTGGCCGCTGTGTGTGATGACGCTGGCTGTGGTCGTTACAGGCATTGCCTTAGTCTACTCGCCAATTGCCAGCTTCCTGCAATTGCAGGCATTGCCGCTGAGCTATTTCCCATGGTTGGTCGTCATTCTGGCCGCGTACATGGTGCTGACTCAGGCAGTGAAAGGCATCTTTGTGCGTCGTTATGGATGGCAGTAGGGGAATCCAGACCGGGATTTTGGCGGTTTCTTTAAGCCAGAAGGGCTTGGAGATTAAAGCAATCACCGTGCTTTAAGGTGGTTTTGTAAAACCGGAATGGTGAATATTTCGGTTTTCGAAGCGCGGTGCCCAATGCGGCTCCGCAGACGAAACCGACCGAAGGGTTCAAGGCGGAACCCTTCGGCATCCCGCGCCTTTTCATGGTGTTATATCGTATTCCAATTAGGCTGTGTTTCAGGCACCGCAGCGACAGGCGCAAATTTCATGGCTTCGCCATCCCTTCCTCGGGCTCGAGCCTGCTGCGCCGTCTCTCCACCACTCGTCAGTGAAATTTTGAGTGCGCCACCAACCTTGTTACGTCAAAAACTAATCTGCCTTTGCCTTTGCCTTTGCCTTTGCCTTTGCCTTTGCCTTTTTTCTTTTGATTTAAAAGCCGCTAAGCGCACTCAAAATGCCACCGGTGGAGTGGTGAAAGACAATGGATTTATCGTTGGCTTGAACCCGGAGGCGGGGAG
>NZ_JBMOUD010000006.1:0-288038 GCF_049319665.1 Rouxiella sp. Mn2063 | reverse complement strand
GATGAAGACGGCGGCGCGTGGGCGCAATTGCTGGGTGCCTGGGATCATACCTCGGGTAACACCAATGCCACGGGTTATCATGCCTCGACCTATGGTGTGCTGTTAGGGCTGGATAATGCCTATGCCAATAATCTGAGAGTGGGTGTGGCGACCGGGTATACCCGCACTTCATTACGCGGTGACAGCAGTAGCAAAGCCGACAGCGATAACTACCATATTGGTGTTTATGGCAGCAAGCAGTGGGGCGCCCTCGCATTGCGCACTGGCACCAGCTACACCTGGCATCGCTTTGATACCACGCGCTCAGTTAACTATGGTTCGCAGTTCGATCGTGAGAAGGCCAAATATGGTGCGGGAACCGGGCAGGTGTTTGTTGAAACCGGTTATGGCCTGCAAACCGGCCCGGTACAATTGGAGCCATTTGCAAACCTGGCGTATGTAAATCTTAAAAACAATGGTTTTGATGAGAACGGCGGCGCAGCGGCCTTACATGGCGATAAGCAGCATACCGAAGCCACCTTATCAACACTGGGATTACGCGCCGACACGTCATGGCAGGCAAGCAAGCAAACCACGCTGGTGCTGCGTGGAGAGCTGGGCTGGCAACATAACTATGGCTATCTGGATCGCGGCACTGGATTACGTTTTGCCAGCGGTAACTCATCGTTCGTGACAGAAAGTGTCTCTGCCTCCCGCGATGGCGCGGTGATCAAGGCCAGTGTTGAAGCGTCAGTGAACAAAAACACCGCCTTATCACTGGGCTACGGTGGTTTGTTATCGCAGAATTACCAGGACAACAGCGTTAACGCGGGCATTACCTGGAATTTCTAATCACTCTTCATCGACATTGTTACAGGGAAGTCCGTATCTGCAATAAAGCTAAATATCCTTCCCTGAGCATCAGTATCCTGGAGAACTGGAACAACCTTGTTTAATTTGGGCTCAGATTGGCTATGACATAATTATATTCTATGTTTGCCAACACTGAGCCCCATGTTGCTAGCGTTGTTGCTCAACCAATTGCGCAATCACTTGTTCTAAACTGGTTGTGCCATACATCACCGTATCCGTCTCAAACTCAATCCAGCCTTGATTAAAGCCATCAAGCATCTGCATACGAGGCAGCGGATTTTTCATGCCTTGGCTGGTAAATAGATCGTGCCAGCTATCGCGTGGTACCACCTGCGTGGCAACGTTTTGTTGTAGCGCCAGCGCAAACGCATTTGCCACTTCGCGCGGCGTATAACGCTGCGGGCCTTCCAACTCGACAACGCGATGACCGTTTGATGTTTCAGTCAATAAAAACGCCGCCAGGCTGCCGATATCTTGCGTGGCAATCATTGGGAACGTTTGGCTGAGCGGTTGCAAGAAACTGCGATAAACCGACTCATCTCGCGCCGCCGCAACATCCCACACGGCGTTTTCCATAAACCATGCGGCACGTAATGCGGTGACTGGCATGGAGAGCGTGGCAAACGCCTGCTCAGCAGCACCGAGTTGATTGAGCAAATTGGGTTCGATAGCCTGCGCACCAATGGTCGATAGCAGGACCACTTTAGGTGGATTGGCGGCGGTAATGGCCGCAATGATATTAGCGATCAGTTGGTGTGTTTCAGGAAAACCCGGCGTTGGGTCGAAATTCGACGGCATTAAAATAAATACGCCATCGACCCCGGTAAAGGCTGTCGTTAACGCCGAAACATCGTGCAGTTCAGCCAAAGCTACGTCGCAACCGCGTTCACGCCATGTTTGCGCTTTTTGTTCATCGCGCAGTACGGCACGAACTTTATGTCCAGCTGCCAACAGTGTTTTTGCCGTTGCGCCGCCAACTTTTCCGGTAATACCTGTGATTGCATACATTGTCATTTCCTCATTGATAAACACTGTGCGAGCAGAGTAATGATTTTGTATCGTTGACTGAAACGACATTGACTCATATCTTAAGTGACGATTAATCATTAATGGTGGCGAGATGGCAATTGACGGACGCATGTTGTCGGGAATTAGCGTATTGGTGGCGGTAGTGGAAAGCGGTAACTTTGCCCGTGCGGCAGAAACGCTATCGATCACTCCCTCAGGCGTGAGTCGGGCGATATCGCGCTTAGAAAGCCGTCTTGGCGTGTTGCTATTACAGCGCACCACGCGCTCGGTGAAATTGACCGAGGAAGGGCAGCAATTTTACGCGCAGGTGATGCCGATGCTGACGTCAATGGAGGATGCTGCCGATGCGCTGTCTGATTCTCCGCATCAGGTTCGCGGGCGTTTGCGGGTTAATATCGACAGCTATTTTTCGCGCTTGATCCTGGCGCCACGTTTGCCAGAGTTTTTCGCCCGTTATCCTCAAATCAAGCTAGAGTTGATCACCCGTGAGCAGTGGGGCGATTTAGTCAGCGATGGCATGGATATCGCCGTACGCTTTGGTATTCCTCAGCCTTCCTCATTGGTCGCACGCCGTTTATTAGAAACCCGGGTAGTCACCGTCGCATCCCCTGATTATCTACGCCAACACGGCAGGCCCGCCACGCCGGAAGCGCTTAGTCAGCACAACTGTATTCAGTTTCGCGATCCGCAAACGGCGCGTGCCTTTGACTGGGAATTTCATCGCGGACGTAATGACCAAGGGCAGGGAGCAAAAGGCCAGCAAGTACTGAAAGTACAAACTGACGGAGGATTGCTGATCAACGATGCGGGTGTTTTGCACATCAGCTGCCTGTCTGGCGTAGGCATTGCGCAAATGTTTGAGCTAGGCAATGAACAGCAATTAGCCAGCGGTGAATTAATCGATTTATTCCCCGACTGGCCGGGAGAGATTTACCCGTTATATGCTTTTTATCCCTCAAGGCGCTTTACCCCGGCTAAAGTGCGGGTGTTTATCGATTTTTGTCTGGAGATTATTGGCGCGGATATTGGCTGAAGGTTTTAGCCTTTAACAAACCCGCCGAGCCTGGGCATAGGATCGGCGGGGCTTCATGTTGAATAATACCTATTTAACGAGCAATCCGTTCATGCCAGTACTTGGTGAACTCTTCCTCGCCATTGAGGCTGACTACCATATCGCCGCTGACAATGAAGTGGGTCAGATCACTGCGCATTTCTAAGGTGATCACTGCTTCAATTTGCCAGCCTTCACGACCGATTCTCATGGTTTGCGTCAACAGATAGCGAGCAGAAAGCGGGTCGGCATTACCGACGACCAGCTCGCGGCGCAGGTTGTGATCTACCGTCGTATCAATATCGTCAAAACGATAAACCCCTTCGCCAAACACGCCGCCTTCACCGTTGGTCACGCTGGTCCATTCATCGGTCAGGAAATCGTAACTGATTGAGCGGTCAACGCGGCCGGGTGTCAGCACGGTTTGTGGTGTCAACGCGGCGCTTTGTGGCTCTTTAATCGGGCCGTCAATGACTAACGGCTGATGGCACACGGGCAGAGAAAGCTGCGCGCTGTGGAGGTCCAGTGTCAGGGTTGCGGCCTCCGGCATCGGCCAGATCATCGGCCAGTAGGTGGTGGCCAGCGATACGCGAAGACGGTGCCCGGCTTCAAAGCGATGCGCGATGCCGTCTAACTGTATCGATACCCGGATTTTCTGCCCCGGCACCAACGGCACAGATTTATCATGCCCTTGCAAGTGACTCAGATTTAGCCAACCGTGAGTCACACGATTCACCGCACCTTCTGGCGATACGTCAGACAGTCGTACATAGAGCATGGCGGCAGGTTTATCGCTGCTCAGTTCCACAGAGAACTGCGGGAAGCCGAAAATAGACAGCGGTTCGGATAGCGGCTGACCGTCAAAGATCTCCGCATTACCGTCATCCACGCGCTGATCCGGCGGCGTTTCGCCCAGAACACCAGCCCCCATCCATTCGCCGGCCATCAGACCATGGTTTTGCGGTGAGCAGATGGAAATCACGCCAGCGTCAGCGCTGGGGGAAGCATTCAACTGTCCGCGGGTCAGCCAGCGAGATTCATCAGCCACGTTGCTAGCAGTGCCTTTATCAAAGCCTACCCACTGGCCTTTACTGACCGGACGTTGCGCCGATGGAGGTTGACTGTCTTGTAGCCAGGCTTGCACCATTGGGCCATCCATCGCGCCATTTTGTTCACCTTTCAGCCAGTGATCCCACCATTGCACCGCTTCTTGTAAGAAACCAATTGCCGGTTCTGGCGTACCATCTTGCGGATAAATATGCGCCCACGGGCCAATAATCGCGCGACGAGGTACTTGCAGGTTGTCCATCAGACGGAATACCGCGTTGCTATAAGCATCTGCCCAGCCGCCAATGGTTAACACCGGGCATTGAATGGCCGACCAGTCTTCGCACACGGAACCGTGCTGCCAATAGCTGTCGCGCAGCGGGTGTTCCATCCATAGCGCCGGGAAGAACGGCATGTTCTCCAGACGATTCAGCCACTCGTTGTACCAACCTTCGCCGACCAGAGCCGGGTCAGAAGGGCGACTTTGATAGGCCAGCATGATACCGCCCCACCATAGGTTATCATTGAGCAGGCAGCCGCCTTTGTAATGAATATCATCGGCATAGCGGTCGTCGGTAGAGCAAACGGTGATCACCGCTTTCAGCGCCGCAGGGCGACGAGCCGCCACCTGCAAGCCGTTGAACCCCCCCCAGGATTTACCCATCATGCCGACATTGCCGCTGCACCACGCTTGTTGAGTGATCCACTCAATCACTTCCAGCGCGTCATTTTGTTCTTGCAGCAGGTATTCGTCTTGCAACAGGCCATCAGATTCGCCGCTACCGCGCATATCTACACGGACTACCGCATAGCCATTACCGGCGAAATAACCGTGCATCGGTTCATCGCGGGTGCGGGTTCCATCGCGTTTACGATATGGAATGTATTCCAAAATGGCCGGAACCGGCGTGTCTGCCGCGCTATCCGGCAGCCATAAACGTGCGGCCAGGCGGGTGCCGTCACTCAGTGTGATCCACAGATGTTCAATGGTCGTCACTGCATGTGGGAACTCGGTAATAATACGTTTTGTGGTCATAGCGTGCCTGTCGAAGATGTCTTGTCGGAAGAAGAGGAGGAACGCAGCGTCAGCACGTCGTCCAGCCAGTCTGTGCGCATTTCTGGTACCGAGGTCAGCAGTTTTTCAGTGTAAGGATGCATCGGCGGACTGAACACCACGCGGGTATCACCACTGGCAACAATGTTGCCTTGGTACATCACCGCTACCTGATGGGCGATGCGCTTCACCGTGCCGAGATCATGGGTAATAAACAAGTAAGACAATCCAAGCTGCTCTTGCAGGCGGCGCAGCAGATTGAGCACTTCTTCGGCCACCAACGGGTCGAGCGCCGAGGTCGCTTCATCGCAAATAATAAGCTCTGGCTGAGCTGCCAGCGCACGGGCAATACAGACACGTTGCTTCTGCCCGCCGGACAACTCGCCCGGATATCGATCAATCAGCTTGAGCGGCAGTTCGGTCAGCTTGAGCAACTCTTCTACCCGAGTACGTACTTCGCGTTTATTTAGCCCAAAGTAGAACGCCACCGGACGGCCAATCAGTTCAAGAATGGTTTGGCGTGGGTTGAGTGCTACGTCCGGTAACTGATAAATCATCTGAATGCGGCGTAGCGTCTCTTTCTGTCGCTGTTGGTAAAGCGGAGAAAGCGTTATGCCGTCGAACTCGACGCGACCTTGCGTATCTGGCAGCAAGCCAACTAGCGCACGGGCGAGAGTACTTTTTCCGCTGCCTGACTCACCGATCACCGCCAGCGTTTTACCGCGTGCCAGCTGCAAGTTGACGTCATTGACCACTTTTTTGCCGTTATAGCCGGTACTCAATTGTTTAACACTCAGCAACGCCGCCGATTCTTCTGGCTGCGCGGTGGTCACCGCTTCAGTTACATGCTCCCGTTCGGCCACTAAACGGCGGGTATACTCCTCTTTTGGCGTATTGAGGATATGCTCGGTAGTACCGGTTTCCACTTCTTTACCGTGGCGCAGTACCATGATGCGATCCGCCAACTGTGCGACCACGGCTAAGTCATGAGTGATGTACAGGGCGGCGGTGTTGAACTCTCGCACCAGCTTGCGCAGCATCACCAGCACTTCAATCTGGGTGGTAACATCCAGCGCGGTTGTCGGTTCATCCATTACCAGCAAATCAGGTTTGCAGGACATGGCCATCGCCGCCATAGCACGTTGCAACTGCCCGCCGGAAAGCTGATGGGGATAACGTTTACCGATGTTTTCCGGGTCCGGCAAATCCAGCGCCCGGAACAGGGTAACCGCCCATTTTCGGCTCTCTTCCTGGCTCATTAAACCGTGGCGAATGGGGCCTTCGCACACCTGTTTTTCAATGGTTAACGCAGGGTTAAAGGCCGCCGCGGCGCTTTGTGCCACATAGGCTACCCGGCGTCCACGCCATTGGCGTTTTATTTTTGCCGGTTGGGAGACGATATCGGTGCCATCAACAATCACTTCACCGCCGCTGATACGACAGCCCTGGCGTGCATAGCCCAAGGCGGCTAAGCCAATGGTGGATTTCCCCGCGCCAGACTCACCAATCAGCCCGAGGATTTCACCTTTTGCCAGCGTCAACGAAATATCCTGCACCAGCGGCGAGCCGTCGAGCGTTTCGATGCGCAGCCCGCGCATTTCGAGGATCGGGTTTTGCTTGCTATCAGTCATGCTTCTTCTCCATGCGGCAGGCTGTTACGGGCCAACAGCCAGTCAACCACCAAATTGACGCCAATGGTCAGCAGCGCAATGGCTGCCGCCGGGTAGAGTGGCGCAAACTGACCGAAGTTAATCGCCTGCGCGTTGTCACGCACCATACTGCCCCAGTCGGCGTAAGGGGGTTGGATACCCAAGCCGAGGAAGCTTAATCCGGCGATAAACAGGAAGGTGAAGCAAAAACGCATACCGAACTCGGCCAGCAGCGGCGGCATAGCGTTAGGCAGAATTTCTTTCGTCAGCACCCAGCGCAGGCCTTCACCGCGTAGACGAGCGGCTTCTACATACTCTTGACAAACAATAGCTTGTGCCACTAAACGTGCGAGCCTGAAAACACGGGTGGCGTCGAGCAGGGCGATAGTCAGAACCAGAACCGGAATGGATGTGCCCATCACTGAGAGCACCATCAGGGCAAAAATCAGCACCGGGATCGACATGACGGTATCAACAATGCGCGACAGCACCACATCGACCCATTTGCCATAAATCGCCGCCGCAAAGCCGCTGATAATGCCGATGATGAATGACGCAATGGTAATGGTCAGCGCGATAGCAATAGTGGTTCTGGCGCCAAATAGGATACGAGACAGCATATCGCGTCCCAGACTATCCGTGCCAAATGGCGTTGCCGCCGACGGCAGCAGCCAGATATCGCCAACTTGTTCAGTTTCGCTATGCGGCGCAAGCCACGGGGCAAAAATAGCCGCCAGCAGATTCACCGCAATAATCACGATACCTATCCATGCTGAAAGCGGGATATTGCTGATAAATGAAGGTTTAAACGAACGATTCATGTTGCTCCTGCCTTAGCGCGAGTGGCGTAAACGTGGGTTACACCAAATCGCCAGCAAATCAGCGGTGGTATTGAGGAAGATATAGGTGCCGCCAAACAGCAATCCGCAGGCCTGAACGACCGGTAAATCACGCTTGGTAACGGCGTCAACCATATACTGGCCGATGCCCGGATAGACAAAGACTACTTCTACCAGGATCACCCCAACCACCAAATAGGCAAGGTTAAACGCGACGACGTTAATGATCGGCGCCAGCGCGTTAGGCAGGGCGTGAGAGACCACAATCCGCCAGCGTGACACGCCTTTTAACACCGCGCTTTCGATGTACGGACTGGACATGACTGCTGTCACCGAGGCGCGAGTCATGCGCAACATATGTGCCAACACCACCAACGTCAGCGTCAACATCGGCAGGGTGCAAACGTAAAGCCTGTCGAAGAAAGAAGAGCTGGGGTCAACCATCGCCAGACTTGGGAACCACGTCAGGCGAATGGCGAACGCGATCACCAATACATAGCCGACAAAGAACTCTGGCACCGAAATGCTGATGAGTGTCAGGGTATTCGCCAGCCGGTCGAAGATGGAGCCGCGCCAAATGGCGGACGCAATCCCCAGACCGACGGCCAGCGGAATGGCGATAATGGCCGCGTAACCGGCCAAAAATAGCGTATTGCCCAAGCGCGGCAGCAACTCGTTGCCGATTGGCCTGCCGTTGGCCAATGAGTTACCTAAATCGCCGTGCAGTATCCCGACCAACCAATGCAGATAACGCAGTACGGCGGGTTCATCGAGTCCCAGCTGTAAGCGAAGTGCTGCCACCGTTTCCGGCGTTGCGCTCTGGCCAAGAATGGCGGTGGCCACATCGCCAGGTAGCATTTCAGTTCCAACAAAGATCAGCAGTGAAACCAGCCAAAGCGTGCCTACGCCAAGCAGCACGCGTTGTAAAATTTTCTTCTTCATCATGCCTCCAGCCAGACGCGTTCAGCCAGACGACCACCCATGAAGTTGAACATCGGATGCGGTTTAATTCCGCCGACTTTTTTGTTAGCGGCATCCAAATAGTCGCCGAACAGTGGGATCATCGCGCCGCCGTTGTCGCGCACAATGCTTTGTAATTCTCCATAAATTTCGGCACGCTTACCGTCATCGAGCAGAGAGCGAGCTTGCAACAATAGGGCGTCGAACTTCTCATCTTTCCAGTGGGTATCGTTCCACTTTGCGGTGGATTGATAAGCGGTGGAGAACATTTGATCCGCCGTCGGGCGACCGCCCCAGTATCCCATGCTAAAGGGCGCTTTCATCCACACATCATCCCAGTAGCTATCGGCTGGCTGGCGTTTGATACTGACTTGAATACCACTTTTTTGCGCTTCCCCTTGGAATAACGCGGCGGCATCCAGCGCACCGGCAAAGGCGGCGTCAGAGGAAGAAAGCTCCAGTTTGAGGTCGGTTAAACCGGCTTTTTTCAGATAAAACGCAGATTTGTCTGGATCGTAAACGCGCTGTTCAAGGCTGTGATTGAAGAAACGGTCTGTTTTCGGGATCGGATGATCGTTGCCGAGAGAACCATAGCCGCGAAGCACCGTGTCGAGGATTTTCTGCCGGTCAATACCGTGTTTAATTGCCATACGCACATCGTTATTGTTAAACGGTGCGACGCTACAATCCATTAAGAAGGTGAAGTGCTGACCACCGGAAGAGCGCACAATATTCAGCGCTGGGCTGCGTTTGAGGAAATCGACAGTTTTGAAATCGACGCGGTTAATGGCGTGAACCTGTCCAGAGATCAAGGCGTTGGTACGCGCGGTAGGATCATTGATAACGATGACCTCTACGGCATCGACGAAGGCCCGGTCTTTTTTCCAGTAATTAGGATTACGTTTGAATAGCGAGCGAACGCCGGGTTCGTATTGATCAAATACAAAACCACCGGTGCCGATTGGGTGCGACCAGTCGGTGAAACCGTTTGGCACGACCAGCAAATGGTAGTCAGCAAGCAGGTACGGCAGGTCGGCATTACCGCTTTCCAGAGTGATAGCGATTTGGTTATCGCCTTGTTTGGTCAATGCGGTGATTGGCGATAATTGGGTTTTAATGGCGCTTTTGGTTTTGTCACCGCGATGTAAATTGATGGAATAAATAATGTCATCAACATCGAGTTTTTTGCCGTTATGGAATGTTACGCCATCTTGTAAAGTAAATATCCATTCAGCCGCGCCTGGTTTTGCTTCCCAACTGGCAAAGAGTTCAGGAATAGCTTTATTATTTTCATCAATTTCAACCAGACCGTTCATCAGCATATATGCCTGATTTAAAGGAACCCAGTCGCTGAATAATGTAGGATCTAAAGAATCACTGGTGTTACCCCCTGACATTCCCAGTTTTAATGTGCCACCTTTTTTCGGTTCAGCGGCAAATGCAGACAGAGGGGAAAGACCATATGCGGTGGTAATACCCACAGCAGCAGCACTGGTAATAAAACCACGGCGGCTAAGTTTTGCATCCTGCATTAATTGCGTCAAAGCGGAATTTTTATCTTTCATCTAATTATCTCCGGGGTGGCGAAAACCTGTTATCTCCATCGCCTTACGAGATGTCTCTGCATTGACCACGTTCATCCGCCTGAAACACTTACTGAGGTAAGCTTATCGGGGTTTGTTCGCCGGCTGCCTTGATTCAACGCGAAGGGCACAGAAGATAGGTGCAGGTGAAAAAAGGAATAATTTATATTTATTGCTTACTGATTTATATCAAAACATTCTGATGCATTTGCATGAGAATTTATCATGAGAGTATGCAAAAAATGCGCGGCAGAACAGCCCGAAACGCTTTATTTTTCCTGTATCTGAATTCAGCGAAGGGAAATAACCGTTGGACTTTCATACCGTGATTGGCTTAATTGGCGTCTTCTGCTATCTGCTGGCTTATGCTCTGGTGCAAATGCGTAAGCTAGCGGTAGATGCTGATATTTACGCCTGGCTTAATATTATTGGCGGTGTCTTTGGTCTCTACTCTTTGAGCCATGATTTTAATTTGGCGTCTTGTATTTCCCAGTCATGCTGGTTGTTATTTACTTTAATTGGGATGAGGGCGGCGAGGAAACGCCGTTATTTAGAGAAGAATAAAATTCCGGAAATTGAGATTTAAATCACAGATAAAAATTGGGTTTTTTATTGCAATTTTTGTTTTTAAATTAAATTTCAAAGCTTTTGAGGTCAAGGTCAAAACCGTGGGCGTCGGCCCACACCGACCAAGGGAGGCGTAAACGCGCCTCCCTTGGAACCCTGCGTTTTTCCTGCTGTAAGATCGAGACTTCGCAGGTTGAGATGGCCGTGTTTCAGGCACTTCTGTTCTCACCGCAAAATGTCGCCGCTTAGGCGGTGCCTTCGCTACAGGCTCGAGCCTCAGGTCTCGAACCATTTGCTCAGCGCCATTTTTGAGCGCGGTTTTGAGGCTTCTCAACCGTTCCTTTTCAGTGAAATTAAGATTTGTTTTGCGAATGGAATGAAACGGTTCGGTGTAAATGCCAGTAGGCCGCACTCAGAAATGACGCCGAATGAATGGTTCGAGACCTGAGGCTCGAGCCGAGCGAAGCGAGACAGCGTTGCGTAGCAACGACCCGAAGGGCGAGGCCAGAGGCCGAGTAATCCTGAAATTAGGGAACCGCCTAAGCGGCGGCATTTCGCGGCGATCACCGTGGTTACTGAAACACGTCCATTCTTACCAGCGATAGCACGCAGTAAAAAAAGCGCGGGAGTCCAGAGGGCGCGCGCTTACGCGCCTTCTGGGCCGGTGTGGCGGCAGCGCACGGCTTTGACCTTGCCCTTAAAGATTGAAAGATTCAAATTTGCTGGCTTTGTAAAAGCCATTCGATCACCCGTCGAATAACGGGCCTCAAATACCTATCCTGCGGCGTCAAAATATAGCATTTGCTGTCAGCGGCCAGCTTCCCCTGATGCGCTGGTACCAATTGCCCGTTATCGACAAAATCCTGCACTAATCCCTCCCAGCCGAGTAAAATTCCGTCGCCGAGCACGGCGGCTTGCACCAGAAATGGATAGTTATTGGCTCGCCATGTCTTACGGGGCGCAAAATTCGGTATATCTTGCGAGGCAAACCAATCGCGCCAGCCGGTCCATTCACGCTGCGGATCGTCTTGAATCAATAGCGTGTGATTGAGCAGTTCGGCGGCGTCTGGGGTCGCGGGCAGTTGGCGTAAGAACTCTGGGGAGCACATCGGGTAGCACACTTCATCGAACAACGGCACGGCGTGATAGCCAGCCGGCGGCGCTCGCAGATAAAAAATGGCCAGATCAAATTCTGAAGATTTCATCTCGGAGAAACTGTCAGAGATTTTCATGCGGATTTGTAAATCGGGCATCAACTCGCGCAATGCAGAAAGCCTCGATGAGAGCCAAAGACTCCCCATCGCACTGGTACAAGCCAAGGTGACCTGCGGTAAGCCGCTCCAGCCCATCACTTCTGCAGTAGATTGGGAAATATCACCCAGCAGTTTTCGCACCTGTTCGGCATAAATTTCGCCGCGAGGCGTCAGGGAGACTTTGCGCTGGCTTCTCTGAAACAGCTTGCAGCCCAGCATCTCTTCTAACTGCAAGATTTGCCGACTGATGGCGCTTTGTGTCAGGTTTAACTCATCCGCCGCGCGTGAAAAACTGCAATAACGTGCAACACATTCAAAGGCCACCAAGGTATTTAAAGGTGGTAAGGGTTCAATCTGCACGTCTGTGTTCGCTCCAATAGGGTGAGAAAATAATAACTTTGCTATCGCTTAATCATGGCTTGCACACGCTTATGCCATGAACCGTCCTTAAGCTCGGTGACGGATTGAGCATAGTTGATTCGTCGGCAGCCGCGATATTACAAGGCTACTGTGCTGAAATGCTCTGGGTATTCAAACATATCGGCAATAATGCTCAGATGTTCTTCAAGTATTTGTCGTGTGTTGGCGCCTCCCAAACAAAGGCGCAGGGCATCCGGCGGGTTATTATCAGTACTAAACGCCGCACTAGATACCGCACTGACACCTTGTTCACGTAATTTCACCGCAACATCAGAAGGATTCCATTGATAGTGGCGTGGCAAATGTAGCCATAGATGGAATCCCTCTTGGTCGGCTTTCACGCTGAATTTATGCAGGAAACGTGCCGCCATTTGTTGCCTTTCCCGCGCTTCTTGCCTGATAGCAACTAATACACGTTCAGCTGTGCCATCCATGATCCACTGTGTCGCGAGGGCGTTAGTGATTGGGCTCGACATCACGGTTAGCGCACGCAATGCTCCCGCTAATAACTGCGTTGAACGCTTACCGGGGCCTTTGACATAAGCTATCCGAAGACCGGCGCCAAAGCATTTGGACATTCCCGTTAGATACCAGGTTAATTCAGGCGCTAACTCGGCAAAAGTTGGCAAGTTATGTTCAGGCAACATGGCGTAGGCGTCATCTTCAATAATGGGCACGCTGTAACGCAATGCAATCTCCGCTAAATACTCTCTGCGGCGACGAGGTATGGTCAGCGTTGACGGATTTTGTATTGTCGGATTGACGTACAATGCACAGATATTCCCTTGCTGACACTGGTTTTCAAAGGCGCGCGGCAAAGGGCCATCGTCATCACATTCCAGCGCGTGCAAAGGGACATTGAGCTGTCCGGCAATCGCTTTCAGCCCCGGATAGATTAAATTACTGACGGCAATACCGCCGCCTTTACGACCCAACAACGTTAATAATCCCACCAGCGCACTATGAATCCCAGGGCATACCAATACTTCATCTGCCGAAAGTACCGGCAATCGCTTGCGTAGCCAGTGAATCGCGGCTTCTTTGTCAGCATTCACACCGCCAAAATCTTGGTAGCGCAATAGGGTGAAAATATCCTTCTGTGCGAACAGGTTTAGCGCACCTTGACGAATCGCCTCTGCAATATCCATCGATTCTGGTTCAATCGGTGAATTCATCGTCATCTCGTAGCTGCTGCCACCGCTGAGCGGAACAAGAGGAACTTTGCCTCGAATAAAGCTCCCCATTCCTGGGCGTGAATCAATCAAGCCGCGCTTTTTAGCTTCCGCATAACCGCGAGTGACGGTGGTGTAATTCAATCTCAGGGTAATGGCTAAATCACGTAATGGGGGCAGGCGTTCCCGCGTTTGTAATTCACCGCTATTTACGCCATCGGCAATCAAATCGGCAATCAATAAATAAGCGGGACGTTGCGATTGCTGGTGCAAACGTTGAGCCCAACGTTCATAAATTCCATTACTCATTGTTTTACCTTGTTTTTCTTAAATTAATGGGTGGCGAAATTATCAACAATATAAAGCGAGGTATTGAATCGATGCAATCAAAATACATATTGATTGCATCATTGATTGCATCATTGATTGCATATTGATTTTTATTGTGTGCATTCGTAGTGCAAATAAGCCTCTATTTGGTGCGGTTCCAGGTGCTGCTTACTGATTGATATGCCAATCAATGGCTCAATTAGCGCTTTAAATAATTTTTTTGCCGGGTGGCTTAGCCAATGATATGACAATGATTGCATCGGTCATTTTTTGATTGGCACAGCCCTTGCTCAACTCTCTGTGTAACGCCATCACCTTGCTCGGTGATGCACTAAGACGGGAGGCGAAAACGCCTCTTAATAACAACAGAGATAATGGGGAGTACAGCATGCCAACAGTCAATTTACCTGCTCATAAAACCGGGGATTTTTTTGTCGATTACGAAGAAAAGGTTTTTGAGGATGTAAAAGCCGAACCGGGTCAGAAAGCGCTAGTGACCTTCCACACCGTGGCATTTGAAGGATCGATTGGCTTTGTCAACATGCTACAGGCGACGCGTTTGCAACGTAAAGGCTTTGAAACGTCGATTTTGCTTTATGGTCCAGGCGTGACATTGGGTATCCAACGTGGTTTCCCAACGCTTGGTGCAGAAGCATTTCCTGGTCACCAGAACTACAACAACCAACTGACCAAGTTTATGGCGGAAGGCGGCAAGGTTTACGCTTGTCGTTTCGCGCTACAGGCGCTGTACGGACATGGCGAACCTTCACTGATCGAAGGGATCCGTCCGATCAGTCCTTTAGATGTGCTGGATCTTAAGTTGCTGCACAGCCGTGATAACGCGCTGATTATTGACACCTGGACAATGTAACCGGAGGCGCGAAATGACTCAGTCTCGTACGATACGTGCGGCGGCCGTTCAAATCGCGCCAGATCTCCATGAGGCCAGCAAAACGTTGGCCCGGGTTCTGGACGCCATTGATCAGGCAGCAGCAAAAGGCGCGGAAATTGTCGTATTTCCAGAAACTTTTGTCCCTTATTACCCTTATTTTTCATTTATTACCCCAGCGATGCTAGCCGGTGCCGCGCATCTGCGTCTGTATGAGCAAGCGGTGCAGATCCCAGGGCCAATCACACATGCGGTCGCCGAACGAGCCCGGCTGCGGGAAATCGTTGTCGTCCTCGGGGTTAATGAACGCGATCACGGCACGTTATATAACACGCAGCTGATCTTTGATGCCACCGGCAAGCAAGTGCTCAAACGTCGCAAAATTACGCCGACTTATCATGAACGGATGATCTGGGGACAGGGCGATGCATCGGGTTTAGAGGTGGTTGATACCGCCGTCGGGCGCGTTGGTGCTCTGGCTTGCTGGGAACACTATAACCCCTTAGCGCGTTATGCCCTGATGACACAACACGAACAGATCCACTGTAGCCAGTTTCCTGGATCATTAGTGGGGCCGATTTTTGCCGAACAAATGGATGTGACAATCCGCCATCACGCGTTGGAGTCAGGGTGTTTTGTCATCAATGCCACCGGCTGGCTGACCGATGCTCAGATTGAAGAACTCACGAGCGATCCTCAGTTACAAAAAGGCCTGAGAGGCGGATGCAATACCGCCATTATCTCGCCGGAAGGACGGCATCTGGTTCCCCCCCTGACAGAAGGGGAAGGCATTTTGATTGCTGACTTGGATTTGGCGCTGATTACCAAGCGTAAACGCATGATGGATTCAGTCGGGCACTATGCGCGCCCTGAGCTGCTAAGTCTGCGGATGGATGCGCGTCCTGCCGAGTATGTTTTCAACGATGATCGCCGCCGTAATGCTCACCCCGATACCGCAAACAAGGGAGTCAATGATGAGTGCAGCCAGCCTTTCCAATCAGCGACTGATTACTGAGTTATTGACGCAGGGCGTCAACATCATCAATCCGTCAGAACAGCATGTCAGTCGCCACGGTGGCGCAGGTCCTTCAGATCATCAGGCGATGACCATCGGCGGGACGACGGTGATGGTGCCGATTTATACCCACAATGCCCGTCTTTCCCCCTGGCAGGTGAAGCATGACAACCAAGGGAAAACGGCATTGCTGAAAGACGCTATTGCGGTGCGGGAGATTACCTTTGCGCACAAGCCACGTTTTTATGAGCTAACGACCGACGAAGGCGTGCCTTATTCCCATATTGCGACCCTGCATGGCACCGATGTGTTGGCAACGACGGTACTACAAACCTGTATCCGTTATGAGAATCGTAAAAAGGCCTGCCAGTTTTGTGCGATAGGCCAGTCGCTGGCGGCAGGAAAAACCATTGCGCATAAAACGCCTCAGCAATTAGCGCAAGTCGCCAAGGCGGCGGTTGAGCTCGATGGCGTCAAACATATGGTGATGACAACTGGCACGCCTTCAGGCAGAGACCGTGGGGCGCGGATATTGGTCGAAAGCGCGCTGGCAATCAAAGCCGCGGTTGATATCCCATTGCAAGGCCAGTGTGAACCGCCAGGCGATCCTATTTGGTTTCGGCGTATGCGAGACGCCGGTATTGTTAGCCTGGGAATGCATCTGGAAGCGGTAACGCCGGAGGTTCGTGCGCGGATTATGCCGGGCAAAGCTCAGGTCTCGATTACGCAATACATGGAAGCTTTTGAGCAGGCGGTGGCGGTATTTGGTCGTGGGCAGGTCAGCACCTACATTTTGGCCGGATTAGGCGATACGCCGGAATCGATCCTTGAGATCTCCGAGCAGTTGGTTCAATTGGGCGTTTATCCCTTTGTTGTGCCTTTCGTCCCGATCAGCGGTACGCCACTGGAAAACCATCCTGCACCAAACGCCGACTTTATGGAGTCGATTTTGCGACCTTTGGCCAGCATGTTACGACAGGGAGGACTGAGCCGCGAAGCGATCAAAGCTGGCTGTGGCCGCTGTGGTGCCTGTTCGTCACTGGGTAGTTTTGAGCAGATTTGAGCAGATTCGCAAAGTGTTGAGTAAAGGAGCGCCGCAATGCATCAGAGCTATCCGCAGTACACCATTAAATGGGTCACTTTACCTTGGGAAAGAGAACAGGCTTATGCGTTGCGCCGTCAGGTTTTTTGTGAGGAACAAGGTATTTTCGAACAGCATGATCTTGATGATATCGACTCACACGCCCATCTGCTGGTGGTGTTAGGCAATATGGCGGGCTGGCACGAAGAGGTGGTGGGTACGGTCAGAATTCATCAGTCACAGCCTGGTATCTGGTTCGGTTCCCGATTGGCGGTGGACTGGCGTTTTCGCCGCGAGGGGCAGTTAGGTTCAATGCTGATCCGTCTTGCCGTTTCAAGTGCGAATGCATTGGGATGTGAAGCATTTTATGCCCACGTGCAGGCGCAGAATGAATCTTTATTCCGGCGTATGCATTGGCAAACTCTTGAAACCATGACGCTGCGTGATATCCCACATGTCTTTATGCAAGCCGATCTCGACCATTATCCTCCTTGCCACGCTCCCAACAGCGGCATGGTGATGGGCGGGCGGGTAAAACGTATTCCGCAAGAGCTCGCGCCGTCTCTGTTAGGAGCCGCGCTATGAGTGATTCGTTGCCAAGTCTGTTGGCGGCATTGCGCAGCAGCATGGCTATTGCGCATAAATCTGACATCCAACATATCGCCCGCGCATTGCAGGGGGCGTGGCGGGCGGATCATCAGCATCCTAACGGGGATGATTGCGCAGTCCTGGATGAAGCGCAGGGTTACAGCCTGTTAGCTATGGAGGGGTTCATTAATCAATTTGTGCAGCACGATCCGTGGTTTGCTGGCTGGTGTGGCGTGATGGTTAATCTGAGCGATATCGCGGCAATGGGAGGCCGAGCGCAAGCGATAGTCAATGCGATATGGAGCGCCAACGATGATAAAGCCCGGCAACTTTTGTCAGGTATGACCGCCGCATCACAGGCTTATCAGGTCCCTATTGTTGGCGGACACACCAACCTGAGAAGCGAACAGCAGCAACTGGCCGTTGCGGTCCTGGGCAAGGCTAAGCGGGTGCTAAGTAGCTTTAATGCCCGCAGCGGTTTGGTGCTGATTGCGGCTATTGATTTACGCGGCCGCTGGCGTAAACCCGGTTTTAACTGGGATGCGGCTACCGCCGCTGAACCTGTACAATTACGACAAGCGATGGAAATTTTGCCGATGTTGGCCGACCGCGAATTAGCGGTAGCGGCTAAAGATATTAGCCAGGCGGGACTGTTAGGCACGCTGCTGATGATGCTCGAAAGCGGCCGTTCAGGTGCTGACATTGACCTGTTATCGATTCCTAAGCCAACCGACTGCGCCTGGCTCGAGTGGCTGCAAGCCTTCCCAAGCTTTGGTTATTTGTTGGCGGTAGAACCGGCGCATGTGTCCACCGTGCTCAATGCTTTTCACGCTTGTGAGATAGCCGCGGCACAGATTGGGCAACTTAATAACTCAAAGCAACTTTACGTTACGCAATCGCAAGAACGCGCCTGTTTTTGGGATCTCAACGATCGACCGTTAACCGGTATGGGTCACTAATCATCTTTTGGAGAATGTTATGCCTGCAATGCATTTTGTAGTTCGTTGGCCGGACAACAGCCTGGAAACCTGCTACTCGCCATCAACGGTGATCGAAACCTATTTAAAAGTTAATCATCCCTACACAGTTGAAGAATTTACCGCCACCGCGCTGCAAGCGCTTAATAAAGCCAGCGAGCGAGTTGCCAGTAAGTTTGGCTATGCCTGTTCTAGCGCGATGGATCAGGCGAGTGCGATTACCCAAAAAGCCGGGCACTTTAGTGCCTCAGACAATGTCACCGTTGAAAAAATTACGGTTATATAATCCAACCGCTGTGGAGTGAGTAATGGAACGTACTGATTATCCTGTAATTATCATTGGCGGCGGACAGGCTGGGTTATCGATGAGTTACTGTCTGAAGCAAAAAGGGATTGATCACCTGATCCTGGAGCGGCACCAGTTTGGCTGGGCGTGGCGCGAGCAGCGTTGGGATAACTTCTGCCTGGTGACGCCAAACTGGCAATGCAAACTGCCGGGTTTTGCCTACGATGGTAATGATCCTGATGGTTTTATGGTCAAACAACAGATTGTGGATTATCTCGAGCGCTATGTTGCCAGCTTTAATCCGCCGCTGCGTGAGGGCGTGACGGTGAACCGTGTCACTCAACTTGGGGAAGGCTATCTGCTGCAAACTAGCGAAGGCGAGTATCGCGCCGGGCAGGTCGTTGTCGCGGTGGGAAATTATCACCGCCCACGTTTCCCTGAGATCTCGCAGCGTTTACCTGAGCGTATTTTACAAGTGCACTCTGCGAACTATAAGTCAGCCGATAGCCTGCCAGACGGTGAAGTATTAGTCGTGGGATCGGCACAATCCGGGGCGCAAATCGCGGAAGATTTACACCTTGCCGGTCGGCAGGTGCATTTGTGTGTGGGCAGTGCACCGAGAGTGACGCGATTTTATCGTGGGCGTGACGTTGTCACCTGGTTGGAGGATATGGGGCATTACCGTTTAACGGTTGATAACCACCCGTTGGGGGAAAATGCGCGTCGTAAGACTAACCATTACGTCACCGGACGCGACGGTGGCCGCGATATCGACCTGCGTCTGTTTGCTCTACAAGGCATGAAGTTATATGGACGTTTATTAGATTATCGCGACGAGCATTTACTGACCGGTGATGACTTGCTGAAGAATCTTGATGGTGCGGACGCGACAGCAGAAAAAATTAAGGACAACATTGATGAATGGATTGCCAGTCAGGGCATTGTTGCGCCGAAAGAAGCACGTTATCAACCGCTATGGTCGCCAGCCGAGATGCCTAAAAGCATCGATTTGAGCCGTATCAGCACCATTATTTGGGCCGTCGGTTTCCATACTGATTTCAGTTGGATTGATGTCCCGGCTTTTAATGCTCTCGGTTATCCTCAGCATTATCGCGGTGAATCAATCGAAGCAGGGCTTTACTTCCTCGGTTTACCTTGGCTGTGGACCTGGGGATCGGGACGTTTTGAGGGAGTCGGTGAAGATGCGCAATATCTCATCGACCGCATTGCTCTGCGAGAGCAGGCGCTGAATACCGCTAGAGAACCGGTTGTCGAAGATAATTATGGGCGTCGCTAGCGCCTGATAACAAAACAGCACCAGCCGCTAAATGAAAAGCGGCTGGTGTGATGTTTAAAGCTGGGTAATCACTTGCTCTTGCGGCAGGCGAGATTTAGGCAGGACGGCGTTAAAATCACCTTCACTACGATAACCCACGGTGGCAACAACAACGCTGGTTAAGTTTTTCTCTTTCAGACCGAGCAACTCATCCATTTTATCAGCATGGAAGCCTTCGATAGGCGTGGCATCTAAACCGAGGCTTGAAGCACCGAGCAGTAAAAAGCCTAAAGAGATATAAGCCTGACGCGCCATCCATTCACGCTGTTGTTCAGCGGTGTCACTATTGAGGCCGATAAAGAAACGGCGTCCTTTATCTTGGTTTGTTTCTGAATCTTCAGAACGGAAACGGCCGTCTTTTTTCTCTTGTGCCAGCAGGGCATTTAAGTGGGTATCAGTAATTTCAGCCTGAGTAGTGAAGACAATTACCATCGATGCATTGAGCGCTTTGGATTCATTAGCTTCCATGATGGCCGGCAGGATTTTCTGTTTGCCTTCATCAGAAGTGATCGCGAAGAAATGCCAAGGCTGGGAGTTAACCGAAGAAGGGCTATATCTCAACAGGTCAAAAACCTGCTGCTGTTGTTCAGCAGACAGTTTACGGGAACCATCATAAGCTTTGCTGGTATGACGCGCCTTAACGATTTGATCAATATTCATACTAAAAATCCTTGGTCGATTCTATCTATAAAAAAGTTGAGAAAGCCAAACTGTTGTTAATTGTATATTTCAAATCTAAAGTTGATAATCCGCGGGGTATTTAATTCAGTTCCAACTGATAGTGTGAAATAAGCGATGAAATGAGGGTGGAATGCTAGACAGAATCACAGGAATGAATGTATTCGCACGTGCTGCACGTTTCGGCAGTATCTCTGCGGCAGCAAGAGTGCTTGGACTGTCTGCCGCCATGGCAACTAAGCATCTTGATGCACTCGAGGCTCGGCTTGGTGTGCGCCTGTTTCAACGCAGTACGCGAAAACTAAGCCTGACCGAGGCGGGGCAGCAATATTTACTGACTGTTAATCGTTTACTACCAGAATTAGAAGAAGTGGAAAATATGCTGGCTTCCCAGCGGGTTGAAGCCTCTGGTCTGTTGCGTTTAAATTCACCGCTCTCCTTTGGTTCACGTTATATCTCACCATTAATGAATGCGTTCCACGCGCAGCATCCTAATGTGACGGTTGAGTTAGGGCTTAACGATCGTGTTGTCGATTTAATTGATGAAGGCTGGGATTTAACCATTCGAACGGGGTTTCTTCGTGACAGCGGATTAGTTTCCCGCAAATTAACGGACTGCCGAATGGTGGTTTGTGGTTCTCCCGCTTACCTGGAGCGAGTGGGCAGCCCAAGAACGATCGAAGATTTACAACAGCATAACTGCTTAGGGTCAACGATCTCCAATATCAATAGTTCAGATGTCTGGCGCTTTGGACATAAACATCAACATAAGATCGCGATCAAAGGCACGTTTAAGGTCAATAATGGCATGGCGCTGGTCGCGGCGGCTGTGAGTGGGCTCGGGTTGATTTATCAACCCGAATTTATTGTCGCTGATGCCTTAGCGCGTGGTGAGTTAACCGTGGTTGAACTAGATATTGAGCCTGCGACGTTAGGCGGTATTCATTTAGTTTATTCCACCCGCCACGCCTATCCGGCAAAAATGCGGGTGATGATTGATTTTCTATTCCATCAATTTCAGGGTAAATCGCTGTGGGCAACCCAGGTTTAATCTGGGTTGCCTCTTTATTCTTGTGGTTATGATACTCGGGGTTGATAGCGAGCAATCAGCCAGCGGGCGGCAAAGTCCATTGCAAAGCCAATGATGCCGATGGTGATGATAATCGCCATAAGAGCAGGGTAATCAAGCCGGTCACGGGCGTCGAGGATCGCGTAGCCGAGTCCCGAGGTGACCCCCAACATTTCACAAGGAACAAGGACAATCCATAAAATACCAATCGAAAGCCGAACGCCGGTGAGCATGTGGCTCACAATGCCCGGCAGAATAATGTGCCATAACGTTTCCAACGGCGTGGCGCTCAGAGAACGAGCCAGCATCAGCCAACCGGGCTGAAGATGCTTTACGCCGCTGGCCGTGTTGAGAATGATCGGCCACACGGCGGCAAAGGTCAGCAGGAACCAAACCGGATAATCACCAACACCAAAAATCATCACGGCTAACGGCATCCAGGAAAGTGGAGAAACCATCCGCAATAGTTGCAGTACCGGCATTGCCAAGCGTTCGAGCGCACTAAAACATCCTAACAGCAGCCCGACGGGAATACCGATTGTCAGTGCTAATAACAGACCTATCGCAACGCGTTGCAAGCTAACGGCTATATTGCCGAGCAGATTTCCCTGCCAAAGCATCTGCCACAAGCTGCGAAAAGCCGCATCTGGCGTGAACATCGCGGCTATTCCGGTCAGCGAATGGGTCGCCAGCCACCACATCAGCAGTAACAGTATCAGCCCCGGAATACCCCAGCAAAAACGCAAAAAAAGGGCTTTCATGGCGCGATAATTTCCTGACGTGTAAAGCTGTTTTCCGGCAGGCCAAAGGCTGCCATTCCGCCAACTTGAGCAATACTGTGACGTACAAACTGATCGTCAACCAACTCGGCGCTAGCCTGCTGCGGATCCAGGTTTTTTAGGAAGCTGGCATCGCCTTCCATCACCGTAGTTTTTAACTGTTCGACCAGCGTGGCGAAATAGCTTGGGTAAGGATAGGGCTGAAAATCGATACGTTGCTGGTGCCATGACGGATGTGACATCGCGCCATCTGCTTGCCATAAACTGTATTTTTCAGCCGTCGGAGCTAATACTTGCGCCAATACGTCACGATCGTGCGGGGTGTATTGATGACTGTCGCTGCGGGAAAGAATGCTTGCTGTTTCTTGCCGATTTTGGCGGATCCACTGCTGGGCGTTAACGATGGCATTGACTACGCCTTGGCTCCAGGCAGCGCGCTGGGTTAAATCACTTTCGTGCATCAACACAACGCAGCAGGCGTGGTTCTGCCAGACATCACCGGTAAAACGCAAAATATGGCCAACATTGCGCGCTTCGGCAAGGGCATTAAAAGGTTCTGCCACAATAAAGCCCTGAATCTGTCCGCTTGCCAGTGCCGGAACCATATCTGCGGGGGAAAGCACCAGTAATTTGACCTGATTTTGGGTCGGTGTACCGGTTACCGCTTGCAACCCCGCCTGGCGCAGCATCTCTTGTACGACGACGTTATGGATGGAGTACCAGAACGGTACGGCGACCGTTTTGCCGGCTAAATCACTTAACTGCTTAATCTGCGGTGCCACCGTGAGCGCAGAACCATTGGTGTGATTCCAGGCAACGACTTTGGCCGGGATTTTTTGACTGGAAGCGCGCCCATACGGTGACCGGAGATAGCATATGGATCACATTGACCTGACCGGAGATAAAGGCTTCGATGATTTGTGACCAACTGCGAAACATCACCGGGCGTTCAACCTCTACGCCAGCTTGCTGGAATAAGCCTCGGGCGTGGGCAACCAACAGCGGTGCTGAATCGGTAATCGGTAAATAGCCGATACGCACCGGTGCATTAGGCTCTGCGGCCGCACGAGCTTTTTGCTGCATAATAAGTGGCAGCGCCGCGCCAGCGCTGAGCAGTGCGCTGAGTTTTAAAAAATCCCGACGCGACATAGCATTACACATTTGGCACATCTGCTTACTCCTGGTTAATAGCAGCGCGTGAGTTGCGCAATTTTTTTAGAATATCGAGACGGTAATGAGCAAACTCATCTAACGCTTCATGTCTTGGCTGAGAAAAACTCAGCTGCCACTCGCCGACCAAACGGCCTGGACGATTGCCTAGCAGAACGACTCGGTCGGCAATTAGCAATGCTTCGTCAATATCATGAGTAATCAGTAACCCCGACATTTGGTGTTGGCGCAGTACTGAAACCAGCAACTGTTGCATCTCATGGCGGGTAATTTCATCGAGCGCGCTAAAAGGCTCATCGAGCAACACCACTCGCGGTTGGCGAGCCAGACATCGTGCAAGTGCGACGCGCTGTGCCATGCCGCCAGATAACTGCGCCGGCAGTTTGTTTTCGTGCCCGCGTAGCCCCACGGCATCAATAGCCTGTGCAACGCGAGTCTGACGTTCATGAGCATTGAGCGAGGGTTGATGACGAAAATTGAGTCCAAAAGCCACGTTTTGTGCCAGCGTACGCCAGGGCAATAAAGTCGGGTCTTGGAATGCGACAGACAGATGGGGATGCGGAGTATTGAGTACCGCCCCCTGATAGCGAACCTCGCCGGCAAGCGGTTTTTCCAATCCGGCCAGAATGCGCAATAGGCTTGATTTCCCCACGCCACTGGCACCGACTACCGCAACAATTTCTTTGTGTTGAAGGCTAAAACTAAAATTTTGTAGTAGCGTGGTCGTCACACCCTGCTGGCGATATCCTACATCAATCGATAACGCTTCCAGTAAGCAACTCATTGGCCTAATCCCGCTAACTGTTGGCGTAATTGAATAACGCTGGGGGTGATCAAGGGCAGAAATGCGCTTTCTCTCAAACGGCGTGCGACATGATCCCCCTGCGGTGATAAATACGCTTTGCCGCCGCGCGCGATTAATTCTAATTGCACGGCCTCTTTAGCAAGGTCGATCAAGGCGATGCGTTGGCGGAACATTTCTGCGGGTTGCGCAATAAACTGCTGCTGTGCCACGCCGCTCAGTAGAGCGGTGCGTATGCCGATAAACGTCTGTTGTAGTGCTGACCAGTCGGCATGCAATACATGCCCAATCGCAAGATGCTCACGGCAATTTTCTAAGCATTGTTCCGCCAGGCCCAGCGCCATACCGCACTGAATACCCAAAAAATGCGGGCGTACGCGAGGTAAAAATGTGGCGGCCGAAGCGTGTAATAAAGACGAGCTGGCAAGCGGTACCCGGTCAAATGTAAGCGCCGCGGTGGCGCTGCCTTGCATACCCATCAGTGATAAATCTTCAGAACGGCGAACGCCTTGCGCTTGCGAGTCAATAATGGCAATAAAAGGCTCGCGGCCATCTTGCGGCTGTATCACGGTGACGATTTTAAATCCGCATGATTGCAGATTAGTCACCCAATAAAGATGCCCTGAAATATGCCATGCGCCGTCTGACGCTTCGCCGATAATTTGTAGCTCATCCAGACCAGAGAGGAACTTCATTGCGTTAGACAGGCCCGTTGCACCGGCTAGCTTGCCACTCAACAGGTCGGGCAGGTGTTGCTCAAGCAAACCGCGAACCGGGGCTTGTAACAGCATTTCAATAAAGGTCCGGTGGCCCCAAAACATAAAAGCGGCGGTCAGCGAATGGCGGGCGACTTGACTGACGGCGGTGATGACATCCGTAATATTGCCGCCGTTTCCACCCTGATCCACCGGAATACCAATCCCAAACAGACCGGCATCCGCCATTTTTATCAATAGCGGGTGACTCAGGGCGTTTGAACGATCGAGTTCAAGCGCATGGGTGTCTAACCAGTGGCTCAGAGTGTTATTTAACATGCACAAGTCTCATCTTTTTATGCGGAAATGTTGTCTGTAAGTTCTCTGCGCAAAGAGACTTATTCGCTCCAGGCCCAAGGCTGAAGTTCGTTGTTTAATGGTGTCTTAGCAAAGCTATTGGCAAAATTGCACAGCGTGGCGAGGCTAACACCAAGAATCGCGTCCAGGGCTTGTTGTTCATTAAAACCTGCAGCAAGAAATTGCTGATAAACCTCGTCGCTAACGGCACCACGCGTGGCGATAACCTGTTGAGTAAAGTAGGCGAGGGTATTGAGCTTTTCATCGGCTAATGGCTGATGGGTGCGCAAGTTTTCTAATTCGTTAGCAGGTAAAATGTGCTTCTTTTCAACGGTCGCGCTGTGCCCTGCCACGCAAAAACTGCAACCGTGGGTGGTCGCAGCAATTAACTGCACAACTTCTCTTTCTGCTGCCGATAGGCTGCTGTTGTTATTAATCTCGGATACGGTGACATAAGTTTTAATTGCGGCTGGCGATGTGGCTAATGCAGCCAATAAATTAGGAATGAACCCAGAAATACGGCGAGCATTTTCCAAATAAGGGCGTGAAGAGTCAGGCGCGCTATCAATAGTTTGTAGGGTAACTCGGGACATATTTTCCTCCTGTTGAATAGAGTCTCAGTATGTTTTTGTTGTGGTGGCTATTCAATGCTGCTAAAAGTGAATTTATTGTTCATTTGTCCACTTAATATGTCGTTTTCTTATGAAAAATAACGAATGGTTATTAGAGAATTTGCAGGTGAAGAGCACCGTTTTTCATATCGGCAAATACTGCGGCTCATGGCAAGGAAGCACGGCAGGACAAGGGAAGTCTAGCTATCACATTGTTATGGAAGGTGATTGCTGGTTGCACCTTGGGAGCGAATCGCCACCTGCATTGTTGCATACCGGCGATGTAGTCTTTATTTTACGGGATTGTCCATTTATCCTTTCCGCTCATCGTGAGCGCTCGGCTGCCCAGCGTGCTCCGGTGACGAAAATGCATGTTCTGCCACATAATGATCCCACGGGCACGGCGCTAACCTGTGGATTTTTGACTTTCCATTCGGTCATTAGTCAGATGATTTTATCGTTCTTACCGGAAGTCATTATTTTAAAAAATCAGGATGATCATTCTGGCAGTATAAAAAAAATAACCGATGTCATTCATCAAGAAGCGCAACGCGGCGTGTTATCAAGTGAGCGTGTTATTTCATCCTTAGCGGAAATTTTATTATTTATTGGAATAAGACAATATTTACAACAAACGACACTGGATACGCCATTGAATAATATAAAAATGGCCCCTGAGTTCTTGAATCTTTTTGCGGAAATTATTTTATTCCCGACTAAAGACTGGAGCGTAGTCAATATGGCTGCCGCCGTTGGCATGTCTCGTTCCTGGTTTATTCAGCGTTTTAATACTGTTTCAGCGATTCCTCCGGCAGAAATGGTCTGCCAACTGCGCATCTCTCTGGCTCGCCAGCAAATCGAAAACGGCAAAAGCCTGCAACAGGCCGCCGAACTTGTCGGCTACCAGTCGCAGGCGGCGTTTAATCGCGCTTTCCAACGTGTGACTGGGTTAACGCCGGGGCGTTATCGGCAGCAATATTTACGCTCAGAGGATTAAAGATCGCCAGCTTGATGCGGTATTAGTTTTTATAGCTGAGCAAATTGGCGGCTTCAAGCTGGCGGACGGCGGCATTCCAGTGCTTTTGCGTGATGTCATCGGTGCCATGCTGGAAGCGTTGTGACTGGGCTTTGACTTTATCAATCGCGCTTTGTGGGGCGTAATGCAAATTATCACGACCGCCTGATAATGCTGCGATCTGGATATTACAGGCGCGCTCTAAGCCTTGTAGCTCGCGGAATGCATGCTCAATGCTGACGCCGCCTGCCAGTAATCCATGGTTGCGTAAAATCATTACGTTGCTGGTGCTAAGATCTTGTACCACCCGTTGTTGCTCATCAAGATCCAGCGCAATACCTTCATATTCGTGGTAAGTGATACGCGAGTAATAACCTAATGCATGTTGGGATAAAGGCAGTAAGCCATCCTTTTGCGCCGAAACCGCCGCACCATCTTTGGTATGAGTATGTAATACGGCTTTAAGATCTGGGCGCGCACGGTGAATCGCGCTATGAATCACAAACCCGGCACGGTTGATGCCAAGCCCGGTTGGGTCGGAAATAATATTGCCGTCCAAATCGATCTTAACCAGATTCGAAGCGGTAATTTCGCTAAACAGCAGGCCATACGCATTAATTAAAAAGTGTTCTTCCGGCCCCGGCACGCGTACCGAAAAATGGGTGTAAATATGGTCGGTCCAACGATATAACGCGGCAAGTTGATAAGCGGCCGCAAGTTTACTACGTTCTTGCCATTCTTCATGGCTCACACTGTTTTTGATGTCGTTTGCATGCGAGGACGAGAGGGATACCAGTGCCATATTGACTCCACGTGATGATGTCTATTTTTCTGTTCGGATAATCGATTTTTTATACCCTATACGTTAATTTATTATAATTAAAATGCATTTTTAGCATAAATTAATATGCATAAAGTTTATTGAATTATTTTCTTTAATAATCAGTTAATTATCGATATTGCCTATCATTGTCGGTTAATCATAGCTGAAGAGAAAAGACAAAATATTTAAAATAATAATAAATAAAATCAATAGGTAATGATATTTTTTGCATTATGCCGCGCTGTGCTTTTCCTCAATCCGTACTTCATGCTAATTATGCATATTAGTTTATGAGTAAAATGTATTTAAGTAATAAATGGCTCTTTGTTAGCGTGAGCATTCATTAAAACAAGGGGATATTCATGGCCAGACTTTCTTTGCTATTAAAGGTGATTGGGGTGAGCGCCACATTGCTGATGGCGCCAGCTGCTCATGCCGCGCTAAAAGATGTAAAACTGGTATTGGGCGATCAATCTCGCGGGTTGAGAAGTTTAGTCGAAGCGGCTGGCGTATTAAAAGATGCGCCTTACCAATATCAATGGGCCAATTTTCAAGGAGCAGCACCGCTGTTTGAGGCACAACGAGCTGATGCAGTCGACACCTCTTATGCCGGTGACTTGCCCATACTCATGGCGGCATCCGGTGGCGTGGATTTTAAATTGATCCAAACCAATGTTGGTTTCGGTCAGTCTAACGGCATTATTGTGCCAAAAGATTCTCCGCTACACAGCGTGCGCGATCTTAAAGGTCAAACGGTGGTGGTTTCTTCGGCACGAGGCAGCATCTCACAAAATCTACTCTATGCCGCGCTCAAAGAGGCTGGGCTTAAGCAGGATGATGTGACAATTAAATTTGTCATGCCAACCGATGCCAGCGCAGCATTTAGTGCGGGTAAAATTGCCGCCTGGGCAGTATTTGATCCTTATCTCGGCGTGGCTGAGCAAAATGGGGCGCGTTTGCTGCGCGATGGGCAAGGGTTGACGCCTTCACTGGGTTTTTTAACGGCGACAACGCGTTCCTTGGCCGATCCCGACAAACGGGCGGCGATTGAGGATTTTGCTAAACGAGTCAGCCAAGCGCGACAATGGGCGATTAATCATCCAGATGACTATGCCAAAGTTTATGCCGACCTCACGCGGTTGCCACTGGCTACGGCTAAGAGTATTGCCGATCGCACTTCAAAAGGCGCACATGCTGTCAACCCACAAGACATCAACGCATTACAGCCGGTAGCCGATCTGTTTTATCAGTTAAAAATTTTACCGAATAAAGTCGACGTCAACTCACTGGTAGACTCTACTTTGGCAGTGAACCAATAAGACATACCGGGCCTCATCATGGGGCCTGAAATTTATTAGGTGTAAATATCTTCTTTTGTCATAAAAGTAAATTCATTAACTTATCCATTTATATAAAACCTTCGGGTTAATTAATTACAATAATATTAATTAACGCCTTCAATTAAATAATCATCGCATGTTTAACATTATGAATTGTGTTGTCATGGTTTTGGTGTGAAAAAACATACATTTCGCTCCAGCACATTTAGATTATAAATAAAGCTCATTATCTATAGAATGCGTTTCTTGATGTGTTGGATCTCTTTTTTTTGCGGTAAAGTTTAAAACCAGCGGAATAAATAAAGGAATGACTATTATGAAAAATAATCTTGTTGAACAAGTAAAATCCCTTGAGACTGAATTTATCAATATTAGACATGCCATCCATAAAAACCCCGAAATTGGCTTTAAAGAAGTTAACACCAGTGAATTGGTCGCGAATAAATTAGCCGAGTGGGGCTATAAAATTGAGCGAGGTTTCGCACAGACTGGATTTGTTGCCACATTAAAAGTAGGCAATGGAAAAAAGATCCTTGGGCTTCGTGCTGAAATGGATGCATTGCCTATTCTTGAGGATAGTGGGGTTCCATGGATTAGTCAGAATCATGGTGTTTCGCATATGTGCGGTCATGATGGGCATACTACCATGCTATTGTGTGCGGCGAAGTATTTGGCGAAAACGCGTAATTTCGATGGCACACTGCATATTATCTATCAACCCGCCGAGGAGTTGTTATGCGGCGGCAGTAAAATGATTGAAGATGGATTATTCAAAAAATATCCATGCGATATGATTTTTGCTATGCACAATATGCCAGGGCTCAATGCTGGAGAGTTTTATTTCAGAAAAGGTTCAGCCATGGCATCCTCTGATACGTTAGAGATCGAAGTTACCGGCGTTGGCGGTCATGGGGCTTTTCCACATAAAGCGGTAGATACCGTGCTGGTTTGCTCGCAAATTGCCATCAGCTTACAATCGATAGTGTCGCGAAATGTTGATACCTTTTGTCCGGCGGTGATTACCGTTGGAAGCTTGCAAGCAGGCGATACAGCCAATGTTATTCCTGGGAAAGGATTATTAAAACTTACGGTAAGAACCTTAGATAAAGAGACTCGTAAGTTGGTATTAAAACGTATTAGTGATATTACGATAAAAACCGCTGAGGTTTATAATGCAGTCGCTAGCATTAATCATGTCAACGGTAGCCCTGTTTTAGTCAACGGTAATGAGGCTACAGAGTTTGCTTATAAAGTAGGTTGTGAGTTATTTGGCAAAGAAAAATGTCATGATAATGCACAAGCTTGTATGGGAAGTGAAGACTTTTCATTTATGTTGGAACATCTTGCAAATGGCAGCTATTTCTTTATCGGTAACGGTAAGGAAAATGAAAACGGCGTTCCCTTACATAATGGTAAGTATGATTTTAATGATGCCAATATTGTTCCAGGTGCGACGTTATGGGCCGGTATTGTTGAAAAATATCTTGTTAACTAACCACCTTAATCTTCATAAGATAGTCCAATGCTAATTTGACATCCTCCATTCTTGATAATTTTAATTGAATCGATAACTCGCAGTGATTTTTATCTGACAATTCTATATTTCGCAATAATATTTAAATATCAAGGATATTTTAGATGTTGCATTATATCGATCTGATAGGGACGTTTGTATTTGCTATTAGCGGTGCGCTCGCCGCTATTCAGCGCCGGTTGGATATTTTAGGCGTTTTCGTTGCCGCTTTTGTGACAGGATGTGGTGGCGGTGTTATCAGAGACGTGTGCCTCGGCGCATTTCCTCCCGCCGGGCTTATCAGTATGGAGTATTTGATATTAGTGACTGTCGCAGTAATATTAACGGCATTCTCTCGTAAATTATTACGTATATTAACCGAGCCAGCGCTGTTCTTTGATGCGGTAGGGTTGGGCTTTTTTGCCGCCTTTGGTGTACACAAATCCTATAGTTTGTATGGCAATACGGAACTGGCTTTATTCCTTGGTTGTATCAGTGCAGTGGGAGGCGGGGCATTGCGGGATATCTTTTTACGCAGAGTACCGGTTATTTTCACCAAGGAGATATACGCCTCTGCTGCGCTGGCCGGGGCGGCTATCCAACTGGCAGGAGAGGTTGGGTATATAAATAAAAACTACAGTTTATGGTTTGCTATTGGTACGTGTACGTTAATTCGCCTTCTTGCCATCAGGTTTAAGCTCAACTTGCCAAGGATCCATCCATAGCTTAATAGCTTGCAATTAAATTATCTAAGTCAATTCTGAAAATCATTGAAATGTTTCTATTTTATTTGGATTATTTTCAATATGTAAATAATACTCTTAATGTTGTAAACGTTGCTGCACTGGCTTCCTGAGCGTTCTGCTCCAAGGTTCTGGATAAAAACAGCATTAAGATTGTTGTTAATTCAGCTCCCTTGCGGGGCCGGATTACATTGACTTGGATTTGGATTAACATGAATAAAATTTGTTTAGCCGTCATTATGTTGTTGTCAGGCTGTGCTGACTTCTCCTCAGCGGTGACTAATACCATTGATGGTCTTGGCATGACCCCCGATTACGCCAAAGGGATGACAGCTGCAGACCTAAAAAGGGAGTCAATGAAAGTATCCGTACCTGAAGTTGCGGTTACAGAGGGAACGCCGGAAGGTCCACTAGTGAAAAATGATGACAATGGACATCTTCTGTTTAAAACAGTGGTAAAAAACAAATGCTTTGATGACTACATGGATGTGTATTACCCAAATGGACAATTAAGAGCGCATACACCGTTGGTGAAGTGCAAAGCGGAAGGACTTTCGCAAAGCTATACCCAAGCCGGAAAACTGAAAACGGAAATTTCTTATAAAAATGGCTTAGCGGATGGTGAAATCAAGGTATTTGACGACAATGGAAACGTTGTTAAAAAAATGCAATATAAAAATGGTTATCCTGAATAACCGCATGAAGAGATAATATTCACTCCAGCTGAATAATTTGTATGCTCATGATTTCTTTGTGGGCATATAAATCCAGATATCATGTCTGGCGTTTTTGATAAAACTCATCGCCTTTGATAAAACCCGTCAACGGATCAATCGCCACCCGCGTTTTTATCCGCCTGCAGCTTTACGTAAATCCACAACATCTCACTAGCGTTTCACCGAGAACATAGCATCCCCGGCCTATTTGCGCCGTTTACAATCGATTGCTGGCAAACTATTTTATTCGAGCACTAAACCACTACTGGTTGATGATGTTCACAACAGGTAGCCTGATAAGCCAGTAACGATTTCACAATTGAGATAAAACATGAATATTACCGTAACGCTGACGTCCGACTTTGTTTGCCCGTGGTGCTTTATTGGTGAACGCCGTTTGCAGCAGGCCATTCGTAATCTTGCCCAAGATATCCAGGTAACGCTGGTGTGGCAGCCTTATGAACTCAATTCAACGATGCCGGTAGAAGGGGTTGATCGCACCAGCTACCGCATCAAAAAATTTGGTAGTCTGGAATACAGTCAAATGCTGGACCAGCGGATCGTTGCGGCTTCTGCAAACGATGATATTCATTTCAATCACGCCGCCATCTTAAAAACTCCCAATACCTTTAAAGCCCATCGACTGATGGGATGGGCGCGACAGTTTGCAAAAACCGATGATTTAGCTAACGCATTATTTAGCGGTTATTTTGAACATGGCCGAGACATTGGTGATAGCAACGTTCTTGCCGAGATTGCCGCAGAAATTGGCCTGGATAGCGCGCAGGCATTAGCATTTCTCAACAGCGATGCCGATGTATTGCAAACGCGTCAAGCTATTGCGCAAGTGGTCGATATTCAAGGGGTACCGAATTTTGATATAGACGGGGAGATTATTTCTGGCGCTCATCCGGTCAGTATCATTCAGAATGCTTTGCAGGATGCTGCCGCACGAAAACGTGGCCAACAGGACTAAAACGTCACAATTAAAAATGGCTACACGATTTGTCATAAATCATAGGCATGATTGTCATAACTGGTTGCGATTTGGATGGTCGTTATTCGCTGAAACTCCTTGCGAACCATTAATGGATAATGCATCTTGAGGTGCGATTGCGGCTAGCTGATTAGCCAGCAATCGTGACCTATAAATTTGCTTCATTTCATAGTAATACTAATAAAAAAGGGCCGTTATGACGTTAATGGATATTATTAGCCAAACGCCAGTTTTTGTATGGGTAATATTGGCTTGGCTGATTTATCGGGGTATTAATGCCTTGCAGGATCGTGAAATTTTATTGAAACGATTGTTTATCCTGCCGCTGGTATTTCTTATTTTGGCCGGTTCTGCTGTTGCTGGGCAAGGCGAGTTAGCATTAGTGTTTATGTTGCCTGGATTATTAGTCGGTGGGCTTATCGGGCGTTTCTGTGCTCGTCGGTCACAACCACTGCGTGCTGGCAGCAAACCTGGATCAGTAATAAGACCCGGTTCTTACAGCACTTTGGTGTTGATTCTGTTCGCGTTTTTCACCAAGTTTGCGCTGGTATCTTATGGTGCGACTCACCCAGAGTTGCAAAACCAATGGCTGTATAACGTGGTGTTCGGTGGTATTAGTGGCGTAACCGCAGGTTTATTCTGGGGGCTGACGTTAACGCTGGTATTGCCTTTCCAGCGCCAAAGCAAAGCGGGCTCTGCGGCACTGTAAGCTTTGTGTAATGTAAGTTTTATGTAATAAAGATAAGCGATTAAAAGCGGTCTAATATGCGGAGTATATTAAATACCACTTATTAGGCCGCCGCCTTCCGTCATCCGCGCCTTCATCTGTCTTAGTTCTTTCACAAAAATGTCATATTCATTTGATATAGTTAGCTATCTATGTGAATTCTAAAAGAAATAGTCATGAGTCAATCTCAGCTTGAAGGGCAGTTTATTCCCACTCACTCCCATAAAAACTCTCTCAGAAATGCGTTTTTCTCATCTCTAGCCGGACGTTTTAAAACGCGTAAATACAGCATTCTCTCAGGATGTGTGGCAATTATTCTGCTGTTCTCTTCGCTACAGCTGTTCTCAACCTTTGTTTTGTCGAAGATCCTGCACGTTGCAAATAATAATGTCGCCGAAGCCGCGACGCTGCGACAAAGACAAATGACGCTGGACCACGCACGTATGGCATTAGTTATTGCCAGCGATAAGCTCAATCGTGCCGGGGTTTATTATATGGAAGATAAAGAAACAGGCTCGGTGGGCAGTTGGAATAGCTTACTCAGCGAGGCACAGGCAGCATTAAAAGAGTCGGAACAATCGTATCGCCAATTTATTGCATTAAGTCATCATATGCCTGCTAATCAACAGGCAGCATTTACCGATTTAAAGGCCAGCTATGATTTGTTTATGGGCGGTATTATTGAAGAAGCCGATGGCCTGAGTAAAAAGGGTAATATTGATGCTTTTTTTGAAGTACCAATTCAGGCATTTCAGAGTGACTTCAATGATAAGTATTTCCAATTCCAAGCGATTAGCGCGAAGAATTCAGATGAACTTAGCCATAGTTTGTTAACGTCACTGGTTAAAGCTAAATGGCTTTCTGTGGCAACGCTGATTTTTTTATTCATTATTGCGATCGTGGTGTGGTGGGGCGTGAACTCCTGGATCATCCGCCCATTAAAATCCGTTAACGCTCAATTAAGAGTGATGGCCGATGGTGATTTATCACAAGCGAGTGATTTGAGCGCCAAAGGCAGCCGCGAAGTTCGCCAATTGGCAGAAAGTATGCAAAGCATGCAATTTGGCTTGGTTAAATTAGTAGAAGATGTTCGCCAAGCGTCGGGCCATATTAGCGTCAATATTGATCATATCGTTAAAGGCAACGAAGAACTCTCAGCGCAATCATCCACTCAGCATGACGCGCTGATGCAAGTTAGCACGCATCTCTCATCGCTCAATGAGCGAGTAAAAAACAACGTAGCCCATGCACAATCAGCTAATTCAGAGTCCGAACAGGCGAGAACATTAGCGGCTGGCGGTAGCAGCATGATGCAAAAAGTTGAGCAATCAATGAAAGGCATTGTCAGCCAGTCTTCAGAGATGAGCGGTATTGTGGCGATGATAGAAAGCGTGGCATTCCAGACCAATATTTTGGCACTCAATGCTGCTATCGAGGCGGCACACGCTGGTGCACAAGGCCGGGGATTTGCGGTGGTAGCAAAAGAGGTGGGGATGCTGGCGAGCAAAAGCAGTCAGTCTAGCCAGGATATTCACCAACTAATCCGCAGCTCCGTCGAACAAATTGGCAAAGGCGCTGACTCTGTCGGACAACTCGGGCAAAGTTTGCAGCAAGTGATCACGGTTATCGAAAAACTCAGTGCATTAGTGCAAGAAATTACCGACGGTTCCGTCCATCAAAGCCAAAGTATTGATGATGTTGCACAACGCATTTCGACGTTGAATAAAGTCACCGAACGCAATCATACGTTGGTTAATGATACGGCTGCATCCTCAACTAAGCTCTTTGGCCAATGCCAAAGCCTGCAACAGGCGATATCCCGCTTTAGATTACCTGCCTGATTTTTTCTACACAGCCTGTGTACGATTTTACAGCCCTCGCGACGATATGTACGAGGGCTGTAGCATGACGTTTGAGTGTATTATTTGGGAAACGTTTTCGTTTTGGCAACAGACTCCGACATGACTTTGCGGAATGCGCGATTATGTAAAGAATAAACGAGCATCAGATAAAAAACTCGGGAGTGAATAATAAAAAAGCTCGCCATAATTAATATCAGACTGACGATACTACTCGGAAGATTAACATCTGACCAAGAAGCGTCATCTGAATAACTAAGCAGAGCCGTTAAAAAGTAAATGCAGGCGATGATTAGCGTAGCTATCGCTAATACCAGATGTGCTCTGATTGCAGCCATAAAACCTTTGCCAACCATAAAGACAATCACAGCATTTATGCCTGCAAAAACTAACGCAGTAGCAAACACCGCAACTAATACTGCATGTTCTGGCAACTGGAACCACGAAAAAATAGCCGACCATATTGCAAACTGAGGGATAGAAAAGCTCAAAATGATGCCGAGCATACTTAACGCAAGTGGCAGCCCCATAGTATGAAACCCAACTGGCAATCCCATTTCGTCTGACAACTTTTCTTTTATTAGCTGTAGTTGCTTGCCTTTAGCGTGTTTTATCTTGCTTTCAGTTTGCGAACAGTAAGCCAATCGTGCCTTAAGCGTGCTGATCCACATTAGTGCCCCCGCGATTAGAGGGGTGAGAAAGATTGAATAAGCCCAAAGACATATTGCCCACTTTTTTGTAAGTTTTGAGGATGACGAATAGTACCTGTTATTGCACTTCCGACAAAAGCAGAGCTGTTAACAATGAGGGGGATGCTAATAGTTTCTTTGTGTAATTATATTGATTGTGGTGTTTTTGCGAATATAATGCTTGGCATTGGTTGTCGTTAATATTGATAAGGAAGTGAGATGAATAAACATATTGCGCCAGTGGCACTGGAGAAAGCTTACCGCTTGCTTAATCATGGGCCAACGGTGTTGGTGTCAGCGACTCATGATGGGGTAAAAGACGTGATGGCGGCGGCTTGGGCCTGCGCTCTGGATTTCACGCCACCAAAATTGACCGTGGTGTTAGATAAAATATCTAAAACGCGTGAATTGGTTGAGAAAAGCGGCACCTTTGTGATTCAAATCCCCACCGTGACTCAGATGCAACTCACCTATGAGCTCGGGAGCCACAGCCTGTTCACCGAACCTAATAAATTGCAAAACAGCGGCGTGGAATTATTCAGTTTTGAAGGCCACGAGATGCCGTTTGTCGCGGGATGTTCCGGCTGGTTGGCATGCCGATTGATTAATGAACCACATAATCATGCCGCTCATGATTTGTTTATCGGTGAAGTGGTAGGAGCCTGGGCTGATAGCCGAGTATTTAGGGAAGGGCATTGGCATTTTGATACTGCTCCAGCGGAATTACGCAGCTTGCACTATATCGCCGGTGGCAATTTCTACACCATAGGCGAGTCATTACAGGTTGAAAATCCGTAGTAATAGCGATAATAACCGGCCAATGCGAATGGCCGGTTAGCTGTTTATTATTTTATTCATGGAGGAATATCTATCAACTTTATACAAGCAGAATTGCTTTCCCGCGATAAGACGGATTATCGCAAGCGGCTGACGCTTATCGAGGAACTTCGCCAAGTACCCGGTAAGGAAAGCCAGACTATTTTGTTGCAGATGAAAGAAAAGGACTTTGTATTTAGTGTGCGAGTTGCCGCCTGGCAAGCGCTATCAGAGCAGGGTGTTGTCTGCCCGCAACCGAAAGAAAAATCAACCTTTGTCGTCTATTTAGAAAAAGTATCCCGCACAATAAAAAGAGTTCTGAAGTTCCTTTATGGCCTCTCCTGGCTCTCGTAACGCTAAATTCTGTTTATACCATTAGTGTTAGCTTAACGGTTAATCTGGGCGACATTTCTCTATAAACATTTGCCATCCCTCATCTTATGTAATATTGTAAGTTACATGAAAACAAACAACTCATTTTCTGCGACACTGCACATCCTGCTTCATCTTGAGGATGCCGATAAACCGCTGACGTCTGAACAGATGGCCGCTTTCATTGATAGTAATCCGGTGGTGATACGTAAGCTTCTCGCCGGGCTTCGCAAGAGCAAAATTGTCTGCTCGTCGAAAGGACATCACGGAGGGTGGACGCTGTGTAAGCCAACTCATGAGGTCACTTTATACGATATCTATGCGGCGCTAGGATCCCCGGAAATTTTTGCGCTGGGGCATCGTAATGATAATCCGAATTGCCTGGTTGAGCAGGGCGTAAACCGTGTGATGTCAGAGACTTTTCATCAGGCGGAAGAACTTATTTTAGAGAGATTTAAGAGCCTTACCCTACAAGATATAGGCACAGAATTTATCAACTACCTCAACGACAAGGGACAACATAATGACTGATGTTTTAGCCTCGGACCTGTCCGTATGCCTGATGATCGCCTTGGCATCAGCGAGTATATCGATGACTATCACCCAGACTGAATTATTTGCCGGATGGCGGGCCTGGACGGCAAAGAAAAATCCTATGATCGGCCATCTTTTTCAATGCTTTTACTGTCTGAGCCATTGGACGGTGATCGCTAGTATGGCCGTTTACCACCCGTACTTGCTGCATAGTGGCATCACGGCGATTGATTGGGTGATGACTGCTTTCATCACCCTGACGATCACCACATTTGTTAATGGACTTATTTTCAAAGTATTCCAGGCCGCAGTAAGCACCCATGTGATGAAATTTGAAGCACATAAACTATTGAAGTCAAATGAATAATTAAGACTTACTCTCTTTCTCTTGCGCAAAAGCCTCATATAGAACATGAGGCTTTTTCTCCTCCCGAAACGAACTTCTCTTATTTGCAATAATGTCTGCCTGCAGATGCATTCTTTATTTTTCAAAGAAAAAACTTGGAATATTGCGTAAGGGGAATTAAAGTGACGAAAGATTCAGCCATGGGCTGAGTTGTGGCGGGAACACTCCGCCGCAGATGAAGGCATCGCGATTTACGTGTTATTGAGAGATGGTGATGCTGCTTTGCCCTCCAACACACTTTGACTCTAACGATTATTAGGTGCTCCTTATGCCACAAAACCCGTTATCCTCAGCTCCATCCCACATTAGCGAATTAGTTCATATTAATCCTGTTGGTCTGCATGATCCGACCCCCAGTGGTTACACCCACGTGGTGGTTGCGCCGCACGAGGGGCGTACTATTTTTGCATCGGGCCAATGTTCAACTGAATTAGGAGACGGCGGAGTGCAAGGTTTTACGACACAATTGGACGGTGCTCTGGCAAATATGCGTACTGCGGTGCAAGCCGGTGGGGCGACAGTGCATGACATCGTGCGTATCAATTTGTTGATCGTAGATTATACTGAAGCGCTTCTTCCCATTTGGTCAGCGGCGTCGCGGAAAATCTGGGGAGACGGACCTTTTCCTGCTAGTACACTGATCCCCGTACCACGCCTAGCGCTTGACGGGCTGTTGGTTGAGATAGAGGCCACCGCCGTTGTGGTCGGAACGCTTGCCGACAATGAATAGCAGGTAGGATAAAATACTGAATAAGCAAATAAATACCCCTCTTTAATAAGGGAGGGTATGAATGTTTTTTGTATCAGACATCTTTCAGCTCAGGGCATTGGTTCTATGCTCAGCTTTGATCGGTCTGGTGGGGATTTGGATTGCCAGGTTCGCTTAAATCGGTCTGTGTTTTGGTCATTTACAGCCAAAATAATAATGTCTAAGGAGAGAAGATGAGTGTTGAACGTGTTCGTCAGTTTCTCGCAGAACATGCCCCCGATATTAACATCACCGTACATGAAAAACCGACGGCAACGGTGCAGCAAGCGGCAGAAGCCTTTGAAGTAGAGAGCGGACAGATAGCTAAGACCTTGTCATGTAAGGTTAATGAGCAAGTGGTATTGTTGGTAATGGCGGGCACCTCGCGCATAGACAATAAGAAATTTAAACAGTTTTTTGGCGTGAAGGCCCGAATGCTGCCAACGGAAGAGGTGGCAATCTTGACCGGTTATCCCCCCGGCGGCGTGTGTCCTTTTGCTGCTCTTGATGGCGTTAGCGTTTATTGCGATCAAAGTCTGAATCAATATGACGAAGTGATCCCCGCCGGAGGAAGCGCTAATTCTGGCGTTAAAATTACGCCAGAACGGCTTGCCAGTATTACCAGTGCGACTTGGATAGATGTTGCCTGCTAATTTAATTCTATATTCGTCATACTTGACGTTGTTTCTGCGTAGGCTTGACGCGACGCCAATTATTTTGGATATATCTTTATAAAAGCTTTCTTTTTATAATAATCAATTATTTATAATAATAATTCTACCTTCGCAGCATACCCCTCAAGTCAGTATTTGGTGAATGACGTGTGTCTGTTGTGCTTGGTAAATGGAGATATCATGGGCAACCCTTATCGCGAAATTTTTACCACACCGGGAGCCGCTGGGCTGGCGTTTACTAGCTCACTGGCTCGTTTGCCGCAGGCAATGATCAGTATCGGCATTATTACTATGTTGGTGCAGCAAAGCGGTCTTTATTGGCTGGCTGGCACGGTCGCTGGCACATTTACCTTAACCAACGCACTTATCGGCCCGGTGGTATCGAAACTGGTGGATAAGCGCGGGCAGAGTCGTGTGCTTCCCTTCGTCACTCTTTTTAGTATTGCGATGTTATTGACGCTAATTTTGGCCGCTTATCTGCGAGCACCGGCACAGTTGCTATTTATTTTGGCCGCGTTCGCCGGCACCATGCCGAGCATGCCCGCGATGATCAGAGCACGCTGGACCGCGCTTTTTCGTGGTAAACCGCAGCTACACACCGCGTTTTCGTTGGACACCGTGTTAACTGAAATGGCCTATATTGTTGGGCCACCGTTGGCTATCGGCCTCAGTATGAGCCTTTTTGCCGAAGCGGGTCCGCTGGTTGCCGTGGTGCTGTTAGCTTTTGGCGTGACGGCTTTTCTGCTGCAACGCCAGACTGAGCCGAAAGTGATAGTTAACAGCAGCGGCAATAAAAGCTCGACGCTACGTATTCCCAGCCTGCGGATTATCGTTTTAGCCCTGCTACTGATGGGCGTTATTGGTGGCGCGATTGATGTGGGAGTGGTTGCCTTTGCCAATGAACACGATTGGCCAACGGCGGCCAGTTTTATCCTGGCGACTTATGCATTTGGCTCAATGACGTCAGGCCTGACTTTTGGCGCCTTAAAGATTAGTTTACCGATAGAGAAGCAATTCTTGATTTGGATCCTGGTCACTGCCGCCACCGCTGTTTTACCTATTTTCTCTCCAAACGTTTATGTCATGGCGGGCATGCTATTTTTTGCCGGGATGTCATTTGCCCCAACCATGGTGATTGTCATGAATCTCGGTACCATTGTTGTGCCGCCAGCTAAGCTCACCGAAGGGTTAACCTGGATGACAACGGGGATCAGTATCGGCGTTGCGCTTGGTGGTGCACTTTCTGGGCTGATTGTTGACAACTTTGGTGTCCGTGCAGGGTTTGGTGTACCTATCGTGGCTGGGGTCATATTAGTGGTAATGGCTTTGGTCAGTTTGCCAACTCTGCGCGCCGCATCAGGTGCGCCAGAAAAACTGATTTTCCCTTGATAGCCTCTGAGTCCTTTTAAATCTAACAATGGCCGCCTCAAATATAGGCGGCCATTATTTTAATTGCGTCGGGGCTCATCGGAAAATCCGGGCAGTGTGCTTTTGATGGCGTGATAATTAATAGTATTGAAGAATACCACCGACCTGAGTATTTAGATCCCAATGCGATCCCGCAGCGCGTGATAAGCCTCGTCTAAGGCGGTAAAAAGTACTCGCAGGTTACGACCGTCAAAAATCTGACCAGGTTTTTTCGTAAGGCAGCAAGGCTGAGGAATTGAGAATATTCTATTTGTTGGTGTAATTAGCCGTTAGCGATGTAATTTATCTCCCAATATGCGGGCGTAAGACTTAATATGACGCCCCCAAAATGGTCGTAAAAAGAGAAAAGCATACGATGGCGGAGAATGTTGATGTTGAAGCGGCGGCCCAGCCGAAACTTAGGCGTAGCCTGAAGTTATGGCAAGTGGTAATGATGGGGCTGGCATATTTAACGCCAATGACCGTATTTGATACTTTTGGTATTGTTTCTCGCGAATCCGAGGGACATGTCCCGACGTCTTATCTGTTTGCGCTAGTCGGTATTCTGTTTACGGCTATCAGTTATGGCAAACTGGTGCGGCGTTTTCCGCAGGCCGGTTCCGCCTATACCTATACGCAAAAAGCCATTAGCTCAAGACTCGGCTTTTTAGTCGGTTGGTCATCTTTGCTCGATTATCTTTTCTTACCGATGATCAACGTCCTGCTGGCAAAAATCTATTTGACCGCGATGTTTCCCGATGTTGCCCCGTGGATTTGGGTGGTCAGTTTCGTGGTAATTATGACCGCTGCGAATTTGCGCAGCGTAAATTTAGTGGCGAATTTCAATACGCTGTTTGTGCTGGCACAAGTGGCAATCATTCTGGTATTTATTTTCCTGGTGATTCACGGATTACATAACGGGGAAGGGGTTGGGACAGTATGGAGCCTGCAACCTTTTATTAGTGAAAACGCGCATTTGATCCCGATTATCACCGGCGCAACGATTGTCTGTTTCTCCTTTCTTGGATTTGACGCAGTAACCACATTAAGTGAAGAGACACCCGATGCCGCGGTGACCATTCCTCGCGCTATTTTTCTTACCGCGCTGTATGGCGGCATCATTTTTATTGGCGTTTCGTTCTTTATTCAGCTCTATTTCCCAACGATTACCCGTTTCCATCAGCCCGATGCGGCGTTGCCAGAAATTGCCCTCTATGTCGGCGGCAAGTTATTCCAGTCTATTTTCCTGTGTACCACCTTTATCAATACGCTCGCATCCGGTCTGGCTTCTCACGCCAGTGTTTCAAGACTGCTTTATGTGATGGGGCGTGATCGGGTGTTTCCAGCGAAGTTCTTTGGCTATATTCACCCGAAATGGCGCACGCCATCGCTCAATATCTTTATGGTTGGCGTTGTCGCGCTCAGCGCATTTTGGTTTGATTTGGTGACCGCTACCGCGTTAATTAACTTTGGCGCATTGGTTGCTTTCACCTTTGTTAATCTGGCGGTGATCAATCAATTTTTCGTGCGTGAGAAACGTAACAAAACCTGGCGCGATCGTTTCCATTACCTGATATTGCCGCTATTGGGCGCGTTGATTGTTAGCGTACTGTGGTTAAATCTGGAAAGAGATTCAATGACCATGGGATTGATTTGGGCAGGATTGGGCATTATCTATTTGCTGTATCTGACCAAGTTTTTCCGCAAGGCGCTGCTCTAGGAAATCTAAATAAGCCTATAATAATCAAATTATTATAGGCTTTATTTTTGTCATGGTTGACGTTGTTTGGGTAATTTACTGCTATTTAGCTTTACGTAAGCTAAAGCAATGGATAGCTAATCCCAGCAGAGTGAAGGCCCCGCCAAGCAAAGATGCCATTGGCCAGCCGCCCACTCGCCACGCGACACTGCTCCCCCAGGAACCTAACGCGCCGCCGATAAACATGCCGGTCATAAATAAAGTATTCAGTCTACTACGTGCTTCAGGGCGCAGCGCATAGATAACATGCTGATTGGAGACTAATGCCGATTGTTCGCCTAAATCCATCACAATAATACCGACAACCAGACCGGTAATGCTGCCCCAAACCCCAAGAACCACAAAAGACAGCACCATAATCAGGCAGCCCAGACCTATGACTTTATAAGGCCCGCGGCAGTCAGCAATGCGGCCAACAAGTGGCGCCATTAAAATACCTACCGCACCTACAATCCCCATTAACCCGGCAACGTCGGCCCCTAAATGAAAGGCATCATGTAATCGCAACGCCAGAATGGTCCATAAGCCAATAAAAGAAGCAAAAAGAGTGGCTTGAATATAGGTCGCCTTACGCAAAAGGGGTTCCTCTGACCACAGCGATACCAGCGATTTCATCAGGCTAAGATAGCTTTGTTTGCTGCGTGGCTGGTGGTGCGGCAAGGTAAAGAACAGCAATAGCCATACTAATGCTGACGCCACGGCCCCCATCCAGAATGTCGCGCGCCAGCCCCAATGATCCCCGGTAAATCCGCCTACCGCACGGCCAAGCAGGATCCCGCAAAGTACGCCGCTCATCACAGTACCGACCACCTGGCCCCGGCGCTCTGGTTTAGCAAGTTCTGCGGCAAAGGGGACGATTTGTTGCACAACGCAACCGGTCACCCCAACGGCGACAGAGGCGACAATGATCATGACCACATTCGGTGCCATCGCCAGGCAAACTAATGCGACACACAGCGCGGCTGCCTGCCATAGAATCAGTTTGCGGCGGTTAATTTTATCCCCGAGAGGCACCAACAGAAACAATCCGCAGGCAAACCCTAACTGAGTGGCGGTAGGCGCCAGATTTATTAAGTTAACGTCTTGCGGAAACCCCTGTTGTAAGAGTTCTAATAATGGCTGGTTGTAATAGATGTTGGCGACAAAGACACCGCAAGCAATCGCCATAATAAACTGTAATGCCGTCCCCAAAACGGGGGCGGGCTCACTAGAATAATCAGCGTTAGCAAGCGGCTTGATGCTTGTATGCGTAGTGTTGTTTGACATCGCGCTATTCTCAATAATCGTGGGGAGAGTTAATAGTGCGCGGTTGTCGATACAGAGTCTTTGTCCTACAATTTCAGACTTCTGAAATATCCTGATATTGGAAACATCTGCATGCCAACTCCTGGTTCAACCACCTCGCTAAACGCCAGCAGGGATGACGATATGATTGTCTTCGGCAAATACCAGCTATTTCCTAATCTGGGCTTGCTGATGAAAGATGGCGTGCGTTTAGAACTTGGCGAGCGGGCAATGGCGGTGCTCATTCATCTGGTGAGCATGGCTGGGCAGGTGGTGTCTAAAGATCAGCTACTGGAAAAAGTCTGGCCACAGGAAGTAGTTGAAGAGAATAACTTACAGGCGCAGATCTCCAGTTTGCGTAAAGTATTAGGCGACGATCGCAATCTCATCAGTACCTTGTTTGGCCGTGGTTATTGCTTCACCGCAACGGTCAATACACTGCAAGCCGTGACATCAACGGTGTCTGTTCGGCCAACGTTAACGGGATTACCTCGTCCACGATCGCCACTGATTGGTAGAGAAAAAGAGCTTAGTGAGGTGAGAACACGCCTTCTCACCCATCCGTTATGTACGATTACCGGACCGGCGGGAATCGGCAAGACGCGATTGCTCGTCGAGGTCGCACGAGAGTCTGCCGGTGTCTTTCCCGACGGCGTATTTTTTGCCGATTTATCCTATCTGAGCAACACCGCAGACCCACTTGAAACGCTCAATGCCGCATTAGCAGGTGTCGGTAGCACGCTAATTGCGGAACGTGCTCATCAAAAACCGGCATTATTAGTCGTAGATAACTGCGAACATCTAGCCGATGCCTGTGCGCGTGCTATCGAACAACTACTGCAAGCCGATAGCCTATTGAGCGTGGTATTAACCAGTCAATCACCGCTGGGTGTAGAAGGCGAGCAAGTCTATCGACTCGGGCCACTTGCCGTTCCTGCAACCGAGGTCGACGCGATTCAGGCCAAAAACTACAGCGCCATTGAATTTATCGTACAAAAGATCCAGGCGGCGGATTATCAATTTCGGCTGAGCGAAGATAATGTTAAGCAAGTGGCTGCGCTTTGTCGCTTGCTGGATGCGGTGCCTTTAGCACTTGAAATCGCCGCCGCAAGGATCACCGGTTTAGGGCTGGGGGCTGTGCTTGAGGATTTAACGACCCACACCGGCATGTTAGAAACGGGGCGGCGAGGCGCCACACCTCGCCATCGGACATTGGGTGATGCGCTCGATTGGAGCTATCAGCTGCTTAGCCCGAATGAAAAACAGGTGTTTCAGGAGTTGGCCATCTTTGCGGGCGAATTTGATATTCATGCCGCCGAGCAAGTGTTATCGCCGCTGGCCGACCAGCGAAATATCGATATTATCGCCAGTCTGATCGATAAGTCATTATTGGTTTTCCAAGCCGGAACCCAGCCTTCACGCTACCGCTACCTGACCATCGTCAGGGCTTATGCCCGACAGCAGCTGGCGGGGCGCACCGAATATATCGCCAGACAACATGCACACTTTGTTGCCGAGCGTGCCAGCCTGGCGTGGAAAGAGTGGATATCGATATCCTCTTCACAGTGGCGGCGACAATATGGCTACCTGATCGATGATTTAAGAATCGCCCTCGATTGGTGTTTTGCGCATAATCAGGACCGTTGTTTAGGCAGAAAAATCCTCTCTGCTTCCACGCCATTTTGGATCCAGTATTCCCTACACGACACCTGCCGTCAGTATATTGGGATGGCGCTAGATGACGATCCTAACGGGCAAGCGACTGTGCGCGAAGAGATGTTGATGCGGGCGGCGTTGGGGTCGGCGCTGGCATGGGCACGCGGCCCGATTGATGAAAATGCACAGGCCTGGACCCGAGCCGGTGAGTTGGCCAGGTTGATTGCGGATAAAGAAATCCAGCTGCAATCTGAATATGGATTATGGCTGCACCATTTACGCAGCGGGTTGTATGCCAAAGCTCTAGAAAGCGGGCAAAACATGGCACAACTGGCGCAAGAATTCGGCGATCGGGCGGCATTACTAACAGCGCGCCGACTGATCGGCACATCGCAACATTTTTTAGGCCAGCAACGGCCTGCGTTGACAGAAATTAAAGCTTTCCTCGACTGTGATACCCGAGCTGACCAGTCAGGTTCGCCTTTTCGCTTTGGGGTTGACCAACGAGTCGCCGGATGGGCATTTCTGGTGCGGGTATTTTGGGTCAGCGGGGATATCAATCAAGCCCGACGGGCGGTACAACTGGCAGTCGAAGAAGCCATGGCCTTAGATCACGCCTGTTCACTGTGCTGTGTATTGGCTGAAGGTAGCTGTACACTTGCCGCGCTGACCGGCGATATTGAGCAGGTTGCCCAAATAGCCCAACAGCTTGATCATATTGCCAGTGAACACGGCCTTGGGCTATGGCGATTATACAGCGCCGCGTTTGCGTTCTGGGCTAAGTTACAACGTCACGCCGAGTCGGTAATGCCGCACGAAATTCACCACATGCTGGCCGTTTTGCAAGCGAATGGCTTCGATCCTGCTTATTCACTGTTTCTTTCCGACTTTGCCACCGCGCTGGCAGACAAAGGCCATCATCATGAGGCTGACGCCTTAATCAGTGAACGATTAGCAAAATTACCCGCTAATCAATCGTCATGGAATGTTCCTGAGTTGCTGAGAGTCCAGGCGATGATCCGTTATTCTCGACAGTCCGATTCAAATCAATCCCTTAATATCGCATTACAGTCAGCGATGAACCTGGCGCAAGAACAGGGCGCAAACAGTTGGGTGAGAAAAATTGAGGAGACAATGAGGCGCTATTTGCAGGAATGATGGGGGTATTGATAAATAGAATATTACTGATGAATGAGTCTATTTTTGTAATATCTGAATGATTTATTGACCTTGGTTTTATTTTTAGTAACATAAAACCATTAGTGATATTTAAGTTTCATGCCTATATTGTGAGTAAGTTTTAAGCTATATTGGCGAGCGTTTATTAATCCTATCATCAACCTTTCACAGCACATTCTACCTCAAAATGAAAAATATCGATTTTGCACGTAATGATAAAGACATTTATTCGGTATTAGTCCAAGCGACTAATGAAGAAAAAGCATTCTTAGCAGAAATTATCTCCAATAAATATTCATCCGGAATAACCAAAGATGAGCGTGACCCACTGAAACTGGTCAGTGAACTCCATAGTATGGGGGGAGATAGTGTAATGAACTTATTACGTAGGCGTGGTGTGAATTACCGTGAAATTGTCGAAGATGTTGCCAGCAAAGTTGGTATCAAAGTAGATAGTAAAAATGAGTTGATGAAAATCGAAGAGAAGATTGCTGAAAAGGTTATAACTGATTATAAGAAAAAACTTTCTGCACATGAACGAGAGAAATTCGAAGAGGTACTTCGCGAAAGTTTAAATAATAAGCTGAGTATGGATGCTAAGAATGCTGCAGCCCGCAGTATCGGCAGCATGACTCCAGCTCTGATGGCAGTCGGTGGTTTTATTCTAAGACGTGGGGCTATTGCAGCTATCCCGGTTGCAGGGCAGTTTATCGGCGTGCTGACAGGAGTTATCGGTGTCATTTTCGCCTTTACTGGCACCGCTTATAGCGTCACTATTCCTGCTGTATTAATTATCGGCAGCATCCGAGCTAGATTAGCCGCTGAAAAGTTCGCTGACGAGGTGGATTTATGAGTTTTTCTATTTTGCTTGAACGTGCTTTACCCCTATCAAAAGAGATTCTGGATCGTATTGAATCAGGTGAACTGAATATTTTCGGTGGGACTATTCGTGATACGGCGGGGAAAATTGTTAAACATCTGGTCTTTCCTCCTGAAGGGCAGAATAACCAACTCAATAGCGCCGTCCAGGAAATAAATAATACTATTAATCAATCGCATGCGGAAGTGATGAACCAACTAGCTAATCAAACTGCTATGCTTTCGATGGTCAATATTATGTCTGCTAGGCAGACGACTGAGACATTGAGTAGAAAACTGGAAGAGTTAGGCGATAAAATTGATGCGCTTGATCAGAAAATTTCTTTGCTTCTGGATGAGGCGAAATTCAGTAAACTCATCAAATTTAGTGAAATAAAAAGTAAAGCTTTGGGTGCTATTGAAGAAGCTTTATACGCCAATCAAAAACAAAATGATCCACAATTTATTCGCCTGCATATTATACCGCTTCGTCGAGCTTTAGGTAATCTCGATACGTTGTTAAGAAGTCTGCTTTCCGAACTAGAAAACAAAGAATTTATTGATAATTTTCATTTTGTTATGTTGATTGCCGATCTAAAAAATAAGGCTGCCTTTGTGCTTTCACAAACACATATCCGGCTCGAAGAAGATAATATTGCCAACGGATATTTGGAAAGAAATACCGAGTCTAATGTCCTATTACGGAAGCGTCTTGAGGCACTAAAAAAGACTGGTGCATTTAGTCCGCATATTATTACGCGAGATGTCTTAGAGGTATTGAAGACAGACATCAGCAGTTTTAAACAACTCGAGACTCAGTCAGTCCTATTGACCAACCAGAATATTCTTGCGTTGGAATTGAAAATTCCCCAAAAAGTCCTGCTGAGTAATTCGTTTGATACCATAAAAATGCTAGATCCTGTCCAAATTTAGCGCGTAATAAATACTTGGGAAAAATTTGAAAGCAATATCCACCGATAAACAACCGCTTGATTACTTGTCACATCTTAGGCAGCCATCTCGGCTGCCTTTTCATTTTTAGAGTAATAAAAATTATATTTTAATCAATGACCTGACTGATACTTTGTTAACTCAATTATCAGACGATATCTTGGCAGAAACCCGCGCTTTGATAACTTCGACATTACCTTGTTGATTCCAAATTTACAAAACTCTGGAATTTTGACATTTTTTGTTAAAATTCAGCATAAACACTCTGTTTTAAGTAGGGGTGGTATCGCGTTTCACCGAGGCTGTATTTTTATATTTAGTGATTTATGCTGTTGAAGTGGGGCGTGAGTTTCATGGCAGTGATAGCGATTGATCGCTTGGTTTTTTGCTAAGTTCACACAGACAGGAAGGATTCTGTCTGTGCATCATTGGTTATTTATTTCATGGGCCACTGACTTGATGGGTGACTGATTTGATAGGTGATTTAGTGAAAAAGATGCGTCCCTATCGACAGGCAACCGCTGAGTGAAAACGCCGCTGAAAAAATAAATAGAATAATAAATGCTCGCATTGTGATCCCCGGCGCTTTAAAAGAGTGAAACGCAGCCGTTCAACATGGCAATTGAAAGCAGCAAAAATAAGCAACACAGAATTTTTTTAAACATAAACACCATCCGCACTTAACATCGTTAATACCCTCAGTTTGCCGACCAAGTATCAATTATTTGTCAATGAATAGTGCAGGGATGTTCAAGGAGATGGCACATCGCGTTTTGGTTTATTCCGTGGCAAAGTGCTCCTAATAAAGGCAATCGCAGCGTTCATGCTGACGCGAGTAACCGGGAGTTTCATGAGCAGACTTTATGTACCATTGGGCGCGCTTGAGGCATTTGCCGAAGCGGGCCATCAGGAATCTTTCAAAAAAGCAGCTGAAAACCTCTCGTTGACGACCAGCGCAGTCAGCCAGTCTATTAAAAAGCTTGAGGAAAGGCTCGGTTGTGCGCTGTTCACGCGGGCTGGCAATAAAGTCACTCTTACCGTTGAAGGGGCCAAACTGCTGTCCTATGTGGAATTAGGGATGGAGCAAATGCGCCTTGGCGTCGAGGAGATTCGTTTCCGCCCTGAGTCGCCGCTGACCATCTCAAGCCCGCCGGGCATAGGCGGTGCACTGCTGCCCAACGTGATGCTGCAATTGCTTCAAAGCCCGGAAGTTGATATCCGCTACGTTTCTATTGAAGATCATGCAGATACCAGTTTTCGACATTACGATGTCAGTATCGTTTATGGCAATCCGGCCAGTCAGCGCTTTGGCTTGCAAAGTTTGGGGCCAGATGTGTTTATTCCCGTGGCTCGCCCAGACATTGCGCAGAACATCACCTCATTTGAGGCGCTGTTTGCCGCCAAGCTATTGGTCAATGAAACCAGCCCTGTCAGTTGGGAAGAATGGGGGAAGCATAATCACACCGACTGGCCGGAGGTAAAGAAGCTAAGATTTAATAGATACCAGCATATTTCCTCAGCCTTGGTAAACGGCATGGGCGTGGCACTGGAGTCGCTGCGATTGGTCGATCCTCTGTTACGAAATGGCGCCCTGCAAATCTGCCCCCTCGATAACTGCATCCCAGTTTCTCGCGACCTGACTTTCCTGTTTGTCACCGCAGAGGCTGGGCGGTGTGCGCGAGCGCAAGAAATAGCGAATATTGTCATAGAGCATTGCGCAACGGATAGCAGAGGATATTTGCTGAATAACTCGACGCCTGTTTATCTACCAAATCAGCATTAATTTTAAGGCTGTTATCGTTAAAACGGTCGGCTTACCTCTTCGATTAAGTAAAACTTAACCACGGTTAAGTTTTTATCGTTTGTTGCTGTTATTTATGGATTTTATTCTCTCTCACGTACATTGGCGATAAGCGCCAAACTCCTCAAATACAGTGAGTCAGACGTGATAGAAAAAAATAAAACGTGGCCAACAATTGCGGCTTCGGCCGTGCTTGCTGTCGTCTTTATGCTGCCGAATATGGCAACGCCAGTTTATCCATACTGGAAAGCAAAAATAGGATTTTCAGCCGGAGCGATGACCGGGATATTCTCCATGTATATTGCCGGCTTGGTGGTTTCATTAATTATTTCAGGACAGCTTGCCGATCGCTGGGGACATAAAGCCGTCCTGATCCCCGGATTACTGCTGGCCGCTTTTTCATGCCTGCTGTATATGGATGCGCAATCTGTACTGACGTTGAGCGTTGCCAGAGTGCTAACCGGTTTCGCTGTCGGTACCGTGGTCACTGCTGGCATGGCTTGCGTCATTGAGTTGGGGGGGATTAGCCGGCTGCGGACCTCTTCCTTACTCGCCTCGATTGCTATTATGTTTGGTGCAGGCATTGGGCCGTTGATGAGCGGTTTTGTGGCGCAAAAACTGGCTGAGCCGGTCGCCATAATTTACAAAATTGAGATGTTAGCGATAGTAATTTGTCTGGGGTTGGTTTGCATTTTACCGCTGCAAAAGCTGCCCGTCCCCGATACTCCTTTACGTCTGAAATTACCTGCCGTCTATCCGCAAAATAATATCCATATTGCCTTAGGCGTTTCTGTCTATATTCCCGCATTAACCAGCGTGTCCTTTGTCGCGGCACTTGCTCCGACGATGTTCTCTCATCAATTGGGCAGCAACAGCCCGTTGCTGGCGGGGGCTGCGGTGGCGTTGACATTTCTGTCAGCGTCACTGATTCAACCTCTCATTGGGAAGCTCAAGATCAAAACGCTTTTATCTAGCGGTGCGCTGGTATGCATCCTTTCCTTAGGGTTTATGTCTGCGTCAGTTATCCATCATTCGGTATTCACGCTGATATTAGCCGGTGTTCTCGCTGGCATCAGTCAGGCAATGGCTCAGCTTGGAGCGATATCGTTGATATCCCAAAAAGTGCCTGCCAACGTCAGAGCGCAGGGCAATGCGTTATTCAGTCTGGGTGGATATATACCCGCCGGGATACTCTCTGGGATCAGTGGATTTGTTATTGACCTGGTTGGATTAACAGCGGCTATTTGTCTGCTTTCAGGGCTGGTTTCTCTCTTGGCGTTGGGGGGCGGGGCATTTGTTTTGCGCAGTAAGATCTAAACGATAAAGAGCAAGTTGGCTTGCTCTTGTATAGAGTTGTTCAACTACAACACAGGGGCTACCGTTAAAAGCAAATTCGCAAAGCGGCGCTGCTCACCACTTGCGATCACTAATAACGTTTGATCTGATTTGCATGCCGCATAAAAGCTTTCGCGCGGAAGGCACTCTATCGGGCAATTTTCTGGCAACAATTGCCGATATTCAGCGTCGATGGTGTTGATAAAATCAGGTGGAGATGTCATCAGCACGGCTTTTTCAACGTTTATGCAGCTCAGGACTTTCTCCAAAATGACAGGCGCACTGACCAGCCCCGGAGATAAATTCAGGTAAACAACCGTTGCATCTTTTGGGGCGTTAGTCGCGCAAGCATAATTACTGTCGGCAATTAAAACCTGGGTTTTATGGCCGCACTTGGCCAATGTGTATAAGAGCTGCGGATGGATAATATCCGATTTGATCATGGTGTTTTCTCAGTCAATACAGACGGCTAAAATAAGCCGTCTGTTCGGGTTTACATGCGATAGATACCGCCGTTCACATCTATCGTGGTGCCGGTAACAAAGCCGTCATACTCTGCGGCCAGAAAGGTGATGACACGCGCAACATCTTCTGGAGTGCCCGCTCTGCCAAGAGGGATCCCTTTAATCGTCTCTTCAGCCGATTCTTTCGTGGTATGCCGGTTATGGAAACGTGTACCCAGTATCAGCCCAGGGGCAACCGCATTGACTCGGATGCCATGTTCACCCAATTCAGCTGCCAGAGAACGGCTCCAGGTCAGTACAGCGCCTTTCGTCGCCGAATAAACTAAAGAACCCGAGTGCCCACCGGCACGGCCGGCTAAAGACGCAAGATTAATAATGCTGGCTCCATGTTGAGCCGTTTTCAGAAATGGCAGGGCGCTCTGTGTCACATTCAACATCGTGGTTAAATTGACATCGATGACGGTTTGCCAGAATTGATGCTCGATTTCTCCTAACCATTTTCGGCCCACGATGCCGCCAACGTTATTTATCAGGATATCAATGCCACCGAGAAATTCGGCGCCGGCCGTAACACAGCTTTCCGTTTCCTCTAGCGAGATTAAATTGGCGTAGCTATATGCCGCTTTTTGCCCCAGTGAATTTGCCAGTGCGACCAGTTCTTTGGGGCCAGACTCATCACTATGATAATGAAAATAAATATCGCATCCGGCCTGAATTAACATTTCCGCCGCTGCACGTCCGATACCTTGTTCCGCACCTGTAATAAAGACTTTTTTTCCTGCGAGATTGCCCATAGATTGCTCCTTTATTATTAACGCATTTCAAAATGAAAATTATGAATTGATAACGCCTTCACGTTGTTTAGCGCAGTAAAATATACAAATCAGACCGGTGACTAATAGACATGACGCCATAAATATCAGCCCTGAAGCATTGCCATGGGTTATATCATTAAGTATTCCCACCGTATAAGGTGCGACAAATCCCCCTATATTACCGATGCAATTCACTACCGCGAGCCCGGCCGCCGCCGCTGCGCCATTTGAAATATTGGCAGGCATTGATAGGAATGATGGAACCGCGGTATAAATACCAATCGCGGCAATACATAAGAAAGAGAGTGAGGTAAACAAATTATATTTAAAGAAGAACATCGCACCAACCAGGCCAATAGCGGCAACTATCATGCTGATACCTGCAAATATTCCCAATTTTTTCGTCTTACTGGCCCAAAGGCTCCAAGGGTAAACAAGCAAAGCGGCCAAGCCATAAGGAATAAGTGCCAGCAAGCTAACTTTGAAAATATTGTCGCCCGAAATCGAGGTGATAATAGAGGGCAGCCACATACCAAAGCCATATATCCCACATACCATGCCAAAGTTGAGCATGGCATAGAGCAGATATTTTTTGTTTTTCACACCATTAAAGAAATCAGCCAGCGTTATCTTTGAGCCTGATTTAGAACGGTTTGTATTACTCATTAACCAGCTTTTTTCTTCAACATCAAGATAGCCAATATCTTTAGGCGAGTTTTTGATGATAAAGGGAAGCAGTAATCCAATGACTATCGGCGGTATCCCTTCGATAATGAAGAGTAATTGCCAAGGTTCAAGGCCAAACCAGCTATGATCAATATTCAAAATAAAACCAGAAATTGGTGAGCCGATGGCATTAGATAACGGCTGGACAATAATAAACATACCTAGAATTTTGGTACGATACTTTTCCGGGAAAAAGATCGTGAAGTAATAGACAACAGAAGGAAAAAATCCCGCTTCACAAACACCCAACATAAAACGACAAATGTAGAGTTCCATTGGCGTTCTGACAAAACCGAGCAGGGTGGCAAAAACTCCCCATGAAATTAATATTCTGGCAAACCAAATGCGTGGGCCAAATTTAACAGTTCCTGCATTACTAGTGATTTCAAAAATAAAATAGCCAATGAAAAATATGCCAGAGGCAAAGCCAAAGGCTGAAGCCGTTAATCCAAGGCTATCTTCCAGCGCTGTGGCGGCATAGGCCATATTGTTTCTATCAAGAAAGGCCAGGAAATATAATAAAATCATCAAAGGGACAATATGTAGAGTCAACTTCCTGATGGCACTATTTTCAATATCCTTCGGCGTTCTTTTTTGCATAATATTATTATCCAATGCAATGAATCGGAGAGAGTAGGCTGTTGCTATTAAAATAAATACTTTCACTTCACATGAATATAATTCAATGTGTATTTTTGGTTGTTTTTAAATTAAATAAAATCAATCAATTTTTCATTCGAAATAAATAAAAATCAATAATCACCTTGAGTGACTCATTAAGCGGCATATGATTTATTAATTTAAATTACGCTCAATCAGTTACCTGTTTTTTACTGACTTTCGGATGACTAATGTCGGCGGAAATAGTAATTCATCAGGAGACAGAACATTATTATTTATACGACTAATGAGCCGTTCAACCATCACTTTAGCCATTTCTTTTATCGGTGGCATGACAGATGTTAAGCCAGGTACGACAAGTGCCGAGATAGAAATATTATCAATGCCAACGATAGAAATGTTTTCAGGGATATTCACGCCCGCGGCACGAAACCCCATCATTAGACCGATTCCTAGCGCATCGTTGATAGCAACAATTCCGTCAGGGCGTGGGATCATAGCAAGTATTTCAGCGGCCATCGCTACACCTAGATCATACATTTCCGTATCACCATATTCACTGCTGGCCTTACATTCAATAATACGCTGGTATACAGAGTGTTGGTGCTCGCTAAGCGCACTCAGGAATCCCTTTATTTTATGACTGCGGCCTATCGTGAGCGCCGATTCAGTAGCGAAAATAATATTTTGGCAACCTTGCTCAATTAAATGCTTTGCCGCCAGATGACCCGCAGCAATATTATCCATCGATACACTGTCTAAGAGTCGGGTACCCGTTGCAATATGGTCTGAGAACTGATTATCGTAACTCAAGATAATCATTCCTTTCTCAGCAGCCCGGGCAAAGTGAGTTTTACGGATATCGCTGGCGGCAACAATAATGCCGCGTACACCATGTGAGAACATATCATCAATAAACAGAATTTCTTCTCTCTCCTGACGATAAGAGTTGTTAAGTAAAACTCTATAACGGTAATCCCGTGCAGCGAAATCAATTTCATGAGCCAGTGCCGCAAAACTCGGGTTAACAATTGAAGGTACCAATAAACCAATAATCCCAGTTTGGTCATTATTTAATGGCTCAGCCATTCGTTCGGGATGATAGTCCAGCTCGGTCATTGATTTCTCAATACGCAACCGTGTTTCATTACTCATCTGATTAAAACGATTATTCAGAAAATTTGAAACACTGCTAATAGAAACCCCAGCCAGCTGAGCAACATCGCGAATATTTGCCATCTATAAGTACCTTTCCTACAACTGCATAACCATGCTCAACAATCTATAAGGGAAGTGAACAGTGAGCAAGCTACAACCCTTGTTAAGCCCGGTTAGATGTAGTTTTTGTGAAAATACTCATGCAAAGGAGAGGGTGTTTACTAAACACATAAGTAAGGCCGTGTCTAAAACCATGTACAGTTTATCTCATGTGAGATATCTGACGGTCTTGATTTTACCATTCCAGCTTATATGCTAAAAAGTAGTTAAGGATTTTACATTTAAAATATGAAGGGAAACATGAAAAGTAAATTATGCTTATTAACTCTAGGTCTATTTTCACTATTTTTGTCGGCTGGTGCGCAGTCCGTTGAAAGTGAAGGGAAAGATAGAGTGGCGAAAATTTATTACACCGGGGATATGCAAACATCCACGGTAATAAAACTCGTCAGTGTGATTGATGAAATCAATAAAAATAATAATGTTGATAACATTTATCTCTATATTAATAGCTATGGCGGCGATATGGATGCAGGCCTGATGGCTTCAGCTGCTATCAAAAGCTCGAAAATCCCCGTTACCGCTATTGCCATGTCCACCGTTGGTTCTTCTGCCACCATCATGTTTTGTGCCGCCAAAGACAGAAGATCCTTACCAGATGGCAGCATATATCTGCATCCTGCCTTTACCTCCCACAACGGAGATTTAAGGCCTGCTGATATTACCTATCTTGGAAAGGAGAATAAGAGATTTAACGAGATGTTTAAAAAAACATATCGTGAATGCACCAAGCTGGATGAAAATAAAATCAACGACATATTAAATAGTGAATATAACCGAGAAACGTTTTCTCCTGAAAAAGCGATCGGTGCTGGGTTAATATCAAAGGTTGATGAAAAGATAGTTGATGCAAACTACAACTATTATGTCACTAGTAAAGATGATGGTTAATTGCATTTAAGGGGAGAGGGAAGTCAGGTATTTGATAACGCTGCCTTTTAAATAAGGCAGCGGGTAATCCTAAAAATATAGAGATATTTCGGCGTTATTTAGCAGGCTCAAATATATAGTGATCGCCTTTCGAACGGATATAACCTACGCCTGGATAAGGGAAGTGCGGAGCAAAGATCAGCTCGTGATCTGCTGCCAGCTTAGCCAGTAATGCTTTACGGTTGGCAATCCCTTCGGCACGGTCGTTATCAAAGCTGATCGCCCATTGCGGTTTGGCCAATGAAACAATTGCGCTATGTACGGAGTCACCGATATCCAGAATACGCTGCTTCCCTGAGACTATCTGGTATCCCACATGGCCTGGTGTATGACCAGGCAAGGGAACAGAACGAATATCCGGCAGGACTTTATCTCCAGGGGCAAACGTTTTGACCTGAGGTTTAATCACCTTAACCAACTCAGCCATATTGGGCATTGTTTGCAGCCATTTCCAGTCAGGGGCCGATATTTGTACCTCGGCATTGGGGAATTGCTGCTTGCCATCAGCAGTGACCAATCCACCAATATGATCGCCATGGACATGAGTAATCAGTACGTCGGTAATCTGCTCGGGCTTTAAGCCAGATTTCTCAAGGCTTTCCACTAATTGACCTTTTGCTTTAGGCCCCAAACCGGTATCGATAAGGATATTCTTTTGGCCTTCTCGAACTAGCAGCCCATCCACACTCAATTTAATACTGTCAGTTGGCGCCCCGGCGGCCGAGAGCACATCGGCAACCGCTTTTTCTCCAACATCGACCCCTAATATTTTGGCATCGTTAGGAAAAACGTTATCTTTGTCGTGCAAAGACGTCACTGCCAATTTCCCTACCTGGAAGGTTTTAAAGGCGGGAGGATCGTTGGCCTGTGGCGTCTCAGCCCATGCGCTGAAAGTACAGCTTGTTGCTAAAAGAACTGGGATTATCAATGGCTTAATCATATTGCTCTCTATCTAAAGATGAGGAACGAAATAGGGTGGTAACGTACGAAAAACGGCCGGTATATTATTAGTACTCACTTGAGAGATACGGCTTAAGCAAGCGTGATAAAAATATAGCTTTTGGGTAAGAGATGTGTCAAATCGATGAAAGATATGGGGAATATAAGAAATTTCGATAATCACTGAATGTATTTTGCACAAAATACGTATGCCGCGTGCTAATGTAAGGAAATTATGCAGAAAAATTTATTAAACAAAAACGTTGTATTTAATGAACATAAAGGGATCTTCGGGGGTTAAATAATGATTTTTCATCAATTAATGAATTTTACGAACAAGCATCGCTGGAAGTTTTACTTGATATGGGTGATACCAACGTTTTTTATTTGGTTTTTCCTAGGGATTTACGCTTGGCGAAGCAATCCTGAAACCCCAGGAGGATTATATATTTTCACTGCATTGGTAGCATGGGCTACCGTACATTTTTCAACAACCATAATACTTGCCATAATACTTGCTATATGGCGAAACTATGTTAGATCAGTATCTAATTAAAAACGAAGGCCACAATAAAGCAGTCTTCGTTTTAAGGATCAGTCAATTATGATTGGCACATTACCTACGATACTCTTGACTATCTATGTCCATCCCCGGAGAGATTTATCTCTCCGGGCATAGAAATGTAATATGGTGTTCCTGAGAACTGAGCACCTAGGTATGTTAGTGACTCTGCAATAGGCCCTCGGAAATCACCAAGGTTAAAATCATAGTAATCATGGTAAGCCCGAACAACGCCATTGTATGTCCACGCACCTCCACTCTGGATATCTAAATAACCGATAGTACGAAGAGTTATATTTCCTAGATATGCAGCAGGAATCATTCCACCGCTTTCGTAAGTGTTATGATTAAAATTGATATCGATGGGAATATTTCCGGTTACACCAGTATTCACAATGTTCATCAGTTCAGGGATGTGCTGAGGGGTGATTTTCAGCCCAACATCTGGAAGATTGACATAACGCTCCTCTCCATTCCCCCACAAGTAATGACCCAATGCAGAAATGGGCGTTACTGTCTTACCGCTCATCTGTTTTAAGCTCATCGAATTATAGTCGTACTTCGCAGGAGCCATTCCACCAAGTTCAGTATGATAAGCTTCATATACATTTAAACGAGGATTCTGACAAAGCTGAGTGTCAGCATTCAACATATATCGAATGTTGTTAGACACTACCTGAATCGTTAAGGGGTCGTTCGCTCCATGAGTTTTTACATAATCTGCCAGCCAGTTCATCGTATCTAAACAGAATTTTTCTGACTGGTAATAGGGCAGCGTTAACATCAAGAAAAGCTGCCCTGATGTAGGGCGATTTGATATAGAAGGACTAAAAGCACCCCCACCATAACCAGCTGGCTCATACCCTGTAGGCGGAGCAGTAATGACCATAGTATCTGACATAAAATTCCCTCTCTTATTTGTTAAAAATACTGTATGTATATACAGCCCAGAAATTCAAAAGGTACTTGCAAGAGTACAAAATGTCAACAATATTTCAGAGACGATCATCATCTAAAAAAGACTATGATCAGGATGTAACCTGAAGGTGCCTTGAAGGGAAAGGGTTTAGCAGATTGTGCTTTTGGATAGAAGAGGGGGTTATTATCCCATACGGGCTAACCACTTTTGACCTGACAGGTTCTGAAATCCTTGGTTATTGTGTCTACTCCGTGACGATTGTTTTGATGTCAGCGTTCGATAGTTTTCCCAGCAACATGATGCCAAAATAGAAGATATAGTAAGACAAAGCGGACTTTTCATTCATCGTTCAGCGCTGAACGCCTATCTGTCCATAACAGGTGAAGAACTTATACATCGCCGCTTTGCTAACAGGGGATATTTTGCTTGTGCTAAAACAGAACCACTTTGCTGCTAAATTCGGTGATTTAGTCTCTATCATCGTGATGTAGCTATTGCTGAAGCTATGTGCTTTTATGCATGATGCTTTGTACTGCGGTAAACGATTCAGAACGCTAAATATGAAACTGAGTCAATAGGGCTTTGAAGAGCTAAATCATTGAAAGGCTCCATCTCATGATGGTTATTGGTCACTAGGTGCAATTTAACATAATATACATTATGCGCACCAAGATAGGGATACGTAGAATCTGGTGTTTGGCGCTGTCATTGTGTTGCTCGCGGATCTGCCATTTTGCGCCATTTCCCATGCCTTTCTTGTTTTCACTCTTTTATCGGTGTCCCTTGATGAAATCTAACCTGCCAACCATATCGCTCTGATCTTTGCCAGATTGAACTGCGCAATGTGCGCCGTACTTTCACGTTGCCTTCCGTTAACTCGAAACTTTGATAAGTCAGAATAACTTCGTTTTCACTGATTTTACTCAGCGCAAAGTTTTCAGCTTCTATTTTCAGTTGCTCGGTTTCACCCAACAACGCCACGACAATATCGTTTCTGTTGTACAGCTTCCCCGAACGGCCAATCTCTGCAAACTCGCTATGCAGCAACTGCTCAAGGATTTTTTCATCGCGGGGCAACGCTGGTTGATGCAAACTGATTTCTAGCTCAACGATGTGTTGCATTAAATCTGCGTGATTTATCATGTCAGAGTCGCCTCAGAAAACAAAAAAATCGCGAGAATGTCTATGCCTTGATTTCCCGTGCCACAACCCTTGCCTTGGCGACTTATCATAAACCTACGTCAACGTAATTCAGATCAAATGAGCTGTCTGATTCATAGAACACAAGATCGTACTCGCCAGTTAACTGAATGGATGATGAATCTGTCCTGAAATAGAACGCAAAGCAGTAAATCTTGGTTTATTTTTCGTCTCGATTCGATCGCGCTACGTAAAATCTGCTAAAGATTATCGATAATCTCCCAGCAGATTTCGTCAGAAGACGTGGACTTCAACAACAAGATTTTGAGTGTTGCTGCTCATATCGTCAAAATTTTCACGTTCAAAATCTTACTCAGTAGATGCATTTTCCATCAAACAGACCCTAGACTATCGTGAAATATGGTGTCTTATTTGAAATTATCAACATATTAACTATAGGATAAAAATCCATACTTTAAGTAGGTTTAATTGTTGTTCATTTTTCCTAAGTAAAATGCTCGCATACCTTCCCCATATTTTTACGATATCGCCCTATTTTCTCTCACTTTTTAATGATTTGCGAAAAACCTCACAAATCGTAAATTCACATAAATTAGGTAGTTCTGACAAAACTTTACTCTGTGATAGTGTGTTTGTGTCGAGCGGGTTATCTTTGCCCCTCAACTGGGAACGTTACCGGAAAGCGCCATAAAAATGCCATTAACTGCATGATATAAATGTAAATAGCATAGAGGTGTAACAATGCAGCATAGCCAAGAAAAGTGTGCGATGTTTGTTTCGTTCGATGCAGTAGCGGTATCTGGGATCACGGTTGAAGCAATGAAAATTGCCAAGCAACTGAAGAACCGAGGTTTTCGGTCTTATCTGGATCTGGGATACGATATCAAGATTGATAAAGGGAATTTTAATAAGCCCTATAATGAGGAAAATGGCATTTATCGCGATGTGTTTACACTGGTTCGTATCGACGATATTACATCCATCCCTAATTACAACATTAGCTTTATAGAACACGCGCATAACGTGTTGATTAGTCAGAAAACTATCATCTCCGACGATGAAAAAACCGTTTTATTACAGACCATAGAACATACTGCCCAACAGCTCGCAGATCGTATTGTTGCCCTGTGGGGAAAGCTCGGTATCAACAATGTTGTCGTAGAAAACGGGACGCTGCCAGAAAACATTATCTATACCAAGGCGCTTTATCTCGCCATTGAACATTACGGTCAACAGCATGATTTAGATAATTTTGTTATCTGGCGCGATCACGACCTGATGTGGAATAGCGAAAAAACCGTGATGAAATACGGCCCTGCGCCCTATTCTTACGCGATTAAACCCGTTAAATCTAAATACATTACCTACGTCACGCTTAATGATCATCTTAGAAAGAAACTAGAAGCCTGGTGTAATTATAATGTTGATGTGAAAGTGAAGAAAAATACCTACGATTTTTCGGATCAAAAAACGCGATACAATATTAGAGAACAATTAAATGTACGCAAGGATGATATCTTAATTGCCAGAACGACCAGGATTATCCCACAAAAAAGACTAGATCGAGATATTACGCTGGTTAGCCATCTTAATACGCTATTCCATAATAGTAATAGCGATCGCCGAGTCTATTTAGCTGTCGCGGGTAATGAAAATGAAAATTACGACTATTTTCAAGAATTGGATACGCTCTCACAAGAGTTAAAGGTGCAGCCATATATCAAATTTATTGGTGCGCTCCCCCATGAGTGTATGCAGTCTGAAAGTGATGCTATCGCGATTGAAGACCTTTATCATTCGTGTGATTTAGTCTCGTTTCTGACATCCTATGATTATGATAGTTATGGAAATCCTATCGGTGAGGCTGTAAGCAGTCGACGTTGTTACATTACAACCAGCTACGAATATTACCAAGAGGTGTATGGCCAGCACGGCTTCGAAGCCCCTGTGATGGCTATATCGGAGTTGCAGGACGGTCTGCCTAATCAAGAATTTATTAATAATTTATTCCAATTTATCAATGATAAGGAATATATGTCGCATGTTGCAGAAAGAAACTTTAACTTGGGTAAACAAGTACTTTCTAATAATGTGATCGATATTTTAAACTTAAATTAATTATCAACTCAGCCTGACTCTCTATTTGTTATTTAAATAGGGCTAATTTCCATACATAACATTCTGGATATTAAATCCTGGAGAAGCTATGCGTGATTCAATTTTCGTGTCAGTAGTGCTGCCCGTTTATAATGAAAGCGATCGTATTGATGAAGTGTTGGTGTCACTATTTAATCAAAAAACTAAAGAGAATCTTATTTCTCATGACACCTATGAATTGATCATAGTTGATAATAATTCAACCGATGACTCTGTTGCTAAAATAAATGCGTTTAGTGCCAAGAACCCATCAATGGATATTCATATTATTAATGAAACCATTCAGGGCGTGTCTTCTGCCAGAAAGCGCGGTATGGATTATGCGTCACTGCGCTCCAAGGCCCGCGATAGTCGTCTTGGACTAAAACGTAAGCATTATATTGTTTCCGCTGATGCCGACTGCACCGTTGATGCTTATTGGTTGTATGAGCTGATTAATACCATGGTGAGCCAACAAGGGGATTTAGGCACCTGTAACTATTACTACAATATCGAAGCTTTTGAAAAGCGCCCTAATCTGTTCAAAGAGATCCAGAAAACGCTGCGTCTGCGCGAATACTCTTTCTCGCTGTTCGGCGGTTTCCCTGATGGTAAAGGCTTTGGCGTGGAGCGCGGCTTATACGACACCATCGGCGGCATTGAAATCTTCTATCAGTTAAACAATGGCCGCTTTGTCGAGCACCTGTCCGATGACTGGGACTTTGGTATCAAAGTTATCGCTTACGGTGGCAAGCCGGTATATGCCAAACATTCCTATGTTGAAATTAATAGCCGCCGGGTCGATACAATTCTTGATGAAGTGATCAACGGCATCGCTTACGGCAGCGACGGCATCATTATCATGAAGGATGTGCGTCCTGACGTGGAGCAGCAAAAACCGACGCTGGTCGATACTACGACAGCGGAGTCGAAACAGGCCTGGGACTATTCGGTAAAAGATTACACGCCGAAAAATATCATTCTGCCAGCCCTGCTCAATCCGCATATTTTGCTAGAAAACAGTGAAGTCAGGGACTTCTTCTCGGGCCCGTTAGCCGACAATTTATATCGCCGCATACATGAGCTAAAGCATGAGATGCGCATTATCGATTTCAAACCTATTCACGCCTATAAAACCCCGGCGTACCGTCTTTATTTTGAGTTCCGCGATGAAATCTTTGCCGCCATGCGCCGCGCCGTTGGCGAAGACATTGGTTTCCCGCCGGCATTGCCTGCGTGTTTCGATAAGGTCAAAGCCGAAGATTTTACCCGTTTTGTTTACTACTTCTGTGAAGACCGCGAGTCCGGTGAAGCCCACAACTATTTTGCTAATGGAGGCGTATTCTAATGAACAACGACGCACTGAACTCATTGTTAGATATTGATGAAAATTACCCGGTTCCGCTCGTGAATGCCTTTTTGGCGAAGCCGGAAAACCACGCTTTTCTCGAATATGTCCATAAAGACCCGTTCGGCTGCCACGTTTTCCCCGGCGATATCAACGATTATCCGTTGCCGTCGTTCTTTGCCGATATGGATAGCGATATTAAAAAAGCGGGTAAAATTCACCTTTGGGCTTATATCCCAACCTGTCGCTATCGCTGCCATTTCTGCCAGTATCCGACGGTAATTTTGAACCCTAAAGCGGCGTCATCACAGGATGTATTCCGCGACTTAGTTGATTTTAATATCAAAGAAGCCCTGATGTGGCTCGAGCGTGTGCCTAACCTGGCGACAGTCGAAGTCGGTGAGTTCAACATTTTTGGCGGTACACCTTCTCTGCTGCCAGAGTCAGAACTACGCCGCATGATGGCGTTTTACAAAAGTCACTTTAACTTCTCTAGCGCCACCATGCGCTTTGAGGGGGAACCCGGCACGCTGAATAAAGAGTATCTGGCGATATTGAAAGATCTCGGCTTTAGCAAAATCAGCTTCGGTACCCAGTCGTTCAATGACGAAATCATCACCGCCTGCGGGCGCATGCACTCGGCTGACGAGTGCGTGGAAACTATTTTCCAAGCGCGGGATATTGATATCGATTGGGTCAGCGTCGACCTCATTTACGGCATGCTTGGCCAGACGGTAGACGATGTGAAGTACGACATGGAAAAGACCCTAGAGCTAGGGCTGTCCCACGTTGTTTGTACCAAATTGCACATGGATGAATTCATCAAAAACCGTACCGGCGTATCGGGCGAACGTGAAAGTCTGTGGCAGAAGAAAGGCCTGATTAATATCAATAATATGACCTTCCCAGGGCTGGGAAAACAGTATCAGATGCGTGAGTTAGTGGAAAAATATCTGGCCGACGGCTATACCGAACACCCAACCATGTACTTCCACCGTAACGATCAGCAGCCAGAAAAATGGAAAGGCCTGATCACCGACCTCGATAAGCAGTACCCAGAGGTCGCGATTGGTCTGGGCGGTAGTTCTAAATCGACCCGTTCCGAAGCCATCAATATTACTGGCTATAAAAAGTACAAAGAAGCGTTAAATGAAAACCGTCTGCCTATCGAAGAAAGCCGGGGTTTCTCGCCAATTCAGCGTGAAGTTAACGCCTTCAAAATGGCGCTTTCTACCCTGATTCCAGTAGACGATAAGGTGTTCAAGCAACGCTTTGACGGCAATAGCTTCTTCGAGAACCAAATCATCAACCGCACCTTAGATAAGCTGGTTCAGAAAGAGTTGGTGACAATTTCAGGTGACGTTGTCACGTTGACGCCAATTGGTATCACATTGGTTGAAGCCATTATTAACACTCAATTCTCGGCCGAGTCTGAATAAGGAGCGAATTTATGGCAACCACATCTGTTGCATCCAAACCCGTATTCAGCCTCTATTACATTGGCATAGATACTGAAGCTGGCGTGACTAACGAACAGTTTGAAGCTTTTGTCCGTGAAAAAGGGGTACAAATCCCCTGCTATCCCGGTTGGCGCTGGACGCTGCTGCGAGGTTTACGCGGTGAGCGCGCCGGGCAGTTTTTGATGCTGTATGAAATTGAAAGCCAGGCCCATCGCGACCGTTACGTTACGGCTACCGGTCAAAAAACCGAGGAGGCCAAAGCTTTTTGGCAACAGAACGCCGCCGCACTGGAGATCCTTGCCGAGTGGAGAAAACTCGGCACCTTCAGTCAACTGCCGACGCTATTCACCGACTATCAGTTGCTAGCGGAGAACGCTAAAAGTGATGTGCCTCATGGCCCGCGCTATCAGGAGCGTCCGGGTGAAGAACCCATTGCACGCATCATCGGCATTCACAATCTGGCGCTGCGTGAAGGCGTAATGCCAGAGCAGTTTGAGCAATTTATTGCCGAAAATCATCATCGTATTGAAGATTACCCAGACTGGAAGTTCCATTTGCTCAAAGGCGAACGCGGCAACCGGCTGGATCAATATGTGGTGATGATGGAGATAGCGAGTCTGGCGGCGCTGGACGTGTTCTACCCAGAGCCGGATATCGCCACCGATGAAGCGGCTAAGTTTGCCAAAGCGCATCGCGATACTAAGCAGATGTACGAAGAGTGGAAGCAACTGGCGTCGTTCTCTGGCTCACCGCAGATTTATACCGACTATTTATCGGTTGCTGAAAGCCGGCCAGGGATAGAAAGCGCGTCTGCTGAGGAGAGCCGCTCGTTATGACAATTAATCTTTTGAGCCGCAATGCCACGGACAATGTTCGTCAGCAAATCGCTACCCGTACGATTTTCTTTCTTGCCGGGTTAGGCATGTCGGCCTGGGCACCGTTAATCCCGTTCGTGAAGTCGCGAATTGGTATTGATGAAGGCTCGCTCGGTTTGCTGCTGTTTTGTATCGGCGCAGGCTCAATGTTGATTATGCCCTTTACCGGTTTTCTGATTGGTAAGTTGGGCTGTCGTAAGATTATTTTGAGTGCAGGTTTTTTGCTATGCCTTGATTTACCGCTACTGACATTAATCGACGCCCCGCTGTTGATGGGGGCGGCATTATTAGTGTTTGGCGCGATCAACGGAATAATGGATGTGGCGATGAATTCGCAGGCCATTATTGTGGAACGAGAAAGCGGACAGGCAAAAATGTCCGGCTTTCATGGTTTCTACAGTATTGGCAGCATTTCAGGTGCTGGCAGCGTGAGTATATTGCTGTGGATGGGGGTAACCCCATCCTTTTCCATCGGCCTGATTGCCACGCTTATCGCTCTCCTGTTGCTTATCGCATCGGCAGATTTATTAGCCAAAAGTGAAATTGACGGTGAGCAAAAAGGCGGCACATTGTTTGCGCTGTCCCATAGCAAGATTCTGTTTATTGCCCTGCTGTGTTTTTTTGTGTTCCTGACCGAGGGCGCGATGCTCGACTGGTCATCACTGTTCCTTAATGCAGAACGTGGGGTTGAAAAATCACAGGCAGGATTGGGCTATACGCTATATGCCATCGCAGTTACCTGCGGCCGCCTTTATGGTGACCGACTGGTTAACGCTATCGGTCGCTATCGCATGCTGCTACTCGGCAGTCTGTGCGCGGCAGGTGGTTTGCTGCTGGTGACGTCGATTAATGTGGCGTGGATCTCGTTTGTCGGGCTGATTTTAGTCGGCATCGGTATCTCCAATATCGTGCCAATTCTGTTCAATGCCGCAGGAAATCAACAGCAGGTTCCACCGAATCTGGCTTTCCCGGCGGTGACGCTGGTTGGTTATGTCGGCTTACTGGCAGGTCCTGCGCTAATCGGTTTTATCGCCAAATACTCCAACCTGACGCTGGCCTTTAGCTGCGCCATTTTCTGTCTGTTGTTGGTCAGTATCAGCGCCAGGGCGGTAACGCGCTAAGCATTCGAAAAATAAATGAACTCGAAAAACTCACCTATTTTACGATTTAGAATAAAGAGGAGATCTTCATGAACGCATCATCAAGCCCTGTTTTCTCTCTGCATTATGTGGGTATCAATCTCAAGCGAGGCGTTGCCTCGGATCAATTCGAAGCTTTTGTGCGTCAGAAAGGTGTGAATATCCCGGCCTATCCGGGATGGCAATGGACGCTGTTACGCGGGCTGCGTGGTGAGCGAGAAAATCAGTATTTGATGGTTTATCAAGCCAAAGATGCGGCGACTTACGCGCGTTATATTGATGGTAATGGCGTACCGACTGAAGAAGCACACAACTTTTGGCAGCAACACCCAGAAGCGGCCGAATTGATTGCTGAGTGGAAAACTTTCGGTACCTTTGCCGAGCTGCCGACCATTTATACTTATTACAGTCTGGTGGCTGAAAATACCAACAGCTCATTACCGGCAGGCCCGAATTATCTCAACGTGCCGGGTGAGGAAAAAATCGAGCGTATCGTCGGTATCCATAATCTGGCGTTAAAACCGGGTGTTTCTGCTGCACAGTTTGAGAAATTTATTACCGATAACATTCACCGGGTGGAAGATTATCCGGGTTGGAAGTTCCATATGCTGAAAGGTCAGAGCGGCAACCGTTTGGATCAGTACGCCGTGATGTTGATTATCGAGAGTCTGGATTCACTGAATTCGTTCCACCCTGATATGGATGTATCAACACAGAAAGCGCTGACGTTTGTGGCCGAGCATCAGGATACCGAGCTGATGTATACCGAGTGGAAAGAGCTGGCCTCCTTCTCAGGTGCACCGCAGATCTATACTGATTACATCACGATTGGCGGTAATCAAGGGTAAGCATCACGTATTATCATCTCTGATGGTTAATCTAAAGCAGCCTTCCCCGGCTGCTTTTTTTCTGGCTTTTATTCTTTCTCCTCGCCACAGAATGCGTGATTACACTGCCAATTCTCACCTTAAAAGCCAAAGAATGATGTCGGTTTTTTCTTGGTTAACCTGTGTTAGGTTCACTTGGTACTTGTTACTACGACAAGGTATTATGTTTTTTTGACGATTTTATGCGCCATTTTGGAGTTTCTTTATGTCTATTCGTCGCTACAGTATCGAGAGTCGCCGCGCAGAATTATTTGAACGTATCAAGTACGACATTCCTCTTATCGTTGCTCAGGCTTTACGTGAAGATCTAGGCGGCGAAGTGGACGCCAGCCGCGATTTAACGGCTCAGCTTTTATCTGCGGATAAGCATGCATCGGCGACTGTGATCACTCGTGAAGCGGGAATTTTCTGTGGAAAAAGCTGGGTAAATGAAGTCTTTCAACAGCTTGGTGAAGGTAAAATCGACATAAATTGGCGAGTTGAAGATGGCGATCGCCTGGAAGCTAATCAGCATCTTTGGGATATTTCAGGCCCTGCCAGATTACTGCTGACAGGCGAAAGAACGGCACTTAACTTTGCACAAACTTTATCCGGTGTTGCCAGCACCGTTAACCATTATGTCAAGCTTCTGGAAGGGACCCAAACTCGCTTGCTTGATACTCGCAAAACACTACCGGGTTTACGCACCGCACTGAAATATGCCGTCCTTTGTGGCGGTGGTGACAACCATCGTTTAGGGCTAGCTGACGCATTTCTTATCAAAGAAAATCACATTATCGCCTGTGGCTCAATTAAAGCTGCCATCGATCGCGCACATTGTATACATGCAGATGTTCCAGTTGAGGTCGAAGTGGAATCCATCACAGAACTCAAGGCCGCCTTGGAAGCCGGTGCTGACATTATCATGCTGGATAATTTCACCTTGGATATGATGCGTCAAGGCGTAACCCTGACAGCCGGTCGCGCATTGCTTGAAGTTTCGGGCAATGTTACTGATAGCAGCCTGCGAGAATTTGCAGAAACCGGTGTTAATTACATTTCTGTAGGGGCACTCACCAAACACGTGCGCGCGATGGATCTGTCGATGCGTTTCCGCTAGATTTTAGTGGCTTCCCGGCCCTCTATTATGAGGGTCGGCATATTTCCTGGTCGACGCTTATTGAGTATATTTGATAGTTTCTATGTTTTTCTTTACATATAATCTTTGTAGCCAGCGATCTTTCCCATCAAATTGTGCTTTGAATAATGCTCTGCCATGCAACATTTTATTATTATCAATAATTAATGCTGAACCTGGCATGAGTAAGGCTCCAAAAGAATGTTCATTAAATAGCGCGCGCATTTTTTCAAATAGTACACAGGCTTCAGCCTGTAAACAATATGTAACACCTCTATTGAAATTAAAAGAATACCCTTCTCGACCATTATTATTAACCAGGGAGCGTAGATAATAAATATCGTTTCCATTAGAGAAAGAAAATGGTGCTCTAATGAAGTATTTTTTCTCGTGAAGAAGTTGTATTTCTTCCTCCGATAGACTCGACAATGCTGACTTAATATTGACGAGCATTGTAGGGATATTTTGTTCTTTTCTGCTTCTTACCGCTGTGAGCAAGAGATAATCAGGTTTATCAAGATCAAAAGCGATTTCCGTATGAAATTCAAGATCGATTTCCGAGCCAGTCCCTGATGCTAATGTTTCGTTTCCTTTTATCGGATAGAGATCATGGATGAATAAACCATTGTTTTCACACGCATACGAATAAGGCCTACCGAGTAAAGATGATAAATAGATAAGCGTTTTCTCTGTTATATAACTGCCTTTAGGTTTTTCAATTATTTCAGTATGAGGTGTTTCGGGTTTGTCAGCATCGATGGGGAACCCTGAGATAATTGCATAGCCATAGTTATTAACTTTTTTACGTATAATGTCGGAGATAGTACCGCTAGGATCTAAAATACTACCCACTCTTTCCCATAATTTAAGAATGTTTTTATTATCCCTTAGTTCATTCTCATCAATAAGTAACTCAAATCTCTTTGCAATGTCTGGCGGGATAGTAAAATTAGGCGAGTCATCATCTGAGCCTGAAGTTAACATTGAAAAACATTCCGGTTTTACTTTATTACCGATCATATAGACCTCATGAAATTTTATAGGATTTCGTTTTCCTCAACGGTTGTACATCTTCTTTCACCTACCTTTTCAGCCGTACGGCAAAATCAAGCATGCGATTCAGTGGAACAAGTGCTTTCGCGCGAATCGCGGCGTCTACCTGAATTTCATGGTGTATCCCGCCCTGTTCTAATCCTTCGGCAATCGCTTTTAGACCGTTCAGCGCCATCCATGGACAGTACGCACAACTGCGGCAAGTAGCACCTTCACCAGCCGTCGGTGCAGCAAATAGCTCTTTATCCGGACAGACCTGTTGCATTTTGTAAAAAATACCGCGATCGGTGGCCACGATCAGTTGCCTATTCGGCAGATTTTTTGCCGCTTGGATAAGCTGACTTGTCGCCCCTACGACGTCAGCCAAATTGACTACTCCCAGTGGCGACTCTGGATGCACCAATATTGCTGCATCCGGGTATAAGGTTTTCATGCGTATTAACGCCTGAGTTTTGAATTCATCATGGACAATACAGGCGCCATGCCAACACAAGATGTCCGCTCCGGTCTGCTTCTGCACATAGTTGCCAAGGTGGCGATCCGGGGCCCAAATGATTTTCTCCCCCAGACTGTCGAGGTAATCAATTAATTCAACCGCAATACTGGACGTCACCACCCAATCGGCGCGCGCTTTCACCGCCGCTGAGGTATTCGCGTAGACCACTACGGTACGATCGGGGTGACTGTCACAAAAAGCGTGAAACTCTGCTTCGGGGCATCCCAGATCAAGAGAACATTCCGCATCCAACGTCGGCATCAGTACTTGTTTTTCTGGGTTGAGAATTTTGGCGGTTTCACCCATAAAACGTACGCCAGCGACCAGCAGAGTTGAGGCCGGGTGAGTACTACCGAAACGTGCCATCTCCAACGAATCTGCCACGCAACCGCCAGTTTCCTCCGCGAGGGACTGAATTTCCGGGTCGGTATAATAATGTGCCACCATCACCGCATTGCGCTGCTTGAGCAAGATTTTAATCTTTTCTCGATAAAACATTTTTTCCCCGGCATCCAGTGGCACTGGTTTGAGCGGGAACGGGTAAATCTGTGCATTGATATCAAACATTTCACTCATTTTACCGCCTCATGATCGATGGACGCCTTACGGTCATATCTTCTGTATCTACCCCTCAAGTTTTATATACTAAACACAATGCCGTTATTTATGCAAAAAAAAACCATTTTTTTGTTTTGATGTTTTTTTTGTTTAATATTTTAAATTTAGTAAAGATGGGAGATAACCAGGGGGAACAAACGCTGGGGTTGTAAGTTTACAGGGATAATTATGGCTTCACAGACTACTGCCGGCCGAGTTCAGCGAAACAGTAACCCACTTTCCCATGGCGGCCTTAAAGCGCCGCCATGGGAGTTAACTTAGAATGCGGCCCACCATAATCTAAATTTCAATCCCCAATAGCTGGTCCAGCCGGTAGTGCTTTGTACAACCTGACCTTTATTGATGATCACAAAAGTGGGTGTCACGCCAATATTCCAACGGGCAGAAAGAGAACCTTGTGGATCATTAACCACCGGTATCTTCATGCTTTTCGCCGTTAACCAGCGTTCTACCTGCTGGTTATCGCCTGAACGTAAAGCGATGCTCAGAATGTTTTCTCCATTACCAGCCAGCTCGCTTACCGTTGGCGTAGTGAATTTACACACGCCACACCATGTCGCCCAAAAATAGACTAATAACGGCTTATCCTGGCTACGTTCAGCCAGAGATAAGGTTTCGCCATTGAGGGTTTGCAACACCTGAGTATCAAATTCAGGTGGTGCCTGTGGCGCGCGAAACATATCCATCGCAAACGTAATAACCAGCAGCAGAACCGCCAATACGGCCAGTTCTTTTGCCCAACGGGTCAGCCTTTTCATTTTTTGATCTTGGCCAGTTGCTCTTTAATGACGTCTTCAAGCTGTTCATAAGAAATGGCACCGGGTACAAGCTCATCGCCAATTAAAGTTGCCGGCGTTCCTTGAATGCCGAGCTGCTGTGCCAGCTGCATGTTAATCGCCAATTCGCCGGCGCTTTCTTCATTAGGCTCGACGTGTTTTACCCCGGTTTTTTGTTCCGCCGCGGCGATGCTGGCATCATCATGGAAGCCTTTTTTCGCCATTAACCGTTGATGCAGCGCCCAAAACTGTTCTGGATGCTGCTTCCAGGTGGTTAAAGCAATACGCGCTGAGCTCACCGAGCTTTCACCTTTAAACGGTAGGAATTTAACCACTAACGCCACTTGCGGATACTGTTTGATAATCTTCTCTAGTAACGGGTCAAAGCGCTTGCAGTATGGGCAGTTATAGTCGGTAAACAACACCATCGTTAGCGCGGGTTTCTCTGCCCCCATGCGCGGACTGTTAGGGTCTTCAAACAGTATTTTGTGTTGTTGTTTAATGATTTGGCTTCTCACCTGCCCTTGTTCTTGATCCGCCTGTTGCTGCCAGGCATCGGCTGCCTGAGCCAGAATATCCGGGTTGGCGACCAGCGTTTCACGGATCATCTGTTTAATGCGTGCTTCTTGTTCTGGGGTGAACGGCGCGGCGGTTGCCCAAAGTGGGGTCAAAACTAACATCAATAGTATGGTGAAAAGTTTCATTATTGGTTTCCTTTGGCTTCGGCCATGTTATCCAGGACGGACTGACGAGTAAGTAGCGGAGATAAGATCACGCCATGAGGCATACCCGGACCGTAAATTTGGTTAAAAGGTACCGCGACACTGCCGCGTTTTTGTAAGAAGGCGCTGATTTCAGCAGATGGGCGACTCCAGTCACCGCGTAAGGCGACAACATCATCAGCTAGTAATAGTTTTTGCACATCACTGCGCATCAACACATTGAATTTATTAGCCTTACAGGTTACGCACCAGTCGGCTGTCACATCGATAAATACGCGCTTGTTGTCAGCCAACGCTTGAGTAATGGCCTGCTCTGACAGCGGTTGCCAGCGCACGTTATCCTGTAGAGGCTGCCGCCAAAGATTGGCTGTCAACGAACCAATTAGCAGCACAACTCCTATCAATAGCAGTATGCCTGCTGTGAGTAATCCGGCTGTGCGCCAGCCACGGTAACGAACCACTGCTACTAGCATAATCAGCAGTAAAACCGCGGCAATTCCCCAAGTAATGACCGCACCAACATGCGGGATCATCAGACTCAGTAACCACAGACAGGAAATAAACATCAACAAGCCTAGTGCCAGGCGCACTTTATTCATCCAAAGCCCGGGACGTGGCAGGCACAGTGCCAACGATGGCCAACCAGCGATCAGCAGCCAAGGCAGACTCATGCCGATGCCTAATGCAATAAACAATCCCCATAGCACTGGCAGTGGTGCGACTAAGGCAAAGGCGACGGCAGTCCCAAGGAATGGCGCCGAACAAGGCGTGGCTAATAGCGTGGCAAATGCGCCCTGCCAGAAATGTCCGCTAAGTCCATGCTGGTTGTGCGTTGCCAGACGAGTGTTCAACGATGATGATAGTTGTAGATGGAACAGACCAAAAAGATTAGCGCTGAAGGCGAACGTCACCAGTACCATAAAGCCGATAAACAACGGATTTTGGAACTGAATTCCCCATCCTAACGCGTGATTGCTTAAACGCAGGACAGTCATTAACAACGCAAGTGCCAGGAATGAGGCCACAATGCCGGTTGATGAAGCAATAAATTGCCAGCGAATACTGCGCCGATCGCGCTGTTCTACCTGAAGAATCGAGCCTAATTTCATGCCCAAAACCGGTAAAACACAGGGCATTAAGTTCAGAATAAAACCACCGGCTAGCGCCATCAGCACAACTTGCCATAGCGGCATCGCATCATTGCCTTCAATGGCTAGCGGCGAACCAATGCTAACGGTTAATTGTTGGGATATCCCGCCATCTGCCAGCACTAATGAAAGTGACTTACCTTTTAAATCTGGTGCGGCATCACCCCAACCGTCGCTTACCGGTACGCGGGCGGTCATCTCTTCACCACGAACGACAATCGTTGGCTTGCCTAAATCCGTGTCCGCCAAGGTATCGAAAAACAGCGCCGGCTGTTGCCAGCCTTCTGCACGCTGAGCGTGGATTTGCAATTCACCACTACGATATCCAGCCTGCACGTCTTTCACTAAACCGTCAGCGATCGGTACTTGCCCCATCGCTTGGGCAAAATCGTGATTAAACTGATCGTCGTTAGCGGAGGTCAGATCAAGTTTGAACGGATAATCCGTCAGAATGCAGACATTGCTGCAGGTTGACAGCGTCAACACTCCTGACAACTGTGTCGGCACTTCACCCCGAATTACGATGGGTAATGTGACTTTCTGGTGATAGCCCTGAGTCGAGATCCCCGCCACATTAAAACGCGATGGCGTTGGCCAGAACCACTGAATATCCGAGAGTTGATGGTCCCAATGAATCGAAGGCGCAATGCCGCCTTCCCCCGGAGAACGCCAATAGGTTTTCCAACCTTGTTGCAGTTCAACGCTGAGCAGCAGGCGAGTTTCGCCCTGTTGGGAGGTATCAGCACGCAGTTGGACTGCGGCATGAGTGTTTTGCGGGCTTTTTAGCCAACCACTATCCGCCGCCTGAACCGCAGGCAGCAATAGCAATATCAGACAGGCAATACCTGTTCTGATGATATTTAACATGTTGTTTCTCCATAAATAAAAATATCAACCGAACCTAGCGGACGGTGTTTTTATTCACGGAAGACGCATAATCGAAGATGGACCCGCAGGGTCGTCGGAGAGATAACTCTTGGTGGAGGCAGCGTGAGGCGTGCCAGTATCACCGGAGCCAAAAGTAAGATCAGCAGCGCCAGCCCAAATAAGGCGGCTTCAAACAGAATTGGCGGTACCGAGAAAAGAGATTTTGAACTGAGTTCACAGGGCGTGGATTGGGCTTCAGCCGAACTTTTACTGGCATCTTGACCGCTCAATTCGACAGCAGGAACTGAACTTGACACGGGTTGCCAACCCGTAACGCGTTGCAATTGACTAAAGCCCGCCATGCGCTGCGTCATACATGTCAGTACGACCAGGCAAGCCAGGAATAGAAACCATTTTGCAATACGTTGCTGTTTAACCATGCCATCCTCAAGCGGTAAGTGCCGAGTATTATAGTGGCTGAATGCGATTGGTCAAAATTTTATGTAGAAATCATGTTGAACTGGATGATTTCGCATGGCAGCAGTTCGCTACCTATCTTGACCCAACTTTAAGATTTTCGCCCAGTTAGCTGATGATGGCGCTTAAAAATATCATCATCCACAGTCTATTCATAAAGTTTATGAATAAATAAAAAGGCCTATAGTTGCATAACAACTATAGGCTCAACAATTGAGAAGAAAATTATATAAAAACATCTAACCTATACTGCTGGGGGAGAGAGAGTAGTACTGCGTTACCAATAAAAAAACGAACGAGCATTTAATTCAATAACAATGTTGAAATTATTACTGAAGATAAAAATCGGCCTTAAATAGTTCCACGTTATTTACTGACAGAATTAATATCGACAGAAAAAGATATTAAGTGAGGCACAGTTCGTTCCAATAACTGTAACGCACTGTGCGTTGATAATCTCTACTTCTGACGATACCAAGAAGGGTCAATGTTACCTGTCTCAATACCATATAAATTTCCAGTAGGAAGGATAGCTTCAAAGATACGATTAGTGTCTACGCCAGACTCAGCACTGAGAACTGACGCGCATTTGCTTTTAACACGCTGCAAAAATGAAGGTGCAGATGTAGGTTTGCTCAGGTTTCGTTGCGACATAAGATTCTCCGTACTGTTAAGTGGGTGTCACGGGTTGATGGAGTCAGTTAAACGCAGAATAATCAAAGATTGAAATACTCATTTAAGATTAATATATCTTTAATTTATCTATACCAATAAACGCCAAGATGAAGGCAGCCAAGACGGAGAGAATATGTTGCTAGTAAATTCATTTCTTATCTCAGGATAGCAATTATTGTTGTTTTACATCTTTGCTCCCCTTTATCAATAATCGATTAATAACCATCATATTTGAAGTTGTCTCTACGTTGGGATCACTTGACCGTAGTCAGTTCATCGGGATGCATTCCCTTTCCGCCTTGAGGCAACGTCAATTATTTGGGACGTATACCAGATTAATTCATTATATAGGGGTCAAATTATGGGATATTTGCTAAGCATACTGGATAAAAGTCCAGTCAATGCGAATGAGCACCCGACTCAAGCGCTAAAAGATACGTTGGCGTTAGCACAGAAAGCGGAGCAATGGGGTTATCACCGTTTTTGGCTGGCCGAGCATCATAATACTCAAGAGGTGGCAATTTCGTCCCCTGAAGTCGCTATTGCCTGGATAGCCGCGCATACCAAACATATTCGTGTGGGATCTGGCGGCGTGATGTTACAGCATTACAGCCCTTATAAAGTGGCGGAGAATTTCAACCTGCTGGCTTCCCTTGCACCGGGGCGTATTGACCTCGGAGTGGGCAAAGCCCCCGGCGGTTTACCGCTATCTACCCGCGCTTTACAAGACGGTATCGATGCACAAAAAAAAGGGGATTTCCCCGCTCAGCTGAAACAATTGAATGCCTGGTTGCATCCTCATGTTGATGCGACAGAAAAAGACACGCTGTTTGCTACCCCGCTACCTCATCAGCCAGCAAACGGCTTTTTATTGGGTGCCAGTGAACAAAGCGCAGAACTCGCTGCCAGCCTGGGCTGGGGGTTTGTCTTTGCCGCTCATTTGAATGCCGATGCCGAGACAATTGCGCGTTCACTTGCACTCTATCATCAACAGTTACCCGGCCGACGTGCGATATTGGCGGTGCCGGTTATTGTTGCTAACACAAGTGAAGAAGCCGACCGACTGGCAGGCGATCGTCAGCAATATCGAGTGACCGCAGATAACGGACAAAAAGTCACGGTAGGCAGCATAGAACAGGCCGAAGCTTATATTCGCCAATCTAGTGCTGCGACTCATAAGATTGAAGAACGACAATCGACCATTATAAAAGGTACCGCTGAGCAAGTTCATGCGCAGTTAGCCGCGCTGCAAAAACAATATGGTGTTGAGGAGTTTGTTATTGATACTCCCTTGGCCGATCCACAGGCGCGTTCAACCTCTCTGGAGTTATTGGCTGCTTGGCAATTATCGGCTCATCCAGAGCTTAGCCACACCATTAATAAGCGTTCTGCTACAGCAACAGTATAAGAATAAGAGAGGAATGATGAGCGACATTATCAGGTTGGCCAAAGAAGACGAAGCGGAGGAACTGCACGCGTTATTGCAGCGCGCCTATGCCCCCTTACTGGCGATGAATATTCATTTCACCATCACGCAAGCCAGTGTTGAGGATGTTCGTGAAGTTATTCGTAAAGAATCCACCTTTGTGCTTGAGAGCGAATATGGGATCACCGCCACCTTGACCGCTCGCTTTCCCTGGACAGCAGATAATCATGATGTCGCGCCTTGGCCTTTTATTCATTGGTTTGCCGTTGATGACCGTTTTAAAAAACAAGGCCAGGGTAATAAACTACTGACTTACGTCGAAGAAACATTTTTGAATAATACCTTAAAAGTACCAGCTGTTTATTTGGCGACCGCCATTCGCCATCCCTGGCTAACCGCATTATATCGGCGCCGTGGTTATGAGCCTTTTCATACAACGGTCACACCACTCGGCGTTGAGTTGGTGTATCTACGAAAAATACTCAATCAGGCGTTGTATCAAAACAGTAAACAGAAAGAATACATCCGCACGGTACCTGATACGCCTATTTTTGCCTGATCGCTGTTTTACCTAATAACTATTTTATCTAATAAATGGCTTAACTAATAACTGTTTGGTTCGATAAACTGTAACGATACTGCAATTATGATAGTCACCATGCCCCGCTTTCTCTCCTACCTAGGGCTTTGAAGCCCTACTGCACGAAACCACGCTACGCGTATATTTTTTAAGCTATCAGGGCGAGTGACAAAATATGCATTTTGTTTACTCCCCCCCGTTAACGCCAGCACAGATAAGGCTTTCATCATTTTTAGCGTTAATAAACCCGGTAATGAAATCAACGTAAAACGATCCGTAAAAGCGACGAATTTAATAGATTTAACACCATATCGAATCATTCTTCCCACGCTAATCATAAATATGTGTATTTAAGATTACACTTAGGAAAAAAATCCTTCCTCAACTTGAGGTAAATCCGTTATTTATCGCGAATAAACTAAATATTCGATGGGCACTGGATTTTAGTTATGGTGCGTAGTATAAAGATGAAACCTCTTTTTTTTAATATTATTGACGACAATACTTTAGAATTTCCGATTATTGATATGAATGTATCACACTCATATATATACCGGTTACTCGTACCCCTGCACGTTTAAAAGAGGAAAGAAAATTATCTCAGATAATGAGATTCAATAGCCAATTAATTAATAGTTGTATTTAATTGTTTCAAATATTTTCAAAGAATAAAAATATGTTTTACCTGGCAATTTAATGACTCATTCCGTCAGGAGTTTTTCAATGCTTATTTATTCGATTAGTAAAGTAGGTCCGAGAAATAACGTGACTCTGGAAACCAGATTATAGCCAGCATCGCGCTCATGAAAATTTAAATAATCTCCCTGCGGAGATATACCAAAACAGTTAGAAAACACTAATCAGGCCTGTCGCTGATAACAGGTGTAGGCACTGGTGGATACTAAAATGGGAAGATTACCGTGACGAGTCTTAGTAATTTGAATGCAAATGCCAACATGTCTTCAGCTGACTTACCAATGTTCGATAATGAAAGTCCAGATTTTGAACTCACTTCCCCTCAGCAAGGCATCTGGTTTGATCAGATAGCCAACCCCGAACTCCCCTATTACAACATTGGTATGCTTCTTGAAATCAAGGGCGAATTAGATGTAGCGCTGTTCGAACAAGCGTTTCAGTTGGTTGTCGATCGCCATGAATCTTTGCGTCTGGTTCTCAGTGTGCAGGATGGCAATGTACGTCAGAGAGTCGCGCCTTACGTCAAATCTAAGCTGAGTGTCGTTGAGCTTTCTGGCGAACAGACGAGCGAAGAACATGCAAGGGCGTATCTACAAGAGATTTTTCGTCAACCGTTCAATCTGCTGGGTGAAGCGCTTTGGGAAGCCAGGTTAGTTCGCTGCGGGCCAGAGCGATACTACTTGCTGCATCGCAGCCACCATTTGGTATGTGACGGTGTCACGGCCTATTTACTCCTTCATGCCGTTGGTGGTGCTTACAACGGTCTGCTGCGTGGTGATGATAATCCTCCGCCAGGAAACTCTTATCTCTCGTTCCTTGCAGAAGACCGCGCTTATTTAGAATCAAGCCGTTTCGAACGTGACAAGGCTTTCTGGACATCGTTGTATGCCGAGTTGCCACCGGCCTTGCTACAGCCACGTATTACCGCTACAGACAAACGCCCGGCGGTCAGTGCGCTAAGCCAAATGATGATCCCTCGGGTTTTGTTTAATAACCTTGAGCAGTTTGCAAGAAGTAAGGGTTTATCACTCCCTCATGTTTTCATGAGTACCATCAGTACCTATTTCAGCCGTACCACGGGCGTCGATTCTATCGTGATTGGCACGCCGGTCCACAACCGGACAACGACTTATCAGAAAAACACGGTGGGGATGTTTTCCTCCTTAAACCCTATCCGTATCGATGTGGACTCCGACGCCTCGTTTCTGGAACTGATGCAAACGACGTCTTCCACGTTGCGCCAGAGCTATCGGCATCAACGCTTCCCTATAGCAGAACTTAACCGAATTTTAAAACTGGGCCAGGCGGGCCGTCGGCAACTGTTTGATCTATCACTGTCTTTTGAAAGTCTTGATGGAAATATGGTATTTGGCGACAGTCCGATAGAATTAATCCCACAGTACAACGGATATGAGCGCCTGCCGCTGGCGATTTTCGTTTGTGACTACAACCCAAATGAAGACGTTTATCTGGACTTCAACTTCAATACGGCGTTTTTCACGCTCGAACAAGTCCAGCAGATTCAAACACGCATTATTTCAATGCTGCATCAGGTCGTCGAACAACAAGACACGCCGGTTTCGCACTTCCCAATTATGCCAATGGCTGAACGGCAGCAAGTGTTACAGACATTCAATGCCACTGAATGCCTGTATTCTCAAGACGAGTTTATACACACATTCTTCGAGCAACAGGCGGAACGCCAACCGGACGCCTGTGCCGTTCGCGATCACAACGGCGAGGCGCTGACATACGCCGCACTGAACCATAAAGCTAATCAACTGGCGCATCACTTGCTTGATATCGGGGTCACACCAGATAGCCGCGTGGCGATCTGCGCCGAACGTAGCGCATCGATGGTCATTGGTTTACTGGCGATCCTAAAAGCAGGCGGTTGTTATGTGCCGTTAGATCCCACTTATCCAGCAGACCGCATAGCCTACATGCTGCAGGACAGTGCTCCCGTTGCCATCCTGGCGCAAAATGCAACATTAAGTTCACTCTCAAGTGCGTCAGTGCCGGTGATTAATCTGGATATTGTGTCATTGCAGGAGCAATCGGTTGCCAATCCACAAATACCAGGCCTGACTGTCACCCATTTGGCCTACGTGCTCTATACATCAGGCTCTACCGGTACGCCTAAAGGCGTGATGAACGAGCACCGTGGCGTAGTCAACCGCCTGCGCTGGGCGCAAGACGTCTACGCCGTCAATGAAACCGACCGCATTCTACAAAAGACCCCTTTCGGCTTTGACGTATCGGTCTGGGAATTCTTCCTGCCTTTGCTCGCCGGTGCCCAGTTACACATGGCGCGGCCGGGCGGCCATCAGGATCCGGCTTATATCGCAGACATCATCCGTGAACGCGGCATTACCCTGATGCACTTCGTGCCCTCGATGCTTGATGTCTTTTTGGAGCATGGCGACAACCAAGGCTTCAACGATCTGCGGCACGTGCTGTGTAGTGGTGAGGCCTTGCCAGGGCATCTGGTTCGTCGTTTCAAGGCACAACTGCCACACATTGCGCTGCATAATCTATATGGCCCGACCGAAGCGGCTATCGACGTCACCGCATGGGATTGCTCGGGCTCCGACACGCCTGACAATACGCCAATCGGCAAACCGGTAGCCAACACCCATATTTACTTACTTGATGCCCATCAACAGCCCGCTCCGCTAGGCGTTGTGGGAGAGATTTACATCGGTGGAATTCAAGTTGCTCGCGGCTATCTGAACCGTGAACAACTGAGCGCCGAGCGTTTTCTGACCGACCCATTCAGCAATGACCCAACAGCACGTCTCTACCGGACCGGCGATCTCGGCCGTTGGTTAGCGGATGGTACCGTGGAGTATCTGGGGCGTAATGATTTCCAGGTGAAAATCCGTGGCTTGCGTATCGAGCTGGGTGAAATTGAAGCGCGTCTGGCCGACCACGAGGCGCTAAGAGACGCCGTGGTCATAGCCCGTGAAGATGTACCGGGCGATAAACGTCTGGTCGCCTATTTCATCGCCGATGCAGAAGTCAGCCCTGACGAACTGCGCGCGTTTTTACAGACACAACTGCCGGATTATATGGTCCCTGCGGCCTACGTGCGCCTGGAGTCTCTGCAACTGACCTCAAATGGCAAACTGGATCGTAATGCCCTGCCTGCTCCCGGTCAGTCATCGCTGATTAGCCGCGAATACGAGGCGCCGATTGGCGATACCGAAATCTCCATCGCTGATATCTGGAAAACGCTGCTGGGTGTTGATCAGGTTGGTCGCCATGACCATTTCTTTGAGCTGGGTGGGCATTCGTTGTTGGCCGTCAAGCTGATAGAACATATGCGACAAATTGGCTTGAGCATCGATGTTCGTGTGCTGTTCAGTCAGCCGACGCTAGCTGCCCTGGCGGCTGCCGTCGGCGGCGGTACGGAAATAGTGATACCGGCTAATTTGATCCCCGAGAACTGCGAACGCATCACCCCAGATATGTTGCCGCTGGTCGCACTTACTCAGGAGGCTATCGACAACATTGTGGCCAAGGTGCCAGGAGGCGTCGCCAACGTACAGGATATCTACGCCCTGGCGCCGCTACAGGAAGGTATTCTTTATCATCATATCTTCGCTGAGCACGGCGATCCCTATGTGCTGAAATCCGTCTTTGCCTTCCAAGATCAAGCCAGCCTGCACGCTTTCAGTCAGGCACTACAACAATTGATCCAGCGTCACGATATCCTGCGCACCGCCCTGTTATGGGAAGGACTGGACGAATCGGTACAAGTCGTGTGTCGTCATGCCACTCTGGCGACGGAAACTCTCGACCTTGATCCGGCACAAGGCGATATCGCTACGCAACTGCAACAGCGTTATGACTCGCAACACTATCGCCTGGATCTGGGACAGGCGCCGCTAATGCGACTGGTCAGCGCCTACGATGCCCCTCAACAGCGTATTGTCTCGCTACTGCTGTGCCATCACCTCGTGCTCGACCACACGGCTCTGGAAGTGATGCGTGAAGAAATTCAGGCTCTGATGCAGGGTCAAGGCCATGACCTACCGGCCTCGGTGCCGTACCGCAACTATGTAGCTCAGGCTCGTCTTGGTGTCAGCATCGAAGCCCATGAAGCCTTCTTCCGCGACATGCTCGGCGATGTCGATGAGCCGACTTTGCCCTTCGAGCTGCGCGATGTACAAAGCGACGGGAGCGCAATTGAAGAGGTTTATCACCGTATTGATAGCACCTTAAGCCAACGCTTGCGTAAACAGGCTCGGCTATCCGGGGTAAGTGCGGCCAGTCTGATGCACCTAGCCTGGGCGCAAGTCGTCGGACGTTTTTCAGGACGCGATACCGTGGTATTCGGTACCGTGCTGGTCGGTCGTATGAGCGGTGCAGCGGGAACAGACCGCGCATTGGGTATGTTCATCAATACCTTGCCAATCCGTATAGACTTAGAGCAGCAGCAGGCACAGGCTGGCGTTCAAACGGCTCATGCACAGTTGTCTGCACTACTGGAGCATGAACACGCTTCGCTAGCACTGGCACAGCGTTGCAGCGGCGTGTCGGGCGATCTCCCGCTGTTCAGTGCTCTGCTCAACTACCGACACACTGACGGCGAAGCCTTGAGTAAGGACGCCGGCGCAGTATGGGCTGGCATTCAAGTATTGAACGTTGAGGAGCGCAGTAATTACTTATTAGCATTGAACGTAGACGATCTGGGAGAGGATTTCATATTCAATGCCCAGACCGTTGTCGAAATTGGCGCACAACGTGTCTGTAATTATATGCAGGCCGCATTAGAAAGCCTGGTCGATGCGCTTGAATATGCACCTCAAGCCCCATTACACAGTCTCTCACTTTTGCCTGAACAAGAGCGCCATCAACTGTTGGTCGATTTCAATGCCACTGACGTCGATTATTCGTTGGATCAGACGCTGCACGGGTTGTTTGAAGCACAGGTCGAACGCACACCACAAGCGGTTGCGGTGGTGCACGGCGATATCCGCATAAGTTATGGTGAGCTAAATAATCGGGCCAACCAATTGGCCTATCACCTGCTCGAGATCGGGGTACAACCCGATAGCCGGGTGGCGATTTGTGCCGAGCGTAGCGAGTCGATGGTCATTGGTTTACTGGCAATCCTAAAAGCGGGTGGCTGTTATGTGCCGTTAGATCCCACTTATCCTGTGGACCGAATTGCCTATATGCTACAGGACAGTGCTCCCGTTGCCATCTTGGCGCAAAATACAACATTGAGCCTGCTTTCGAGTGCTTCGGATACGTCAGTGCCGGTCATTAACCTCGATGCCCAGCCATTATCGTCTCAATCGATTGCTAATCCACGACTACCGAATCTGACCTCAGACCATTTGGCCTACGTGCTGTATACCTCCGGCTCCACTGGCATGCCTAAAGGCGTGATGAACGAGCACCGTGGCGTAGTCAATCGCCTGCGCTGGGCGCAAGATCTTTACACCGTCAATAACACTGACCGCGTCCTGCAAAAGACCCCCTTCGGCTTCGACGTATCCGTTTGGGAATTCTTCCTCCCGTTGCTCGCCGGTGCCCAGTTACATATGGCACGTCCGGGCGGTCATCAGGACCCGGCCTATATTGCACAAATAATCCGTGAACACGGCATTACCGTGATGCACTTCGTGCCGTCGATGCTCGATGTCTTCCTCGAGTATGGCGACACCCAGGGTTTCAGCGATCTGCGGCACGTGCTGTGCAGCGGAGAGGCCTTGCCAGGACATCTGGTTCGCCGTTTCAAGGCGCAACTGCCACACATTGCACTGCACAACCTGTATGGTCCGACCGAAGCGGCTATCGACGTCACCGCATGGGACTGCTCAGGCACCGATACACCTGATAACACCCCAATCGGCAAACCGGTGGCCAACACCCGTATTTACTTGCTTGATGCCCATCAACAACCTGTTCCATTGGGCGTTGCGGGAGAGATTTATATCGGCGGGGTTCAAGTTGCACGCGGCTATCTGAACCGTGAGCAACTGACGGCCGAGCGTTTCCTGAAAGACCCGTTCAGCGATGCTCCCCATGCGCGCCTCTATAGAACCGGCGATCTGGGCCGTTGGTTGGCCGACGGGACCGTTGAATATCTGGGGCGTAATGACTTCCAGGTGAAAATCCGTGGCCTGCGTATTGAACTCGGTGAAATCGAAGCGCATTTGCTGGCCTACGAAGGTGTCAGAGATGCAGTAGTGATCGCTCGCCAGGAAACCGAAGGTGATGCCTATTTAGTTGGCTACTTGGTCGGCAATACCGCAAACGAGATTTCTGTGCAGGCGTTGCAGGAGTATCTGCGCTTACACGTCCCCGACTACATGGTACCGAGATATCTTATCCAGCTCGACCAGTTCCCGCTCAATGTCAACGGTAAGCTGGATCGCAAAGCCTTGCCAGAACCTGAACATACTCAGGAAAACACCGAAATAACCGCGCCATCCACCGCGCTGGAACACGCGATCGCGCAGCTGTGGAAAGACAACCTGAAACGAGATGTATTAGGCGTACATGATAACTATTTCATGCTCGGCGGTGATTCTCTGAAAGTCATCCATCTGCAAATCAAAGCGCGTGAACAAGATATCGCGCTCACGCTGGCGCAGATTTATCAGAACCCAACCATCGCTCAACTGGCTAAGTTGGTTAATACCCAGCAGGCCGTGCCATCACAATTGTCGTCCGTAATGCATGTGCAGCCTTTTGCCCAAGTTTCAGAAGAGTACCGCTTGGCCAGCGAAGGCATGTTCGATGATATGTTCGCCGCGTCTCAGCTCCAGGTCGGTATGATCTACCACTCGATGATGCACCCGGACTCGGCTATCTATCACGACATCTTCCGCTATCGACTGCGTCTGCAATGGGATGCAACATCATGGAGCCAAGCTTGCACCGCCTTGATTAAACGTCATCCGGCCTTGCGTATGTCGTTTGATTTAAGCCACAGCGAAACCCCTATGGCGCGCGTGCACTCCACGGTGATATCACCTGTGCAAGTGATGGATGTTATCGCGTTGAGCCCAACAGAGCGGACACAGGCAGTGGCCACTTATGTTGAAGAGCGTAAGCGTCATCGCCAAGATTGGCAGCAGGCGCCGCTGTATCAGTTCGGTGTATTTGTCTCCGCAAACGACATTGACCTGGTATTTAGCTTCCATCACGCCATCCTCGACGGTTGGAGTGTTGCAACGCTGATGCGCGATCTGATCACGCTCTATACCTCGGCACAGCAAGCAGATGTCCTGCCAATCCTGACCACTACGCCAGCTGACTTTATCGTCTTGGAGCAGCAGGCCGTGGCAACGGATGAGCATCGCCTGTTCTGGAAAGAATACCTGCAAGATGCGCCGGCCGCCTCGATGACCAGTTGGGCTCATGTGCTCGCTCCAGATGCACTACCACACCGCTCGGCCTATCGTGAAATGCCAGCGGCAGATCTGGTGCGACTCGAGGCATTCTGTACAGCACATGACTTGCCGTTGCGCTCAGTCTTACTGACGGCTCACGGCTTTGCACAAGCCATCATGTCCAACCAGCAAGAAGTGCTGTGCGGCGTCATCAGTCACGGTCGGCCTGAGTTCGAGGATGCCAGCGCGATTTTAGGTCTGTTCCTCAACACCCTGCCTATGCGTCTTAACACGTTGGGCAAAAGTTGGGTTGAACTGGTTCGCAACGCGATCGCTCAGGAACAACAGATGTTTGCTCATCGTCGCTATCCGTTTGCGCTGATCCACCGCGAAACCGATATCGCCTTGAATGTCGTATTCAACTATGTCGATTTTTATGTGCTCAATGATGTGTTGTCCCAACACGATGAAATCCTTATCGATTGGGACACCACCGAAGCCAGTAACTTTGACCTGCTGACCACCATCGGCCGTAATCAAAGCACTGGATCACTGATGGTAAAAATGGATTACCGCACTGCCCGCGTTGCCGAAAATCAGGCCCAGGCTTATAGCGAGTATCTGGTGCGCATATTGGCATTGATGGTAGATGCACCGCATGCCAGCCCTAGTATACCGGCGTGGTCACCGGCTCTCGAACAGACCACACTCACCCCGGTTGCGACATTTGATCGCGTTAATCTGGCGAGTATGTTGTTAGACAGCTTTGCCCGCTATGAGCAACGAACTGCCATGAGTTTCGGTGAAACCCAGCTGTCATATCGACAACTGAGAGACGCCAGCGCACAAATGGCGAGCTGGCTGCATCGGCACAACATCGGTCGAGGAGACCGAGTCGCAATCATGATGCCGCGTTCGCCGGAGCTTATCGTGGCGCTGCTCGGTGTTATCGCATCTGGCGCCGCGTATGTACCGATTGACCTCAACTTCCCGGGCGATCGTATCCGCATGATTCTCGACGACTCGCAGCCTAGTTTGGTTCTGTTCGCCGATGCCTCTGAAAGGTTACTGGCTTCACTGCCGGAACACACCAACAGACAGCATTGGGATAGCGTGAGCGCAGAGTTCGACCATAACCTAGCGCGCTGCTATCAGCAGGTAGCCGCCCTCGCGGCGGACATTAAAGCCGAGGACAATGCTTACATACTCTATACGTCGGGTTCGACAGGCCGTCCAAAAGGTGTGGCGATGCCACATCGTGCCTTGAGCAATTTGATCCTCTGGCAGAATCGAGAACAGGCACCGGGTATTAACCAGCTTGTCTCATTGAAAACCCTGCAATATTCATCTATCTCATTTGATGTCTCGTTCCAGGAAATTCTATCGACTCTCACCTGCGGTGCTGAGCTGGTGATTATCGAAGAGGCGCTGCGTTATGACTTCATCAAATTGTTGAAGTTGATCGACGCACAGCAGATTAACCGCCTGTTCTTACCTTACGTCGCCTTCCAGGGGTTGGCCGAAGTGGCGATGCAATTGGGCATTTATCCCCTATCACTGCGTCGAATCAACGTGGCCGGTGAACAGTTGAAGATCACTCATGAGATCCGCGACCTGATTAGCCACCTCGACGATTGTCAGGTGGAAAACCACTACGGGCCAACCGAGTCGCATGTCGTCACGCGTCTGAAGCTCGACGGTGAAGCTGCAGCCTGGCCAAGCATGCCGTCGATCGGTACGCCTGTCGACGGAGTAACAATGCATGTTCTGGATGCCACAGGCCATGCTTGCCAAGTCGGGGTAATAGGCGGGCTGTTTATTGAAGGTCCTTGTCTGGCAAACGGCTACTGGGGTCGCACCGATTTGACCGAGGAACGCTTTATCTCTCGGCAAATAGAAGGCCAAACTCGCAGGTTATACGAAACCGGAGACATCGGTTTTTACCTGCCTGACGGCGAGTTGGTCTATCAAGGCCGTAGTGATGCTCAGGTCAAGATCCGTGGCTACCGTATCGAGCTGGGTGAGATAGAAGTCGCGATGCTTGGCTCTGCCCGATTCGGCGCGGACATCCAGCAAGTCGCCGTGATCGACAAGCCTGCAAACGATGGCAGCCGCTATCTGGTGGGCTTTGTGCAGACAATGCCGGGAAGCGTGCTGGATCTGGATCAACTCAAAGCCGAGATGCGTCTGGCGTTACCTGATTATATGGTGCCAAACACGCTGGTCAGTATTGAGCAACTCCCTGTCGGTCCTACCGGAAAAATCGACCGCCTGAAACTGCAAAAGGTGGAGATTCAACATGCCTTGACGCGGCCATTCACCGCGCCGCGAAATGCCACTGAAATCATGTTGCAAGGTTACTGGCAGGAAGCATTGGGTCTGGAAGATATCAGTATCCATGACAACTTCTTCGAGGTGGGCGGTAACTCGCTCAAAGCCGTACAGCTGGTCGCGAAGCTGGTGATACATCAAGGACTGGAGCCATCATTATCCGACTTCATCCAGGCTCCAACGATTGCTGAATTTGCCCAAGTGCTGCAACGGACCGAAAGCGAACACACCGAGACAAGCACACTGGTGGACTTCAAGAACGCGCCGGGCAAACCACCGGTGTTCCTGGTCCACCCGATAGGCGGTAACGTGCTGTGTTATGCGCCGCTGGCGCGCAGCCTTAAGGGCCAGGTTAATCTTATGGCATTGCAGGCACCGGGCTCCTGGGACGACCGTGAACCAATCCGAACGGTACTCGGCCAAGCGGTGTACTACGCAGATGCTATCGAGCAAGTCGTCCCGCATGGTGCGCTAAATATCGGCGGCTGGTCGTATGGCGGCGTCGTAGCGTATGAACTGGCCTGCGAGTTGCAGCGTCGCGGGCGGCTAATACACAACCTGTTCTTGCTCGACACCATCGTGCGTATCAATCAAGGCCAGGTACAGGTCGAACGCTCTGAGTTCCTCAACTGGTTCATGTGGGAATTGCTCAGCGGTGACGGTCAGAAGGAATACGACAGTGAGCCGATGGACTTCTCATTGATGAGTGATGCAGAAGCCTTCACTGCAATCCGGCAGACCGGTATCAATATGGGCAGTTTCGACGAAAACCTGACGGTGGCGACACTGGATCAGTTGTTCCGAGTATTCCATGCCAACTGGCAAGGAATGCTGGAGTACGGCTTCCCGCCACGAGACTTGCCGGTGACGCTATTCGCGGCGGATGTCGAACTCCCCGGCGTATTGCAAGGCCCGCATGAGCTGGTGGGTACAGCCTTTAACGATCCGTACCGCGGGTGGCGCGCAGTTTCTCCTCAGGTACAGCGTATTAGCGTAGAAGGCGACCACCTGACGATGATGCGCGACCCCTATGTACAGCGGGTTGGCAGCTTCATCAAGTTACATATGGATATCGCACTAACAGGCAACGTGGAACACGAGGCCGGACTCACAACGCCGTCAGATTTGAATGGCTTGATACAGGTGAAAACAGCATGACAGAACGTAGAAAAGCCATTATCGCAGGCGCCGGTGTCGGCGGCCTGACTGCGGGCATCGCACTACAACGAGCGGGATGGCAGGTAAAGATATTCGAGGCGGCGCCGATGCTGCGCACCGGCGGCACCGGTTTATCTATTATGGCTAATGCCATGGCGGCACTGAATTCGATCGGTGCCGATGGGCCGGTCGAACAAGCAGGCCAGGTGATCCGCAAGTTCTATTTCAAAAAACCGGGGGGAAAGCTTATCAGCCGGATCCCGATTAATGAGATAGGCGAGCAATTAGGCCACCCCAATATCAGCATCCAGCGGCCTTTGCTATTGCGTGCGCTGGCACAACAGCTGGCACCCGATACGCTGGTCACCAGTATGCGCTGCTCAGGGTATACGAATCACGCCAATGGCGTGACCGTAAGCTTTGAAGATGGCAGCACCCATGAAGCTGACCTGCTAATTGGCGCGGACGGTTTCAACTCGGTTATCCGCCGACAGATGCTGGGCGATACACCGATACGTCATCCTGGCTATATCGCATGGCTGGCGGTCACGCCGTTCAGCCATCCGGTCATGACTGAAGGTTACGTCGCGCACTATTGGGGCCGCGGCAAGCGCTTCGGCGTTTGTAGTGTGGGCAATGGGCATGTCTATTGGTGGGGCACCTGTAACCAGAAAAACGCCTCACCCGACGATTATAGCGTCAGCAAACAGGATGTGCTCGATGCCTATGCTGGGTGGGCGCCGGAAGTCTGTGCCGCCATTGAGGCAACGCCCGAGGATATTATCTTTAAAATACATGCCAGGGATCGCCAACCCGTTGAACAGTTCTGCGACGGACATGTCGCGCTGTTGGGCGATGCGGCTCATCCGATGTTGACGAGCCTGGGTCAAGGGGCTGCACAGTCTATCGAAGACGCAGTAATACTGGCAGAACGACTGGCAACGACCCCAGATCTGCGCACCGCTCTGGAGGAATACCAAGCGTATCGACATCCCCGCGCGAACGAAATGGTCAACTCAGCACGTTTCATGAGTGGCATCGAGCAGGTAGAATCCGGCATCGCCTGCTGGCTGCGCGATTGGTATATACGCCTGACGCCTAAGAACAACATGCGTAAAAAGAACCTCAATATCCTGTCGTTTAACTCAACAATGGGTAAGAAGTGATCCACTGACTCTGTTGCAAAAACACAGTCGCGGGATTTGAGGACTTACCGTACAAAAAGTACGGTAAGATAAAAAGATCTTCTGAAAAACCTATGTTTAGGTAATGGTGTCTATTTAATGCTATTTTTCGATTGAATAGGCACCCTTTTAGGCCGTTTACATGCTGGCAGTTTCGCTGCTGACGATTGCTCGCCGACAATTACAGGCCAATCATCCTGGCAAATTTATGGGTTCAAGTGACAAAAATAAAGGTACCACAATGAAGTCTATGACTTTTTTTAGTCGATTTGAGGCAGATATTTTAGCGGATCGCAAAACGATTACTCTACGTGACCATAGTGAATCAGATTTTCAGGCCGGTGATAAAGTTCGCGTTTCTCGTCATGAAGATGATGTGTACTTCTGCGATATACAAGTACTGGCAGTGCAACCGGTCAAATTATCAGAACTTAACGATGACCACGCACGCCAAGAGAATATGTCCCTTCCCCAGCTACGAACAACCATTACTGATATTTATCCCGGGATCACTGAACTGTTTATGATTAAATTTGTACGGCTTTAGCCCACAATTAATAGGGCATGGCGAGCCAAGCCAGTGCAGAGACAGCGCTAAGTACGACGGGTAATTATGTCTAAAACAGGAAGACGCCTGCAGGCTAAATGGCTCTACAGGCGCCCTCCCATTTGTTTACTCTTCTGGATTCACAAAACCAATACATAGCGGATAGCTATCATGCTTGTTGTCCAGCCGGAATGTGACCTGGCTTATTGCATCGATCCGCAGTTGTGGCCACTGTTGCATCACTTTCTTGAATGAAATATCAGAACACTTCCCCTCTGACTGGCCAATCAGCATGACACCTGAGCGTCTGATATCAGCAAGGCGGATGTGTGCATTATAAACATTGGGCTCAGAAGTATTACTCCACGGCGTAATGATCTTGGGACGCGAAGGAACATAGAACGTTAGCCACTCGGCTAAATATTCACCGCCAACATAGCTTATCGGTGTGCCATAACGTTGCTGCCACACTTGGCCGAGTTCGCGGCTGAACGGAATGATGCCATTCATTTTTTGTCCAGCATTAGCAACATTGGTTAGCATTACAACTGAATACCCAACCAGAAGCAGGCAACCTGTACTTATTAGCCCGATGTATCCACCGCGCACCGGTTGTACCTTGGTGTTATCTACACAACTCACAAATAACGCGGGTGCCAGAATGAAGAACGGCTGTAGCCATTCGGTCAATCTGCCGCCCTGATGGAAAAGGAACCACACAAAAATAACCAGCAGCGGTGATAGGTACGTTAGCAGCATTACCTGATTAAAAGGCTGCTGTGGCCATTTTACGCTGGCTTTACTGCGCGACAATATCCACCATAAGATCACTAAAGGATAATAAATACTCAGAATATTAATAAATAATCCAGGGTTAAACTGGTTATTAATTTGTGAGTCTACCCAGCGGAATGCGACAAAGTTATGTTCCCATTGCCAGTACATGTTGGGGGCGATAAGAATCAAACCTATAAGGAGTGAAATATAAAAAACAGGATAGCGATAGCACTGTCGAATCTTTGGCACAATTAGCGTTGCGATAAAGACAGAGGCCACAAACGCCAGGCTTGAATATTTAGCCATTGTTGCCAAACCCGCCGCAACGGAAAATAATAACCACCAATTCGGATTTTTGGTAATTGCCAGAAAGAAAAATAGCATCATCCACGGCCATAGCATAACCAGCAAGTAATTATCATTATAGCTGATAATATCAAAGTTAATCACACCCGAAAGGTTGAGTGTCAGTAATGCAAGCCACGCAAGACGCTCACTTCCACTGAGATACTTTGCCAGTAACCAACTGCCAACCATGCCAATTGCAATGGCAAGAAAATGTGTCGCGTACCAGTAAACATTAAGAGGGACGTTTGTCATCCACAATGCAGGTCGCATGGCCAAGCCAACTAACCACGGATTTTTAGGGGAACCCCATTCAGCATTTTGCGCCCAGTTGAGTGCTTCTATAGCATCGTATGGTACTGTCGGATCCAGACTAATTGTCACCAGACTCCATAAAAGTGCATATCCTCCAACCCACATAATTAAAAGAATACGATTCACTCAACGTCCTTAATAGAAATGAATAAAAACACAATTTTTATAGTATATAGGGCTGATAATAAACTTTAAGGAAACGAGATGGTGTTCAAAAAAAAGCCACATACTCAATGAATAATGCATCGCGTATAGATGACGGCCCCAATGGGCAGAATTCATTATAATGGCACATTAGAATCGTGCATGTATTTTGGCGGGTAATCTGAGCTATCGCTGTAAATCATCACAGGAAAACGCCTCCAAATATCCATTTCAGAGGCAGTTTGAGCGGGGTATTATATTTTATCTACAGTTATTCTTATCCTGAAAAACGGATAAGAGCAGTTCAATCCTCTTAGCGGGCCCAGCGCGATGCACGAATAATCGAGCAGAAATTACCTTTCACAAATTCCGGCTCTTTATCGGCAATAACATCGGCTTTTACATTGCCGAACGTGGTCTGTGGTTTATTCTTAATCCCCTCATAAAATGCCTGAATGATCTCTTCTTTGAAGTTATCTCCCCGAGGATGTTCAGCCACCACTTGTTCTCTAATGCTGGAGTCATAACCTGCGTAGTTGATACCCAGAACATCCATTTCAACACCAGCAGTTACCAGCGCAATAACTGGGTCCATAAATTCAGGGATACCCGGTGTGGTATGCAACGCAATTGCCGTCCATACTTTATCGATATCCTGCTGGTTAACCCCGTGTTGCTGCAAAAAATCGCGGGCGACATTCGCCCCGTCGACTTCAAAGCGATGATCACAACTGCAATGTTCATGAGTTAAGCCCATATCGTGGAACATACAGCCGATGTAGAGCAGTTCTGGGTCGGCCTGAATATTACGTTGTTGTCCTGCCAATGCCGCCCAGTAGTAAACGCGGCTTGAATGGTGAAATAACAAATCAGACTCAGTGTCTCTGACTAATTCAGTTGCTGCACGCGCCATCGCCGTATCGGGGATGTAGATGCCGTTGATATTTAATTTCATGTCATTTCTCCTGTCGCTTTCCACAATGGATTGCATGTAGATACGATAAAGTTCAAACTAAATGTCGACAATCGTCGCAATGCGACCTATCAAGACATAATGAGTATGTCAGACATGGAATCAGGAAAATGATCAAAGAGATGGTGATTTTGGCCGTACCCGGCGTGCAAATGCTCGATGTTTCCGGGCCTTTGGATGTGTTTGCCGAGGCAAATAATCAGTTGGGGCGAATATTATATCGCCCAAGAGTGATGGGCCTTGATAGCACAAATATCACCACATCTTCTGGCATTAAGATCATGGCTGATATGTCAATCAGCGATCGGGATACGACGCCAATTGATAGCTTTTTAGTCGCCGGTGCCCCAAACATTGATGACTACCGCTGTCATAGCGGGTTAACAAATGCCTTAGTGAAACAGGCACAGCGCAGTCGGCGTTATGGTTCGGTATGCAGTGGCGCGTTATTGCTGGCAGAAGCGGGATTACTCAACGGGCGACGCGTGACTACGCATTGGGCCGTCGCTGGGCGATTAGCCGAAGAGTATCCGCAGGTGCAGGTTGAGGCTGACGCGATATGTATTGCCGATGGGCCGCTGAGAACCGCCGCAGGAGTGACCTCTGGTCTGGATTTAGCATTAATGATGGTCGAGGAAGATGTGGGCCGCGATGTCGCGCTTGCAGTGGCGGCTCAGTTGGTGATGTTTTTTAAACGTCCCGGAGGGCAGTTGCAATTTAGTCGCCACGGTAACGCTAATCTTTCTGGTCGTTCAGCGTTACAAGAACTTCAGCGGTGGACCATTGCAACGCTAGATCAACCGCATAATATGCAATCTTTAGCCCAACATATTGGCTTGAGTGCTCGTCATCTTAGCCGACTTTTTATGCAAGAGCTGCAACTGACCCCAGCACAATGGCTCGATCAGCAGCGCATTAGCCACGCACGTCATTTATTAGAGTCGACTGAACTTGCGCCGAAGCAAATTGCGGCACAATGTGGTTTTTCTAGCGTCGATATATTGCGCCGTGCTTTTATTCGTCAGTTAAACGTCACTCCCGCGCAATATCGGAAAAATAACCGTCGTCTTTGAGCACGGTCAATCACAGTAAATTAATGGTATGTAGCGCTTTGGGCTATTGCTTTGATATTCCGTGCCCAAATACTGCAATACCAGCATGTTATGTGACATTTCTTTCCCCTCTGACTATTAGACTTTCCATGTCTTATTTTATTACTAAAGGCTTGAAAACAGTTCCCACTTTCGTTTTTCAGCAGTGGAATAACTAAGAAAGGAAAATAACATGGAAAAGTCAGCCTATTTAATGCCTCTCAACCATTTACTTTTTACAACAATAATCACCCTATGTGCTGCAAACATATCCATAGCGTCTGCCAACTCACACCCTGACCCACAGGAGCAGCAGCAAAAAAAGATCGTGTCTCAGGTCGCTTATAAAATGCAGACTCATCACCCTATCACGCCTTATGATTATCAACCGAATCCCCGCTTAGAGAATGTAGAAGCTAAAAAATGTTATTGGTTAACCCCTTTCCAACCTAGCGAAGGATGTCAGTACCAACAGCAACAGCAGCATTACAATGTGCTACTAGGCAAGTGGCGAAAAGCGCCTCCGCTTTCGCTGCAGCAAAAACAGTTCGGTGTGACGGTTAATCTGTAAATCGTGGACCGCAGAGAGGCCGCAGAGGGTCTCTCTTCAAAAATATGTAAAGAAAATCAAGCAAGTCGATGATTATTTTCAACGCAAACATCACGCTATGAGATATGCTCAGCACATTGCTCAAATCATGTGGGTTGATGATGTTATGAAAGTGCGCTTATTTCCTGCCGGTTCTGCTTTGCCTCTCTTAGTTGCCGGTGCTTTCTTTATGGAAAACCTTGATGCAACGGCGATTGTTACCGCATTGCCGCAGATGGCGCGCTCATTCAACGTGCTTGCCGTTGATATGAATATTGGTATTTCCGCTTATATTCTTACACTAACCGTATTCATCCCCGCCAGCGGTTGGATAGCCAATCGTTTCGGTGCTCGATATGTATTTTCCTCTGCGATTGTCCTCTTTACTTTAGCCTCAATACTCTGTGCATTCAGTACCAGCCTAACGAGCTTTACCGCAGCACGAATGCTACAAGGCTTTGCCGGTTCATTGATGGTGCCGGTAGGTCGTTTAGTTGTATTACGCAGTATTTCGAAGGCAGACTTGATTCGTGCTGTTGCCACCATTACCTGGCCCGGCTTAGTTGCACCAGTATTAGGCCCGCCGATTGGCGGATTTATTACTACTTATGCCTCTTGGCACTGGATATTCTTTTTAAATGTTCCGCTGGGCATTTTCGCTTTGTTCTTTAGTCTGCGTTTAATTCCTCAACAGCAGGGAGAAAAAGGGATCCCTTTCGATTTTACCGGCTTTATTTTAACTGGCAGCGCCTGCCTTGGATTAATGTTCGGCTTAGATATGTTCAGTCAAAATCATCAGGCCGGCTGGTTACCTGGCGTCATTCTGGCGGCTAGTGTGCTACTCGGTGTTTTAGCCGTGCGACATTCATTGCGTAGCCCCCATCCTTTACTCCCCTTGGTGGCGTTGAAAATAAAAAGTTACGCCGTCACTGTATTCGGCGGCTCTTTGTTTCGCATTGCCATCAATGCCCTGCCGTTTATGTTGCCGCTGTTATTCCAACTCGGTTACGACATGAGTGCTTTCAATGCCGGTCTGCTGGTACTGGCGGTATTTGCCGGGAATCTGGTAATGAAGCCTTTTACCTCAGCCATTCTGCACAGATTTCCGTTCCGTACAGTATTGGTGATTAACGGCTTACTTAACGCTTTGACGATTTTTGCCTGCGCATTACTAACCCCGCAAGTGCCTACGGCACTGACTTTGCTACTGCTGTTTGTTAGCGGAATGACGCGCTCAATGCAATTTACCGCGCTCAATACTCTGGCCTTTTCCCAGATCCCGGCGGAGAAAATGATTGGCGCCAATACCCTATTTAATACCGCACAACAATTTTCGGCGGGTATTGGTATTGCCTTTGGTGCTTTAGCGCTGCGTTTTGCTGATTATTTCTATCCCACCGAACAAGGGGCGGTTTTACCGAGTTTTCATGTGGCGTTTTTGCTGGTTGGAATACTCGCCTTGCTGGCCATTATCGATAGCTTGACGCTCAGCGCGACGGATGGTGATGAAATTCGGCATAAAAAATCAGGGGTGGTTTCTTCGTCACCGCAACCAACAAAAGATAAGAACTAAGCCAGGCTAGCGCCGGTCTATCTTTAGAACCAACTCGACTAGCCGATGGCATTGCCAATGTGTTAATAATACAAACCATTAATTAGTGTGATAGACATCAACTTTAAGGGTATGCGGAATGATTATTTTTGTTACCGGCGCGACGGCGGGATTTGGCGCAGAGATTGCACGTAAATTTGTTCAAGCCGGGCACCAGGTTATTGCTACGGGTCGTCGCAAGGAGCGTCTTGAAGCGTTGAAGGCTGAGCTGGGTGACGCGCTGCATATTGCACAATTAGATGTTACCGATCGCGCGTCTATTGATGCGGCTATCGCATCGCTACCTGCTGAACTACAAAAAATTGATGTTTTGGTAAACAATGCCGGTTTAGCGCTGGGTCTGGAAGGTGCGGACAAAGCCAACGTTGAAGATTGGGAAACCATGATTGATACCAATACCAAAGGGTTAGTTCTCGTGACACGCGCTGTGCTGCCTGGCATGGTCGAGCGCAACCTTGGTCACGTCATCAACATTGGTTCCACAGCGGGTAACTGGCCATATGCCGGCGGTAATGTTTACGGTGCAACCAAAGCCTTTGTACGCCAATTTAGCCTGAATTTGCGTACTGACCTGTTTGGTACCAGAGTACGAGTGACTAACATTGAGCCAGGCCTGTGCGGTGGAACCGAATTCTCAAGCGTGCGTTTTAAAGGCGACGAAGAAAAAGTTAACCAGGTTTACGACAATACCAATCCATTAACCGCAGCAGATGTTGCTGAATCCGTGTTCTGGGTATCAACCCTGCCTGCTCACGTAAATATCAATAGCATTGAAATGATGCCGGTTAGTCAGTCGCTTGCTGGTCTGCGAGTCAGCCGCGAAGTTTGGTAAGTTAGCTATTTAAGCCATAGCGATGATAATCATGGGCGTCCGTTTTATTGCGACGCCCTTTTCGCTTTCTAAAGGCTCATTCGCTTTAATAGGATTTCCAGCCCGAAATAATAATCAACATCCCCGCCAACGCGACACAAGCGCCCAGCCAATCGGTCGTTGCCAGTTTGACGCCATCGACATATCTTAGCCAAATTAACGATGTGACCACATAAATACCGCCGTAAGACGCATAGACTCGGCCACTGGCAGCTGGGTGCAGCGTCAAAAGCCAGGCGAATAGCGCTAAGCTGAGCGTTGCAGGGAAAAGCAATAATATGCTCCCTCCTTTACGCAACCACATATAAGGTAGAAAACATCCAATAATTTCAGCAAGTGCGGTAACGAAAAAAAGTAAGGTTGTTTTTATCATAGTGACAGTGAATCCGTGAGTTCAGATAAGCTATTCAATCATACTGCAAACAACAGAGTCGTTAGCGATCTTGTTTAGCCTGCGTAATCTTCAGACCTAAGCAGTTTGGCATAAACAGGATGGACTTTATCTGATAGGTGACGTATTTAGCTAGGGTGTTATAATTAGCGCATTCGTTTTAGCGAATTGTGAATTTAAAAGGATTAGTTAATGAATACAACGTTTACCTCTGGCCTGTTACGCCGCATGCTGCCAATCACATTGTTGGTTTTTGCTGCTAGCTGGCAGATATCTGCCCATGCTGCGAACGTAAATTGCGCTAATGGCAGTTGTGTCTTTAGCGGTGCAGGTGGGGATAACGCGTTAAGCAGAGAAGAAGCTCGTGAGAACAAAGAACAGTGGGATGCCACTCGTAATTTGCGCAAACTGCAAAATCAACGTGCCGAAAAAGAGTTTGTTCGCGATTCTGCTCATGCCGATAAGCAGTACGCACGTGATGAAAAAGACTCTGACAAACAATACAATGCTAAAGAGACTCGTGATAGCTGCAACGCGAGTAGTAATGTTGGCGCGTATTGGGAACCAAATACACAACGCTGCTTAGACCGCCGAACCGGTCGTGAATTGATGGTTCAGTAACGGTTCCGAGCGCATGTTTTAGCACTCTGGAACGTCAATTTTTGAATCCGTATTCTTTTAAAGGAATTAACTATGAAAAAGATTCTGTTAGCTGGTTTAGTTGTCTCAATCCTCGCACCTATCGCTGCCCAAGCATCGTGTGAGAGTGTTAAAGCTGATATCACCAAAAAAATTGTCGCCAATGGGTTGCCAGAGTCTGGATTCACGTTAGAAATCGTTGCCAATGACCAGGCCGATAAAGCAGGTGGGCAAGTTGTGGGCCACTGCCAAAATGATACACAGAAGATTGTTTACAGCAAAACTGGGGATAATAGCGACGCTGTTAGTCCGAAAACTGGCACCAGCCAGGATGCGCCTGCCCAGTAACATCGCTTGTATTAATGGCGGCCAACGGGCCGCCATTTCGTTTATACCCCACCTCTTTTCCCATGCTGATTGTCTTTTTATAGAATGGCCTTCGGGGCATGGCTCTTTAATGCGTCAAACGTAAACACGCTCTTCTAGCGTAGATAAATCAATAAACTTGGTCATATCTCGAGTTTCAGCCCGAGATAAATAAGGAATTTCTCCTAATAAAGGTGCATTGAGATTCGCACGTAATATAGAAATAGTTTTTGAGTAGTTTGCCAAACCTGGATTAATACGATTGGCGACCCATCCGGCAAAGGGTAATTTATCTGCAAAAATAGCCTGTGCCGTTAATAATGCGTGACTGACGCAGCCTTCCTGGATGCCTACGACCAAAATAACCGGGATATTTAACTGCTTTACCCAATCAGAATAATAGCATTGAGGCGTTATTAGTGTTCGCCAACCATCGCCACCTTCAATCATCACAACATCGGCCTCCTGGCCCATGAAGTTTAAACCCTCGGTCATTACATCAAAAATATTCTCAGGCGTCTCGTTCGCATAAATATCCTCACTGATGAGAGCAAAAGGAGTAATGGAACGTAGAGGATAAGAAATAGATGATGAATTTTGCAAAATTACCGCATCTTTACTTTTATCGCCTTCGGCCAAGGCTCCACATCCTGTAGCAATAGGTTTATAGCCAATAGCCGTTTTACCTTTACCAGCTGCGGCCTGCAGCAAGGCCCGACTCACAATGGTTTTCCCAACCCGAGATCCCGTCCCTGTGACAAAAAATCGCGTAATCATAATGTTGATACTCCTTTCCTACGCTCACCTTACTATTAGTAAAGACGAACGATTTAACAAAGAGCGTTCGCATAAATCTTAACGAAGACACACGGATTAATTGGCCTAAGTCTAGGGCATCATTAATGATTACAATTTGCGTTAGCGCAATGTTTGTGTGAACAGCAATATTTTGCGAGGTAATGTTATGGAGGGTTGTTTTATATGATAATTATTGATCAATGACTTTTAAATCTTTGACCAATAAATAAAATAGAACTAATGAAGGATAAATATCGAAGAATTACCCCTGTAATAATTTGACTAACAGAGAACCATTATGGAGTGCATCCTTTACTAAAGCCGCGCCAGGCATTGTGCCGATGTTATAAAATTGCGTTGATTCTAAACGCATATTGTCACTGTATGCTGGCAGTGATTGTTGTTGGATGCAGGAGATAATAGCCGGATGAAGGATATCTTTTGCCGCATTGAGTGGTGAACCGATTAATATTTTTTGCGGGTTAAATATATTAACCATAACTGCCAATATACGCCCGACGCTGTGTCCAACATTCGCAATCACATCACGAGCCATAATATCGCCCTGATTTGCCGCCTCACATAATGACTCAACCGTTAGCGGCTGATGATTAAGCTGTGAATGTGGCGTCAAGCTCAGGCGATGACGTACTAGCTCTAAGATACTATCGATGCTGGCTACCGTTTCTAAACAGCCATGATTACCGCAATAACAGCGCTTACCATAAGGATCAACCTGAGTATGGCCCATTTCAACGACACTGCTGCTGCCGCTATGCAATACTCGGCCACCGGTAATTACCCCGGCGCCAACATTGTGGTCAATGACGACCTGGATAACATTATTAAATCCTCGTGAAGCGCCGTATAGCGCTTCAGCCATTGTCCAGGCGGCGATATCATGCTGTACAAAAACAGATAACCCGGTATGCGCTTCAAGCGCGGGCCCAAGAGGCACACCTTCAGCCTCATAGAATGGCATGCGTTGAATGATACCTTCTCGCGCATCTATCATTCCAGGCAAGGTGATAGCAATAGCAGTCAGGCGCTCTAGTTTCTTTTGGTGACGGATAAAAAATTGATCTATCGACGTAATAATACGTGTGAGGAAAGGTTCGCTGCTTTCAACGGGCAGAGGTAACACATCCTCGACGACCAGCTTGCTGCTCAAATCACGCAGTCCTAAGGTCAACGTGCCCTGATTAATGCGCGCAGAAAGATAGTGCCAGGCCTGTGTATCCAAAACTAGTCCAATCGCCGGTCGCCCTCGGCTACCAGGGTCCTGGTACTCCGTTTCTTGCACTAGATGGGCCAGTAATAATTCGCGGACAATTTTAGTGATACTTGCCGGCGCAAGCTGTGCCATTTTAGACAATTCAATACGCGATATTGGACCAAACTGATCGATTAGCCGATAAACTGCACCGGCGTTTATTTGCTTGATCAAGTCAATATGTCCAGGCTGCCCATCAGCTATCACAGAGCCCGCTCCTAGTATTTTTCGCGCTTCTAAATAAATAGTAATGCTATGTTGGAGCTTTTAAAAAACATCGTCAACTATTTGATTAGTTATGTGATTTGGTGCACACAATGCAGAGAAATATATAAATTATAGCCGATAATATCGCCGTTCCTCACGCCCATGCTTGCCTTGGCAAGACTGCAATTAATAAGTGTTGCTATCGGCCATCATCATTTTGACTAAAGTGGCAGCTGGGGTTGTCAGCGGGCGACGGGCATGATGAACTAGCCACGCATCAGTATTGATATCTGTTTCAGCAAAGTGTAAATAGCGCACACCATCTACCTGAATACGTTTAAAAGACGCGGGCAAAATTGATACACCAAGTCCTGCTGACACCAGACCAATAATAGTAGATGCCTGCCCAACTTCTTGAGTAATAAAGGGTGTCACTCCAGATTGCGCAAGGCGTTTGAGAATAGCATCATAAAGCGATGTCCCAACCTCTTGGGAGAAGAAAACAAAAGGTTGTGAAGCTAAATCTGTCAGGCGCAGCGTCCCTTCTGGCAACGTGGCTAAAGGGTGAGCTTCTGGAACCACTGCCACCAAAGATTCAGATAGCAATAAATGATGTTGCAGTACATCTGGCAATACGCTTTTACGCATAATCCCTACATCAAGTTTACCTTCAAGTAATGGCTCAACTTGCAACTGACTGTTTAACTCTTCAATACGGACATTTATTTTCGGATATAGCATGCGAAAGCGCTGCAACGTGTGGGATACCCTGCGCAGAAATGGTGCGGAAGACGTCACGCCTAGCGTCACAGTACCTTCTTCGCCGCGATGAATTCTGGATGCCGTATTTGAGGCTTCTTCGACGCGCGCAATGATCTGTTTCGCTTCTTTCAGGAATACCTCACCCGCCTGCGTCAAGCTGACATTGCGGTTATTACGCTGGAATAAAACCGCACCAATATGATTTTCTAGTGCTTGTATTTGCTGACTTAACGGAGGTTGTGAAATATGCAGCCGTTCTGCTGCCCGCCCAAAATGGAGCTCGTCAGCAACAGCAATAAAATATCGCAGATGTCGTAATTCTATATTGTGCATATTTCCAGCATTAAGAGGTTTAAGATATCAAATATGATGAATCAATATATTAGATAAAAATATGGGGAGTGAGTAATATTTTCACAATTTATCCAATCGGATTGCTAAGGAAATTGAGTGAATACGCCAAGCCGTCGATCTGTCCCCCAGTCGGCAAATCAATCAGTTAATGATGATGATTTACAGCAGCATTCCACCACAAAGACTGCCGATGACATCGGTGTTGTACATCACGAGAATAATAAGAATATCTTTATAAAACGCGGCACACCTGCCTTTATGCGGGTGACACTCGCGTTATTTTCTGCTGGTTTGGCAACATTCGCCCTGCTCTATTGCGTGCAACCCATTATGCCAATTTTATCGCAGCAATTCGGGGTCTCACCTGCCGCAAGCAGCCTCGCACTTTCCTTATCCACTGGTTTATTGGCAATTGGCCTGCTCTTTACCGGGCCTATTTCTGATGCCGTTGGTCGAAAAAATGTCATGGTTGTTGCTTTGTTACTGGCTGCTGGCTGTACGCTTATCTGTACTCTGGTCAGTAGCTGGCATGCCGTTTTGCTGATGCGGGCACTGGTTGGATTGTCGTTAAGCGGTGTTGCTGCGGTGGCGATGACGTATTTAAGTGAAGAGATCCACCCGAGTATGGTGGCCTTCTCTATCGGTCTATATATCAGCGGTAACTCAATTGGCGGGATGAGCGGCCGTTTAGTCACCGGAGTATTGACTGATTACGTTTCCTGGCGTGTGGCCCTGGCGGTTATTGGGGTATTTTCGCTCGCCTCTGCTTTAATGTTCTGGAAAATTTTGCCCCCTTCACGACATTTTCGCAGCAGCTCTTTGCGTCCACGTACATTGCTGATCAACTTCAAACTGCATTGGCGTGATAACGGATTGCCTTTGTTGTTCGCCGAAGGCTTTTTACTGATGGGCGGCTTCGTCACTATGTTTAACTACATTGGATACCGCCTGCTCTCTGCCCCCTATAATTTGAGCCAAGCGATAATCGGCCTGGTTTCCATTGTTTACCTGCTGGGAACCTACACATCGCCAAAAGCCGGTGTATTGACCACAATCTACGGGCGTGGTCCAGTGTTGATCGGCGCTTTTATGCTGATGTTAGTGGGTATCTTGCTGACGGCATTTAATTCTCTATGGATTATTTTCATTGGTATGGCATTGGTTGCCGCCGGATTCTTTGCCGGGCACTCCGTTGCCAGCGGTTGGATCGGCAGACGCGCTCGCCGCGCAAAAGGCCAGGCTTCATCTTTATATCTCTTCTCTTACTACGCAGGCTCCAGCGTGGCCGGTACACTAGGCGGCTATTTCTGGCATAGTTTTGGCTGGTACGGGATCACTGCATATATTTGCGTGATGCTGTGCCTGGGGATGTTGGTCGGTACCCGGCTAATGCGTTTGCCAGAATCCCGCGCCGTTATCAATTCATGACGTTGTAAATATCTCTATGCGGTGCTGGCGAAGCACCGCTACAATCACTCATCCCCTTTGAATACAGTCACTTCCCTCTAACCAGCTGTAGAAATGAATTTATTTACGCTGCTGAGGTGTGCACGATTATTTATAATGCATTACACTGTATGTTGTAACTAAAATCGGAGGGGATATGGCAGGTTACGACATGATAAGTCGAATGAACGACTGTTTTAAGGAGTTAGAACTGGCGTTAACCGACTTAGAACGCTTCTTGAATCAACTAGAGCTATTACAGGCTCGCGCCTTTGTTCTTCCCGATATCGAGAAAGGTACGGAGCATGATCCTGCCTTACAAATCAATGTCACGCCCTATAGTGGTGAGGCCGCCCACCAGCTAGGGTTGCAACACTTTCAACGTCTATTCATCCATCACAACGCGATGAATATCAGCAGTAAATCCGCCGTACGTTTGCCAGGTGTAATGTGCTACGCCGTCGATAGCCGTGAACAACGCGCTGCCCTATTGCTGATCGAGGAAGTGAATAAACGCAAAGCTGAGTTAGAACATATTGTGACCGTAGAATCTGGGCTGGCGCGCGAAGATCGTTTTGAATTTGTGCACCGCCATCTACATGGGCTGATTACACTAAACGCCTATCGTACTATTGTTCACTTACAAGACCCGGACTCTGTGCGCTTTGGCTGGGCGAATAAAAATATTATTAAAAATATCACCCGAGATGAGGTTTTGGCGCAATTAGAGAAAAGTTTGCAGGCTGGACGAGCGGTTCCGCCTTATAGCCGTGAACAGTGGATTGATAACATTACGCGAGAAATTATTGATGTAAAAAAAATTCCCGCCAGTGCGGTGTTAAAAATCAAACGGCCGGTAAAAGTACAACCTATTGCCCGAGTATGGTATCGCGATAGTCAAAAACAAGTACAACACCCCTGCCCTTCACCGTTAATCGCACTGTGTTTACGCAGCGACATTTTTCAGTTGCCAAAACTAGGTGAATTAAATCATTACGATGTAACGACGATTAGGCATAAATACAAACCAGAAAGCCAACCGCTTAATTTGTTGATTAAACGCCTGCATCTTTATACCGATTATCCGCTTTAGACGTCGAATAGCAGTAACAAAAAAGCCAGCAATACCGTTTTTGCAAACAGCGTATTGGCTGGCTTTAGTTTTATCTTCGTTAGCTCAGGATAATCAGTCCAAAGACTTATTTTTTCATGCTGCCGACCATATCTTCTGGGCGTACCCACTCGTCAAACTGGGCTTCAGTCAAATACCCCAGTTTTAATGCGGATGCTTTCAACGTCAGCCCTTCTTTATGGGCTTTCTTGGCAATTTCAGCCGCTTTATCGTAGCCGATATGGGTATTTAACGCCGTCACCAGCATCAAGGAATCATTAAGCAACTGAGTAATGCGGTCGCGATTAGGTTCAATACCGACAGCACAGTGCTCATTAAAGCCGCGCATACCGTCCGCCAGCAAGCGAATAGATTGCAGATAGTTATGGATAACCATCGGACGGAAAACATTAAGCTCGAAGTTACCTGACGCCCCGCCAATATTGACCGCCACATCGTTACCCAATACCTGAGCACAGAGCATGGTCATCGCTTCGCACTGCGTTGGGTTAACTTTACCCGGCATAATGGAACTTCCAGGCTCATTTTCTGGAATAGAAATCTCACCAATGCCGCTACGTGGCCCAGAAGATAACCAACGCACATCGTTAGCAATCTTCATCAAAGAGGCCGCCAGTCCTTTAAGCGCGCCGTGCCCATGAACTAAGGCATCACAGGTTGCCAAAGCTTCAAATTTATTGGGTGCGGTGACAAACGGCTGCTTGGTTAACTCTGCTAATACTTTCGCTACGCGAACCGCATATTCTGGATGGGTATTTAATCCCGTACCTACCGCGGTACCGCCTAATGCCAATTCAGAAATATGCGGGATACTGGCTTCAATATGTACCAGATTATGCGCCAACATGGCCGCCCAGCCGGAAATTTCCTGACCAAGTGTCAGCGGTGTCGCATCTTGTAGGTGGGTACGACCGATTTTAACGATATCTTTGAAAGCTTCGGATTTATCCACCAACGTTTTGTGCAAAACTTTTAATTCTGGCAGTAGGTGCTCGCGTACTGCGATAACCGCCGCGACGTGCATAGCGGTAGGAAATACGTCATTAGAGCTCTGGCTTTTATTGACATCATCGTTCGGATGCACCAGGCGGGCGTCGCCACGCTCACCGCCGAGGATCTCACTCGCACGGTTGGCCAACACTTCGTTCATATTCATGTTGGTTTGCGTACCGGAGCCGGTTTGCCAGATTGACAGAGGGAATTCGCTAGTATGTTTATCTGCTAAGACTTCGTCGGCAGCCTTAATAATGGCATTACCACGCTCAGCAGGCAGAAGACCTAAATCGATATTGACGCTGGCTGCAGCTCGCTTAGTCAGCGCCAGTGCATGGATCAACGCAGTAGGCATTTTTTCTTGCGAGATACGGAAGTGTTCGAGTGAGCGCTGCGTCTGTGCGCCCCAGAGTTTATCAGCCGGAACTTCAATAGGACCCATTGAGTCTTTTTCAATGCGATTCGCTGCCATTACTGTCTCTCCTTAGTACATCGTATAAAGTAAGTCGTAAGTTGCAGATTACCGATGACGCCCCACTCTCAGAATGAACTGTCAGCGGCGGCTACCATCATGCCACATTTCACAGTTTTAGAACGTCCTGTTAATAAAATAGTGGGGTGTAATTTTCAGAATTTTTTTAGTTATATTCAGTTGATAAACAACCTATCTAATTGTTTACTGTGGATCTTATTTCTACATCACGGGATGAATAAATGAAAAAGATGAATAACAATGTACAAAATTACGCGTGGGGAAGTACGGATGCCTTAACCTCGCTGTATGGCGTTCCTAACCCGGAAGGCAAACCAATGGCAGAACTGTGGATGGGCGCCCATCCGAAAAGCAGTTCGACTATCAAGGATGAGAATGGCAAAGAGCAGTCATTGCGCGAGCTTATTTCTAAAGATTTGGTTGGTAATCTGGGTAGCAGCGTAGCTGAACGTTTTGGCGAACTGCCTTTCTTGTTCAAAGTACTTTGTGCCGAGCAAGCATTGTCTATTCAAGTTCATCCAAGCAAAGCCGCCGCTGAGGTTGGGTTTGCTAAAGAAAATGCAGCGGGCATTCCGCTGGATGCCGCTGAGCGTAACTACAAAGATCCGAATCATAAACCGGAGCTGGTTTTTGCATTAACACCATTCCAGGCAATGAATGGGTTCCGTGAGTTGGCGGAAATAAAATCACTGCTGCAAGGCGTTGCGGGCGCACATCCAGACATTGATGCCTTTATTGCACAACCGGATATGGCACATTTGCAAACGCTGTTCGCCAGTCTGTTGAGCATGCAAGGCGCTCAAAAAACGCAGGCATTGGATATATTACGCGCCGCGCTGAAAACCCACAGCGGCCAACCTTGGGAAACGATCGGCAGTATTGCGGTTGACTACCCAGATGACAGCGGCCTGTTTTCGCCTCTGCTGCTAAATGTCATCACTCTACAGCCCGGCGAAGGCATGTTCTTATACGCACAAACGCCACATGCTTATCTTAAAGGTGTATCGTTGGAAGTCATGGCCAACTCAGATAACGTATTGCGGGCTGGCTTAACCCCCAAATATATCGATATTCCTGAGTTACTGGCTAATCTTAAATTTGAGTCAAAGCCAGCTTCAACATTACTGACTCAGCCTGTCGTGCAGGGTAACGAGCTTAACTTCCCTATTCCGGTCGATGACTTCGCTTTCTCATTACATGAATTATCATCTGCCCCACAAACTTTATCCCAACATAGTGCAGCGATCGTCTTTTGTGTTGAAGGTGAAACCGTACTTAACAAAGACCAGCAGCAGATAACATTGAAGCCAGGTGAATCTTGTTATATTGCCGCTAACGAATCTCCTGTGCAGGCCAGCGGTAGCGGGCGAATCGCCAGAGTGTTTAACAAATTAGCGTAAATTTGTCGTGAACATTCGGGGCCCAATGCATCAGCATCGGGCCCTTATCTTTTTAAAGGGTTGCAAAATGGCACCTCGTTCCACCACAATAAAACCGCCTGCGGGTATTTTATTACCATTTTAACCCTGATTTCTCTGGTGTATTGAATTGAAAGGATGAACAGAACTATGAAAAAATCGTTAGTCGCTGTAAGCGTCATCGTAGTACTTGGCGCGGCCTGGACAGGCGTATCGTGGTATACAGGTAAGCAGCTTGAAAGCCACATGAGCGAAATCGTTAATGATGCTAACGCAAATATTAAACAATCATATCCTAAGTCAGGCGTGAGCTTGAGCTATGAAGACTACCAACGCGGTATTTTCAGCAGCTCAGTACGTTTGGTACTGCAACAAGCCGCAGGTGCAGGCAATGCTGCCGAACTTAAAGCGGGCGAAAAAATTGTGTTCCTGGAAACCATCGATCACGGCCCTTTCCCAACCTCTCAACTGAAAAAGCTCACGCTGATCCCAAGCATGGCTTCAATACATTCAGAATTGGAAAATACTCCGCCGGTCAAAGAATTGTTTGATGCCACTAAGGGTAAATCCTTTATTACCGCAGACACCCGTGTTTCTTACAGTGGTGATACTGCATCAGCGATTACTTTGTTGCCCGTGGATTACCAAAAGAACAACAGCAAGCTGGAATTTAGCGGCGCTAAATTGGATATCGATTTAGGCAAAGATGTCAAAAAAGTCGACGTTGATGCCAACAGCGACAGTGTCGCTTTTACCTCACCAAATCAGTGGGGACAATTAGAGAAGGTTGTACTTAGCGGTATCACCATTAAGAGCAATACTAACGGTGGGAAATTCAACCTAGGTGGTATCGGCAGCCAAAGCCTGGCCGTTAAAAACGCAGCCGTTAATATCGATGGTAAAGACACCGCCACGCTGGCAGGTTTTGCCTTAAACAGTAAATTTGACGAAGATGGCAATAATGTTAATGGTGTACTGAACTACACCATGGACTCACTGAAAATTCAGGGAATGGATTTCGGTGCCGGCAAACTGAATGTCAAAATCGATAAGCTTGATGGCCAGGCGCTGAAACAATTTACTGATACCTATAATCAGCAAGCCATGCAATTGCTGCAACAGTCTGATGAGCTTGACCCACAAGTCTATCAACAACAAGCAAGCGCGCTGCTGTTGAATAACTTGCCTATTCTGCTTAAAGGCAACCCAAGTATTAGTGTTGATCCATTGAGCTGGAAAAATGATAAGGGTGAAAGCACCTTTACTCTGCAGGTAGGCTTTAAAGATCCTACCGCTTCACCACAAGCGACAGACGAAGCTCAACTGGTTTCTAACCTGCTAAGTAAGGTTGATGCGAAATTAACGATTCCTGTCGCCATGGCCACTGAATTAACCACTCAGGCAGGAAGACTGCAAGGTTACGATGCAGAACAAGCTGGTGCGTTAGCAAAACAGCAGGTTCAAGGGTTGGCGGCTATGGGAGAAATGTTCAAATTAACCACGCTGAAAGATGATGCGATCAGCAGCGAGCTGCACTACGCAGATAACCAGATTAACCTTAACGGGCAGAAAATGACCCTGCAAGATTTCGTCGGGTTGTTTGGTATCTTCGGTGGACCGGGTGCCGCGGATCAGAGCGCACCAGCACCACAAGTTGAAGCACCTAGCGCGCAATAATGCCACCAGCTCAGCTGGTATTAGGGTACACAAACGCAAAACCAGCCTTTAGGGCTGGTTTTTTCTTGCCTGCTCGTTTAGGCAACGAACCTTAAGACGTAACTGAGACGGCTCTCAGGCCGATTCCCGCTCAATTAACACTGGCGGTACAATAATGTTCTGCACATCAAATACCTGTCCAGCTATCCGCATTAACAGTCGCTTGGCAGTCGCGTGTCCAATATCCCGTGCTGAGCTGGCAATGGTGGTTAAACGTGGTTCGGTTAATTCCGCCTCTGGCGAGTCTTCAAGACCAATCAACGCAACTTGTCGCTCGAAAAAGTGGTTTACTGCCCCGCTTCCGACCTGATTGCCTGTGCGTAACACCCCAAAATAAGCGCCCATCGCCACCGACGCTTTATGGCAAACAATCGCGCTAATCTTAGGATAGCGCCGCAGCAACGCTTCCGCAGCATCGGCAGCAATTTTGTGTTGGTAATCGCACTCGATAATCCACTCGCTGCGAAAAGGCAGACCATATTGCAGCAGCGTGGCGCAAAAACCGCCTAAACGTTCTGCTCGCGTCAGGGAATCACTTAATCCACCGAGATAAGCAATTTGTTTGTGCCCACGATTGATCAGATATTCGGTGGCCATTTTGGCAGTGAGCACATTATCCGCACGCACCACGTCCAGTCCATCAGCGCCACCAGAACGAGCGGCACAAATTAAAGGAACCTGTTGTTCTTGCGCCTGTTTTTGCAGACCACTCAGGCTGTGTACGCCATCGGCAATCACAATACCATCTACACCATGAGTGAGTAGCGTATCAAAGCAGCGCTGTAATCCCTTACCTGACGGGCCGCTCTGCAATAAGAACAGCACTTTACCCGCGGCCTCGAGGATTTCACTTAACCCGGCCGTCATCTGCGCATAAAAAGGTTCACAGATATCGCGCACAATCAGGCCAACGACGCCTGACTCTCCCCCTCGCAGTGCGCTGGCCTGCCGGTTGCGCACAAACCCTAGCTCATCGATGGTTTGGTTGACGCGTAACGCCGTCGCCGCCGATATCCGCCCTTTACCGCTTAATACCAATGACACAGTGGCAACTGACACACCCGCTTGCAGGGCAACATCGGTGATAGTGATTTTCTTACTGCTCATATTGACCACTCAATTGGCTAAGCATGGGATGACCACATCTGAAAAAACTCTCATCAACATCCATAAGTTAAACGTTTTACCTAAAAAATGATTGCGGTGGTAAAACATCCATAAATTATGTGACTTTTGACACGAAATAATAAGGTAAAACGTTTTATCTTATGCCGACTAAAACACCACACAGACCCAACATGACCTCGTAAAGGTCAACCACAACAATATATACCTAAGCGACTTCGAGATCTTGAAGGGCGATGGGTACAGGGGAAATCATCATGCCGACAAATCAAAAACAACGCATATCGCTTTGGGAGTTTTTCCAAAGCCTAGGTAAAACCTTTATGCTCCCGGTTGCCCTGCTGTCCTTTTGCGGCATTATGCTTGGCATCGGCAGTTCGTTAAGCAGCCGCGATGTTATCACGCTCTTACCTTCGCTCGGCCACCCGATTTTCCAGTTGATCTTTACCTGGATGAGTAAAGTCGGATCGTTCGGCTTTAGCTATCTCCCTGTGATGTTCGCGATGGCCATTCCTCTTGGCATGGCACGTGAAAATAAAGGTGTGGCGGCGTTTTCTGGCTTTGTCGGCTTTGTGGTGCTCAACCTGGCGACGAACTTTTATCTCACCACCAAAGGCATCCTGCCAACCAATGACCCATTGGTGCTGAAAGCCAATAATATCCAGAACATTCTCGGTATTGAGTCCATTGACTCCGGTATTCTGGGTGCGGTGATCGTCGGTATTATTGTTTATCTGCTGCATGAGCGTTTCAATACTATCCGCCTGCCCGACGCGCTGGCTTTCTTCGGCGGTACACGCTTTGTCCCGATTATTACGTCAGTTGTTTTAGGATTATGTGGATTAGTCGTACCGTTAATTTGGCCGTGGTTCGCCGCCGGTATTAACGGCTTGGGATTACTTATTCATGATGCCGGGATTTTCGGCCCGTGGATCTTCGGTACCGGTGAACGTCTGTTACTGCCTTTTGGCTTGCAACATATCTTGGTGGCGATTATTCGCTTCACCGAAGCTGGCGGTACGCTTGATGTCTGTGGCCGTGAAGTCAGCGGCGCGTTAACTATTTTCCAGGCGCAGCTATCTTGCCCGACTACCCATGGCTTCTCTGAAAGCGCGACGCAGTTCCTATCGCAAGGTAAAATGCCTTCATTCCTCGGCGGCTTACCAGGTGCGGCGCTGGCTATGTATCACTGCGCTAAACCAGAAAACCGTCATAAAATTAAAGGCCTGTTAATTTCTGGCGTTGTCGCCTGTGTCATCGGCGGTACGACCGAACCTATCGAATTCCTGTTCCTGTTTGTCGCACCTGCGCTGTACCTGCTGCACGCTATCTTGACTGGGTTAGGCTTTACCATCATGTCGGTATTGGGTGTGACTATCGGTAACACCGACGGCAACCTGATTGACTTCGTGGTATTTGGTATCCTGCACGGCACCGCGACCAAGTGGTATTTAGTACCGGTTGTTGCCGCTATTTGGTTTGTCGGTTACTACCTGATTTTCCGTTTCGCTATCCAGCACTTCAATATCAAAACGCCAGGGCGGGAATCAGAAACGACACCTAACGCGGCTCCAGCACCAAGCGGCAGTAAGTCCGGTTATAACGTGCCGGTCATTCTTAACGCACTGGGCGGCGCAGCCAATATTATTACTCTGGATAACTGTATTACCCGCCTGCGTCTTTCTGTGCATGATATGTCGTTGGTTGATGACGCAACGCTGAAAGCCAACCGGGCAATTGGTGTCGTACATCTTAACGAGCACAACTTGCAAGTGGTGATCGGCCCGCAGGTACAGTCAGTGAAAGATGAGTTAGATAGTTTGCTACGACAAGCAGTAACGTCGTCATCTGCTGCGGGTGCTCCCTCATCCGTCTGATTATTTAATCTATTCAAAAGTGGCCTGCGGGCCACTATTGAGTGAGGCCTTATGTTTGATTTCTCTACCCCGGTCGACCGACACGGTACATGGTGTACGCAGTGGGATTATATTGCCGACCGTTTTGGACAAGACGATCTCCTGCCTTTCACTATCTCGGATATGGATTTCGCCACCGCGCCGTGCATTCTCGATGCGATGCAACAACGTATCGGCCATGGCGTATTTGGCTATAGCCGCTGGCAGCATGAGGATTTCCTCAGCGCCATCGAGCATTGGTATCAACAGCGCTTTGCCAGCACTATCGACCGGCAAATGGTGGTTTACGGCCCGTCGGTGATTTACATCGTGGCGCAGCTGTTACGTCAATGGACACAACCCGGCTCGCATATTGTCACCTTCACGCCCGCTTATGATGCTTTCTACAAAACCGTCGCTGGCAACGACCGTCAGCTTATCGCCTGCCCACTTAGCAAAACAGATAACCACTGGATAATGGATGTTGATTTGCTGGAGTCGCAATTGGCTTCCCCGCATTGCCAGTTACTGCTGCTGTGCAGCCCGCACAATCCAACGGGTAAAGTGTGGAGCAAAGCAGAACTACAGCAAATTGCCGCCTTGTGCCAACGTCATCAGGTCAAGGTGATTAGCGATGAAATTCACATGGATATGCTGTGGGGTGACAGTCAACATACGCCATGGAGTGAGGTTGCCACCTGCGAGTGGGCATTGATCACATCGGCATCCAAAAGCTTTAATATCCCGGCGCTCACCGGCGCTTATGGCCTAATATCGTCCCCCGCCAGCCGTGATGCTTATTTGCACCAGTTAAAACAGTGTGATGGCCTGTCCTCTCCGGCGGTGCTGTCGGTGTTAGCCCATATCACCGCGTATCGGCAGGGCGAATCATGGCTAGATGCCCTGAGAGAATACTTACAGGCTAATCTGCATTATGTGGCAGAACGACTTAACCATGCTTTCCCACAGCTAAACTGGCAACCGCCCCAATCGACCTATCTGGCGTGGATTGATTTACGTCCATTGGCGATCGACGATGACGAGTTACAGCAAGAGCTGATTAACCAGCAAAAAGTTGCCATCATGCCTGGTACCACCTACGGCGATGAAGGCAAAGGTTTCTTACGCCTGAATGTTGGCTGCCCGCGCAGCAAATTGGAAAGCGGCGTCGATAAACTGATTGCCGGTATTCAGGCAATGCAAACGCGATAATCCGTCACGCAGATTAACGTATTTCTATCGGGCATCACTGCCCGATTAGCAGGATATATCAGCAGTTAGCCAGCAAGCAGGTGTTAGTTACATCAGATATGGTTATAATGCTGTGCACTTTATAAATTATAAATAATATAGGTGCTCACCATGATCGATTCCCACATTCCCCTGACTGATATTCATCGCCACCTCGACGGTAACATTCGCGCGCAAACCATTCTCGATTTAGGCCGCCAGTTTAATTTAGCCCTGCCTGCTGATGAGCTTGAAGCTCTGCGTCCGCACGTACAAGTAATGGAAACTGCGCCAGATTTAGTCAGTTTCTTGCAAAAACTGGACTGGGGTGTAGCGGTGCTAGGCTCGCTCGATGCCTGCCGTCGAGTGGCGCAAGAAAACGTTGAAGATGCGGCACGCGCGGGTTTGCACTACGCCGAGCTGCGTTTCTCTCCTTACTATATGGCGATGAACCACAAACTTCCGGTGGCAGGCGTGGTTGAAGCGGTGATCGATGGCGTGCGCCGCGGCTGTCAGGATCACGATATCGATGTTCGCCTGATTGGTATTCTCAGCCGTACTTTCGGTGCTGACGCTTGCCGCCAAGAGTTAGAAGGCCTGCTGGCACATAAACAAGGAATTACTGCATTGGATTTGGCCGGTGACGAACTCGGCTTCCCAGGCGGTTTGTTCCTCGATCACTTCAACAAGGGTCGTGATGCTGGCTGGCACATTACTGTGCACGCTGGCGAAGCTGCTGGCCCGGAAAGTATCTGGCAGGCGATTCGCGAACTCGGCGCTGAGCGTATCGGCCACGGTGTGAAAGCCGCACAAGATCCGGCGTTGATGGATTATTTGGCGAAACACCAGATTGGTATCGAATCCTGCCTGACCTCGAATATCCAGACCAGTACTATCGCATCACTGGATAAACATCCGCTGAGTACCTTCTTGCGCCACGGCGTGCTGGCGTCAATCAATACCGATGATCCAGCGGTTCAAGGCATTGAGATTGAACATGAGTACCGCGTTGCCGCGCCGGCTGCCGGTCTGACACCCGCAGAGATCCGTCAGGCACAGCAAAATGGTCTGACAATGGCCTTCTTGTCTACTGCAGAGAAACAAGCGCTGCGCGATAAAGTTGCCGCACGTTAATAAGTCTCTCCCATGATTTAGGGAGGAAGTCACAATAAAAAAGGGCGCAATCTTTGAAGGTTGCGCCCTTTTTCTATCATGTAGCCCGCTTATTTCGCTTCTGGTTTCGCACCTGACGTCCCTAAAGCAGCCTGCTCTTTAGCAACTTTTTTAGCGTAACGCTGCGCCAATACCGCACAAACCATGAGCTGTACCTGATGGAAGATCATCAATGGCAATACCATCGCGCCAACAGCTGCCGCTGGGAAGAGTACGTTCGCCATTGGAATACCGTTCGCCAGGCTTTTCTTCGAACCGCAGAACACAATGGTGATCTCATCCTGGGTATTAAAGCCCAGCCAGCGCGCCACATAGGTATTGATCAGGATAACAATGGCCAGCAGCACAATGGTGCAGCCCAGAATAGCCAACAGCGACCAGCCATCAATTTGATGCCAAATCCCCTCAACGACCGCTTCGCTGAATGCAACATAAACCACCAGCAAAATAGATGACCGGTCAGTAATATTAACAATCTTTTTATGACGAGTAACCCAGGCCGCAATCAGTGGGCGACAAAGATGTCCTACGACGAAAGGCACCATCAGTTGCAGCAGGATTTTGCCGATCGCATGCAACGTATCGCTAGATCCGCCCTGAGTGTGCATCAGCAATCCCACCAGAATTGGCGAGAGGAATACCCCGAGAATACTCGATGCCGATGCGCTACAAATTGCGGCGGCAATATTACCACCGGCTACCGAGGTATAGGCAATCGCCGATTGTACCGTCGCAGGCAATGCACAAAGGTAGAGGAATCCAAGATATAGCGTTGGAGTTAGCACGCCTGGCACCAACCATTGCATTCCCAATCCCAACAACGGGAATAAAGCAAAAGTACTAAGGAACACCACCAGATGGAGACGCCAATGGCCAATACCCGCCAGAATATTCTCGCGAGATAATTTTGCCCCATGCATAAAGAACAACAGTGCAATCGCGATAGTAGTCAAATGCTCAAACAGCACTTTGTAAATCCCCTCACAAGGGAAGAACGAAGCGATGATCACCACAGAAATCAACACCAGTAAAAACTTATCAATACGTAAACGCTGCAACCAAGACATAAAACCGACTTCCCTTAATCAATACGTACCCTGCAAATACCAAACCCTGAGTGTGAACGTCACTCTGTGGCGCTGATAGATAATTTAATCAATTTCACTATCGGTTTACTCATCACTGAACGAGCAACCGACTATTTTTTACAAAAACGCTGTAATTTGACACAAGCAGAAACCCTGCCACAACCACTATGTAAAACAATATTCATTTTGCAGACATTTTCCTTCACAAGACATCGCATAAATTCGATAGAGTCGAGCTCTACAGCAAGGTAAACTGTTGTGTTGAAAAAAGGTCATCGCGCCTAAATAAAGTCACTATGCCTCAAATAAGGTCATTGATCTCATTAACCTTCATTAGATCTAGACTGGTGATGGCAATACTGACGAGCATTCCCTGCATACGAATAAAGGCTAATTATGTCTCACAACTCGCTTGTTAACGACCCAAGCTATCAGCGCATTGGCGGCTGGCTATTGGCCCCATTGGCTTATCTGTTTGTTACCTTTCTTAGCGTACTTTTGATGCTGGCGCTTTATTCGATGGCATTTTTTGTGCCTGAATCGCGCACCTATCTGTTGACCAATTCACAAGCCTTCACCATGCAATGGTTCTTCTCTGTTGTGACTACACTGGCGATGGGATTGTTCACTGCCGTGGTGATATGGCAATTTTGTAAACGTGCTCGTGCCTTACCCAAGCTGTTTATTATTTGGCTGCTCTGTACCGTGCTATTAGCGGTTAAATCTTTTGCCTTTTCGCCGATTAACGACGATATGGCAACACGCAATTTATTAATGCCTTTACTGGCAGCGGCATTATTAGTGCCGTACTTTAAGCGTTCTCGTCGCGTGAAAGGGACATTTACCGAGTAAATTTATCAATAAAATCATTGAAATCAATGCAATAAACCATTGATTAACTCATTGATTTTAATTGATAATGGTTGGGTTTTTTATTTTCAGGCACTATTATGACTTCATACCTTTTATTGTTTGTCGGCACTGTTCTGGTCAACAACTTCGTACTGGTTAAGTTTTTAGGACTTTGCCCGTTTATGGGCGTATCCAAAAAACTGGAATCAGCCATTGGCATGGGCCTGGCGACAACCTTCGTTATTACGTTGTCGAATATCTGCTCGTGGATAATTAACACCTTTGTGTTGATGCCATTGGGTTTAGTGTATCTACGTACCATGGCATTTATTTTGGTGATCGCCGTCGTCGTGCAATTCACCGAAATGGTGGTGCGTAAAACCAGCCCGTCACTTTACCGCTTGCTCGGTATCTTCCTGCCGCTGATCACCACCAACTGTGCGGTGCTTGGCGTGGCGTTACTCAATATCAACGAAGCCCACAACTTTATGCAGTCGGCACTGTATGGCTTTGCTGCCTCACTCGGCTTCTCATTGGTGATGGTGCTGTTTGCCGCCATTCGTGAACGTCTGGTCGTCGCTGATGTGCCTGCGCCCTTCCGTGGCTCGTCGATTGCGCTGGTTACTGCCGGTTTGATGTCTCTGGCCTTTATGGGCTTTACCGGGCTGGTGAAAGTCTAATGTTTGAATTATGGGTTGCTATTGCCGCGTTAACCTTACTGGCACTCATGTTTGGCCTATTGCTCGGCTATGCCTCGCGCCGTTTTGCCGTAGAAGGCAATCCGGTGGTCGATCAAATCGATTCGCTGTTACCACAAAGCCAATGTGCGCAATGCGGTTACCCCGGCTGTAAGCCTTATGCCGAAGCGGTAGCCAACGGCGACAACATCAATAAATGCGTCCCTGGCGGCGAAGGCGTCATGCTAAAACTGGCCACCTTGCTTAACGTCGACCCACAGCCGCTAGATGGCGATATGGCCGTTGCTGAGCCGGTAAAAAAAGTCGCTTACATTGATGAAAGTAACTGCATTGGCTGCACCAAATGTATTCAGGCTTGCCCGGTTGACGCCATCGTTGGCGCAACCCGCGCCGTACATACCGTGATTACCGATCTCTGTACCGGTTGCGACCTGTGCGTCGCCCCTTGCCCCACCGATTGTATTGAGATGAAGCCGATTAAAACCACCACTGCTAACTGGAAGTGGGATATGAAAACTATTCCGATTCAGGTCGTCCATGCTGAATAACATGTTTACTCTCTTTGGTTCGTTTAAAAAAGACAAAATCTGGGATTTTGACGGCGGTATTCATCCGCCCGAAATGAAAACGCAATCAAGCCAGGTTCCACTGCGCGTTGCCCCTCTGCCAGCACGTTTTGTTGTGCCTTTACAGCAGCACCTTGGCCCTGAAGGTGAACTATGCGTGAAAGTCGGCGACCGGGTATTAAAAGGTCAGCCGCTGACCGTCGGTCGTGGCCGGACGGTGCCAGTACATGCCCCAACCTCTGGCACCATCACGGCCATTGAGCCGCATATCACCGCGCACCCTTCTGGCTTAAAAGAACTTTGCGTGGTAGTAGATGCTGATGGTGACGACCGCTGGAATGAAAGACAACCGATAGCCGATTATCAGCAATTAGATGCCGCTGCGCTCAATCGCCTGATTCATCAGGCCGGCATTGCAGGATTGGGCGGCGCAGGCTTCCCAACCGCCAGCAAATTGCAAAGTGGATTAACCTCCACCCGCACGCTGATCCTTAACGCTGCGGAATGTGAGCCTTATATCACCGCCGATGACCGGCTGATGCAGGAGCACGCCGCGGATATTCTGATTGGCACACGTATTCTTTGCCATATCCTCAAGCCAGAACGCGTATTAATCGGTATTGAAGATAATAAGCCTGAAGCGATTGCCGCGTTTAGAGCTGCCATTAAAGCCGAAGCGACTCACGCATTGCGTATTGAACTGCGCGTAGTCCCGACCAAATACCCATCCGGCGGTGCTAAGCAGTTGACCCAAATTTTAACCGGCCAACAAGTGCCTAAAGGCGGCCGCTCGTCAGACATTGGCGTGTTAATGCAAAATGTCGGTACAGCCTATGCCATCAAGCGCGCCATTATTGACGGTGAGCCGCTGATTGAGCGCGTCGTCACCTTAACCGGTGAAGCGATGCAACGTCCCGGCAACGTGTGGGCTCGCCTGGGTACTCCGGTGGCGACATTGATGGCCGAAGGCGGATTCGAACCGCAGGATGCCAAAAAAATGGTGATTATGGGCGGGCCATTAATGGGCTTTACGCTACCATCACTGGATGTCCCGATCGTCAAAATCAGTAACTGCCTGATTGCCCCTTCATCGAGTGAAATAGGTGAACCTGAGCCAGAGGAAGCCTGTATTCGTTGCAGCCTGTGCGCTGATGCCTGCCCGGCAGCATTATTACCGCAGCAGCTTTATTGGTTCAGCCGTGGCGAAGAACACGAAAAAGCTCGCAATCACAATTTGTTCGATTGCATTGAATGTGGGATTTGCGCCTATGTCTGCCCAAGTAACATTCCGTTGGTGCAATACTATCGCCGCGAGAAAGCTGAAATCCGCGCATTGGATCTCGAAGCCGCACGTGCGACAGAAGCCAAAGCCCGCTTTGAAGCCAAGCAGTTGCGCCTTGAGCGCGATAAACTGGCTCGTGAAGAGAAACATAAAAAAGCGGCGGTTAAACTTGAGAACGCCAGCAGTGATACTGACGAGCAGGATGATGCACCAGCGCCAGTTACGCCAATAAACACCGCGCCGGTTGATGTTCAGGCCACCGAGAATACTGCTGAACTTGACCCACGTCAGGCAGCATTAGCCGCCGCCATCGCCCGCGCCAAAGCAAAAAAAGCAGCCGCACAAGAAGAGATCCCTGTTGCGTCTGAGCCGTTGCCTGAATCAGTCGTGTCTGGTGAAGCAGAAGATCCACGCAAAGCTGCAGTTGCCGCCGCCATTGCTCGTGCTAAAGCTAAGAAAGCGATGGCACAACAAGAAGCTGCGGTAACCACTGAGCCAGCGGCTGCGCCAATATCCAATGCCGAAGAAGACCCACGCAAAGCCGCCGTAGCAGCCGCTTTGGCCCGAGTAAAAGCCAAGAAAACCGCACAAGCTGCCGCAATCAGTCCCGTTGAGGACGATCGGCAAAAAGTGACAACGTCACCTAAACCAGCAGCAGAACTCAGCGTTGATGATAAACGTAAGGCTGCTGTTGCGGCGGCGATAGCGCGTGCCAACGCTAAAAAGGCAGCGGCAGAAAACATTGATGCTGATAATACGCCATCCGTTGATAGCGTATTACCTGCACAGCAAGAAGAGATTGATCCGCGTAAAGCCGCCGTGGCTGCCGCGATCGCACGAGTAAAGGCCCGTAAAGCCGCTCAGACCCAGTCGACCGAGGAATAAATGGCCTTTAGAATCGCGAGTTCCCCTTTTACCCATAACCGTCAGAGCACCAGCACTATCATGCTGCTGGTGTCATTAGCCTGCTTGCCAGGCTTGTTCGCTCAGGTGTGGTTTTTTGGTTATGGCACTTTAGTGCAAATTGCGTTGTCGGTTTTCATCGCTTTATTAGCCGAAGGCGCAATATTACAACTGCGTAAATTACCGGTTAAAAAACGCCTTGGCGATAATAGCGCTCTGCTTACCGCGGTGTTACTCGGTTTAAGTCTGCCCCCGCTAGCGCCCTGGTGGATGATTGTGATCGGCACTATATTTGCCATTATCATTGCCAAGCAGCTGTACGGCGGATTAGGACAAAACCCGTTTAACCCGGCAATGGTCGGCTATGTGGTGTTACTGATCTCTTTCCCGATACAAATGACCACCTGGTTGCCCCCAGATGTGCTGCAAGTTCATCATCTAAGCTTTGGCGATACGCTATTGACTATTTTTAGCGGTCACAGCAGCCATGATTTGACACCTTATCAGCTACAAATGAACGTTGATGGCATTACGCAGGCCACGCCGTTGGATGGCTTTAAAACGGGGCTGCGTTCTGGTCATACCGCCGCACAAGTCTTGAACCAGCCGCTCTTTTCCGGCGTGTTGGCAGGACTCGGCTGGCAATGGATCAACGCCGGTTTCCTGCTCGGCGGTGTATTCCTGATGTGGCGTAAAATAATCAGTTGGCATATTCCTGTCAGCATGCTGGTGATGCTGACCTTCTGCGGCGGATTAGCTTGGCTGTTGGCACCGGACGCTTATGCACCACCGATGATTGGCCTGTTCTCAGGCGCAACGATGCTCGGTGCATTCTTTATCGCCACTGACCCGGTTACCGCCTCAACGACACCCAAAGGTCGTTTAATTTTTGGTGCCTTAATTGGCCTGTTGGTGTGGTTAATTCGAGCTTATGGTGGTTATCCCGATGGCATCGCCTTTGCGGTATTACTGGCAAATATCACCGTGCCGTTAATCGACCACTACACGCAACCCCGCGTTTACGGGCATCGCTAAGGAATTATTATGTTTGAAACAATGCGACGCCACGGGCTGACGCTGGCGATATTTGGCGCACTAATGACCGGTATGACGGCGCTGGTGAACCTTTTGACCAAACCGACGATTGCTGAACAGTCTGTTATCCAGCAAAAAGCGCTGTTCGATCAGGTTATTCCATCGAGTGTTTACGACAATGACATGCAAAACGAATGTTACGCTGTCACCGGCGATGCTTTAGGCAGCCCGGGCCCACACCGGATGTACTTAGCGCGTAAAGATGGCAAGCCCGTTGCCGCGGTTGTTGAAACTACCGCACCCGATGGTTATTCTGGCGCGATTAAGCTGTTGGTTGCCGCTGATTTTAGTGGCAAGGTATATGGCACCCGTGTGCTGGAGCATCATGAAACACCAGGCCTCGGCGATAAAATTGAAATTCGCATCTCGGATTGGATTAAAAGCCTCTCCAATCAAATCATCCACGGCGATAATGACACTCGCTGGGCGGTGAAGAAAGACGGCGGCATGTTTGATCAATTTACCGGTGCCACCATTACCCCACGAGCGGTCGTCCGCTCAGTTAAACGTACTGCGTTGTTTATTGAAACCGTTCCAGCGCAGCTTTCTCACCTCTCAGCCTGTGGAGCGCGTGATGAGTGAAGTTAAAGAAAAAGGCGAAGCCAGGAAAATCATTATCCAGGGCTTGTGGACCAATAACTCCGCGTTAGTGCAGTTACTCGGGCTTTGTCCGCTGCTGGCCGTGACCTCAACGGCGACCAACGCACTCGGCTTAGGGCTGGCAACAACGATGGTGTTAACCTGCACCAATGCCATGATCTCCGCTTTCCGTAAATGGGTACCAAATGAAATTCGTATCCCGATTTATGTGCTGATCATCGCCTCGGTAGTGAGCTGTGTGCAGATGCTGATCAATGCTTATGCTTTCGGCCTGTATCAAGCACTAGGGATTTTTATTCCGCTTATCGTGACCAACTGTATTGTTGTGGGTCGCGCAGAAGCTTGTGCCGCCAGCAGCCCAGTTCATATCGCCGCCTTAGATGGCATGATGACCGGCTTAGGGGCAACGTCTGCAATGTTTGTTCTGGGTTCACTGCGTGAAATCCTCGGCAGCGGCGTGCTATTTAACGGTGCAGATCTGTTACTGGGCAGTTGGGCAAAAGTATTGCGCGTTGAAGTCATCCACCTCGACAATCCTTTCCTGCTGGCGATGTTACCTCCAGGTGCCTTTATCGGCCTTGGCATGCTATTAGCGGGTAAATATCTGATAGACCAGCGGATGAAAGCCCGTAAGGCGGCAAAAGCTGCGGCAGAAAACGCCTTACCACAAGGGAATACCGGCAGCGCGTCATGAATAAAGACAAACGCATCAGCATCTTGAGTCGGTTGCAGGCGAATAACCCGCACCCGACCACCGAATTAGCCTTTACCTCGCCTTTTGAGCTGCTGATCTCAGTATTGCTCTCAGCACAAGCCACAGACGTTAGCGTGAATAAAGCCACCGCTAAACTTTACCCGGTGGCGAACACGCCGCAGACCATACTGGATTTGGGCGTTGATGGTGTAAAGGAATACATAAAAACCATCGGTTTGTTTAATACCAAAGCCGAAAACGTGATCAAAACCTGTCGTATTCTTATCGACAAACACCATGGCGAAGTACCCGAAGATCGTGCCGCATTAGAGGCCCTTCCTGGCGTGGGTCGCAAGACCGCCAACGTAGTGCTCAACACCGCCTTCGGTTGGCCAACCATTGCCGTCGATACTCATATCTTCCGCGTATGCAACCGTACCAACTTCGCACCGGGCGATAACGTCGATAAGGTCGAAGAGAAACTGCTAAAAGTGGTACCCGCGGAATTCAAACTCGACTGCCATCACTGGCTGATTTTACACGGCCGTTACACTTGTATCGCCCGTAAACCTCGCTGCGGCTCCTGCATTATTGAAGACTTGTGCGAGTTTAAAGAGAAGGTATACCCGGAGTGAATCCGGTGTTTAATTTTATGATTTTAGTAAAGTCATAAAAATCACATACCAAGTTGAGGCTTAACTCCCAAATGGCCATCGTTTTTATCCCGCCTTTAATTGCAGTGCTAGAAGCAAAGGAGAAAGAAACTGGTCGCAAATTGACTCAGCAAGAAGTTGAGTCGATACGCGATAATGCTACTGCTATTCAATTACCTGAAGAAATTGCGGGAGATCTTGCCCAAGAACGCGGATATTCGGATGTTGCCGCAGAAAATGTTTGGGATGAATGGCAGAAATATCAAAACATAAAGTGATTAAACTAATGAATGGGGATCGGCTTATTTCAGCTTTTTAGTGCCCTTCATACTTCAAATTATAGTAAATAAACTTATCAGCCTGTCGGTGCCTCGAATTCGCAGCGCGGTCTGTAATATTGAACCCGGTAGCATGGCAGCCACCGGGTAAAATATGGCTTTTAGATAAATGATTTAGCCTGCTTCAAAATCACATCACAAGCTTTCTGTTTCACTTTGTCTTTAATCTGTGACAACCCACCGCCAAGATTATTTAAATCGATATTCTGGCCGTTACCAGTCTTCAACAAACCATCCAATCCTTGCTGATAATCTGGGTTTTGTGCGCCAGAAGCATTTTGAAGCCCCAATTTATCGAGCAATTTATCTTTAATGTTTGCGCTGTTAGTCGTCGATAATACTTTGTTTTTCATACAATACTCCAACACACCGGCAGCATTGCTGGCATTGGTTGAAGCAAGTTTATTGTCTCCGCCATTGAGCAGCGATGTCAAATTTGGCAGCGATGATGCGCCCTTTTCGCTCGAGCTATTATTCAATACTTGAGTAGCCGCATCTTGCAAGGAACCGAGCAAGTTATTGTCAGCCTGTGCAGAAGCCGCCAACAACACACCACTCGCGGCAGCAGCCAGCACCAAATTACGAATCGCTTTCATTTTATACAACTCCTTGATCGATACGATGATAGTCAAAATAATTCATCCAAAGCTGATAGATAGTTCCATATTCTGAATGAGTTAGCGTAGCTTGTGACTATTCTCACCTGCTTGCAATAGGAATAGAGCCAGTTTCTGACGCCTGCTTTATTTAAATTCTCCAGCTTGCTGAGCCAACCAGAGACTTGCCGTATTGAAGAAGTGTTGTGCCAACGCGGTAGCTCGCCCTCCTTCGGCGACCACCAGCGCCGCATGACGGCTCATCGGACTAATATCTAGTGGGCAGCGTTTTAGTGCGGGTGACATCTCATCGATTAAATGCCCACGCGGTACCAACGCACAACCAAGTCCGACAAAAACCCCCTGCATCAGTTGAAAAATAGAGGTACTTTCAATAATGGGATGCAGTTCCAAACCTGCCTGGCGGAAATAATTATCCAGATAGCGGCGAAAATAGCGGCTTGGTTCGGATAAACACAGCGGAAGCGCCGCCACCTGCACGGCGCTGAGAGAGCCTGCAACAGCAAGTTCAGGGAAATGATCCGGGTGATACACCACATCAACGCCATCATCATGCAAAGAACAGATCTGAAAACGAAGTTCGTTAAGCGTTGAAAACTCAAAAAAACCAATACCGACGTCTACCGCATGGCTGCTGAGGGATTCAATCAGTTGATCTGCGCTGACTTCTGACACACGATAATCCAGGCCTGGATGTACATCATGAACCGCTTTAATCAACCGAGCTAACGACACGCTGCATTGTGGCATCACGCCAATACGCAACGTCCCGCTTAACCCTTGCTTAAGAGACTCAACCTCAAGTTTCAGCCCTTCATATACCGCAACTATCTCGCGAGCCCAATTGAGCACACGATCGCCCTCAGCGGTAAAACCTTCAAAGTTATTACCCCGGTTAATCAAATTCAGCCCCAGTTCTTTTTCGAGATTTTTCAGGCGCATCGATAAGGTCGGCTGGCTCACGAAACTCGCCTCGGCAGCACGACCAAAATGCCGCTCCCGCTCGAGATTACACAGATAGATTAATTGTTTTATGTCCATGAGATGCAGGCCAAGCGAAGTAATAAATATCCGAAGTATATCAGGTAGACCGAACTGGAGGCGGTTTCTTTAAGCCAGAAGGGCTTGGTGTATTAAAGCAATGACCGTGCTTTAGGCGGTTTTAAATATCGTTCAGTGTTTTTTCGGTTTCTTAAATACGGTGCTCAATATTGCTCCGCAGCCTAAACCGAGTTAAGGGTGGTTAGCGCCACCCTTAACAATCTCGCGCTTTTTCCAACCTTATTAGCCAGTCCAGTGGCGGCCATGTTTCAGAGACTATGGTGACAGGCGCAAATTTCATGGCTCCGCCATGCCTTCCTCGGATTCGAGCCAGCTTCGCCGTCTCTCCACCACTCGTCAGTGAAATTTTGAGTGCGCCAACAAGCTTTTACTTCAAAAACTAAACTGCTTCTGCTTTTTGTTTGTGCTGCTGTTGATTTTAAGTCACCAAGCGCACTCAAAATGCCACCGGTGAAGTGGTGAAAGACAATGGATTTATCGTTGGCTTGAACCCGAAATCGGGAAGCCTGGAAGGCTGGCATTTGCGCTAGCACAGAGGCCGCTGAAACATGGCCGCCACTGGATACCTTGTTATGTTAGTAAAAAGCGCGGGAAGCCTGAAGGGGCGGCGCTTACCGCCCCTTCGGTCGGTTTCGGCTGCGGAGTAACATTAAGCACCGCAGTTGATAAACCGAAAAATTCACCGTTCTGGTTTTCTAAAACCGCCTAAAGCACGGTCATTGCTTTAATGTACCAATGCACCAAGCCCTTCTGGCTTAAAGAAACCGCCCAAGCTCTCGGTCTAGAGCTTCAACTTAACGTAATCGACCAAGCGGCTTACCATTCCACCTTTCGGTACGTCTTCCAGTGCCACCAGCGGCAAGGTTTTGATGGTCTTATCGCCATCAACGATATTGATGGTGCCGACTTGCTGGCCTTTTTGCAGCGGCGCGTCTAACTGAGGATTGGTCAGAACGTATTGCGCTTTAACTTTGTCGCTGTCTGCCTGTGGAATGTTCAGGTAAACATCACTCTGGCTGCCAACTTTCACTTGATGCGCATCACCAAACCAAACTTTTTCGTTAGCGACGCTTTGGCCCGCTTTAAACACCTGCATGCTGGTAAATTCGCGGAAGCCCCAGGTCAGTAATTTACGCGCCTGTTCTTCACGACCTTTACTGCTCTTACCGCCCATCACCACGGCGATTAAGCGACGATTACCTTCGGTCGCAGAAGCGATAATGTTAAAACCAGCGGTTTCGGTGTGGCCGGTTTTCAAGCCATCAACGTGCAGGTTTTGATCCCACAACAGGCCATTACGGTTTTGCTGAGTGATGTTGTCATAAGTAAGGGATTTCTCACCATACATATGATATTCCTCTGGCTCGCCGCCGATAATAGCGCGAGACAGTTTAGCCAGATCGTAAGAGGTCGTGTATTGCCCCGGTGCATCAAGGCCATGTACTGTTTCAAAGTGGGTATTAGTCAATCCCAGTTTATCAACATACTGGTTCATGCTTTGTACAAACGTCGGCTGATTACCTGCAACAAAGTCAGCCATCGCTACGCAAGCATCATTACCCGAGTCAATAATGATCCCGCGGATCAAATCACGCACCGTCACCCGGTCGCCAGGCTTGAGGAACATCAATGAAGAACCAGCCAGGCTTTTATTCCCTGCTACCCAAGCTTCTTGCGGTACCGTAACCACATCGTCCATGCTGATTTTATGGGCGTCGAGCGCACGGTCAATCACATAGCCTGTCATCAGCTTGGTCAAGCTGGCAGGGTTGCGGCGCTCATCCGGGTTACCGGCGGCCAGCACATCACCTGATGCATAATCCATTAACACGAATGACGCGGCATCAATACTCGGTGGCGCGACTTGATAGTCCAGTGGAGCAACCGCCCAAGCACTACCTGCGGAAATTAACAACACTCCAGTTACTATACTCAATACAGTACGCTTCACTCATTCATCCTCAAACTGTGGTCAAGCTGACATAGCCCAAATCAGGGCCGCAACTTCATATTAAAAAAAGCCATTTCGCCGCATAGGGTGCATCAATTCAAGGCTAAGCAAAACAATTAGACTTTTGCGAAGAGTTTCATAATGAAACCATTTGCTTACATTTTGCTTCACTCGTCCCGATAACGCGGGCTTTTAAAGGCGGCAGGCCGCGCATTATCCCTATTATTAAGACAAAGTCATCATCAACCTGCTCTATCCCACGATTGCGATATTCGATTAGACGATATTGCATCCCCCCACTAAACTTGTGACATAAAAATAACAACTCGTTTAACAATCGCTCAAAGAGATTGTTAAGCTCATAACACCTGCGAAGACACAAATTATGAAATTCAAATCTGAGATAAAGCCTTACACTGGAGCAGCCGGTGGCTGGGGCGCGTTGGAGTCAACCACGCGCTTTGTACTCGACAGTAAAAACACCCTAAAAAACCTGCGCAATTTAATGCGTGTTAATAAAGGCCGTGGATTTGACTGCCCGGGTTGTGCCTGGGGCGATGATAATCACAGTACTTTCAGTTTTTGTGAAAACGGTGCGAAAGCGGTCAGTTGGGAAGCCACGCGTAGAGCCGTCGAGCCAGAATTCTTCCAGCAACATAGCGTCAGCAAGCTGCGTGCCCAGAGTGACTATTTCCTCGAGTACCAAGGCCGTCTGACCCATCCGATGCGTTACAACCGCACGACCGATCATTACGAACCTATCAGTTGGGACGATGCGTTTGCTCTTATCGCAAGCCATCTCAACGGGTTAGAAAGCCCAGACCAAGCTGAGTTCTATACTTCTGGTCGCGCCAGTAACGAAGCGTCTTACCTTTATCAAGTTTTTGGCCGCATGTTCGGTACCAACAATTTCCCTGACTGTTCGAATATGTGTCATGAAGCCAGCGGCGTGGCGTTGAAACAAAGTATCGGCGTGGGTAAAGGCACTATCCGTTTGGATGACTTTGAGAAAGCCGATGCTATTTTTGTCTTTGGACAGAATCCCGGCACGAACCACCCGCGTATGCTGCATAGCCTGCGTCATGCTGCCGATCGTGGCGCAAAAGTCGTCAGCTTTAACACCCTTCGTGAACGCGGCTTAGAGCGTTTTGCCGATCCGCAAAAACCACTAGAAGTTGTCACCACTAAATCAGGCCGCATTAGCTCTGCGTATTACCAACCTAATCTGGGCGGTGATATGGCCGTGGTGCGTGGCATGGTAAAAGCCCTGCTCGAAACCCATCGTGAACGTCTGGCCAACGGACAGCCTTCTCTATTCGATGAAGCTTTTATTGCCGAGAACTGCGTCGGTGTTGAAGACTATTTCGCTATCGTTGACCAAACCAGTTGGGAGAAAATTATCGAGCAGTCTGGTTTGAGTGAAAGCGATCTACGCGAAGCTGCAAATATTTATATGCAGGCTGAACGCGTAATTTGCACCTGGGCCATGGGCCTGACTCAACATAAACACTCGGTACCCACTATTCGAGAAGTGACTAATCTCCAGTTGCTATTCGGTCAGTTGGGTAAACCAGGTGCGGGTCTGTGCCCTGTTCGTGGCCACAGTAACGTACAGGGTAACCGCACTATGGGTATCGATGAGAAAGCGCCAAAAGTGCTGCTTGATAACATGGAGCGTCATTTTAAATTCACTCCGCCGCGTGAAATGGGTCATAACACCGTCGAAGCGTTGGAAGCCATGTTGCGCCATGAAGCCAAAGTATTGGTTTGTCTTGGTGGTAATCTGGCATCTGCTGCACCAGACACCCCACGCACGCTGCAAGCGATGAGCAATTGTGAGCTGACTGTACAAATCAGTACCAAACTCAATCGGAGCCATTTGACGCCAGGGCATGATGCGCTGATCCTCCCTACGCTTGGGCGTACCGAATTGGACATCCGTGCGACCGGCTCACAATTTATTACCGTCGAAGACTCCTTTAGTATGGTTCACGCCTCTGAAGGCGTCGGGATACCATTATCACCTGAGCAACGTTCAGAAACCGCTATCGTTTGTGGTATCGCCAACGCCGTGCTCGGTGACAAATATATGGATTGGTTAGCACTGGCCGAAGACTACAATTTGATCCGCGATCATATTGAAGCAACGGTACCCGGCTTTACTGATTTTAATAAACGTTGTGATATTAAAGGCGGTTTCTATCTGGGCAATGCCGCAGCCGAGCTGAAATTTGCAACGCCAAATGGCAAAGCCAACTTTAGCCACGATCCGCTGCCTGAGCGCGTGATCCCGGAAATTAATCAGAAAGCGCCATTTACCCTGCAAACATTGCGTTCGCATGACCAATACAACACCACAATTTATGGTTTAGATGACCGTTATCGTGGCGTGTATGGTCAGCGTGAAGTGTTGTTCATTAACCCGCAGGACCTGGCCGATTTAAATATGGCAGATGGCGAGTTAGTAGAAATAGAGACGCTATGGACCGATGGTATCGAGCGTAAAGTGACCGGGTTTAAGCTGGTCAGCTATGATATTCCGCGTGGCAATTTGGCGGCTTATTATCCGGAAACCAACCCGCTGGTTCCGCTGAACAGCTTTGGTGACCAGACGCATACTCCTACCTCAAAATCTGTTCCTGTGGTGATTCGCCGCTGTGAACAGCAACCCGATCTACAGCGTATCGCCTAAGGTTTAGGTCTGTCGCGTAATTCATCTCCCCTTTAGTGCCAAGGTTATGGTGCTAAAGGGCTAGATGCCACTTGCCCGTCGAGCCCGTTTCGCGTAAAACTGTCTGCCGCTAATCGAGCCTCTTTAACCTTATTCTCTGGACGATATGTTTCAAGATAACCCGCTGCTCGCGCAGTTAAAACAGCAACTTCACTCTCAGACTCCACGCCTTGAAGGTATTGTGAAAGGCACTGAGAAAGGCTTTGGCTTTCTTGAAGTAGATGGTCAAAAAAGCTATTTCATTCCACCACCACACATGAAAAAAGTCATGCACGGCGACCGCATCATTGCCTCTGTTCATACAGAGAAAGATCGCGAGATCGTGCAGCCAGAAACCTTGGTAGAACCTTTCCTGAGCCGTTTTGTTGGTCGAGTGACGAAAAAAGACGATCGTCTGTCCATCCTGCCTGATCATCCTTTATTACGTGATGCCATTCCTTGCCGTGCCGGCCGTCAATTTAATCATGAGGTTAATGATGGTGACTGGTGCGTGGCTGAGATGCGCCGCCATCCGTTAAAAGAAGGCGATCGTGGTTTTCAGGCTGAACTGACCGAATGGATCACCACCGGCAGTGATGATCTGGCACCTTGGTGGGTCACCTTGGCTCGTCATAATCTGGAGCGTGAAGCGCCGGTTGCCGAGTTTGCTGAGCTGGAGAATCAAGGTCTGACGCGTGAAGATCTGACCACCCTGCCGTTTGTGACGATAGACAGTGCCAGCACTCAGGATATGGATGATGCGCTGTATGTGAAAGACAACGGTGATGGCACGCTACAGCTGACTATCGCGATTGCCGATCCGACCGCTTATGTCGCCGAAGGCAGCGAGCTAGACAATATTGCGCGTAAACGCGCGTTCACCAACTATCTTCCGGGCTTTAATATCCCGATGTTGCCACGCGATTTGTCTGATGATATTTGTTCGCTTTGGCCAGACGTTAAACGTCCGGTAATGGCGTGCAGCGTGACACTGTCTGCTGATGGTGCATTAGGCAACGATATTCGCTTCTTCGCCGCCACGATTATATCTCAAGCTAAACTGGCCTATGACGATGTTTCTGATTGGCTGGAGCAGGATGAGAAAAGTGCATGGCAGCCACAAAACGACACTATCGCCGGGCAGATTCGCTTGCTGAAACGCGTCTGTGATGTGCGCAGCGATTGGCGTACGACTAACGCGTTAGTGTTTAAAGATCGCCCAGACTTCCGCTTTGTGTTGGGTGAGAAAGGCAATGTGTTGGAGATCATCGCCGAACATCGCCGTATCGCCAACCGCATCGTTGAAGAGTCCATGATTGCCGCTAACGTTTGTGCCGCTATTGCACTGCGCGACAGTTTGGGCTTTGGCGTTTATAACGTCCACACCGGTTTTGACCCACTGCTGGTGGAACAGGCTGTTACGGTCTTGCAGGCCAATGACATTGAAGCAGATGCAGAAACCTTGCTGACACTGCCAGGTTTTTGCGTGTTACGCCGTAAGCTCGACGCTTTGCCAACCCAGTTCCTTGATGGCCGCATTCGTCGTTTCCAGACCTTTGCAGAAATCAGCACCGTACCAGGCCCACACTTTGGGTTGGGACTAGAAGCTTACGCCACCTGGACATCGCCAATTCGTAAATACGGCGATATGGTCAATCACCGTCTACTTAAAGCGATGATTACCCAGCAAAGCGCTGAGAAGCCACAAGATGATATGACGCTACAATTGGCTGAGCGTCGCCGTCTGAACCGTATGGCAGAACGTGATGTTGGTGACTGGCTGTATGCGCGTTACTTGCAAGATAAAGTCGGCAATGAAGTGAAATTCAGCGCTGAAATTATCGATGTAACCCGCGGTGGCCTGCGCGTTCGTCTACAAGATATCGGTGCGGTTGCCTTTATCCCTGCGCCATTCCTACACGCAGTTCGTGATGAGCTGGTGTGTAGCGTAGAAACCGGCAGTGTGTTGATCAAAGGTGAAGTCGCTTATCGTCAGAGTGACATTATCGATGTAAATATTGCCGAAGTGCGCATGGAAACACGTAATGTGATCGCAAAGCCTGCGGCTGAAGTCGCTAAGCCTACAGCTTAACAATATAACCTGCGGTTTAATGGCCGTGGGTGAAAAGCTATCTGAGAGCCGGTTTGGGTAACTAAACCGGCTTTTTTTCATCTTGAAAAAGATGAGTGCACCATCGAGGTGAAGCTCAACTACAAGGTCAACGGCTACCGCTTTGGACTTTGAGAATGCAATTTGTCTGAGTTTATTGGAATAGATAACGTATTCGACTTCGGAAAAACACCTTATGAGATTCTTCCGCCAAAAGATTGCGCTAAATCAACATGTATAGATGCTAATTGGCGCAATATCTTTCTCGCAGGTGAATACAACGTCAAGCGATGGGCGTTGTGCTCCATATTGTCCTACTTCATTATTTTAAGAATTATTGCATAGCACAATTGATTCAAACGCCGGTCTCTGACCGGTTTTTTTTGCCTGAAATTCGGGCAAGCCGCTGCATCAGATCAGGCTTGCCACGATTTACCGCTATAACCAGTTACTGCGTTTCATCCACCAGGCCACTCCGCCGACTAATACCACCAGCAGTGCACAGAAGATGAGAAAACTGTAATGCGATGATGCGCCTGGAATACCACCAAGGTTGACCCCAAACAAACCGGTCAAAAACGTGGTAGGCAAGAAAACCATCGCCAGCAGAGACATGGTATAGGTTCTGCGGTTAAGGGAATCGGCCATCAATGAGCTAATTTCATCAGCCAACACGCCCGTACGCGCAATGCTGGAGTCTAAATCATCCAAGCCGCGGCCTAAGCGATCGGCAATTTCTTGCATACGTCTGCGCTCGTCATCACTCATCCACGGCAAGCGTTCGCTGGCCAAGCGAGCAAAAACATCGCGTTGTGGCGACATATAACGTCGCAATACGATGAGTTGTTTACGTAGTAGCGCCATCTGCCCGCGTTCAGGCATCCGTTGCTCCATCAGATCGTCTTCAAAATCGATAATTTTATCATGCAAATCTTCAATAAAGTCACTGGTGTGATCGGTCAGCACATCACACATCTCCACCAACCAACTGCCGGTATCCGTCGGGCCGCTGCCATTTTGCATATCAGCAACCAACTCCGTCAGCGAGACTTTACGATGACGGGTAGAAACAATCATTTTATCCGTCAGGTAAACCCGGATTGTTACCAATTGGTCGGGGCGCGCATTGTCATTGAGATTAATACAACGAAGCGTGATCAGCGTACCCTCGCCCATTCGCAGCACTTTAGGCCGAACGCTATTACCAGCTAAGGCCTCGCGAACATTATCTGGCAATAGTGGCGTGTTGGTGATCCACTGTTGACTGGCGGGCAGAGAATAATCCAGATGCAACCAGCAGGGATCTTCCTGCGAAGCCTGCGTTTGGTCATTAATGTCACTGACACCGCCTTTGCCATTCAACTGGTAGGCGTAAACCGCATCAGCAACCTGCAGTTCATTACCTTTAATTACTTCCACGGCAGCCCTCGCTGTATTCGGTAGATTCTTTGCAAGTTTAGCAGAGTTCTATTAAATGATTACTTATCAAAATATTACAAAATAATGCCCAACAAAGATGTTGGGCATTATAGGGACTAAAATGGCGTTTTTGCCCTATCTATTACAAGATAACCAGGCCGCGACACCTGAGCAAAATCAGTGTTTCAGGATATAGAGCTCCTGACTGTAAGCCACATCCTCAGGATTATCTATTGGATAGCCTTTAACCCAAGGTTTTATCAATCTACCATTGGTGTATTGATAAATTGGCGCAATCGGGGCTTCAGATAAGATGATTTGCTCGGCCTTATTGTAATCTTCATTACGCAGCTTCGCATTGGTTTCACGGCTAGCATCAGCCAATAATGCATCGTAGCTGGTATTACTGAATTTACTGATATTGCCGCTATGCGTTGAGCCTAATAAAGAGAGGAAGGTTGATGCCTCATTATAATCACCAACCCATGAGGCGCGAATAACATCGAAATTCCCACTGTTGCGATTATCGATATAAGTTTTCCATTCTTGGTTAACCAATTTAACCTCAGCGCCCAATGCTTTCTTCCACATCGATGCGACAGCAATCGCAATTTTCTGATTACCTTCATTAGAATTATAAAGCAGCGTTAGCTTCAAAGGATGCGTTGGGCCATAGCCGGCGGCAGCCAATAATCCCTTAGCTTGTTGGTCTAATTCTGCCTGAGAATACTGCTGTAGCTCGCTCTTTGCGGGCGCAAAACCATTGGTCACATCAGGGGTGAAGCGCCACGCTGGTTTTTCACCAGAACCTAATATTTTTTCAGCGATAATCGTGCGGTCAATACTGTAAGACAACGCCTGGCGTACCCGAACATCATTGGTCGGCGCCCGTTGAGTATTAAACGCATAATAGTAGGTCGCTAGCTGATTAGGTGTAAAAACTTGTCCAGGAAGCTGTTTGAGTAATTTGTGGTACTGATCTTTCGGAAAGGACTCGGTGATATCTAAATCCCCAGCCAGATAGCGGTTTGTGGCGCTGGATTCTTTATTGATCGGCACAAAGGTGACTTTAGTCAGTACGGTATTTTTATGATCCCAATAGTAGGGATTAGGTTGTGCCACCAGCCTTTCGTTTACCACTCTCTGCTGTAGCGTAAACGCGCCGTTACCGACTATATTTCCGGGTTTAGTCCAATCAGCGCCATATTTTTCGACCGTGGCTTGATGCACAGGGAATAGGCTAAAGTTTGCCAACAGACTGATAAAATAAGGTACTGGATGAGAAAGCTGCACTTTGAGCTGATATTTATCGACCGCGGTGACACCAAGCTTTTCTACCGGCATTTTACCGGCAATAATTTCATCAGCATTTTCAATACCGGCCAGCCCGGCAAACCAAGCGCCGGATAAGGCGTTATGTGGATCAACCAGTCGCCGCCAGCTATAGACAAAATCCTGCGCAGTCACAGGGTCGCCGTTAGACCAGCGAGCATCTTTGCGTAGATTGAAAATATAGATTTGATTGTTTTGCGACGTCCAGCTCGCGGCAACACCAGGAACGCTATTGCCTTTGGCATCCTGATTAACTAACCCTTCAAACAAATCGCGAACCACCTGTGCTTCAGGTAGCCCAATCACCTTGGCAGGATCCAATGAGGCAGGCTCATCTTTGATATGGCGAACGATCTCTTGTTTGGCGGCAAGCTGAGTTCCGGCAGGGACTTGCGCCGCGCCTCCCTGTCCAACATAAAGCGCAATAAAAATGGCACTCAAGCGAATCACTGTTGCGCCAGCCCTGCGTCCTTGTAGCATAAAACCCCCGTTAACCAATTGATTTTTTTAGCACGCCCTAATTTGTATCACTCATTAGATTCATCCGCTAAAAGTTTATACTGTTCTTTGAGGATTTTTTATTTTCTTTGACCTAGCCAAGGATTTATCCTCTGTTAGCCTCTATTTTATATCCTCACTCCTCCCTAAACTTTCACTACCCAACCTCAACACGTTCCCCTACACTGAGGGCCGATTGACACATTGTACAAAGGATAAAATCATGAGCCAGACCGTACATTTTCAAAGCAATCCAGTCAGCGTTGCCGGGCACCTGCCAAAAACTGGCGACACTGCAAAACCTTTCACTCTGGTTGCTAAAGACCTGACTGACGTAGCACTTAGCAGCTACGCAGGTAAACGCAAAGTACTGAACATTTTCCCAAGTATTGATACTGGCGTTTGCGCGACATCAGTACGCAAATTTAATCAGTTAGCGAGTGAAATCGACAACACTGTAGTGCTGTGTATCTCTGCTGATCTGCCTTTTGCCCAGTCTCGTTTTTGTGGTGCTGAAGGATTATCGAATGTTGTGACTTTATCAACGCTGCGTGGCACTGAATTTAAAGCAGATTACGGCGTGGCTATCAGCGATAGCGCTCTTGCTGGTCTGACCGCACGTGCCGTGGTCGTTCTGGATGAGAATGACAAAGTGATCCATAGCGAGCTGGTGAATGAAATCACCTCTGAGCCAGATTACGACGCTGCCCTGGCGGTATTGAAGTAACATCATATCTGGCAAATAGCATGACAAAAAAGCCCCGCAGATCGCTCTGCGGGGCTTTTTATTATCAGTGGTTACTCTTCGCTTTCGCTGGCATCACTTTTACGGTGGCTTAATCCATAGTCGCGCAGCTTGTTGGCAATCGCCGTATGGGAAACACCAAGGCGTTTCGCCAGTTTGCGCGTACTCGGATATGTTTGATATAACCGGGTTAATACTGAACGCTCAAAACGTCTGCTGATATCATCCAGCGAGCCATTAAGCACTTCATCCCCAAGCGTAATTTCCGCATCAAAGTCCGGCAATACGATATCCTGCGGTCGCAGTTCTGCTCCTTCTAATTGGGTCAAGGCCCGATAGATTGAGTTTTTTAACTGACGCACGTTACCCGGCCAACTGTAATTCATTAAATAACCGCCTAACTGCGGCGAAAGCTTAGGTCGAATCATCCCTTGCTCGTCGGAGAACCTTGCGACAAAAAGCTCGGTTAACGGCATGATATCTGCCGGGCGGTCGCGCAATGGCGGCAAATTAATAGTCAGAACGTTAAGTCGATAATATAAATCCTCACGGAATTCACCGCGTTGTACCAACTCAACCAGGTTCTTTTGTGTCGCGCAAATAACCCGAACATTCACCTGAACTTCGTGCTCCTCTCCAACGCGGCGGAAAGTACCGTCATTGAGAAAACGCAGTAGTTTAATCTGCATTCTCGGCGACATTTCGCCGATTTCATCAAGCAGCACCGAACCACCGTTGGCCTGTTCGAAGAAGCCTTTTTTCCCTTCGATAGCATTAGGGTAAGCACCCGGCGCATAACCAAATAACTCGCTCTCTACCACATCATCAGGCAGCGAGGCACAGTTGAGACCAAGGAAAGGTTTCTTGCCACGTGCGCTGCGCAAATGACAGGCTCGCGCTAATAAGTCTTTACCGGTCCCGGTATCACCAATGATCAATAGCGGCGCATCTAGCATTGCCAGTTTGCGAGCTTGCTCTAATACCTGACGCATTTTCATGCTAGTAGCAACGATATGGTCAAATTCGCGCTCATCGTTGACCGTCAAATCCTGCAACTGGCGTCCCATGCGAGCAGTTGATTTCAACATTACAACAGCACCAACGACATCGCTGGATTTGTTACCGTTATCAAGTTGAATTGGCGTGATATCCATTAAGAAGTTCTGATTACGAATAACCACCCGTTCAGTATGTGACTGTGTACTCTCGTGTTCTAACCAACGAGCAAAGTTATAACTGCCTATCAGCCCACTGGCGGTATAGGTACAGATTTTATTTTCATCAAGCTCGAACAACTCTTGCGCCGCAGGGTTGGCTTGTTCAATCTTGCCTTTCATATCAATAGAGAACACCGGTTCAGGCATGGAAACCAATAGTGCTCGCAGTGCTCGCTGTTCGCGCTCAGAAGGCATGTAAGAAACAGTACGAACGTCGGTAACGCCCTCAATACGGCGTATTTCTGCCATTAAGGCACGGAAAGTGTCAAAATCCAGCTGCGAAAAATTGAGATAAATACGGCCTGTGGCAGCAATCTCAATGCCATGTAAATCAATGCTGCGTGAAACCAGCAAATCGAGTAATTCTCGGGCAAGACCTAAACGATCTTCGCAAAAAACTTCCAGACGCATCAGTAGTGACCTTTTTCAGCCAGGGCGGAAAATACTTGTCGTTATAATACCCTGTCATCTTCGCTGTAAGAAGAGACTGTCACAAAATGTTGACAGAAAAATCCTACATTTGTCGGCCGGCTCCTATTTCCTATTGCAGAAATTGCCGCGTAAGCCACAACCTTCGCCCGGTCGTAACGTGACAGAGACTGGAACAATCTGCTAACATCAACGCTTGATTTCCTCGCCAAATGGTTCCTGACTATGAAGTTCGTCTCTTTTAATATCAATGGATTACGTGCACGCCCTCATCAGTTGGCAGCAATAATCGAACAACATCAGCCTGACGTGATTGGCCTGCAAGAAACCAAAGTTCACGACGATATGTTCCCACTAGAAGATGTCAGCCAGTATGGTTATCACGTCTTCTATCATGGACAGAAAGGCCATTATGGCGTGGCAATGCTCACTAAGCAGAAGCCGGTTGCCGTTCGTCGTGGTTTCCCTGGTGATGATGAAGAGGCACAGCGCCGGATTATCATGACTGACCTGGAAACGCCTCAAGGATTGTTAACCGTTATTAATGGTTATTTCCCGCAGGGCGAAAGTCGCGACCACGAAACAAAATTCCCGGCTAAACAACGCTTCTATCAAGACCTGCAAGATTATTTGCAGCAACAATTGTCTGCCGATAACCCGGTATTAGTGATGGGTGATGTCAATATCAGCCCAACCGATCTGGACATTGGTATCGGCGAAGATAGCCGCAAGCGCTGGTTACGCACCGGTAAATGCTCTTTCTTGCCGGAAGAGCGTGAATGGATGGATCGCTTGAAGGGTTGGGGTTTAGTCGATACTTTCCGTGCGGCCAATCCTGAGGTAAACGATCGCTTCTCATGGTTTGACTATCGTTCACGCGGTTTTGATGAAAACCGCGGTCTGCGCATTGATTTGTTGTTGGCCAGCACACCGTTAGCGGCCCGCTGCATCAATACCGGTATCGATTACGATATCCGTGCGATGGAAAAGCCTTCGGATCACGCGCCAGTCTGGGCTGAGTTTGCTCTGGATTAATTAATTCCCTATTTTGCCTGTCGCTACCACCTATTATGTGTAGCGACAACTTCCCCTACTTTCTGAACTTCAATAAACTCATCACGTTCTTAAACTCTCGCTTGTAAGACTTTGCTCACGGCCTCATTATTTATAGCTAAGTTTCGCTATAGCGGTAATCGTCACCACGTCATTGCGCGCACTGACGGTACTGTCTAAGGACAGTGCTTAGTTTACTTCAGGCTCGATATATACACTTCCTTCATCATCACGATTCAAAAGACTCCACACTGCCGGGATAAGGATTTCAGACGCATACATATCACTCTGATATTTCCTGGCCTGTGGCATTAACTCACCTGCCTTAATCTCAATAAACTGCTGCAGCCCCCCTGCGATACTTGCCCAACGCCCTGAATGCGGACAAGGTTCTCCACTCGGGCAAGTAATACGCTTACCGGCTTCACCTTGGCAGGGGTTCGCAGGATATTACGGGTATGATTGTCACGGGTGACGTGGTCTGGATGTGCGGAGTCGTGCAGCGCATAGGCGATATACGGCCGGTCCGGGTCACCGCCGTCGAAAGCTATCGCGACCTCGGTGCCGTCAATCAGCGACGTATGCCAGCCATAAGTCTCCCCGGCATAGGGTTTGGCCTGCCGCAACCACAGATAGGCAAAACCGGTTTCTCTATTGTCGCGGTCGACATCCAGCTTCACTTCAGCATTTATGGTGTTTCCATTGAGCGTATAATCAAAAAATCTTGTGTAATACGCGCCCCTTTATCCACTTTTTGGATATCATGAACAAACCAGGCATAGAGCTCCGATGGTGCACTATCCTCAGGTAATGGGAGTGGTAAACCTTGATAAGCGGCTTGCGAATAATTTAGAAATACTTTCGCTCTTCTTAATGCTGGAATATAGACGGCCGGTATAATAAAGATACGTTTATCATCTCCGCTAGAGTTCTCCATGCTATTTCTCATACCGAGAGCCACGCTGCGCACATCCTCCAGCCAGCCCCAATTTTTCTGCAATATATTGAGCTCATTCTGTAACTGTTCGGCTGCGCCATGCGCTTGCGGTGTAGTACCTAATAAGCCAGCAGATGCATTAGCGGAAAGAAGAACATCACTACGCTGTTTTTCAAGCTTCATACACTCACTACGGTACTGGTAATATTGTCGTCCAAGCCAGTTAACGTAACTATCTAAGTGAATATTTTGCGCTTCGATGCTCACTCTTTTTTCAGGAATAGCCCGCTGATAGCGATTTACCCACTGGGCTACAGATTTATTATCGACGCTGTCCTGCATAATGAAATAGCTAGCAATATCCGTATCAATTTTATCGAGCGTCTGAAAGTCTGGGAAGGGAACACCTGCCATTGCCGCAGCACGGTACATACGATGTAACGCTACTCGGCATAGTTCTGCACTCGGCTTCTGCTCATTTGGTTTAAGCCCTCCGCCAATATCTTCAGAGCAACCGGGTAAAAGTACCTCCGCATGCTTTTTATTATTTCCCCCCAGGCGGTAGAGACTGCGCCAAACCCGCGTTTCATGAGCCGCCACCAAATGCAAAGCATTCTGTACAGCATCGGGCAAGGCCGAATATTGATCGATAGATTTGTCACCAAGCAACACCCCTATCCCTTTTATCGGTCCACCTAAAATAGAGACAAAATAATCCAAACTATTATCGCTGCTAGCAGGCGTATGCCGCGCACAGTCAAATAAACCAGTAAAGAGTATCTCGACCGGAATATCCTGATAGGTATATTTTCCCCCCTGCTTTTGGCAAATATCTTCAAGTAACATATCGATAAATTTACGCGCCAGAGTGGCACCTAGGTCAAAACCGAATAATGAAACAGAAATAAGCTTAACTGGTACTTGGCTACTGGATTTAATTCGTTCAAAAAAATGCTCAAATCGTAATTTGGCCGAGAAGATCCGGGTATCAACGCCAGTGACTAACATATCTGCTACGGTAGGGTTATCACGCAACCAAGGCGTGGCCTCAATACTGACTCGCTTGACCACATTTTCAGTGGAATCTACTAGCAGCTTTTTCCATTCGGTAGGGTTAATTAATTTTTTCCCCAAATCTTTTAATATTTCAGACCAGTTCGCTCCTTTCAGTAATGCCACTCCCGCATCTTTAGCCATCTCACTTGGTTGGCCCTTCAAATCACCTAGTACCGTGCTTTGTGCTCCATCCATAATGGTATGAATTTTCGCGGCTAAATCTTCATTAAACGGCGTACCAAGACCAGAAATATAAAAAGCATCGTAGCTCTGATTACTAGTATTTTGTTGAGGATCTGGGAAAGCCCTGAACAAGCGGGCAACATTACTCAGTCGATGTTCCGATGCATCTTGTTCGATATTGCGATGAACGCCATCAAAAAAGAAGCCAACATGCCAGGTTCGTGAACAGTTTCCAATTACCGCATCATCTGCCTGTTGTGCACGGTTTGCCGCTGCCACAATACTTTCAATATCCATTAGTTACGTTCCTGTTCCGCAGTTTGACGGCTAACATCTGGGTGCTTTTCATAGGGTGACCAGGCATTATCACTCCATCCCAGTAAGACTTTATCTCCTGGTAAAAAATGAACGTGCAAATCATTCTCTCCCCATTTTCTCTTTGGTAATGGCATCACTATCTTGTGAACCTCAGTACGCAGTCCTGCATCGTACTGGGCACGGGTTGTACTTAGAGTCCAAATGACTTCGGCGGTGTTGCCACTGATACTGCCGCAACAGGTTGCTTTCCCCCCCCATTGAATAGGCGTTTTCCTTATATGCAGACGCATTAGCACCAGCTACGCCATTAACGCTAAAACCCCTGATAGGCCGGTCAATTTCACTATGAATGATCAAGGTTACCGGCCCGGTTGGCGGCCCCCACACCGATGCCCAAACTAACCAACCGCACCATGCAACAATAAACAGTAGTAACCCAGCCCAAATCCGTTTCCCCCAACGGACATAACCGCGACTAATGGCACCATCAATTTTTTCTAATTTATTAAACAAATCCATTATTCCTTTCCTGCATCAATAAAATTTCATTATCTATAATTTACGATTATAAATCTGACCTCTCTTGATAAACTCATGAATAAAAATATATAAACAAATACAATTAAAGAGAAAATAACGACCAGACAAAGACGCGAAGCGTTGCTGAAAGATAATTTAAGACACAAGGTATTTTTATTTACAGAGAGAAGGAATATAGAAAATAATATAAAACCCATCTTCATTTACATTCATAAAGAGTCCAACCAGACCAACCTTGATCTGAAGGATATAATACATCTATTCCTGACCACTTAGGTTCAACCAAATCGGAAAATTGGTACTCCCAAAAATACCAAGCTGAACTTTTTAGTTCCTCACTCTCTTTATTATAGACAATAAAAAAAGATTGATTTGAGAAAATTCTGAGCACACGACCAACCCCACCATAAATCTTATAATTCGGTGTGTAAGCTATAAAGTAACACGAGCCAGCATCATTCCAATATTTATAACTTGGCACGGCATTTTTGTACGCAAGAACTTTCACATAAAACAAATAAGTCGAAAATAAAAAAAACACAAGTAAGATAATCAATAGTATTGATTTAATCACTTTATACATAACCCCTTCCTTTCCATATATTCCTCAATATCAATAGAACTTAGATGAATAACAATATCTACAGGAATTTTTTTCACTACCGAATAGACAGAAAAATCCCCACCTTTATTGTTTTTATTTCTATATTTCACAAAAGAGTTATTGGTCACTCTGTAATAATCTTTACTATCTTGAGTTATTTTCTGCTTTTCAAACAGCTCACTTATAACCCCTGGTTTTATAACACCCTCCCACCCCCAATAGCCTAATGGCTGATCGTCTCCATCATTCATGAACTCATATGTATCTCTAATATATAAACCCAATTCATTTATTTTCAAGCGTGCCCCTCCTTCCCCCTCTGTTACCACTATATCCAGAAAAGCTATTTTTATAATAAACGAACCTAAAGCCCCATAAACATCATCCAAATCATCAGTAACTTTTTCCCATAAGGTACTTCCTATGGATATATAATTAAACTGACTTTTCACGTCCAACTCCATTGCAGATAAGGAGCTAAAACTAAAGGCACATGGGTTTAATTTTTTACTCCCTTTGTCAACGATCCCCATATGATCCAACCGTTCAATAATAGTAATCAATCCATTTGACAACTGCTCAAGGATTGTTTTTTTTCGCCCAAGAAATGAATTGTACTCGCGAACATATGATACACCACTTAAAAATTCATTGATGACTGGCTTGACTCTTTTAGATGCTGTAAACAACCAGTCAAAGTCAAGATCCTTAATTACATGCTGTTTATCCACTTTCAGCATATCAACTTTATTCAACTTTTCATCCTTGCTCATTTCATAATATGGATCATTAAACCATTTGCGCATAAAACTTGCTGAGACATCCCACCCCATTTTTTCCATCACATCAGGGATATCTGTTATTTTAAAAAGCTTAACAGCAACCTCTTGTTTATTATCTTTTTCATTAGTCATTTTTGACTTTACTTTTAAGGCATTCATACTTTTCACCCTATTATTAAAAAATCCTGTTCTAAAACAATTAATTCCATATCTAACTCTTCCGTATGGCTTATAAAATTAGTTAATCCATCTCCACCTGTAATCCCTTGTAAAAGCTCACCAGAAGGAGATTTCAATATATATTTAACACCCTCGACTGGTTGTTGAGTCCTATCATCAAGCAATATAAAACGTCGACTATATGCATCAGCTATACCAGGCATAAATGGGATTTCCGGTGACTCTGTATGCTTCGCCCCCCGCATCGTCCTTTTCACCCGGCGCAGATACTGATACCGGGTGCCGTATTCCGCTTTGCCTAGCTCCAGCTTCAGGTAACTGCCGCCGCCTATCAGCGTGATGCGCTTCTTACCGGCAAAGGAGATATCATCCGTCGAGGTGAGCGTGAATTTCTTCTCCGCGAACAACCGCATATTGCCGTTCTGCGCCTGCATCTCCAGCGGCCCTTCCCCCGATTTCAGGCTCAGTTGCCCCGTTCGGGCAAATAACCCCAGCTTCTCGCCCGCCTGCGCGGTCATATTGCCCATCACGCCAACGCTGATATCGCCGCCGGCGTTAATCGCCACATTCTTGCTGGCCGCCAGCTGCAACTCCTCACCGCTGGTCAGCGCCATGCCCTGTGGCGCAGAAAAGTGAATGATGTCATTGAGCGGTTTGAGTCGTTGCGAAAACATCTGTATCTGGCTGTCGATATCCGCCTGCAACGCTTCCGCCTGTTCGGCGGCGGCTTCCAGTTGGGCTAACTGGTGTTGCAGCTGTTCGATTTCCTTCAGCGCCGCCGCCATGTCCAGCATCTCGCCCTGCGCTTTCAGCTGTTCATCGGCGCTGATAAACAACCCCTTCCCAGCGCGGACCGTGCCGTACTCATCGGTTCGCAGTTCGCTGCCCGTACCGCGTAGTTTGCCCTGAGCGTCGACCAGATGACCGGTGTTTAGCTGGGTTTTACCGTATTCTGTGGCCAGCTTGATATGCTCTTCCTGACGCTTATCCTCCAGACGCACTTTATTATTGGCAGGGGTTCGCAGAATATTACGGCTATGATTATCACGGGTGACGTGGTCTGGATGTGCAGAGTCATGCAGCGCATAGGCGATATACGGCCGGTCCGGGTCACCGCCGTCAAAGGCTATCGCCACCTCGGTGCCGTCAATCAGCGGCGTATGCCAGCCATAAGTCTCCCCTGCATAAGGTTTGGCCTGCCGCAGCCACAAATAGGAAAAACCGGGTTCGCTATTATCGCGGTCGACATCCAGCTTCACCCGGTAACGTCCGTGCTCATCGAGGTGCGCGTAAATATCGTGCTTCTCCCGGCTTTCAATGCGGGCCGGTATCGTGCCGTGAACAATCGGACGAGGGATGTCTGGCGGGCGGTAGCAATAACGCTCGCTGTAGGGCATTCCCCATATAGAGACATGCAGCCGCGAATCCCGCGCGGCATAAAAGGTCACCAGCGTGATGATGACGCCATCTTTCAACGCATCAATGTTCGCGCCCTGCGGCTCCAGCACCATACCAACCGTTAGATGTGAGGCGTTGCTGAACAGGTGAATACGGGAGGATTTATTCAGTTCCCGCTCATGATGAAGACGGGCATAAAACGCCCCGCTTTCGGTTTCCGGCTCCGGGTCGCTGTCATCTCCGACCTGCTGATAGGGCGCGGCGTAACGGTAATGTTCGCCGGTGGTCACCGCGTCATTACGCACACTGATGGTGCTGTCTAACGGCGTGCTGGCGGTGCGGTAGTTATAATCACGCGTTGAGGTGCTGCCTGTCACTACGTTGTGCCAGGTGCGCACATCCCAGACTGATTCTTCTGCCCCATCGTAAAGACCCGATGGCTCACGATACGGCAGCCGCACATCAAAGTGATAGTGGAGCTGGCTGTCGATAAATATTACTGTTTCCTGCTCCGTGGCAACCTGCATCTCGGAACGAAATCCTATCCCGACGTCTGACAGGATACGCTGGATAAACGCCAGGTCGGTTTCCCGCCACTGGGTTATCAGCTCACGCGACGGGTAATCCCGCTCCAGCCGGAATTCAAAATCAGGGCCTTCCAGCCCGTGAGCGCGTAACACCTGCTCTACCACCTCTGGTACCGACTGGTTCTGGTAAATCGCACAACCGCGAGAACGGGAAAGCAGTGCCAAACGGGATTGCAAAGTGACGCGATAATGCGACTGATCGGCCGTGGTTGACAGCCATTCAAAGCGGGTCAGTATCCCGTGTACCGTTTTCCCGCTGCGCATCCGCAGGCTGGCATACTTCATCAGCACCTGCGCAGGATCAATATTCGCCTGCGATGTCGTGAAGTCGATATCCCAGGAAAACGGCTCACTGAGGACTTCGCGCCCTTTGAAGGACAAAATATCCGCTATCACAGAACTCTGGTTTATCTCCAGGGCATAGCGCGACTGGCCGTTGAAAAACGGCAGTGGGTTATCCATAACTGACTCCTTAACTTATTCCTTGATTGGCACCAGACTCAGGCCGCTGTTCCCCAACTCGATAGTCCGTGGTTTATCCGGGTCAAGGTCGTTCCGGCTCAATACCAGACGCCAGGTGTTATTTTGCATATCAGGGCGGTTAAATAACCCCACCACCGCGACAAACTGGGCATTTTCATCCATCGGCATATTCAATGTGAGGCTGCCCTGCGGCATCACCAGCAATGATTTGGATGCCAACAGGTCATCCTTGAGTACCGCATCAGCGTTACGCAATAAGGTTTGATAACTCGCGGTATCTACGCTCTTGCGGTCTTTAAGCTGATACACCCACACCATTGTCGCCAACGGAGTCTGGGCACCATCAGTATTGATACCCGCACGTGGGGATAAATCTAAATGCAGGATTTTGATCTTCTTATAAAAAATAGCTTTCGTCATATTGACGGTTCCATCCGTAACGGTCTGGGTAAGACCGCAGCCTGCAAGCAGGCTACAGACGGTAAGCAGAAATATACGCCATCCGGTTGCTGTTGCCATTCAGGGGTTCCTTGATTTAATAATTAAAATACTTCAGTTATTCAAAACGATAATGACCGTCTTCAGCCGCAGAGATTGGCGAACAAATTAGTCCCTCATAACAACCGAGCCTGACGGTCAAAAATTGTCGATTACCACTAAGTTTGCCGTTCTTAAGCCCTAGCAGGCCGGTACGACCAAGTTGAATGCGCCGACCTTTTCCAAGCCGAGGCTCTGGTAGTAATCGCACGGGGACAGTGAGACGTAGACGCACGTCACTCCGGTAGCCAAGGTAAACTCTCATCAGCACTAACAGGTCAGTATGTAACTGCCCTCCAGGGAGCCAGCCTTCTGCTTCTGCCTGATTGCTGGTCGACAGTGTCACCAACACACGGCTACAGGCTTCTTTTCCTGTTTTACCCAGCGTCGCCCGCTGCATCAACGCAACCCGATTCTTCGGCCCCAGCCCCGTGCGGTTAGCAATAGGTACTTTTACCGGGTCATGTGCGGTGATGCTTGCTTGTGTCTCCGGAGCCAACAGTCTGACCAGCGCCCTGATCCCTTCTGCATTACGTGTTGGCAGCCGCATAGTGCCTAACAGCGCCAGAAAACGAGATACCGGTGTGTCAACCTGCTCGGCGGTACCAGGAATACCGAGGCCAACCAGCCCTAATAAGCATTGTGATGTCGCATCTGTGCCACCCGCCTCGAAAGTCGCCGGATAGGCATATTTGCGCCAGATTCGGTAATACTGGGTGGTGATACGGTGGCTGAAGATATCCAAAAATGCAGTGACGACCTCATGCCCATCTCGACATTGCGCGATATCATCCAGATATGTACCAGGAAGCGGTGAGTCAACGCCGTACATCCCCAAAAAGGTAGTGCGAACGGTTGGCGGTAAATCGGGATGCTCTTCGTCAATCTCGACCTTTTTTAGTTCACTAACCGGAAAGCCCATTCCTGGCCAAGGGCGAAAACGCACCGGATCATTTCCTGGGTGACTGGTCGCACCTAGCAGTGGTGATGTCGGATCAGCCTGTTCTACTATCTGACAGAAACGGTAAAAATTGACCCGCCAAATATCATTACGTAATTGCAGCGTCAGCCTGGTACGTGCTGACTGTGATTCTCGTTCCATCGCAGGCGTTTCCCTGTGGGTTGCAGCACCAGCGTGAGCTGGTTAAAAAGATGAATATCCGCATACAGTGCAAAGAAGCGATGCAGCATTTCACCAAACAGATTGACATCGCCTTCACCGGCAAAGTTATCCATATTAAGTGTGACTTCGATATCCACACCGCGCAGCATAAATCCCCGTTCGAAACGGCGGATCAGCGTATGTTTCACCGCTACAATTGCCTCTAAGCGACGGCGGTTCATCTCGTCATCGGTCCAGTCATACAGCGCCAGCGTCCCCCGGAGTACCTCTGGGTTATCCATCATGCTGAGGAAGTTTGAGCCAAGATGGCTCATCACTCGCCAGTGGAAACGGTCGTTTGCAGGTGGATAAAGTGGCAACGTCGGGACAGAAAGATTCAACACTCTGACTGGCACCTTTCCCGCTTTAACGACGCGGTCTAGCAATGTACTTTCCAGCGCCTTGCGCGGAAGCTGTCCGTTGGTGCCGGTAATACGCATGGAAAGTGATTCTGGCTTATCTGACAATTGATCCAGTTCAAAAGAACGTCCGCCAAGGATCAGCCAGGTGTCATACAGCCCAGAAGCGCCGCGTTTCACCCTAGTGTGAAAATAGCGTTCCGGCGCATCGTGACGCATCATGCCGCCACGATGACGGAAACTGGTGAAAGGAATATAGGGATGTTTGCCGTTTTTTACCGCCCCATGAATATTGTCCACACTATAGATTTCAGTATGCCCATCCTGAAGGCGCAACGGCCGCAATAGATATTCATTATCCAGCGGATTCAGCGTCAACGGATCAGCCTCAAGGGTAAAGAGGTTGATCACCGGTGCACAATGCAGGCAGAAGTTTTCCGTCTCAAAGGGTAAGTCAGGCGACCAAGCCTCGCTGAGTACGATATCAATTTCAAACCAGCTGCTGTCTGCTGTCAGCCCAATTGCGTCAAGCCCGCGGAGTTCGATAAACATAAATTTTTGGCGAAAGCTGAAATACTCCAGCAACAACTGATAACCGCTGAAAGCCGAGTCACCTTTCGGCCACAGACTGTCTATATCGTCGAAGCCCATCGGTTTACACCAACCGTCAAATTTCTGACGTTCGGAATGCGTGCCCGCATGACGGCTATACATAGCGTGGACTCGACGGGTCATCGCCAGATGCAATGCGGAGCTCACCGGACTTTCCGCATTCAAATAGATAGCAACCTTATCAAGGCCAGCTTTCGACCAATCGACTTTTTCACTACATTCAAAGCGCAAACGGAGTGCAGAACGTCCATCGGTTTCAGTATGCAAACGAGCATCAGCAAGATGGAGAGGCTGAAGCGTGATGTCGCGGGTCGTGCGGTATTGACAGCTGGTTTTTTGCGGCCCCACCGGGCGAGATAAGACAGAGAAACCTTCAGGCAGACATTCCGATTGCCGAAGATGACGCCAATCAGGACTAAATTCGACAATCGCCAGTGACGGGATGGTACGCATGTAATGCGGCCATAACAGGCTGACTAATCCTTCCGTAAGCTCAGGCAAATCATCATCAAGTTTCTCGCGCATCCGGCCCATGAGAAAGGCGAAGCCCTCAAACAAACGTTCTACGTAGGGGTCACGAGCACCGGGTTTATCCAAGTTAAGCATGGCCGCACGGTCTGGGTGGGCACAAGCAAACTCTTTACCGGCCTCGCGCAAATAGCGCATTTCGGCCTCATAGTAGCGCAGGGTTAAATCATCCATGTTTAGATATCCTGAAAATAATCAGAGAAAAAGAGCCAACCACAAAAGCGATGACTTGGCTCGATTTGATAGAGATAAGGCCTTCACGTTGTAGAATCCGCTCAGAGATGTACGTTCAACGGTCGTTATTGATCGGCCTGCATCTTAGGTTCAACGTTAAAAATCGACTCAGGCAAACGGAATCCCTGAAGCTTTAGCAAGGCTAATGGCCCCTCACCCAGTTCGCTGCGCAGGATAAACTTTAACGAGTTACCTTCCGGCGTGGCCCATACCAGTTGAGTGCGGCTGCTATCGAGCGAAGTGATCTGTGCTTTATTTAGCAGGCGGATTAGCCCCCAATTTCCTTGATTATCGGCATATAAGCGCATGCCAGTTTTCACACTGCGCCAACTAAGCTGCGCGCCGGGATAGTAAGTATTCCCCGGCCAGGTGAAGCTCTGCCAACTTTCCATCTGGTTGAAGTAATCCAGATTCTGCTCGTCAATTGTCATCTGCATGCGGGCAATATCGCGGGAAGGACGCGCCATTAACTCAAAATGTACACCGGCATCACCTTGGGCAAAGGCGATATCCGCGATCTCTGCCAACTGATTAATGGCATTGAGGAAAGTAGGATTTACCGTCATTCCCTGGCTAGCCGAAGGATCGACGACCCAGCGGTTACCCTCTTGATGCAAGATACCGCCGAGGTTGGTTTTTAGAAACGAGGTAATACGCCCGGAGTCTCCACGTAGGAACTGCGCCAATAGCGACAATGACGCATCGCTGCCTGTCGATTTAAACGGATAGCGGCCAGCAAAAGCTTTATTCCACTGATCAACGATCGTACTTTGCCAGCGGGCATTCAGGCTGTCTGCAGCTGGTGCCAGAACCTGTCTCCATGCTAAATCCAATGGCTGTACAAACAACGACTGACCAAAACCATTCCACTCTTGCCCAAGGCTTGCCGCGACCAGACTGCCGTAATCACGGGTATCAGTAAGATCAATAGCTTTCCCCTGGAATACAGTTTGAGCAAGCATCTGTGACATTGCCTGTGGATCTGGCGCACTGGTCACTTGCTGAAGCTTAAGACGGACTTGAGTGACACGCGCTAGCCATGACTGGAAGCTCAAGTTGCCATTATTACCCGTTCCGTCTTTACCCTCTAACAGCCCCATCAACGGACCAAACACGCCGTCTAATGGACCTCTTGGCCCTTGTGCTTGTTCAATGAACTGTTGTGAGTTTTTCTTTTTGCCAATAAATTTTTTCGCAGAATCTACGAGAGTATCCGCCAGTGCACCGCCTTTCTGACCGGTCTTCCCTTGCCAGGCCAACGTATTCATCAGTGCTACTAGCGGGGACTGACGCACATCAGCCAATTGATTAAGTTGGGCAATAGCTTCTGATAATGACCCAGCTTCGTGCCATTGAATACTGTTGACCATATTCAACCAGGCGTTACCGAAATCGGTGAAATACCGCTCGGTCAGACGTGCTTTTAATACCTCTGGCGAGACATCGCTTCCTGGTTGATGGGTTTTATCCGTCAGTACCCAATCGATTTCATCTCGCCGGGTTTTCACTACATCATCAATCGCACCTTGGACCTGTTCTTCCCAAGCTTGACGAGTGAACATCCCCGGCACAACTTCACTAGTACTAAACAAGGTGGAAGCATCCGTATCACCCGTCATATCAGCCAGGGTTAAATCGGGCCAGTTGCTGGCGATACGTTTGAGCATATCCTGATATAAACCGGACTCGGCATTACGTTGCCCTATTTGTTTAAGCAAGATCTGACGCACTGTACTGATAAGTTCAGCATCAGGTTTGGTTTTCCACTCAGGATGCGCGGGGAGATTTTGCGCATAAAAACCCAATAGTTTGGGTGCCAATGACTGCCAAATCCCCTCAGAGATCCCTTGTCGCTTAGGCCAAGCTGTTAGTACATGTTTCGCCATCCAATCCGCATCCGCCTTGTCTGGACGAGCCAGCATCAGATAGCCTTTTAGCAGGCTGTAAGCCCGTTGCGTTCCCTGGCTTCTGGCATCACTGGCAGGTGGCAGTTGGACAAATGCATTCAACTGCTGCTGTAAATACTCGTAAGTAGCATCACGCATCAATTGAGCGTTATTGCGTGCATACAACGGCCAGAGCGCGGCAAGTGCGTCACGGTCCTGATTGAGGCCAAAGCGGGTATACCAAGGTGCACCGGTGGCTTCACGATTCTGTAAGCGGGCAATAGCCTGTTGCAGTATTAGTTGGTTACGCAGGCGTTCCGGTAATGATTTTTGGGTGTCGGCGGCGATACGAGCGGTTTCCTGCGCCTGATAAATCTGGGTACGATTGATCGTTAAAGACAACAGCGTGCCCGCCCCCCACAAAACCACGAGTACAAGCAGTGTAAAATGCAAAAATTTCTGCCAGTTGATGCCTATTTTCTTCGCATGAGAAATCTGGCTGTCCGCCACAACTGCCTGCCACGCAGGGCTACTCAGCCAGATATGTGGTGCCGTTGCCGCACTGACCAATTGGGGACTTAGCATCACGCCGCGAAGTCGGTATGCCGCAGGCCCTTGCATGAGTCCACTGAATAATATGCCGAGTGTAGATTTTAGTTCATTCTGTAACCGAGAAGAGAGCCGTAAGAGCCAGTCATAACGCGACTCACTGAGCACTTGAGTCATCCCCATCTGACGCAAACGTGGTACAAGTTCATTCAATGAGGATACGGCTTCTTCCGGCCTGGTCCGCGCCCCAAATAATGCCCCGCAGGCCGCAAGCGTTCTTCCGTCCTGTGACCAGCTTTCTTTATCTATCAGCCACAGCCATACCGGAGCCTGCCAGCCAAGGATCTTATCGGCTTTCTGGCGACTGCGTAAAAATGCATCTCGTTCGGTTTCTGTGGGCAATAATGCCGTATTGATAACCTGTACGATACCGTCTAATGGACGATGTGGACGCACTTGGCACAGCGCTGCCAGGAACGTTTCATCCGGCACTGACTGGGCATCACCGCCGTGAATCAGAACAATTCCATCACCCTCTTGCCACAGATCACGATTGAGTCGCGGAACAGCTTGCTCAATATCAGCATCTTCGCCTTGTACCAGCAGAATGCGTACTTTGCGTTTCCAGCGACGACCGTAGCGTAAGTTAAGGTGCTCAATGACAGGTTCCGCACTGAATATGGCGTCACTCTTTTCTTCAGTGCTAGTCAGATTACCCGCGATATTATTAGTAACCTGACGTTTGTTCTTACCCCACTGGAGATACACCCCTGATTTACCTGAAATATCGAAGACCTTTTCAATTATCCATCCCATCAGGAGCAATACGGCAGCTACTAAGGCGCATAGGGTTAGGATCCGGTTATTGTCGAATGGCCCCAGCCCGATTGCCGAAGCCATAACCCCCGGAAAGGCAAAAAACAGGAAGCCGATAATCACGATAAGAAAGAGGAGGACAACAACACTGGTCCCGATAACTGTTTTGATTTTTACCTTAGACATTCCCTGGTATCCCTTACGAGGTTATTCCTTGTGAATATTTTCTTTGGCGATCACGACAACCCATATATCGCCTTTGTCGGGGGAGGATTGAGCCGCAATAATTTGTGCCTCCCGCTCATCAATAGTCGACTCAGCTAATGCAATAGCAAGCCAAGGAGAGGCATTACCCGCATATCCCAACACGGGATCAATCATCTTGTTATCTTTGGTCAGGCTGAAAGTAACAGCGTTATCCTCACAAGCTTTATTCCATTGAGAACCTGTCGTCAGTACCGATCCTGTGATCCAACTGCCTGCGAGTGTTTCGGGTTGCCGGTTCGCCCATAACAAAGAACGCGACAAGGTCCGACTCAGATTCTCGGTGATGCCTTTCTCAGGACGATGCAGTCGCGTCGCATCAGGATAAGCGTCTGCTTTTCGGTTACTGAGAATAAAGACGGTGACCGCCTCAGTATCCCCCTCTTTAGGCTCCGCTCGAAGTGAGATAGTGACAGCGATAAAAATTGAAGGCGTATCCCACCGATTATCAAGCCAAGCGTCAAACGCCGCCATTCCACTTCCCGATACGCGGCGATAAACTTTTCCCGTTTTCTCTGCTAGTTCATCATAAATAGCCGCCTCTGCCATCGAGGAAAGCTCATTATCACAGTTAATCATCAACCAGCAGATAACCTCATCGGGTAATACCGTGACAATATCCTGAATATAAGTAGCGACTGTCGATATTATCCCTGCCAAAGCCGTAGACGTGTTTTCCTGAAACGCCGGTAACGCCGCATGTTGTACAGGCGCACCTCCGCTCCGTGGCTGAACGACAATCATTAACGGTGTGGCCTCTTCCATTAGAGAAAGCAACCTAGCCGTTCCATTGCCAGCCTTGGTCAATACGCTAGATCCCAGGATCCACGCTGAACGCTGTCCACGGAAAATTTCACTTTCAAGGAGCTTTTCACGCTCAACATTCCAAGACTGAACACCAACCTGCTCAACCTTATAGGCAAACCGGCGAAGGCTGAAAAAGAGCCCCCAGGTACAAAAAGGTAAACCAAGAGCGGTAAACCAGAAGATAAAACCGCTGCGTTCTGCCGCCCAGTTCCAAAACGTCAGCATCGCCCCGATAAGCATAATAATCACGAGAAAGAGTAACCAACGCCGGTGACTTGGGCGGTCGACCGGCTTTGCAGGCTCGGGGATTATATCCAGTAAAACAGGCATACTCAGCCAACCTTAGCTGGCGCGAACGAGCTGATTAGGCTGCAGCCACAGCCGCATTTATGTCCATGAAAGGCAACGGGTATGCCACCATCCAGATAGTTCGGATTGCCCTCAACAATAATGGTAATACCATGACCCACAATTGGGCATGACACCATATCGCCTTTGCGAGCCACACCGATCCCGCCAAATTTCATGTCGTCTGAACCCATTAGGACCACACCACCATGAGTGGTTTTATCACCTTTACGGATAATTTGAAGCATCGGTTTATTTCCTTTTTTATTGAATTAAATGCATGATTGACTTCTTACGTCATCATTGAGTTAAGCTTTGGAATAAAGAGAGTTCTTATCAATTTCAGAGATGTTATTATTTTAAGTCGCGTGTTAAATCATAGAACTTACCAAGTAAAGTAACTAATCTCTCGTTGATAGCCATTATACAGACAATCATTAACTCCAGATATTTCTGCATCAGTGCCTTTAGAGTCAAAAGTTTCAAGCTGGCATTTTTTTATTATTAGAATTCCCCACGCATTTTTTAACTCTAAAATCCGCTTCTTTTTTTCTGGATTATTACTAATCTGTTCATTTATTGACTTATCCAAAACCCCAATTATCTCTGAGACTCTGTTTTTAGACTTGGTATTAATTTCTGACAACTGTTCACTTTCATTATTAGTAAACGCAGCCATGCTGCTAACTGAGTAAAAAACAGCAGTAAGTAAAAACAATAACTTAATTTTCATAATATTTAATCCTTCTAATAAATCGCTCCTATTATTTAATTATTTTCCTTCAAATACTTTATCCGGTCATTCGTTTTATTAAGAAGGCATTGTGTATATATGCTTTGAAACCCCGTTCCTTTTTTTGATTCGTATGTTTCATAATTACAATCTGCATCTCGCATTTTAATCCATATTTGTTGCGATCTCTTTAAAAAAACATTACGAGAGTCACTTTCACCATAAAATTCACCGCCTTCCTCTTTATATTCCTTAACTTGATATTTATATAAATTATTTAACTCTTGATCTAACTTAATGTATGTATTTTTAATATTAATATAATTTTCCTGCTCATCCTGAGACATGGCGCATACAAATAAAGGCACTACTCCTATAACAATGATAAATTTTTCTATTATTTTCATTATAAACATCCTGTTATTAAATTAAAAACTTAGATGAACTAGAGTTTTCAATGTAGTACTATTAAGTCCTCTAGTAAAATTGGACATTAAAAAATCAAGGTGCTCAGGAGTACTCAATCAGTTTTAGCAAAGCTAAAAAAATCATTATGAAAAACAGATGAATTTTTATTTGAAATAGTTGTTATTTTTTGCATTAAACTTTCACCCTACCATTATTACTGGTTGTATATTCTGCTTTCGCCACCATTAAACAAAGCATATCGCCCATCTCAACACCCTGCTCACAAAGTCATTTTATTGGTCATTATTATTACCGTCAGATGGGGCGATGCCGGTGTCTGTCGGCATTAAACGATTAGATTTAACCCAACCTTCGATATCCTTACCTTCTTTAGTAAAATATATAACATATGTATATCCGCCGTAATCTGCATAGGCATTCACCAAATCTTCAGGAATGATAAATATATTGTTATTCGTACATCTTTCACTTGGCGCATTATGAAAGTAAACGCGCCTTTTTCCTGCAACCTTATACCCTGACTCATCACTAGGTATTATTACTCTTTCAGCATCTGCTTTAGATGAAATATTAGAACAAAAAACCTCTGCATGAGAAAAAAATGATGTTAGGAAAATAAATAATGCAAGTGCAATTTTTATTTTATAAGCCCCTGATTTTTCATGACGGAAATTAAAGAGTTTGCATAATTTGGATCTGTCGCATAACCTGCTTTTTGTAAGCCTTTAGCCCATTCAATTGGGTCGACACTGTTAAATAAGAAAGGATGCCTTCGGTTTTTTTGAAAAAATACAGCTCTCCCATTAATACTTTCATAGTAATTGCTTGAGCAGTAGTTATTTCCGCTGGTACACGTGATGATTTTTCATTCCTTTTGGCCTCTGTAAAAAAAAGTTACGAATTCTTTTTCTGTGATCCTACCAATAACTTAACTTTGGGTATTAGAACTCCCATAAACCTTAACGGATGCATATGCCACAGTTCTGGCCCCAGTTTCTCCGTTGTCACCTCTGCATCCAGGCCATCTTATCGATAAAGTCTTCGCTGTACGTTTTCCAGCCCGGAGCATATATATTTAACTAAGTCAGAAAAGGTCTGCCAGATACTGTAAGAATGTGCTATTCAATAATCTGAAGTCATAACAATTGTTTATGATAGCGTATTTTATGGCCCAATGGGATAATCTTCAAATAGTATCGATTGAACGTTGTTAAATGTGTCTAGGCAAAATGTTAACCGCATATCAAAATACTGAAAATAATTGCACTTATTTTCAGTATCAGCTTTACTATTCCTTCCATACTTTGAGATGACTTTATTCCAACTATCACCTACCGATATACCACGGATAGTTTTATACTGTCTATCGACCAACGTAATACCTGATACATAGGTATCATTATACCCCAGCCTTTTTTCCATTACTTTGTTTGTTTGAGATATGGTTATATATACCCCAGAAAAATCAATATTCCAAGACTCAAACCCTTTATAAAAACCATGATTATCTGGGTCAGATACGCTAATCTTATTGTTGTTTATCCAGTTATCCATATCTTTCGTCGTCTTTCCCAAGAGACGTGTTTTTTCTTTTCCGAGCATCAGTGAGAAATCGATATAGTCTAAACCATTATATTTTTCATTATCGGGGATGATGTTTTTATTTCTTACCCAACCATCAATAACATGACCATTTTTATTTATATAATTTACGTATGAAAAACCTCCAAACTCCCTATACTTTAAGATCTTGTCATTTTTTATTATGAAAATATTTGTTTTACATCCCTCTTGCGGGGAAGAATAAAAATAAGTTTTCACATTCAATTGAACTTTTTTTGCTCTGGCTCTGGAGTTTTATTATATGAATAAAAAATCTTATTTTCTATGCAACTTGCAGCAGCATAAAAATTAAACCCAAATAATATAAGAAGCAACAAACACAATAACAGCTTATTATATCGAATCACTGAGCACTCTCCTTATAAACAGGAATATCGAAATATAACTCTTTATTATATTCATGATAATCGCCACAAATTTCATACATTCTAGTGACAATATGACTTGGCCAATTCACTGCTGTCGCATATTGATGTAACGAAGGGCTAGATGGATTCCAACGCATTTTATAAAGTGTATTTTGTTTCTTATTAACAAACTTCTGTGAGATCCATCCTGCTCCTCCTCTGATGGCTAATTCCGGGGTAAACCATCCGCGAGAGTAGGCGGCTGCTTTACCTCCACCGACAGCATTTCCATCTACAGCTGCAATTCCAAACATATTATAAACTTTTCTTGACTCCTGATGATTATATGAGAATAGAGATCCTTTGCCCAGTACACTGGTCCCATTACCAGTTTCAATGGCAGCATGTGCTGCAAGGTAGCACTCATTGATATTAAAATCATGGGCAGCTTGAATAAATGCTGCCGCAGTGCCATCGAGAGAACCCTTTCCTTTCAAAAAATCATTTAATAACTCAACCGATATTCCCATCGGTTTGTCTATTTCAAGAAATTGAAGCATTTGTATATTACTAAATAAGTTTGAGGGTTTTATTTCTTGAGTTACTTCTCCCCGAGTAGCATTCCTCAAAATTCCCCATTTAGGAGCAGCATTCCCAGGAATACTCATTTGCTTATTTATTGCTTCATCAAGTGTGTAATCATATCGGGTGTGTTTTATAATGTACCTTTGTAATTGCCGAATAGCCCCCAAAAACATCAACGGATGCATATGCCACAGCTCTGGCCCTAGTTTCTCCGTCGTCACCTCCTGCATCCACGCCATCTTATCGAGAAAGTCTTCGCTGTACGTTTTCCAGCCTGGTGCCTCTTTCTTCAGTTCGTTCAGGAACGTCTGCCAAATACCGTCTTCCTTTTTATGGAACCAGTCACTCGGATGCCTGACTATTATTTTGTACAACTCATGTATATATGATGGGTTATGGATCGCACGGCGATATTCTTCCGGGGAATATTTACCCTGCGGGTGGCCGTCAATCTTATCCAGCAGCCGCTGGTAATTGTGCGAGACCAAGGCATGACTGACGCGTAAGTCGATTGTCGCGTGATGCAATAACTGTTCATAAATACTGCGCACCAGCCCTTTTGGCTGCGTTTTGCCGTTCAGGTGGTCAAAGCTGTCTGGGTTATCTTTAATCAGGGTGAATCCGAGTTTAGCCAAATCATACTGCGACAGTCTTTCAGGCGTTTTCTCACTTTTCAGGACATAGCCTTCCTTCAGCTGGTAATACTCCTCAAGGCCTGCCTTGTTTTTGTGGGATTCCACCGGTACTTTTGCCAATGGCAGAATAGCGCTTCCCCTGGTTACCCTCTCCTCCTTGCTAAAGGTGCCGGTCTTCGTTTCTTTTTTGTATAGCGCCAGTCCCGGTAAATATTTCAGGTACAGCGGGTTATCATGTCCCACCTTCTCTGGGTTAGTCAGGAAAGTAGGTAGATTGTCATCCATGCTAAAACATTCGATATGCACCTGATAACGGGATTCATATCCCCCGTCCTTCGGCACCTGGCAATAACCCAGATGGCCGACCGCGTCACCGGCATGAATAGGATAAGGCGTCGGACACACAATCCGGTCATACTGCATTACATCACTCGAAGGCACCTGTAAATGCGACCACCAGGCAGGTTGAACTAACTCCTCCTCGACCAATTTGATATTATTGTTATCGACCAGTATCCAATATTGCTCGCCTTCCGTTAGGGTTGTTTTTACTCCTTTTTTCTTCATTGCTTCCGTCAGCCCTTTAAACCTCACTAACCCGTAATCACGCTGGTTGAAAGCCCGAGTACGAAGATTGCCATCTTTGTCATCCCACTCTATCAATGCCCCCTTGGGCATGACCCCGGCGCGGTGAGTGTGGCTGTGACTAGCGGACAATAGCCATTCTGGCTGGTAAACCGTGAGCGTATCCTGAACGGCCCACAATGGGGTAGTATCTGGTGTTTGATAGGCAGAATGCGGTGCCAGATGCATATACAGCGTATAGAAATGCAGGCCACTTTTTGCCGTTTTCCCCGGCTGGATATAATGACGGACTAATAAGAAAGAGCCTGAAAAACTCAGCGCCCCGTTTCCCCATTTAATCGGCAGATAATCCTGACAAACGCGATAAGCCACAACATCACCGTCAGCCATGCAACGGACGAACTGCTCACCCGTATAAGACACCGGGAAATCGACCTTTTCGAATATCGACTTTCCGCTTAGGGCGCACCACAGCGTAGTCGCGTTGGTGATGTGTATCCCGCCGTGCCACATCCCGTTGCGGCCAATCATATACAGCCCGGTGGATTCGCCGTCCAGATGCGAAAGAATCTCGTCAAGCTGAGTAAAATCACTGCCCTTCTTATTCTTGGGTATCGGGTAGCCAATAGTTATATTATGGGAAGTATCCTTTACTTCGGTGTTACGGGCTTTATTATTGTTATACCGATAAAGTATAAATGCTGGTTTGATATTGCGATATGAGGGGCCAGGATAGAAACCTTTATATTGAACGAAATCAGACACCCAATGTAAGCCATTGAACATGGCTATATGTCCATCCGGATGACCTGCTATTGGTTGAATAACAACGACATCACCAGCTTGCTGCCCTGGGATCACAAGAGAGGTAAATTCAGCCTTACCCGCCCCCGAGTGTGTAAATATAGGGTCAAATCCCTTTTCTTGTAGCGATGGGCCGTAATCACATGCCGAAGCTAGAGTTCTTATTCTTGGAACAGGTATTTTTATCCCCCCCGCTTCTAGCGCCAATCGAACGTATGCCGCACATCGTGAAAGGCCATATCTAAGATGAGGATCTATTTTTTCCTTGAATCGGCGGGCATTATCCTTGGCAATAATGTCAGCATTTGAATTTAAAACAGAAATTCCTTTTTTATATCAAACATTTTCCCCACCATCTTTACTGGTTACATATCCCACTTTCTCTGCCATCAAATTCAACAGAATCCAGCATCCATCTCTTATGCTGTTTTATAAGATGCACTGTGAAAGAGGACATGCTCTTTCCATATCCCAAGTCCACTCGATAAGCAGCAACGTGACTATTTATTGATATTTCTTTCGTATTTATATTATTTTCCCATTCAGGACATATATCTTGAGAGTGCGTAAAATAGTCCGTACCAGAATTATTTGCATTTCCCAATATTTTGAGATGTTTGGTCGTGTAGGTATCCACAGCTTGATGCGACTTTTTCAAACCCTCTTTAACGTCTGGCATATTCCATGCTGTCAAATAATCATGATAAAAATTCCTCACAATATTTTCAGGTGATGACGCATTCCTATTTGCGGCAAAAGGCGCATTAGATAAAAACAATAAGCAACATAAACAAAACGCTTTCTTTAACATTAGCCACTCCAAGCATACGAATGAGTTAAATCAATCATTGAACGATTTACTGGTGACTTGATGCATTTCGGAAATCTCAGTCACACTAAAATTATCGGTTTCATTGGGTAGGTCAGCTCCCGACCCCGGCACCAGATAATTAGCCGCTTTAACAATAAAATCGCCTCCCGAGCCGTGTTCTATTCCGCTTGAACTCAGTTTGAGGTAGGAATCGCCGCCGTTTAGGGTCAACGTTTTGGGGGTGCTGATGACGATTTCATCATCACTGCTGGTGATGGTGACTTGTTGCTCAGCAAACAGTGCCATTGTGTTGTGCTGAGCCTGGATTTCTATATCACCTTGATTGGCAACAAGCTTTTCTCCCGCCTTATGCACAAATATCCCCAATGCTTTTTCTACCATCACAGACAGATTTTTCATGCTGCCAATATCGAGGTGCTGGCCGGCGTTAATCATGGTGTTGCCAGAACTACTCAACTGCAGGTGTTCACCAGAGGTGAAGGCCATGCCTTGCGGCGCACTTGCCAGTAACACGGCTGATTGCAAACCTGACAGGCGGTCGTTAACCAGATTAATTTGCTTCTGTATATCTGATACCAATGCGCCATCCCGTTCTGCGGCATCATTCAGGGCCTGTATTTCGCTATTAGCCTGGTTAATTTGGTTAACCGCCGGGGCCATTTCCAGCATCGCACCTTGCGCTTTTAGTTGTTCATCCGCCGTCAGGAAAAGACCTTTGGCTGCACGGATCGCACCAAACTCATCAGTACGCAGTTCAAAACCGGTTCCACGTTGTTCGCGCACGTTATTGACCAGATGACCCATATTAAGCTGACTTTTACGTCACAATATCCCTACCTCTAGCTTTAATTACCTCATTTAAATAGTTCGTAAAACTATTTAAAGATAGCGAGTGTCAAGAAAAATCATTTAACTAAGGTATCAGCCTTAACCCATGCAACGAGAGGCGTGCCCTTTGCATTAATGTAACCAATATTTACCCATCTATTATCAGGTGAACTTTGTATTACCTTCACCTTATCTCCTGATACCAAGTAAGCTTTGGTCCGACTGTTATTATCTGAAGCAGAAAATAAATATGTTTTTTTTATAATAGTTTTTTCCGAACTGATTCCTCCTAAGTATTTAATAATGCATTCACTCACCAATTCTTTTGATACCTTATTAACCTTTATTAACTCCTGGTACACATTTATATTTTTTTTATCTGGCATATCACATCTCAAATAATTTCTCACTGTAGTTTCATTAAGTAACGGTAGATTATCTTTAATACTATTTATTGTGGGGCGCAAAGAAAGGAAGTCGAACGTTTCAGCCCCTGGCGAATTAGAACTTGCTAACACATCTTCATTTTTTTTCCAATTATATCCACAAACTTCACCATCCCAGTCACTAACGAAACAACCATTTTTCATATCAACAACACTGCAATGAGCTTTATCAATATACTCTCTCTTTCCATCCACTGAATCTAAATACCCCCCTGATATGCTAGTTACAACTAAATACTCTCCAGATGGAGAGACTCTAGATGAACCATCTTCAGTGAAATAACGGCCCTTTATACTCAGATCAATCGGGTCTCTACCATCTTTAAATGATAGTTTTTTCCATGCGTATGGATCATAATTCTCTCCAGTTTTTTTATCGGAAAAAATTAATTCCGTTCCAATAGGTGAAGTTATTATAACATCAGAAAAAGCTACTGATGAAATAGCCACTGACAGAAAAGCAATAATTTTTAATAAAAATTTTAATTTCATAATTTAGCCTTTAGCGAATTAAACCTACCTACTGAATTAGTCATTACTCTTGTTAACTTATATTCTTCCAATAAATTCTTTTCGTTTTTACTGAAATCACTCCCCCACTGTGCTGGATCATGATTAACTTGCGGGTTATTTTTGTAAAAGTTATCCACGGCTTTTTTGAAATCCCTCACTACATTACCTGGCCGATTTACTGAATGATCTAAAACGACGGCTCTTCCAAATTTACTTTTAACAAAATATTTTATTTTTTTGTTAGATACTACAATCTTATTTTCAGCAAGATGAAGTCTGTCAATAAAATCTAGTATTTGAAGATCAATATACTCAGGAAGTAAAAGCACCTTCACTAATGCGGCAAGAGGTTTATTATGCACAACATGTCCATAAGTCTCCTCACTACAGCCCTTTCTTATTAATACTTTCAAGTCAATAGCAGTTATTTTCTTACCATTAGTAAGTATGGCATCGTTATAATAAATAGTTGCTGACGAGCCAGTTCCTTCAACAGTCCAACCACAATTCACCGCATATCTATTGTATAACTCGGGATGTAAAGTTTTAAATATTGAAAATTGTATAGACAGTTCACCTTTCCCTCTAAAATCAATAACAGGACTAGAGTTGGGATTAAAGGTATCCTTAACGGTTTTCTGCATAGCACCAGCAGTAATTACTTCACTATCGTAGGATTGTATGGCATCCATATTTCCCTCATTCTCTGACATTGCGATAAGTATTTCCTTCTCATCCAATGTCACTTTCCCTTTAGAAGCAAGAAAATCCCAACGAGAATAATCTTTCAGGCTTATCTCACCTTTATAAATCGGTCCGTAAACCGCCCCATATCTAGTGACTTTAAATTTATCAGCATATATATTTTCGCAATCACATAATTGATGTTTTATCGCCTCTAAAAACACCACCGGATGCATGTGCCATGGCTCGGCCCCCATCTCCGGCACGTCCTTCATCCATTTCATTTGTTCAATAAACGTTTCCGTGTACGTTTTCCACTGCGGTGCATCTTTAGTCAGCGTCTCCAGATACGTTTTCCACAGCGGATCATCCTTGCCGTAATACCATTCACTGCTGTGTTTGGCGATAATACGGTACAGATGGTCTCGGTATGACACATTGTGGATCGCCTGAATGTACTCTTCTTCTGAATAGTGGCCATCTTTATTGGTATCTATCAGTTCCAGCAGCCGTTTATAATTATATTCGTTCAACACATGACTGGTACGGGTTTCATCTTTTGCTGCGTTATACATCTGCTCCAGGATACCCTTTACTATGTTATCAGGATGTTTTATACCGTCTATCAGGTCAAAACTCTCTGGAGCCTTATCCAGGGTAACAAAACCTAGTTCACCTAACGCATACTGTGACACTTTCTGCACACTTGACGCGGCCAGCCAGCCGTTTTCTTTGTGTATCTGGTAATAGGCGGCTTGTCCGTCCTTGTCTTCCACCGGCACTTTTGAACGTGTCACAATACCCTGTGTCCGGGTTTTGCGGGTACTGTCCACCATTTGCCCCTCGGCATTTTTGGTAAACAGCGTCGCACTTTCCGGATACTTGATAAACGCAGGCTCTTGTTCCCCTACTTTCTCTGGGTTGGTCAGAAACGTCGGCAATTTCTCGTCCATGCTCAGGCACTCAATATGTACCTGATAACGTGAACGCTTACCGTTCTCTTCTGGTAACTGATAAAAACCCATATGCCCAATGCTGTCACCGGCGCTAATAGCAATAGGTGTCAGTGGTTTGACTACCTCACCAAACACTGGCTGGCTGCCAGAAGTCGCTTGAGCAGGTGTCAGACTGTCACCGTCAGACACGACCCAGACTCGATTACCTTTTTTCATCTTACCCACATCCCGGCCTAGCGTGACCAGACTGAAAGTATTCGGCGTGTCCTCCGGGTCTTTTCCGGGACGTGTCACCTGCTGCGCCTTATTATCAGGCTCATACGTTAATGGGAAACCCGCGGCCAATTTACCCGCTATTTTTCTTTGCAGTACATCCTCGCGGCTCAGGTAATACGACCAGTCTGTACGAGAGGTACAATTCACCATATCGGTGGGCTGAGTGCCATAAGCCGGAGCACATTTCGTCCACCATGACGGCACCGGCACGGAAGATACAGCTTTCAGGGCGCCCTGATCGGACACCGTCCAGATTTTCGTTCCCGCCTTCAGAGCGACGCCTGCTGCGTTCTTCGTCTCAACGGTAAGGGTCACTTCAGTAAACTGACGGTGGTCACTCGCACGAGATATAATATTGTCGCTCAGGGTCACACGGGTATCTTTAACCAGTGAACCTGCGGCAGCACCTGCCTGAGTGTTTTCTGCACTTGTGTAATAGCGCTGAGAGCCAGTCGTCTTGCGGTTAAGATCTCCCCCTTGTCGTTCATAGGCGCTAGAAGGGGCTAAATTCATGTACAGGGTATAAAACGTCAAGCCACTGGCGGCTGTATCCCCCGGCTGAACATAGTGTTTTACCAACACAAATGATGTTGAAAGATAAAGCTTTTCACCCCGCCACGTGATAGCTGCGCTTGCATAATCCTTACAGACGCGCCAGGCAATAATCTCGCCATCTGCCATGCAGCGAATAAACTGTTCCCCTTTATAGGGTAAATTGTTGTAGTAGGCTTTCTCAGCGTCACTGTCAGTGCTCAGAGCACACCACGGGATGGTCGCATCTGAAATATGAATGCCTCCATGCCACATCCCCTGACTTCCCACCAGATACTGCCCCGAGCTTTCACCGCCAAGTTTTGACAATAGTTCTTCTGCCGAAGAAAAAGCATGGCCGTTTTTGTTCGACGGTACCGGATAGCTGAATTTTGGTAATTTTGCGGACATATATCACTTCCCTGTTATTCACTGGCCCATTTAGCAGAGTTTTTTGTTGTGATCTTAATTTCAGTTTTTTTAAAATCTGGCGTCTCCAGTGGTAAACTGCCCCCCGACCCCGGTACCAGATAATTAGCCGCTTTAACAATAAAATCGCCTGCTGAGCCGTGTTCTATTCCGCTTGAACTCAGTTTGAGGTAGGAACCGCCGCCGTTTAGCGTCAACGTTTTTGGTGTGCTGATGACGATTTCATCATCACTGCTGGTGATGGTGACTTGTTGCTCAGCAAACAGTGCCATTGTGTTGTGCTGAGCCTGGATTTCTATATCACCTTGATTGGCAACCAGCTTTGCTCCCGCCTTATGCACAAATATCCCCAATGCTTTTTCTACCATCACAGACAGATTTTTCATGCTGCCAATATCGAGGTGCTGGCCGGCGTTAATCATAGTATTGCCAGAACTGCTCAACTGCAGGTGTTCGCCAGAGGTGAAGGCCATGCCTTGCGGCGCACTTGCCAGCAACACAGCTGATTGCAAACCTGACAGGCGGTCGTTAACCAGATTAATTTGCTTCTGTATATCTGATACCAATGCGCCAGCCCGTTCTGCGGCATCATTCAGGGCCTGCATTTCGCTATTCGCCTGGTTAATTTGGTTAACCGCCGGGGCCATTTCCAGCATCGCACCTTGTGCTTTTAGTTGTTCATCCGCCGTCAGGAAAAGACCTTTGGCTGCACGGATCGCACCAAACTCATCAGTACGCAGTTCAAAACCGGTTCCACGTTGTTCGCGCACGTTATTGACCAGATGGCCCATGTTAAGCTGACTTTTACCGAATTCAGTGGCAAGTTTGATGTGCTCTTCCTGCCGCTTATCTTCCATCCTCAGCTTATTATTTGCAGGCGTGCGCCAAATATTGCGGGTGTGATTGTCGCTGGTAACATGGTCAGGATGTTCAGAGTCATGCTGGGCAAAGGCGATATAAGGCCGGTCCGGATCGCCACTGTCAAAAATAACCGAAACCTCCGTACCATCAAGCAAAGGCGCATGCCAGCCATAGGTGTCACCGGCATAGGGTTTTGCCATCCGCAGCCAGAGATACGCATAGCCTTGCTCCGCGTTGCTACGGTCAAAATCAAGCTTCACGCGGTAACGGCCTTGATTATCCAGCCAGGCATAGGTATCGCCTTTCTGAGTACTTTCTACTCTGGCAGGCAGAGAGCCAGAAATCACGGGCCGTTTCAGTAACGGCGGGCGATAACACACTATTTCACTGTAGGGAATACCGGTAAATTTGAGCCGAAAACTGCTTTTACGTGAGCCACTACAGTGAACAGTTGTAATAACTATCCCATCTTGCAGGCCATCTGGCAGAATACCATCGGTTTCTAATACTTGGCCGGGAGACAGTTCGGGACTCGTGGCGCGACCAGTGACGGTATATTGATTGTTAAGAATACGCTCATGACGCAGCCGGGCATAAAACGCGCCGTCTTCCGGATTTTCTAACGCCCCTTCGGATAAAAAGGGCTCCGCATAGTGGTAGGTTTCGCCGATGGTGATCCCTTCCGGGCCGCTGACAGTTTCCGTGCTGTCCTGCGGAGTTAGTGCCTGACGATAATTATAATCGCGGGTGGCAACGCTGCCGCTGACTACATTATGTGCGGTGCGTATATCCCAGACGCTCTCCTGCCCGCTGTCGCTCATTCCTGCGGGATTACGTAATGGCAATGTCAGACCAAACTCGTATTGCTCCTGCGTATCCTGAAATATCACAACATCCTGCTCTAAGCGGCTGTCCATTTCGAAACGCCAGAAAATACCGACTTCAGCCAGTAAACGCTGCACAAATGCCAGGTCATCTTCCCGCCATTGAGTAATCAGTTCCCGCGCAGGATATTCACGCGACAGGCGAAACTCGAAGTCCGGGCCTTCAAGACCGTGCTTACGCAGCACTTGCTCCACCACTTCTGTCACTGACTGGTTTAGGTAAATCTCACTACTTTTGCTATGCCGTAGCAGCGCGATACGCGGTACTAATCTCAATGAATAATGGGTTTCATCTGCCGAGGTTGAGATACGGCAGAAAGACTGCACCACGCCATAAACAGTACGTACCGGGGTCGCTGGCACACCAGTAAACATCGGGGTCTGAAATGTGAATGATGCGGGTTTGAGCAATAACGTGTCGCAGGCGATATCCGCCGCTGGGCTGGTGACTGAAACGTTATAGTACCAAGGCTGACTCAGAGCGTGTTCCGCATGAAAGTTCAGAACATCCAAAAAATGCAAACAGCCATGTACATCTATGCGATAACGAGATTGTCCTAAAAGCTGCTTTACCGAGCTGACTGCATTATTTATCACCGAATCACTCATTTACTACCTCCTTTGACTTTGTCATCACACTCCAGAGAGATCTTCTGTTCCGGCGGTTTCAAGCCCCCGTACTTAGGGATAATTTCCGCATCAGCACAACCATGATTTCGGAGGTGCTGTAAAACAGCAGGCTGACTTTCCATATTCATGCTCTCTTTCATACTGAGGCACGCTACCGCCCATCGCTGTTAACCAAAGCGCACAAGGTCATAAGGGCGAAAGATGAAAGTTACTTTGGTGATCCCCATACTGCGTGATCACCAAAAACACACTATTGGCTGGCGTTCGCCAGACAGGCATTCGCCTGCGGCACCAGACTTATTTCGACCCGGCGATTAAGTGCACGACCTTCGGGGGTATCATTACTGGCTATCGGTTGTGTCGCACCATAGCCTTGTACGGCGAAACAGGTTGGTGACACATCGCTGGTAGATAACATCCAGTCACGAAGCGCTTCTGCCCGTTTGAGTGACAATGTCTGATTTGCCTGTGCATTGCCGGTAATGTCAGTGTGTCCTGCTACTACAATCAGCCATCCCGGCTTGGCTTTGATGCCAATCAGCGCATTGACTAACATTTTGGTACTGTCAGGTTTGAGCTGGAACTTACCTACATCAAACAACGAGAGGCTATCCAGGCGGATAGTTGTTGGAGCCTGAGTCGGCTCGGGAGGAGTTTCCACTACTGAAGGTGCGGGACCAATATAGGTGTCAATCGCTTGTTGCAAAGCTAGCCACAAATGTTGACCAGAATATAATCCCAGCGCTAATTTCAAGGGCTCCCCCTGCCGCTGCCAGCGCTCAAGTAACAATGTGTCTCGTTTAAGGACCGACAGTGCTTGCGCTTTCGGCTCATAATGAGACATCGGTATGGCATGCCAGCGCTGTAAATCGGTCCCTACCTGACGGATAAGGTTACGGTTATTTGCAATAGAAAAACTCAGCGCGCACAAAGCACATAACAGCAGGAGGAAAATCACGCGTCGGGTTGTTTGTCCACCCTGTAGAGGAATGGCAAAAGGCGACAATAGAGAAAGCAAAGGATCGGCAAAGCGATGGGCGTATTCGGTTAGTCCTGATATCTCTGGGAATTCAAGCTGCGCTCGATGAAGTAACCAGTGAGACCATAAAGAACCCACATCCTCACTCGGAGCACCGGATCGCAATACCACAGCCAAAGCATAAACAGGTGGGCAAAGCGGGTCAGTCTTCTCTAGCTCATCCAGTAAAATCTCACGTGTAAACGCAAAAGCCTGGCTCAGTACTGGAATTACCGTGATGTTATTTGCTTTCTGCTGCCATTCCCGCAGGGGAATGAGCGCCTCATCGACAGGGCAAACTACGGGATTATCTCCCTGAACAATGTTCCACGGCGTTTCAGGGCCGGAAAATTGGCCATTGAGGACAACAGGTATCTGGAATCCAGTGAGAGATTTCACTTGCCGAACCTGCTGACGCAATACTTTTACTGATGCCCGCAAAACAGCTTCATCTTGATGCCTGTCAGGCAAACAGGAGTACATGATAGAAAGCTGTCCTATCTGGCGAGGATAATGTGCCTGAATGTTGCGAATAACCGCGGTAAGTGCATCGAGATCACCGACGCGAAGCCAACAGCCTTGCGCCGTTTTTCTCAGTGGCTTATCAGGAAATAAGTCATCCATTCCGTCACCGCACACCAGTACTACAGGACCTAATTGATCTAAGGAGAGGAAATCGAGTGCTTGATCTGTATCAGAAAGTGGTCGACGGCGATAATAATCCAACCCCCCCAGCCGACAAAGAGCAATAACCATCACCAGCGTGACTATCCCTTTAATCCAGATGGGGATGGGAAAGAAGTACCACAGCAGCCATAACAACGCAGCAGCACTGGCGAGGAGGGGTAGCACACTGGATACGATGACGGATTTACGCATTAGTGTCGCAGCTCCGGCAATTGCGAGGACAATAATGCCTGCAGCCAAGTATGCCCTCCCCACCAAACGCTCGCGGTAAGGACAACGGCAAAAGCGATCCAAAACCAGACAGAACGCAGTAGGTTGTAGCGGCGTTTGCCCGTTCGGTGAATAACCAGGGAAAGATCGTTATGAAAAGGAGTAACTCGTTCACTGAGAGTTTTCAGCGTCTCGTCACGCAGAGTCTGACTCACTGCTTGTACGCTGTATAGTCCCTGAAACCCTAGAGATAATACTCGGTGGTAACAGGTCAATACCGCAATAATAGGCGTGGGCTGACGTAACACTTCAGCGATACGATCCCAAAGCGCTTCACCCGCATGCAAAGACCCAAAATATTTAGCTTGTAAGGGCGCGGTTCGCCAGACGAGTTGCCCGGCGTCAGTTTCCCCTTCTTTCGGCTTGCGGCTCATTACTGTTTCATCAAGTAAAGCGCATTGAGCATAAGAAATGTGTTCGATGCTGGCCTCATCGTAATTAGCGCTTACCAGAGCCTCGCGAACACTTTCGACTTGCTTACAGCACTTCTGATACAGTGCATTACCATCTGGCGTGGTAGCGCCATGCCGTAGCATGGTGACCGTAAGCCAGGTTTCTGCCATCAGTTGGTCAATATCTATTTCTTGTCTCATGAGCGTAATACCGCAAACAGTTCGAGTTCGAGTGAGCCAAGAAGAGAAGGCACATAGAACATACATACCCCCTGTTCCAGCATGTCACGAGCAGCCACGCTCTCCATATCCAATGCAAAGAACTGGTTCTCCAGACGTACCGGCAATGCAGCAGGCACTCGGCTAACCGGAATAAGAGGTATGCCTTTTAGTGCCACACTAGAAATTTCATTCACTTCATCAGGAGAACCGGCTTTACAAAGCGCGGGGAAACGTTCAGCAATCTGCCAGGCGGGAATATCGGAACGTACGGAGAGATAGAGATCCGCTTCTTCACGCAAACGAATATCGTGAAGAGATGCCCTCCATGTCTGCTCATCAGTACGTGACATTTCTAAAGCAATAACCCTGGATGGCAGGCTAGCCTCAAGTAACGCAGTAATAAGATCAAACAACGGTGGAAATGAATTACTCGGTTCTGCATGGTCATAACCTGGAATGGCATCAAGATCATGTTCAAGCGAGAAAGTCAGCATACTGCCTGCTAGTCGAGCCAGTTCTGCCCACACGTGTTCAGGGTGACGAGCGGAAAAATGCTCAAATTCGGTTAGTACTCTGGCGTGAGAATTAAGCGCATTCAACAACCAGAATAATGAAACGTCAGCGACAGCAAAGTCAGCCAGTCGTTCGTTACTCTCACGACGCATCGACATCAGGCGCTGACGACGAGAACGTAGTTGGCGGTTTAGCAGGACCAAGCGTTCACGTAATGTCGAACTGGCTGAAAATAGAGCCATTGGAGGAATAAATTGTAGATCCTGTCGCCACCCACCTTGCCCATCACGTACCAGGCGGAGTATTGGGCAGGTCTTCCAAGATTCATTACTTTCATGCTGAAAACGAAGAGATAAATTGAAACGAGCGACAGCCATCGATTCTTCTTCGGGGCCAAATGCATCGGGAATAGTGACCCATTCTTCACGGTAGCGCAGCGGTCTTTCCGTCACCGAGGACTCATGTTGAACATTGATAATGCCGGATTGCATCAGCGGTAACGCGAGTACAACAGTGACAACATCATGACCGGCAAGTTTACCAGCGTCTAATTCTCGAGGTTCTGGTGGTAAATCACTATTAAGCGTGTCAATCAGCGTACCATCTGGGAGCCAAAGCCGTAGATGACGGACCTGGATTACTCCCGAAGACAGTAAGTTCTCATCAAATTCAGCCTTTTCAACTCCCCATGGGAAAGGAGATGTTAGCGCCGACACCCCTGCACTCCTGAAAGACTCCCATTCTGATTGTTGCTGAAACTGCTGGGGAGACAGCAATGCCCCCTCATTCCATAGTGGTCGATAAATTTTCATCGGAACTCCCTTCCGTCCTACACTCAGGCGTTGTCATCACGCCGTGGATGAAACTCTTGCAAGTCATTGCTTGGTTCGTTAATTACAGCACTAAATACGTATCCACTCACGTGAGATCTATTTCTTACAAATATGGTTATTTTTTAGCATTAACTTTTTTACGTTATAATAATGAAGATTATTTCTTTCCTATTGCTATATTTTCACACTATCAGTTCCACAGACTGCCCTACTTTTTTTGATGCCTGGCAAGGCTAAAAGCCAATTTGATATTGGCGCTACCTTCACAGGCTTCACGCTAAAACCCACCACCTATGAGCACAGTTTGTGAATACGATTCGCCACATAGCTAAAAAATTTATAGAAATGCGAAATCCTTCGAATATAGATAAATACCCACTAACAGGCAAGAAATAGAAAACATATATTCCCATATTTCTTCCTCTTAAGAAAAATACCTAACTCAATATGATTACTAGATTTTCTCATTTACGAGAGTGAAATGAAAAACTATTAATACAGAGTTCATTACATGGTAACGACAAGTTCATACCTAAAGACATAAATGGGGGCGGTAATACCATGAAACATTATCACCAATAATTTAATTACATAAAAATAACAATACAACAATAAGCTCAAGGAGTTTATTGTTAAGTAATAAAAATCTTACATGGAATTAATTAAAATTAATCCTAATAAAGGTTATTCATACAAATGTAGACTTAAAAAAACAGACAAGGAAATTATCCTTTTGCCAACGTCATCGGGCCTAAGCTATACTAATTTTTAGGTACAACTAGTAAAAACTCCCTCTCCGCCAAACGCATCACACAAAGCCTAGGGTTATTCCCCTACTCGCTAAGATAAGCTATCATTTAACAGAATGCGGCCAAAAAGATAACAAAACCGTATCCTGGCTAACAATGGGAATCTTACGGAGATAGATAATTTTATTAGTGTTAAATAAAGAAAACTAATGGATTTATGACTATCGCATAAACAAGCCTTATTCGGACTACACAGCATACATCCGAAGCATTCAGAAAACTTTATAATCCATAAGCAGCAAACATGTTTTCTTTTTAATCATGACTGCTGCGAAATAATTAAAACACTAGGTAATTATGAACATAACCCGTAGAGATTTTATCAATGGTGTCGCCATCACCGTTGTTGCTGGCATGACGCCATTTCAAATACTGAAAGCTGCGCCCAATGTGGCACAACAAACCCTGTATTACCCTCCCGAATTAACCGGATTGCGGGGTAATCACGATGGTTCTTTTGAAGGTGCTCATGCTATTGCTCGTAGCGGCAAACAGTATGATTACGCTAGCGTGCCAGTCATCGAAGAGTATGACCTGGTGATTGTTGGGGCCGGTATTAGCGGCCTGTCAGCGGCACACTTTTACCGTAAGCAGATGGGCGAGGATAAAAAAATCCTGCTCATTGATAACCACGACGACTTCGGTGGCCATGCTAAACGCAACGAATTTACTACCCCGGATGGCATGCTACTCGGTTACGGTGGCAGCGAGTCATTACAGTCGCCTAAATCTATTTACAGTAAAGTTGCGAAGAGCGTATTAGCGGACCTCGCCGTCGATGTCGATAAGCTCGGCTCAGGCTTTCAGCGTACCTTCTATCCCGATCTGGGGCTAAGCCGCGGTGTCTACTTTGATAGCGAGAACTTCGGCGTGAATAAAATCGTTGCCGGCGATCCTGGCCGTAACGTTGCTGATGATATTCCACCGGACCGCCTGAATGGCCGCAGCTACGCTGAATTTATTGGCGATTTCCCTCTGCCAGAAGCCGACCGTAAGGCGCTGATCGTACTGCACGAGGAAACGGTAGATTATCTGGCCGGAATGTCGCAGAGCGAGAAAGTTGAATACCTTGGCTCGCACAGCTATACGCAATTCTTGCGTGATAAAGTCAAACTCAGCCCGCTGGCGATTAAATTCTTCCAGCAAAGAACCAATGACTTCCAGGCGGTCGGCATTGATGCTACCTCGTGTTCGGATGCGCGGTTATGTGCGTTACCGGGTTTTGCTGCCTTAGGGTTGCCGCCGCTTGAAGCCGACGAACAGGCTGAACTTGATGACCCGTACATCTATCACTTCCCCGATGGCAACGCCAGTTTGGCACGCCTGTTAGTTCGCCGTTTGATCCCTGACGTGGCACCTGGTCATGACATGGAAGATATTGTGAAAGCCAAGTTTGACTATGCACAACTCGACAAACCAGGTGCGAATACTCGCCTGCGCCTTAATGCTATCGGGCTGCATGTCGAGAATATTGCCGATAACCAGGCAGACGTTACCTATCTACATAAAAACCAAGATTTGCAAAAAGTCAGAGCCAAGAAAGTGATTATGGCTGGCTATAATATGCTGATCCCTTATGTGGTTCCTTCATTACCGGAAGCGCAAAAGGATGCTCTGCGAGAAAACGTTAAAGCACCGCTGGTTTACACCAAAGTAGTGATCCGCAACTGGCAACCTTTCGTCAAGCTGGGCGTGCATGAAATCTATTCCCCCGCTGCGCCTTATAGCCGCGTAAAATTAGACTACCCGGTGAGCATGGGCGGTTATGAGCATCCGAAAACCCCAGATGCGCCAATGTGCCTGCATATGGTTTACGTTCCCACTATGCCAGGCAGCACGCTGTCCGCACGCGAGCAATCGCGCATAGGACGTGCGACATTATTGGCAATGCCGTTCTCCGAACATGAGAAAATGATCCGCAAGCAGCTGCAAGGCATGTTTGGCGAAGCGGGCTTTGATCATGAAAAAGATATTCTGGCGATCACCGTCAACCGCTGGGCTCATGGCTACTCTTACACCGTCAACTCGCTATTCGATAACGAAGACGAATCAGAGAAAATCATCAAGACCGCCCGCCAGCCGTTTGGCAATATTCATATTGCTAACTCCGACTCTGACTGGAGCCCTTATGCGCATTCGGCGATGGACCAAGGCTGGCGTGCTGTACAAGAAATTACTCAATCTGGCGTACAAGGAGGTGAAGCATGAAAAAGTCGCTGTTAGCCTTGTTGCTGCTAAGTACATTACCCGCACATGCCAAAATCGCGGATATCTCTCGCGGAGAATATCTGGCACGTGCTGGAGATTGTACCGCCTGCCATACATCGTCCAACGATAAGCCCTTCGCGGGGGGTAAAGCCATCGAAACACCGATTGGCGTAATTTACTCGACCAATATTACGCCGGACGTTAAGTCTGGTATTGGTGAATATAGTTTTAGCGACTTTGATACCGCGATGCGTGAAGGTAAAGCTAAAGATGGACATAACCTTTACCCGGCGATGCCTTATTCCTCTTTCGCCAAGCTCAGTGATGAAGATATGCACGCGCTGTACGATTATTTCATGCAGGGCGTTCTGCCGCAGGACGTGGGAAATCGTAACAGCGATATCCCTTGGCCACTGAACATCCGCTGGCCTCTCGCCGTCTGGCAGACACTGTTCCATGAGGATAAGAAGTTTGTCCCAGATGCTGGACACGACGCGCAGTGGAATCGCGGAGCGTATTTAGTGCAGGGATTAGGACACTGTGGCGCTTGTCATACGCCGCGCGGCTTGGCCTTGCAAGAAAAAGGGCTGACTCAGGATTCAGCTGATTATTTATCTGGTTCTGAGATTGGTGGCTGGTATGCACCTAATATCCGCGGATCGCAAAGAGATGAAGCGACGTTAGTTGCGTTGCTTAAGACCGGGCAAAGTGTGCATAAATCCTTTGCCGGCCCGATGGCTGAGGTAGTCACGAATAGCACGCAGTACCTTTCAGATGAAGATCTGCAAAGTATCGCCGTCTATCTAAAATCGCTATCAGCCCCCGTTGCCACAGCAGAAAAAACGGCGGCGGTAAGCGTTAATACCTCGGCAGAGAAGCTCTATAAGACTTATTGCTCGACCTGTCATGGCGTAAATGGTCAGGGACATGATTACGTTATCCCGGCGCTGGCCGGTAACGGGCTGGTCACCATTGATAATCCGATTAACCTGATTAACGTCATTTCAATGGGTGCCGAAACGCCGCGTACCGAAGGCAACTTATCTTATAAGATGCCTGGCTATAAAGGCGTATTAGACAACCAGCAAATGGCTGATGTATTGACCTATATCCGCGGCTCATGGGGCAATCAGGCGGCGGCGGTTTCCGCCTCTGACGTTAGCAAAGTCACTAAAGATAAAAAATAATCCTTCTAATAACCCACTTATCTCAGATTGAGATAAGTGGCGCTGGCCCCATTTCGCCTTGGCGGTATGGGGCTTTTTTTATGTTATTTATCGATACTTACGCCTGCATCAAGCAAACAATTACGCAGTGTGCACAGCGCATCGAACATTGCCTTTTCTTCCACGCAGGCAAAGCCCAGTATTAACCCTCGCTGTGGCTGCTGCTGCGTTTGCCAATAATAGGGAGACAAGGCCCGCACCTTAACACCGCGTTTAACCGCTTGTGAGGCAATGGCAAGGTCATCACAAGATTGCGGCAGTTTTACCACCAGGTGCAAACCGGCATCTTGATTAAATTCATGCAAAAAATGCTCGCCCAGATAACGTTTAATCAGATCAACCAAGAAAGCGTGTCGTCGGCCATAAAGCAGTCTCATCCGCCGGATATGGGCCGCGTAATGCCCCTGAATAATAAACTCGGCCAATGTCCGTTGTACCAACAAATGTCCGCTGCGATACAACTCTGCCGCCGCCGCTCGTAATGGCCCAATTAATGTTTTGGGCACGACCATGTAGCCAATACGCAAACCAGGATATAGCGTTTTACTGAACGTACCGATATAGACAACCGGCGCATCGGCTTCTAGCCCTTGTAACGAAGGAAACGGTTGGCCAGAAAATCGAAACTCATTGTCGTAATCATCTTCCACGATCACGCTTTGATAACGTCGAGCCATCTCTAATAATTGCCGGCGGCGAGCAAGACTCAAGTGAGAGCCGAGCGGATATTGATGCGAGGGCGTTACCATAATAATTCGCGGCGGTGCCTTCTCGACATCAGGATCGGGGTTCATTCCTTCGTGATCAACCGGCATCGAAATCACATCAAGCCCATTAATGCGCATGATATTACGAATCCCCCAATAGCAGGGGTCTTCAATCCATGCCCTATCGCCGATGTCACACAGCATACGTGAGACCAGATCGACTGCCTGATGAACCCCTTCAGTAATCAGGATTTGCTCAGCATCGCAACGTACCGAGCGAGTTTCTCGTAAATAGTCAGCCAAAGTAGTGCGTAATACCTCACAGCCGCCTTGGTTGTCATAAATAAGGCGCTCATGATCGGGAGCACGGCTAAATTTTGCATAAAGGCGACTAAACAGCGCGTGGGGGAATTGGGTGACATCCGGTACGCCTGGCACAAATGCTCCCCATTGATGCGGTGACACTCCCGCGGCATTGAGCAAATCAACACCCCTTCGTGACAACGTCACATTTTTAACATCATCGCCCTGCTCGTTGAACGGCATTTTAGCTGCATTCAGGTAGCTTTCTGGCAAGGTTGCAGCTACTCGCGTGCCGCTGCCAATACGCGCACTGACATAGCCTTCGGCCAGTAAATGTTCATAGGCATTGATCACTGTATTGCGTGACACACTCAATTCTTGAGCTAAATCTCGCGTTGCGGGTAGACGACTGTTCGGTAACCAAACGCCCTCAACAATGGCTGCCCGTAAACAAATAAATAGCCGATGGTGCAATGCGCCTTCAGTTTCGCACTGTAGACGTTGCAAAAGATGATCTGCATGCAAAGTTCGCAATTGGTTCCCTCCGTTGACTGATAAATGGCTCTCGTCAAGCCTTTCCACTAGCAGGTAAATAAACGTCAGTATGTGAATTTTGTAAATTACTTGTTATCAAGAGGTGAGGCAATGGAAGACAAAAATGCAGCATTAGGTATGCGTAAACAGCAGGCAACCCCACGTGGTATTGGTGTTATGTGTGATTGGTTCGCTGAACATGCCGATAACGCCACGCTATGGGATGTCGAAGGACGAGAGTTTATCGATTTTGCCGGCGGGATCGCCGTACTTAATACCGGCCATCGCCATAAAAAAGTAATTGCCGCAATAGCTCGCCAGTTAGATAAGTTCACCCACACCGCTTATCAAATCGTGCCTTACGAGAGCTATGTCCATCTGGCCGAGCGTATCAATGACCGAGTGCCTATTCCGGGCGCAGTAAAAACCGCATTTTTTAGTACCGGAGCCGAAGCGCTAGAAAATGCGGTTAAAATTGCCCGCGCCAGCACCGGCCGTCATGGCATTATTACCTTTGGCGGCGCGTTCCATGGGCGCACTTATATGACGATGGCAATGACTGGAAAAACCAGCCCTTATAAGAACAAATTCGGCCCAATGCCCGCGTCGGTGTTTCATGCCCGTTATCCCAATACCTTACACGGCGTCAGTGTCGATGATGCCATGCAAAGCCTGGAGGCGGTGTTTGCCCAAGACATTGCCGCGCAAGATGTCGCCGCCATTGTGTTAGAGCCTATTCAAGGCGAAGGTGGCTTTAATATTGCACCCGCCGATTTTATGCAACGTCTGCGCGAATGTTGTGATCAACACAAAATTCTGCTGATTGCCGATGAGGTGCAATGTGGTTTTGCCCGTACCGGCAAACTGTTTGCCATGGAGCACTATGCCGCCAAGGCGGATTTAATCACCATGGCAAAAAGCCTGGCAGCAGGCTTACCGCTGTCGGCTGTCGCTGGCCGAGCCCAAATCATGGATGCTCCAGAACCCGGGGGATTGGGAGGCACCTATGCAGGTAATCCTTTGGCTATTGCCGCCGCCCATGCGGTGTTAGATATCATTGACGAAGAGCAGCTATGCCAACGTGCGATCAAGCTTGGCGATAAATTGGCCGATACTTTACGGCAAAGCAGTAAAAATCAGCCAGCGATTGCCGAAATACGCGCTCGTGGTTCGATGATCGCCGTCGAGTTCTGCGATCCCAACACTAAACGACCAGACGCCTGCATGACTCGTGACGTGCAACAATACGCGATGAAACATGGCCTGTTACTGCTTATTTGTGGACAACACAGTAACGTTATCCGCTTCCTTTATCCGTTAACTATCCCCGATGACCAATTCCAGCGCGCACTCAATATTCTACAACAAGCAATAGAAGCCCACACGGCGGCATAAAACAGCTGAGTGACACTTGTGATAACCCAATCCCATTTCTCGGGTTATCACGCTCTATCTCAAAAACGTCGTATTGTAGGAGCCGTCATGTCATCACCCCTTATTATCAGTAATGCAGAGCATGCGCGAACGACAGAAAAATCACTGAGCTTTATTGAAGGCGTTGCCATGATTGTCGGTACCAATATTGGTGCCGGAGCCTTGTCGATTGCCTATGCCTCACGCCAGGCTGGTTTTATGCCATTGCTCTTTTGGCTGGTCGTGGTGTGTATTTTTACCACCTTCACCATGTTGTATGTTGCCGAATCAACGCTGCGTACCCGAGCGCAGCTGCAACTGAGCGGTTTAACTTTGCGCTACGTCGGTAAATTTGGGTCGTGGCTGATGTTTGCCAGCGTCTGCGTCAATTCCCTCGGCGCGTTAACAGCCTATATGAGCGGCAGCGGCAAGCTGTTGCAATCGTTGCTAGGGCTTTCCCCGTCGATGGGTAGCCTGGTGTTTTTTGTGCCCGCCGCTGGGGTGTTATGGTTCGGTTTGAAGATGATAGGCCGCAGTGAAAAACTTATTTGTATCTGCATGATATTGATGGTGCTGATTTTATTTATCGCCACCTTTATGCAGCAACAAACCGATCTAACACATTTACTGGCTGGCAATTGGATCTATATGGCGCCGGTGTTCAACGTGGTGGTTTTTTGCTTCTCAGCGCAATACATCGTACCGGAGATGGCCCGTGGTTTTAGTGATAAACCCGCCATGCTGCCCAAAGCGATTGTGACTGGAATGGTGATAACGCTATTACTATTGGCCGCGATCCCTATTTCGGTCATTGCGTTGAGTGGGTTGGATAATATTTCTGAGGTTGCCACTTTAAGTTGGGGCCAGGCACTGGGGGAATGGGCTTTCTTTTCTGCCAATATTTTTGCCTTGTTTGCCATGCTCACATCTTACTGGGGATTGGGCGGTAGCCTGCTGACCAATATAGGCGACCGCTTTCGCTGGGATGTCGACAACGTTGCGCGGCGTCGGTTGTATGCCATATTACTGGTGGTCATCCCACCTTTTGTACTGGCCTATAGCGGGTTAATTTCGTTTGTGAATGCCCTGTATATTCCCGGCGTTTTCAGCGGCGTCGTGCTCTCTATCATGCCGATGTTTATTCTAAAAGGCGCACGACGCAGCGGTGACCAACAGACTCTTTGGCAATGTAGCGCGGCAATTACGCATCCGCTGGTAAAAGGGATGATCGTTTTGATTTATCTGGCAAGCGTTGTCTACGCCATGATGTCGTTATTTGATGTACTGCCGGTTGGGTGGTAATAAACGACCAAGTGACACTGTCACTTGGTCCGTCCGATTATTTATCTAAACGCTGCCAGTGTAAATCATCGCCGCCGGTACTGAGCACATTGGGATCGCGTACGCATTGCAATACCACATTTTTTACCGTGACGACTGCACCTTCGGAATAATTCTGGTCATTATAAATACAGCAGCGATGGCATGGCGGCGCAGCATTGCGGCTGGCGTTACCTGCATCCCAAACTTCCGCGGGTAATTGCACGGCAACGTCAGGGCGATACCCCTGCTGTGCGGCTAATGCCGGAACTGCCGCGCTGAGTGAAGCCACTAACAACAAGGTAAACATACGTTTATTCATCATTTTGTTTCGTATCCTTCACTTTTGACGAGGGTTTACGGCGCTTATTTGGCGCCGCTGTTTTCGGTTTTGCCGAGAGACTGCGAAACGCAGGCGACACACGATTACGCTTGGCCTGAACGATCAAGTCTTGCAATGTCATCTCCAGAGGCTGCATAAAATCCTGATAGCGACAGTTTTTCTCGCTGATACGGGTCAAAGTTGATTCCCAGTCAGCGGTCATATCCGGGCGGGCAGCAATATCCGGTAGCGAGTGAATCAAGGCTCTGCCTGTCTCGCTCGAATGGATATAACGCCCCTTTTTATATAAGAACTCGCGTCGGAACAGTAATTCAATAATCCCAGCACGCGTAGCCTCAGTCCCTAAACCATCGGTCGCACGCAGGATTTTCTTTAGGGCTTTATCTTGCACAAAACGCGCAATACCGGTCATCGCTGATAATAGCGTAGCATCGGTAAACGGACGCGGCGGTTGCGTCTGGCGTTCAACCACTTCCCCCCGCTCACAAAGTAATTCATCCCCTTTGGCAACAACCGGCAGCGGTGTTCCTTCGTTCTCTTCATCGCGCTCTTTGCTGCCAAGCAAAGTACGCCATCCCGCATCGGCCAGAAAACGTGCCTTGGCTATAAACTTACCGCCTGCGATATCTAAATCAATCACACATTTGCGGAATACGGCATCGGGACAGAACTGCATTAAATATTGGCGGGCAATTAGGCCAAAAATCTTACTTTCATCGTGCGTAAGATTAACTTTGCTGCTGCGCGCGGTAGGAATAATTGCGTGGTGTGCATCGACCTTTTTATCATCCCAGCAACGATTTCGGCGATCGCTGTCAACCACCGGTTGTGGCAATAGATCTGGTTGGTGGATGGAAATCGCGTTTAATACCGCGTGACGCCCGGCAAAATGCTCTTCCGGCAGATATCGACAATCCGAACGCGGATAGGTGATTAATTTGTGGGTTTCATACAAACGCTGGCAGATATCCAGAATTTGCTGAGCGCTCAGGCCAAAGGCCTTTGCGCCTTCAATTTGCAATGCAGAAAGCGAAAATGGCAGCGGTGCGGTATCTGGCTCGCGTTTATCATTATAACCGGTAACAATCGCCGGCTGTCCGCCGATACGCGTCACCACATGATCGGCCAATGGACGATGTAATAAACGCCCTTCTTCATCCTGATAAGGTTCGCAAGATTCACTCGGCTGCCAAATGGCCACAAAACGCTCGTCAGCAGGCGTCACGATATGAGCACGAACTTCAAAGAAATCTTTCGGGACGAAATTTTCAATGTCTTCATCACGCCGAACGACCAGACCTAATACCGGCGTTTGTACACGCCCAACCGACAAGACGCCGTTATAGCCGGCATTGCGACCTAAAATGGTATAAGCACGGGTCATATTGATGCCATATAACCAGTCAGCGCGAGCCCGGGCCAATGCGGATACACATAGCGGAATAAAATCACGGTTTGAGCGCAGGCGCTCTACCGCACGTTCCACCGCCTGCGGGTTAAGGTCATTAATCAGACAGCGCTGAACGTTTTGCCGTTTTTCCGCGGTGAGTTCAAGATAATCCAGTACTTCATCCACCAGCAACTGTCCTTCACGATCGGGGTCACCGGCGTGGATCACTTGGCTGGCATCTTGTAATAATGTTTTGATGACATTGAGCTGTTTGCTGACCGAAGGCCTTGGCAGCAAACGCCATTTATCAGGGATGATGGGTAAGTCTTCTAGAGACCAGCGGGCAAAGCGACTGTCATAAGCATCAGGTTGTGCCTGTTCCAATAGGTGGCCAACACACCAGGTGACAACATCATTATTTCCACAAGCGATATAGCCATCTCCACGACGATGCGGCTTGGGCAAAACATCGGCAATCGCACGGGCAAGACTGGGTTTTTCGGCAATAAACAAGCGCATTAGGCCAGGCTCTCAGCTAACAGAATAGAGTCGGTGAAGTGTTCAGAGTTTATTGCTATCAATGTGTTTCCCTTCTGATATGACATGGAACTCTATCTGCACATCTGGCAGACAGTTCGGCAGGTCGCCTATGTTAGCGGTTGAGAACGCAATTGGTAAGTCAGGAAACGCGCGTAATGATCACGCCCGCTCACAAAAACAACGAAACAATGCGTTATCAGAATATTTCCCGCAGAATTTTAACCTGCAACAAACAATTCAGGCAGCCAAATGGCTGCCTGATAATCGAACGACTTATATTATGATCGATAGTTAATCATTAATAATGTCGATTAAAAATAGCTGACAAACGCCGAACTATCTACCGATGTCACCTGCGCGCTGGCTTTTAATTGCGGAGTGCCTAAATAGAGGAAACCTACGATTTTATCTTTCTCGCCACAGCCTAACGCTTCACGGACAATCGCGTGATCGGTCCAAGCGCCGGTGCGCCAAATACCGTTGAATCCTTGCGCCAGTGCTGCCATCTGCATAGCATGCACGGCACAACCTGCGGAGATCACTTGCTCCCACTCAGGAACCTTTGCGCTCTCTTTACAAGCAGCAATAATGGTGATGATTTGCGGCGCACGGAAAGGAGCCTGAGTGGCTTTTTCAATGGCCTGCTCATCCATTCCATCGGCTTCGGCCGCTGCTTTTAATACATGGCTAAAGCGTTGCAAACCGTCGTTTTCAGCAATAATAAAGCGCCAAGGTTGGAGTGCACCATGATCAGGAGCACGCATTCCAGCATTGATAATATTTTGCAGTGCAACACCGGCAGGCGCTGGTGCCGCAAGGCGAGAAGCAGAACGGCGGTTTAACAGTAGGTCCAGGGCTTGCATGTCTCTCTCCTGATAATGAATTTTGTTAATAATGAATCTCATTACGCTTAAGTTAACATACATTAGGCCGACGTTGCTAACGACTACCTAAACGTCTGCTAAATCCTGACATGATTTAAAGCTGACTTTTTAGCTATAGGTCATTAGGATAACCAGACTTTATCTCTCTTCATGGAGTGAACATGCATACATTATGGCGAATTATCGCCGGTTTTTTTAAGTGGACCTGGCGTCTGCTTAACTTTGTAAGAGAATTTATCCTCAATCTGTTTCTTATTCTGCTTATTCTGCTGGGCGTAGGTTTGTACTTCGGTTTGCAGTCTAAACCTGCCGATACGCCAACTAAAGGTGCGCTGTTAGTCAATCTCAGCGGTTCTGTAGTCGATAAACCCTCTGTGAACAATAAAATGCGCCAATTTGGGCGTGAATTATTGGGCACATCAAGCAACCGTCTGCAAGAGAATTCCCTGTTTGACTTGGTCGACACTATTCGCCAGGCAAAAGATGATAAGAACATCACCGGTATGGTGCTGTCTTTGAGTGACTTCACGGGTACCGATCAGGCTTCGCTGCAATATATTGGCAAAGCCCTGCGTGAATTCCGTGACTCGGGTAAACCAATCTATGCCGTTGGCGACAGCTATAACCAGACGCAATACTATCTGGCCAGCTTCGCGAACAAAATCTACCTGTCGCCGCAGGGTATGGTCGACTTGCATGGTTTTGCGACCAACACGCTGTATTACAAAAGCTTGCTCGATAAGCTCAAAGTCACGACCAATATTTTCCGTGTAGGCACGTATAAATCCGCCGTTGAGCCATTAATGCGCGATGATATGTCGCCTGCCGCTCGTGATGCCGATAGCCGTTGGGTTGGTGCGCTATGGAGTAATTATCTCAATACCGTCTCTGCTAACCGCCAACTGACACCAGAGCAACTATTCCCAGGTGCGACAGCAATGCTTACAGCATTGCAGCAAGTGGGCGGCAATACCGCAGAATATGCGCTGAAGAACAAATTAGTTGATGCGCTAACGTCTCGTGGTGAAGCTGAGCAAGATATGGTGAAAGCCTTTGGCTGGAACAAACAAGACAAAGATTTCAACTACACCAGCATCTACGATTATGCACCTGCGCCGAAGCCAGATAGCAAAGATCCACAGATTGCGGTTATCTTCGCTAATGGTGCGATTATCGACGGTCAAGAGCAGCCAGGTGATGTTGGCGGCGATACAACCGCGGACCAAATTCGCCAGGCGCGTTTAGATCCGAAAATCAAAGCGATTGTCTTCCGCGTTAACAGCCCAGGCGGCAGCGTGAGTGCTTCAGAAGTTATTCGCTCTGAACTTGCCGCGGCGAGAGCTGCAGGAAAACCTGTGGTGGTATCGATGGGTGGCATGGCGGCTTCAGGCGGCTATTGGATCTCAACCCCAGCCAATTACATCATTGCCAGCCCAAGTACCCTCACCGGCTCAATCGGTATCTTTGGCGTGATCAATACCTATCAGGACACATTGGGTCAGTTCGGCGTACATACTGATGGCGTTGCAACCTCCCCGTTGGCTGATATTGCTGTTACCAAAGCTTTACCACCAGAGTTCTCGCAGATGATGCAGATGAACATCGAGAACGGTTATAAAACCTTCCTTGATTTGGTGGCCAAATCACGCAATAAAACGCCTGAACAAATCGACCAGATTGCTCAAGGACATGTATGGATTGGTACCGATGCGAAAAACAACGGATTGGTCGATCAGTTAGGTGACTTTGACGATGCTGTTAAAAAAGCCGCTGAGCTGGCGAAATTGCCAAAATGGAAGCTGAACTGGTTTACCAGCCAGCCAAGCCTGACTGATCTTATCTTCTCTCAGGTTAATGCTTCGGTTTATGCGATGTTGCCTGCCGTTGCACAAGCTTATCTGCCAGCGCCAGTCGCACAAGTTGCACTGCAAATGCGTTCACAAGCCGACCTGTTCAATAACATGAACGATCCGCAAAATCGCTATGCGTTGTGCCTGACCTGCGGTGAAGTAAAATAATCACTGTCAGTAAATAGCGAAATATCGGAAATGGCTCCTGCAAAGGGGCCATTTTTTTGTGGCTTCAAGTATGACAACTATACCTCTATAATTCCCCCACCTGGCCTGTCTGGCTATTGAACTTAAGAACAACAATTTAAGAATATTATTAATGAATAAGAAATCTATTTACGTTGCTTACACCGGCGGTACTATCGGTATGCAGCGTTCTGAACAGGGCTATATCCCTGTCTCTGGTCACCTACAACGTCAACTGGCGCTGATGCCTGAATTCCATCGCCCAGAAATGCCTGATTTTACCATCAAAGAATATGCCCCCCTGATGGACTCATCTGATATGACGCCAGAAGATTGGCAGCATATCGCTGATGATATTAAAGCCCATTATGACCAATATGACGGCTTCGTCATTTTGCACGGCACCGATACCATGGCGTTTACCGCTTCTGCGCTCTCTTTCATGCTGGAGAATCTCGGCAAGCCGGTAATAGTGACAGGGTCACAAATTCCGCTCGAAGCGTTGCGATCCGATGGGCAAATCAACCTGCTCAATTCGCTATATATCGCCGCCAACCACCCGGTAAATGAAGTAACGCTGTTCTTTAATAACCGTTTATATCGCGGCAATCGAACCACCAAAGCACACGCAGATGGCTTTGATGCTTTCGCCTCACCAAACCTGACGCCATTGCTCGAAGCCGGTATCCATATTCGCCGTTTAGCAACGCCGTCACTGCCTGCACCAACGGCAGAATTAGTGGTGCATAACATCACCCCGCAGCCCATTGGCGTAGTAACGATTTATCCGGGGATTTCCGCCGAAGTGGTACGTAACTATCTGCTTACACCAGTAAAAGCATTGATTTTACGCTCTTATGGTGTAGGCAATGCGCCACAAAAAGGCGATTTACTTGCCGAGCTAAAACTGGCCAGCGAGCGTGGTATTGTGGTGGTCAATCTGACACAGTGTATCTCTGGTCGCGTGGATATGGGTGGCTATGCAACAGGTAATGCCCTTGCCCATTCAGGCGTAATCAGTGGCTTTGATATGACAGTGGAAGCGGCGCTAACCAAATTGCATTACCTGTTAAGCCAGTCACTATCTGCAGAAGAGATCCGCCACCTGATGCAACAAGACTTGCGCGGTGAGTTAACAGAATAGCTAAAACATTTCGCCTAAATAATTGGGGCTGTATCAAGACGGCAAGTGAACAAGTCTCGATGAGCTTACTCAAGTAAGTGATTCGGGCGAGTGAACGCAGCCAACACAGAGACAGCCCCAAGTATGACGGATACTCCCCTAAATAATTGGGGCTGTATCAAGGCGGCAAGCGAACAAGTCCCGATGAGCTTACTCAAGTAAGTGATTCGGACGAGTGAACGTAGCCAACACAGAGACAGCCCCAAGTATGACGGGGAAAGGAGGCAAGATGACATCAGCACTACTACTGATCGACCTGCAAAATGATTTCTGCCCCGGCGGTGCGTTAGCAGTGACTGAAGGCGACCAGACTATTGCGGTTGCCAATCAGGCTATTGCGGCCTGTAGTAACGCAGGTTGGCACATCGTTGCCTCGCAAGACTGGCACCCGGAAAATCATCGCAGTTTTGCCGTGAATTCTGGGCAACAGGCCTGGACATTAGGTGAACTTGAAGGCTTGCCACAGGTATGGTGGCCAGCACACTGTATTGAACAACAATCTGGGGCCGATTTTCACCCTGAGCTTAATAAAGCGGCGATAACTTTTGTCGTACACAAAGGCCAGAATGCCGATATTGACAGCTACAGTGCCTTTTTCGACAATGGAAAATTAGCCGCTACCGGCTTGGATGAGTGGCTGCATCAACAGCAGATTACGCATCTGGTGGTGATGGGCTTAGCAACGGATTACTGCGTGAAATTCAGCGTGCTGGATGCGTTGAGTTTAGGCTATCAGGTGACATTGATAGCAGAAGGTTGTCGGGCGGTTAATCTCGCCGCGAGCGACGGTGAGCAAGCTATTCTCGACATGCAGCAAGCGGGGGCACAAATACAAACCCTGCAAACCTGGCTCAGCACATTAGCTTGATGAGACACCTTAGTTTGATGAACCACATCGGGCTGACGAATCATCCCAAGCACTAAGCGAACATTAAGAAGTGGCGCGGAGGATATTTTTCGTACCGCGCCCTCTACAGACAACAGAGAAATTATTCAGGTTTAAGGCGGATCAGTGCATCCTGGCTAAACTGTTGTTTCAACTCTTGTTTGCTTTTAGTGACAATCTGCCCGTCAGTACCGACTGTCATGTGCTGTGCATCAACATTGTGGCGGGCCTGATATAGCATCACGGCCTGCAAGCTGTATTCTTTCTGTTCCGGCGTGAGTCTTACGCCATCTGGCCATTTACCTAATTCTACCGCCAGCACTAAACGCTGGTAGATCTCAGGTGTCATCACGCCGATTAATTCGTTTACTTCCATCTTCGCTTCCCCACGTGACTTATTTTGCCCGCAGGCTATTCGTCACGTCATTGAACAGCCAAAGCTGAATCGATTTTGTCGTTAAAATTACAACACGCAACGCGTATTAGCCAGCGGTACGTTCGCCGTTCTCACCGTCGGTAAAGCTCATTGACGCAGAGTTCACACAATAGCGCTCACCGGTCGGCTGCGGACCGTCGGGGAATACATGGCCTAAATGCGCATCACACTGCGCACAGCGAATTTCTACTCGCTCCATATTGTGAGTGTTATCAGTGAGGTAGTTAATGGCGTCGTGGGTGACAGGCTGGTAGAAACTTGGCCAGCCGCAGCCTGATTCATACTTAGTATCAGAATAAAATAGCGGTGCGTTGCAGCACAGGCAGTGATAGATACCTTCGCGCTTGTTGTGCAGTAATTTACCGGTGTAAGGGCGTTCAGTCCCTCTTTCTTGCGTCACATAATGCTGGATTTCAGTTAATTGCAGGGGCTGATTGTTATTTTTAGCGTCGTTAGTCATGGTAATGATTCTCTGCTCAGTAAGAAAAGCAACTAAAATAACTGTATATTCTAACAAAAAATTAACACTAAGTCTGTCGATTTTGACCTAAACTGACTCGCTGCAACACTAACGGTTCATTGCTTGTGATTTAGATCACATATTTGAACCAACCGGTGTTTAATATCGGGCAAGAACCCCCAATATAGACAGCAACTGACTTTTAGAAACGAAACGTGCAATTTGCAAGCAATAGTGAGTCGGAGCTTTGACTTACAGCAACAATTGACACGATTCCGCTTGACGCTCAGCAAGGTTTTTGTAATTTTACAACCAACCTTTTATTCACTATAAATTAGCTGGTGGAATATATGACTATCAAAGTAGGTATCAACGGTTTTGGCCGTATCGGTCGCATTGTTTTCCGTGCTGCTCAAGAACGTTCTGACATCGAAATCGTTGCAATCAACGATCTGTTGGACGCTGACTACATGGCGTACATGCTTAAGTATGACTCAACTCACGGTCGTTTCAACGGTACCGTTGAAGTTAAAGACGGTCATCTGGTCGTTAACGGCAAAACCATTCGTGTTACCGCTGAGCGTGACCCAGCAAACCTGAAATGGAATGAAGTGAATGTTGACGTAGTAGCAGAAGCAACCGGTCTGTTCCTGACCGACGAAACTGCACGTAAGCACATCGCAGCTGGCGCTAAGAAAGTTGTTCTGACTGGCCCATCTAAAGATGACACCCCAATGTTCGTTATGGGCGTGAACCACAAAGCTTACGCTGGCCAAGAAATCGTTTCTAACGCATCTTGTACCACCAACTGCTTGGCTCCACTGGCTAAAGTCATCAACGACAAGTTCGGCATCGTTGAAGCACTGATGACCACTGTTCACGCCACTACCGCAACACAGAAAACCGTTGATGGCCCGTCTCACAAAGACTGGCGCGGCGGCCGCGGCGCATCCCAGAACATCATCCCTTCTTCTACCGGTGCTGCTAAAGCAGTAGGTAAAGTTATCCCAGAACTGAACGGTAAACTGACTGGTATGGCGTTCCGCGTTCCTACCCCTAACGTTTCTGTTGTTGACCTGACTGCACGTCTGGCAAAACCAGCTTCTTACAAAGAAATTTGTGCGGCGCTGAAAGAAGCATCTGAAGGCGAGCTGAAAGGTATTCTGGGTTACACAGAAGACGAAGTAGTTTCTACCGATTTCAACGGTGAAAAACTGACTTCTGTATTCGATGCTAAAGCGGGTATCGCACTGAGCGACACCTTTGTGAAACTGGTTTCTTGGTACGATAACGAAACTGGTTACTCAAACAAAGTTCTGGATCTGATCTCTCATATCTCCAAATAATTGGCTGATGTGATGAACTGATTGAAGGGCGACATTACGTCGCCCTTTTGTTTGTCTCTTTACTCAAAAACCACTTATCAGTTCATCCGAAGGTCGCTGTTTTCATTTAATCTGAACAGGCCACATCATTATGACTGAACAACTCTTTGCCCTACCCGCTAACGAAAAAATCTCTTCTAGTATCAGTAAAAGCCAACAAGGCCAGTTAGACGTTTTGGTCATTAAGCATGATAAATTCCGCGCCGCGCTATCCTTACAAGGTGCACATTTGCTGGCATGGCAACCAACCGGAGAACAGCCAGTTATCTGGTTAAGCACCGCGACAGCTTTCACCCCAGGCACGGCGATCCGCGGCGGTGTACCTATTTGCTGGCCATGGTTTGGTCCTGCTGGAAAACCTTCCCACGGTTTCGCTCGCACCTCACTTTGGCAGTTGAGTGCGCACAGTGAAGATGCCAACGGCGTCGCTCTTACCCTGACGTTAAAAGATAGCGAAGCAACGCGTCAGCTATGGCCGCACGCTTTCACACTGCACGCACATTTCAAACTCGGTGCTGAATGTTCAATTGAACTCGAATCGCAGGGTGATTTCGAAACCACCAGCGCATTGCACAGTTATTTTGAAATTGGTGACATTACTCAAGTGGCGGTGTCAGGTTTAGGCGAGTCTTATATTGATAAAGTACTCAATGGCGAAGCAGGTAAACAATCAGGTGATTTGACCTTTGATGGTCAGGTTGACCGGGTGTATACCCAACCACAAGCCATCAATCACATCAAAGATCCGGTGTTAAATCGCACCATTATTGTAGAGAACCATCATAATAGTGATGTAGTTAGCTGGAACCCTGGTGCGGAGCTGTCGGTGAAAATGCAGGATATGGCTGATGATAGCTATAAGACAATGGTCTGTGTAGAAACGGCAGAGGTGAGCCGCTCAGCAATAAGCACATCCACTGCACCGGCGCGTTTGGCGGTCACTATCAAACTACGTCAGGGTGTTTAAAACCTCGACAGCTAAGCCGATGTTGCATATTGGCATCTGTAGCCACTGAATTTAATGCACTACAGATGTGCAAACGGGGCGTAACGCCCCGTTTTAAATCACAGCAAGCACCAAATCGGTGCGCGAGGCTATTAGAAGGTGTAAGTCACACCAGTCCATACCACGCCGGTATAAGATTTGTTAACCATTGGGCTGTCTTTAACTTCACTCGACAAGCGGATGTAGCGACCGGTGAAGAACGCCTGCCAATCTTGAGTAATGTCGTAACGAGCAGACAACTCAACATAAGGGTCAAAACCACTACTTGGTTTGTAGCTGTCCAGGCCACTGCGGCGCGACTCATTGCTATCGATACCGTAGTAGTATTTATTTTGATTGGCGCTATTCCAGGTCACACCAACGCCCGGTACCAACGACCAGTTATCCTGTTTGAAGGTGTAGAGGTAAGTCGCATCAGCAATGATACCATTGCTGTTATCTAACACATCACCAAGTACTGCGGTACGAATAGTACCCCACTCTTCGTTATGCGAATAAGCCAAGCCGGCCATTGCCGTACCGCGACGTTTATCCAAACGCTTCATTTGGTCATCGTCACTTTTACTTGGTTTAAAACCAAATGGCTGATAACCCGCGGTCAAACTTAATTTATTAGAGTCATCCTTCCACAAATAGTAACCAGCCATCAGTGAACGGAAATAAAAATCATCGCCTTCGTAGTTAATGATAGGAACTGGATAGTAGCGTGTATCTACCCCCTTGTAAGGGCTGGTGTCCATCAATGCTGAGGCACCTAAAGAAAAAGTCCCTGCCATCGCTGTGTGGCCGCATGCTAAGCCAATAGCCACTATTGACAGTGCCTTAATTCGACTCAATTTCATATTAATTCCTTTAAATAACAGTAGCGCGCTAATTGTAATTGATAGTCAATCATCCTGCATATTATTTACATAACAAAACCAACATGATCCGACAATATAATTGCGTAGCATGAAATTAATATGAATAAGATATGTCTAAAATATGTATTACTACGCCCCAAAGCACAGCCAGCAAGGGGTCTGGGATTACTTATAATAACTGAGTCATTGATATGACTTAAAAAACACATGTTATCAGCAGGAAATTTTCACCATCTCAAACTACGCTTATTAACAGAAGAAAAACCGACGTTGAATCAGTCAACCCTGAGATAGCCCTGAAACAGACAACATTTTTATTGACTAAAACGGGCATCATAAGTTGGCATAAGGGTTGCTGTATACCCAGGCGGCAACTGAGGCATCTTTCTTCCGAGAGTACTGTGCTCACTTCAGACTCTCTTTACCTGTGCTAAATAACAAAGGACGGGAAACCATGAACATATTTGACCATTATCGCCAGCGTTACGAGGCAGCCAAGGACGAAGAGTTCACATTGCAGGAGTTCCTTGCCATCGCTCGGCAAGATCGCAGTGCCTATGTTAATGCGGCAGAACGTTTACTAATGGCTATCGGCGAACCAGTAATGGTAGACACCGCATTAGAACCTCGCCTGTCGCGTTTATTCTCCAACCGTGTTGTTGCTCGCTACCCCGCGTTTGAAGAGTTTTATGGTATGGAAGAGGCTATCGAACAGATTGTTTCTTACCTCAAACATGCCGCGCAGGGATTGGAAGAAAAGAAACAAATCCTCTATTTGTTAGGTCCAGTTGGTGGCGGTAAATCCTCTTTGGCTGAGCGCTTAAAAGCGCTAATGCAGCGAGTGCCGATTTACATCCTGAGCGCCAACGGTGAACGCAGCCCGGTCAACGACCACCCGTTGTGTTTGTTCAATCCACAAGAAGACGCGCAGATCCTGGCGAAAGAATACAACATCCCAACTCGCTATCTCGGCACTATTATGTCGCCGTGGGCTGCGAAGCGCCTACACGAGTTTGGCGGAGACATCACCAAATTCAGCGTAGTCAAAGTTTGGCCGTCGATTCTAGAACAGATTGCTATCGCCAAAACTGAACCTGGCGATGAAAACAATCAGGATATCTCGGCCTTAGTCGGTAAAGTCGATATCCGTAAGTTAGAAAACCACGCGCAAAACGATCCCGATGCTTATGGCTATTCGGGTGCGCTGTGTCGGGCTAACCAAGGGGTGATGGAATTTGTCGAGATGTTCAAAGCACCGATTAAAGTTCTACACCCATTGCTGACCGCCACGCAGGAAGGTAACTACAACGGTACCGAAGGTATCTCTGCCCTGCCGTTTAACGGTATTATTCTGGCTCACTCCAACGAATCTGAGTGGGTGACATTCCGCAACAATAAAAACAACGAAGCTTTCCTCGACCGCGTATATATCGTCAAGGTGCCATATTGCCTGCGCGTGTCGGAAGAGATAAAAATTTACGACAAATTACTCAGTAATAGTGAGCTGGTGCATGCGCCATGTGCGCCCGGCACTTTAGAAACATTAGCACGCTTCTCGATTCTTTCGCGTTTGAAAACGCCTGAAAACTCCAGCAGCTATTCAAAAATGCGGGTGTACGATGGTGAAAGCCTGAAAGATACCGACCCGAAAGCGAAATCCTATCAGGAATACCGCGATTATGCGGGCGTCGATGAAGGGATGAACGGCCTCTCTACCCGTTTTGCCTTTAAAATCCTCTCACGCGTGTTCAACTTCGATCATGCAGAAGTGGCGGCGAATCCAGTGCATCTTTTCTATGTGTTGGAACAGCAAATCGAACGCGAGCAGTTCCCGCAGGACATCGCCGAGAAATATCTGGAGCATCTGAAAGGTTATTTGATCCCTAAATATGCCGAATTTATCGGCAAAGAGATCCAAACGGCCTATCTGGAATCCTATTCCGAGTATGGTCAAAATATTTTCGACCGCTACGTCACTTATGCTGACTTCTGGATCCAGGATCAAGAGTATCGTGACCCGGACACCGGCCAGCTGTTTGACCGCGAATCACTGAACGCCGAGCTGGAGAAAATCGAGAAGCCTGCCGGGATCAGTAACCCGAAAGACTTCCGTAATGAGATAGTCAACTTTGTGCTGCGCGCCCGCGCTAACAACAGTGGACGTAATCCGAATTGGACCAGCTATGAGAAACTGCGCACGGTAATCGAGAAGAAAATGTTCTCGAATACCGAAGAGCTGCTGCCGGTAATTTCATTCAATGCCAAGACCTCAACCGATGAGCAGAAGAAACACGACGACTTTGTCGATCGCATGATGGAGAAAGGCTATACGCGTAAACAAGTTCGCCTGTTGTGTGAATGGTATCTACGCGTAAGAAAGTCATCATAACCGTTGTTTCCGGCAACAAGGACGTTGCCATGATATGGCCTGTTTGTGCATCAATAGCTTTTAGTAAATGGCATGTAACATAGCTCAAAGGTGAAGTCATCTATTGAGCTACACGCAGTTTGGGGGCTATATGACTCACTTTATTGACCGCCGACTGAATGGCAAGAATAAAAGCGCCGTGAACCGTCAGCGCTTTTTACGCCGCTATAAGTCGCAAATTAAGCAGTCGATTGCCGATGCCATTAACAAGCGTTCGGTGACCGACGTAGATCATGGGGAATCCGTATCGATTCCGATTGAAGACATCAACGAACCGATGTTTCATCAGGGCCGTGGTGGTTTACGCCATCGCGTTCATCCCGGTAACGATCACTTTGTACAAAATGATCGTATTGAACGCCCACAAGGCGGTGCAGGCAGTGGTGGCGGCCAAGGCGATGCGAGCCAAGACGGTGAAGGTGAAGATGAGTTCTCCTTCCAAATATCTAAAGACGAATACTTGGATCTACTCTTTGAAGATTTAGCGCTACCTAATCTGAAGAAGAACCAATATAAGCAGCTGACAGAATTTAAAACTCACCGCTCCGGTTTTACCTCTAATGGTGTACCGGCAAATATCAGTGTTGTTCGCTCTTTACAGAATTCTCTGGCTCGGCGCACCGCGATGACCGCCGGTAAGAAACGAACGCTACACGAGTTGGAAGACTCATTGGCAGCAATAGAAAATACTGAACCCGCTCAATTGCTGGAAGAAGAGCGTATCCGTAGAGAGATTGCCGAGTTGCGAGCAAAAATCGCCAAGGTACCTTTCATCGATACCTTTGATTTACGCTACAAAAACTTTGAGCGTCGTCCAGAACCCTCCAGCCGAGCGGTGATGTTTTGTTTGATGGATGTTTCTGGCTCAATGGATCAGCCAACAAAAGATATGGCCAAACGTTTCTATATTCTGCTCTATCTGTTTTTGAGCCGTACCTATAAAAACGTCGATGTGGTCTATATTCGCCACCATACTCAAGCGAAGGAAGTAGACGAGCAGGAGTTTTTCTACTCGCAGGAAACCGGCGGGACGATTGTTTCCAGCGCATTGAAATTGATGGAAGAGGTCATTAAAGAACGTTATGACCCAAACGAATGGAATATCTATGCAGCGCAAGCATCTGATGGCGATAACTGGGCCGATGACTCGCCGCTTTGCCGCCAACTGCTGACACAGAAAATCTTGCCGCTGGTACGTTATTACAGTTATATCGAGATAACCCGCCGTGCGCATCAAACGCTATGGCGTGAATATGAAGCGTTACAGAGACAGTTTGATAACTTTGCGATGCAACATATTCGCGAACCAGAAGATATTTATCCGGTATTTCGCGAGTTGTTTCACAAGCAAGTTCAAGATCAATAGGCTTTAACTCATCAAAGCAGCCAGTCATTGAAACTTAACTGGCTGCTTTTTTATTTACTCTTCAAACCACGACTCAACCGGATCAGGATAGCGAGACCACTTTTTAGGCCCCTCAGCCATTTCTGCGTCAGTGAGTAGCGCGGACTCAAGGCTGGCACGAAGTGCAGGCTCATTCATATCCATACCGATAAATACCAATTCTTGCCGCGCATCGCCAATACCCTCTATCCAGTTAGATTGAATAAATTGCAATGACTCTTCATCTTGCGGCCAGCGTTCTTTAGGTACACTTGCCCACCACATTCCTCCCAACTGTTGACGTGCCACACCACCGGCCTGCGACCAAGAACCCGCATATTGTGGGCGACTGGCCAGCCAGAAATAGCCTTTTGACCTCACAACGCCTGCCAATTCGTATTCCATAACTTGCCAAAAACGAGCCGGGTGAAAAGGTCGCCGGGCGCGAAATACAAAACTGCTGATCCCATACTCTTCAGTCTCTGGCGTATGTTCACCACGCAGTTCCTTGAGCCAGCCAGGCGCATCTGCTGCTTTATCGAAATCAAACAGACCAGTATCTAATACGTGATGCAGCGGGACTTGACCAAACTGCGAGACAACAATTTTTGCTTGCGGATTCAATGAGCGCAAAACCGCCATCAATTTCTCTTTTTGCTTTTCATCGATCAGATCAACTTTATTGAGCACCAGGACATCGCAGAATTCAATTTGGTCGATAAGCAGATCGACGACACTGCGTTCGTCACCATCACCAAGCGACTCTCCTCGCGATTGAATACTGTCTTCTGAGCCATAATCTTGCAGAAAGTTAAATGCGTCCACGACGGTAACCATCGTATCTAGGCGAGCTACGGTCGAAAGACTTTCGCCATCTTCACCGGCGAAAGTAAAGGTCTCAGCAACAGGCAAAGGCTCAGAAATACCTGTTGATTCAATAAGTAACTGATCAAAGCGCCCTTCTTTCGCCAAGCGATTCACTTCCAGCAAAAGATCTTCCCGCAGCGTACAGCAAATACAGCCATTGCTCATTTCTACGAGTTTTTCATCGGTACGTGAAAGCTCAGCACCGCCTTCCCTCACCAACCCCGCATCGATATTCACTTCAGACATATCATTGACGATTACCGCAACTCGTCTGCCTTCACGGTTATTGAGAATATAGTTGAGCAGCGTTGTTTTGCCTGCGCCAAGAAACCCAGAGAGTACGGTAACGGGCAAACGGGGATCTTTTCTTAGTGTTGCCGTTGTTTCAGACATTGTGCACAGCTCCTCAAATAGTTGACATATTAACATTATATTTAATGTTATGTTATAACATAACAAATAGAGGTGCTATGCAAGATCGCATTTATTGTGCAGTTACAAAGCGTGCGGATATTTTTATTTTCAGGGGAATGTCCATGTACGAAGAAATAATGTCATTTATAAGCAGGTTATTTTCATGCGGCTAGCACGCGGCGAAACGTGAGGTTATAGCGTACTGCATCGCGTAGCGGCCAGGGTGGAATTCCCTCTTTTAGCGGTAGCACGGCATGATAACGTAAGCGCGAGGGCCCGCCCCACACCATGACATCGCCATGCACTAGCGGAAAACGCTGGCAAACATCTTCACGCTGCAGGCCACCGAATAAAAATGTCGCCGGTAATCCTAATGAGACCGAAACAATAGGCTGAGAAAAATCCCGCTCATTCTTATCCTGATGCAGCGTTAAGCGAGAGCCTGGCTGATAGCAATTAATCAAACAGGCGTCAGGGTTAAAATTAGCAAACCCAGCCACCGCCGCAGCTTCCACCGCCAGCTGCCTAAATATATCTGGCATCAGCGGCCAAGGCGCTTGAGAAACAGGGTCAATACCGCTGTAACGATAGCCAAGTTCATCACTCACCCAACCTAACAAACCACAGTTGGTCATACCGACAGACATCACGTGCCCACCGGGCGTAACTAAATGGCGAAATGGGGCACAACTCGCAATAGCATCAATTTGCTGTAATAGCACCGGAGCCGTATCCAGGACAAAACCACGCAGAATAACTGCGCCTGGAGTCAACGACTCTTGCCATTGGCGGGGCACACTATCGTCATCAGCAAATAAGTCTTCTATCATGCAGTTCCCCTTCGCTTCCTATCGTTATCCAAGCACCACGATGCCAAGACGTTCCATTAAATCTGACACTTGCTGGCTGTCTAATTTGCAACCAGAAAGATCGATATTACGTACATCAAGTTCACCCAACATGGAATTGGTTAAATCACAGTGCGTAAAATTAGCCGAGCGCCAATCAAATGAGGCAAATTCCCCACCAGATAAATCAGAACCACTAAAAGTCGCACTGAGAACATTAGCCCCTGTCCAGCGGTTCTCCCACAGCTCACACTTTTCAAGCACCACCTTTGAAAAGTTGGCATAGCTTAAATTACTCTGCGTGATATAAGCGCTACAAAACCAAGTGCGTGCGCTAATCATATTCATAAAACTGGCACCACGAAAATCGGCACCTTGTGCTTTGCACCCGCTGATCTCTAATCCTAATGCATTAATATTCATCAGGTTACACATAGACAGATCACATTTTTTAAAACTTGCGTCTTTTAAGGTCGCACGACTGAAGTTGCAACCAACCTGGCTTTCCTGACAGTAAAATTGACAGCTTATAAATTGTGTTTCTGTTAGATCAGCGGCAGAAAAATCACAGTTAATAAACAGACATTCTTCTAGCGTAGCGCCCGTGAACTCTTGAGGACTGAAGGTTTGATTACGATAAACTGTAGATGTCATAGCGATACCTGTGTTTTTAACCAGTATCTACGCATCATATAGATTGATGTACCAAAAAGTCTATTGCTATTTATTCACTGACAATCAGCTTATACCCAAAATAATTGGCGTTGCTTCAAGGCGGCAAAGGAACGCATCCCGATGAGCTTATGCGGGTAAGTGATTCGGGTAAGTGACAAATCTGCCAGGAGCAGATTTGAACGCTGCTTGCAGCGGCCCCAACTGGGCGAGGCCCACGGATGGGCCGAGTAACGCAGCTAACACAGAAGCAACTTCAAGTATGACGGGTATAGAAAATAACAAAAAAAGCCAGCATCTAATGCTGGCTTCATGATCGGAACATCTTTAGTGATTTAACTCACTGATAAAACTTATAAACCGTAAACGATGTTAATCGAGGTCACAGTATCTGTTTTGTTCGGCGCGCTAGACGGCGGCTTGGTGTTATAAGTCACGTCATAAGCCAGTTTCAGTGCGAAATCTTTATTGATAGCAACGCTCAATGCCGTTTCGGAGTTAACGGTCGTATCATCGTTAGCCAGCACCGACAGGCCCTGAGTAAACTTCGCGTTGTCACTGATTTTATAGCTGTAAGCACCGGAAGCATAAGCTAGCGGCTTGGTATCGTTACCGCCCGCTTCATATTCGTCATGACGAACACCCGGACCGATTTCCAAATTCAGGGTATGTACTGGGCCGTTCCACACCTGACGACCGTAACCGGCAGTGGCAACGTCACGAGCACGGTAACCGTTATAACGGTCGCTCAACCAGCTAGCCTGACCGAAAAGATAGTTATCATCATCCATGTTGTAACGGGTACGTCCGCCAAGCTGGTACTTTTCAGACGATCGTACATCAGAAGATGAAGTGTTACGTGCAGAACCCCACAGGCTGTAAGCCGTTCTGGTGTGGAACCAGGTCATGGTGGTATCAGCACTTAAGGTTGAGTTCTTGGTATTACCCGTTTGTGCGCTGTAACCAGCCTGAACGTTACCGTCAAAACTTTTCTTTGCAGTGGCAGGGTTATCAAGAGCAGTAAAGATACTGGTGTCAGCAAAACTAGAAATACTAAACAGCGCAGCACCACAAACGACAGCGTAGGCTGGTAAACGTCGAACAACACGAAAAAGCATTTTTTTCCCCAATCTATTTAAGGCAACAACATCACTACAGTAGAAACAAAAATGCCATAACTCGTGGTCCTTAAATCAAGCCTTCAAGCGTCCTGCAATGGCACACTAATAAATTAATCGGCAAATATACACAACCTGACTTCACATATCAGTTGATAGCAGATTTTTTGGATAAATCCGATAGATGAACATGTCCTGAAATACAAACACACAACATTCTCACACAGTAGTGAGTAGTGGCTTATATTTTAAAGACTCATTTAAAGTAAGGGTATAAACCAATGAAGTCTTCTATAACTAAAACTTATCTTATTAAAAAATAATAAGACTTTTGCTCAGTTTTGCTTCGAACTCGCCGCGGTGACTTGTCCTTTTTCTTGGAGCGAGTAAGCTTTAATGCACCGCGAGAATCGTTAATCTTTGCCGCGATAATGTCGCAGGCAGCCTTCAGGAGAAGTGGTCATGGCACTACAGCAACAGATTATTCAGGCGCTGCACGTTAAACCTCAAATCGATGCCGAAGAAGAAGTCCGGGTCAGCGTCGATTTTCTTAAAAGTTACCTACGCGCTCACCCTTTCGTAAAATCTCTCGTTTTGGGTATCAGCGGCGGGCAGGATTCTACTCTCACCGGTAAACTTTGCCAAATAGCAATTAGTGAGTTGAGAGAAGAAAATGCAACACAAAGTTATCAGTTCATTGCCGTGCGCTTGCCTTATGGAGTTCAGGCCGATGAATCCGACTGTGTTGACGCCATTAACTTCATCCAGCCGGATAAAGTGCTGACCGTAAATATCAAGAACGCCGTGCTGGCGAGCGAAGCGACCCTGCGTGATATTGGTGTAGAACTCAGCGATTTTATAAAAGGCAATGAGAAAGCGCGTGAACGCATGAAAGCCCAGTACAGCATTGCAGGAATGAATGCCGGGCTGGTTGTCGGCACCGACCATGCTGCTGAAGCATTAACCGGTTTCTTCACCAAGTATGGTGATGGTGGCACCGACATTAATCCGATTTTCCGTCTGAATAAACGCCAAGGTAAAGCCTTGCTGAAACACTTAGGCTGCCCTGCCCATCTCTATACCAAAGCGCCAACTGCAGACTTGGAAGAAAATCGCCCATCCTTACCTGATGAAGTGGCCTTAGGCGTGACTTATGAGCTGATTGACGATTATCTGGAAGGTAAAACAGTAGAACCGCAATACGCCAGCATCATTGAAGGCTGGTATAAGCGTACCGAGCACAAGCGCCAGCCGCCGGTGACCGTCTTTGATGATTTCTGGAAGTAACACTTTTTAGTGATTACCTCCGCTATGCTCGACATGACTATCGTCGTCATGCCGAGCATAGCGAGAATTCGTGTTGTGATAACTGTCTATTCATATAGTTTTTAGCCGTTACTGCTTTTTAACTTCTCTTTTTCTCACTTTGCTATCAAAAACCGTACTAAATCATTATTCTTACAGCCCTTTGCTCTCTGGTTCACAACATTTTCTATGCAAAAATTTCTATTCCTATTATTAAGCCTTATCATTCTTAGCCCTTTGGGTATCGATTTATACCTGCCAGCTATTCCTGCTATTGCACAAGGGTTGAACAGTTCGGATGAGACCATCCAAACCTCTATTTCCCTATTTATTCTAGTGATGGGACTCGGGCAACTGATTGCCGGGCCGCTGGTTGACCGTTTTGGTCGTCGCCCAATGGCGATTTTCGGCATTCTGCTTTACATGGTCGGTGCGATCATCGCCGCGACCTCGGTCACGGCGATGATGTTTATGGCCTCACGCGTGGTGCAGGCTATGGCCGTGTGTTGTACTGCTGTGGTGGTCTTCAGCGGTGTTCGTGACCGCTTGAGTGGCGACGATGCCGCTCGCGCTTATGGATTCCTCAATGGCACTCTCAATATCATCCCAGCACTGGCACCGCTAGTCGGTGGGCTGATAGCACAACACTTAGGCTGGCGCGCTCCTTTCTGGGCGTTGTTAGGCTATGCCGTATTGGTTTTAGCACTGGTTGTTACTAGCCTGCCAGAAACGCGTCCGGCTGGCACCCAAGTCGCCACCAGCCTGCCACTGCGTCAATATTGGCGCATTTTAAGCGATCGTCGTTTCATTATATTTGCTTTGGTCAACGCCGGAGCAATGGGTATGGCGCTGACTTATGTCTCACTGGCACCGACTGAGTTAATGAAGATTGGTGGCCTATCCACGCTACAGTTTTCATTAGTCTTTGGCGTCAACGGCTTCTGGATCATGTTCGCCAGCTTTGTCGCCAATAAAGTGATCCGCAAAGTGGGACGCCCTTTCTGCCTACTGACTGGAGGCATTTTGATGTTGATAGGTTGTGCCGCGCTGGTGGCCGGATTAACGCTATTAACGCCAGACACCCAGCGTGCAGTCTGGGTATATATGCTGCCAGTTGGCTGCGCGTGCACCGGATTGGCTTTTCTTATGGGGCCCGCAACCAGCTACGCCCTTGAACCATTCTCGAATGAAGCCGGAATTGCCTCAGCATTGGTGGGATTTGTGCAGATGGCAGGCGGGGCCGCCTTTGGATTGGTCGCCATGTCGCTACCATTGCAAGCCAAAGCCAGCCTGGCGTTAGTGATGTTGCTTGGGGGGATTATTGCCCTGCTGGCCCGTCAGCGCAGTAAAACTCAGCAAGGCCAGTTAACCCGCCATTCTTGACGGGGTGTCATCAAGATTAAACCACCACAACCGGAACGCGCGGTGCTAAAGCACTCATCAGCTCATAACCGAGCGTTCCGGCAGCGCTGGCGACATCATCAATCGGTAAGTTTTCGCCCCACAGCTCAACCTGAGTACCAATAGTAGCCTGTGGACAGTCGCTCAAGTCCACCATCACCATATCCATCGACACCGTTCCCAGCGTTGGGCAGCGTACGCCATCAATCCACATCGGCGTCCCCGTTGGCGCATGACGCGGATAACCATCGGCGTAACCACAAGCCACCACGCCAATTCGCACTTTATCCGAGGCACAATAACGGCCGCTGTAGCCCACGCTATCACCCGCTTTTAGTGATTGAATCGCTATCAGCTCAGTGCGTAACGTCATCACTGGCCGTAGCCCAGTATCAGCAATATCGGCAACCTGGCCGCTTGGCGATGCACCGTATAACACGATACCAGGCCTCACCCAGTCATAGTGTGTATGCGGGTGCCACAGCGACGCCGCCGAGTTGGCTAAACAACGTGGTCCCGTTATTCCTTCTGCCGCCTGATTGATCACCTGCATCTGTTGCCCAACGCCCTTTTCGCTATCGGCATTGGCAAAATGACTCATCAGCGTTATCTGCGCGACTTGCGGCAACACTCGCAAACGTTGCCATACGTTAGATACCTGCTGCGGCGCAAAACCCAAACGGTTCATGCCGCTATTTATCTTCAAATATACATCAACAGGCGCACTCAGACGCGCTTGTGCCAACGCGGCCAGTTGCCACTCGCTATGTACCGCAGTAGTCAGTTTATATTGGTCGATCAACGGCAAGTCATCAGGGCTAAAAAATCCTTCTAACAACAATATCGGCCCTTGCCAGCCCGCTTCGCGCAATAAAATAGCTTCATTAAAATCCAACAGTGCAAAACCATCGGTAGACGCCAGACTCTGCCAAATACGGGCAATTCCGTGTCCGTAAGCGTTTGCCTTAACCACTGACCAGATTTTACTGTGTGGCGCATGACGGCGGACAATTTCAAGGTTATTGCTCAAAGCGGAAAGTGAAATAGACGCACAAATCGGGCGAGGCATTGTGGCTCCTGAAAGATGAAAACCATCCCCTTAGCTATCGCCAGCAAAAGGGATGCAATAAGGACAATATACCCAAAATAATTGGAGTTGCCTCAAGGCGGCAAGGGAACACATCCCGATGAGTTTACTCAAGTAAGTGACTCGGGTAAGTGAGCGTAGCCAACGCAGAAACAACTTCAAGCATGACGGGTATAAAATGATGTTAGCGCGCAGGATGCATCGATGAATGATCAATGCTGCTATCAACAAAGCCCGGGCTATAGCGAGCAACCGACAAATCATCATGCGGGATAGCAGGTGTGACACCCGAAATAATATCCGCCAACAGTTGGCCGGATCCGCAAGCCATTGTCCAACCGAGCGTACCATGTCCGGTATTGAGGTATAAATTACGGATAGGTGTTTTGCCTACAATCGGTGTGCCGTCTGGCGTCATTGGGCGCAGGCCAGTCCAGAACTTAGCATCTTCAATACGCCCGCCGTGCGGATAGAGATCACGCACCACCATCTCTAGCGTTTCGCGACGCGCTTGCGCTAATTTGGTATTGAAACCGACAATTTCGGCCATTCCCCCCACGCGAATACGTTGATCAAAACGCGTGATAGCAATTTTATAGGTTTCATCCAGAATGGTTGAAAATGGCGCCGAAGCTTCATCAGTAATAGGAATTGTTAATGAATAGCCTTTGAGTGGATAAACCGGGATCGAGACGATATCTTGCAGTAATGCGGTTGAGTAAGAGCCAAACGCGACAACATAAGCATCGGCTTTCACTAACTCATCGCCACATTGCACCGCGCTAATCTGGCCGTTCTCCACCAGCAGGCGATCGACGGTTTTATTGTATTCGAAAGTCACACCGGCCTGACGCGCCATCTCCATTAATTGGCGGGTAAACAGTTGGCAATCACCGGTTTCATCATTAGGTAAACGCAAACCACCGGTAAGTTTATGGGCGACTTTGGCAAGTGCGGGTTCAACACTGCCTAACTGTTCAGCTTCCAGCAGTTGATAAGGCACCCCTGCTTCCTCAAGCACCGCAATGTCTTTCGTCGCACTTTCAAATTGCTGTTCGGTACGAAACAGCTGCAATGTCCCGCCCTGACGCCCTTCATATTGAATACCGGTGTCGTCACGCAAGGCTTTCAGGCAGTCGCGGCTGTATTCAGACAAACGCACCATACGGCTTTTGTTAGTCTGATAATGACGCATATCACAGTTACGCAGCATCTGCCACATCCATTTCAGCTGGAAACTGCTGCCATCAAGACGGATAGCCAGTGGCGCATGGCGCTGGAACATCCATTTAATTGCTTTGAGTGGTACACCAGGTGCTGCCCAGGGAGCGGCATAGCCCGGTGATATTTGCCCTGCATTGCCAGCACTCGTCTCTTCTGCCGGGCCTGATTGACGATCGATCACCGTGACTTGATGGCCCGCTTTAGCCAAATACCACGCACTGGCGACACCAACGACACCACTGCCTAAAATTACTACTTGCATACTTGACTCCACTCGACGGCAATACAAAGCATATTATGCTGCTTCGCCATCAGAATTTCTTATAGATGGCGCGTTAGTTTTCAGCGGTTAAAACCGGATAAATTCACAATCATTTATCGTTCAATCCGCATTTCTTTTCAATAGGTGCCATTAAATAACGATAATTTGTAACATTATAGGTAGTTAACCGCTTAAAACCTTCATTTTGATATCAATGATATCAGTGAAGTCATCCATATCACAGATGAAAGCACCTTAATTATAGATGGAACAAAAAACCAGTAAATAGGCAAATATGCAGAATTTAAAACCAAAAAAATCACATTAAACTATATTCTCTGAATCTCCGATGTTGATTGACTGTTTACTCACTCTGGCGAATTATAAATAAGGTTCTGTCATCGAACCCGATCAAGGTTGTACCAGACGCCATGCCAACATAAAAATAGCTATCAATAATCAGCTTAACGCCTTCAAATAATTCAGATTGAACTACGATTAGAAATGGATACATCGGGATGACAGCGATGACGAGCTATACCCCATAGACTTCGAAGTGAAGTATGGCAGGTATAAATAAAATGCGATGTTGTGTCCGTAACTGACTGAGGGTGCGCTTTATGACAACCAAGACCCAGCAACATAAAACTGCCGACAAACATTTAAGCGATGGACCGGATTGGACATTTGAGCTGTTACAAGTCTATCTCGACGAAATCGATCGGGTTGCCAAACACTATCGACTCGAGACCTATCCTCATCAAATAGAAGTTATTACCTCCGAACAGATGATGGATGCCTATTCCAGTATTGGGATGCCGATCAATTACGCACATTGGTCATTCGGTAAAAAATTTATCGAGACCGAGCAGCTTTATAAGCATGGTCAGCAAGGGTTAGCCTATGAAATTGTCATCAACTCCAACCCTTGTATCGCCTACTTGATGGAAGAAAACACCATGACAATGCAAGCATTGGTCATGGCTCACGCCTGCTACGGGCATAACTCTTTCTTCAAAAATAATTACCTGTTCCGCAGTTGGACTGATGCCAGTTCAATTGTCGATTATCTATTATTTGCCCGCCGCTATATTAGCCAGTGTGAAGAGCGCTATGGCGTAGAAGAAGTCGAGCGTTTACTCGATTCCTGTCATGCATTAATGAATTACGGGGTGGATCGCTATAAACGCCCGCAGAAAATTTCGTTGCAGGAAGAGAAAGCGCGTCAACAAAGCCGCGAAGCTTATCTGCAAAGCCAGGTGAATGAGCTGTGGAAAACCTTGCCGCGCCATGACAAAGAAGCGGCTCCTGAGAAAGCACGACGTTTCCCCTCTGAACCGCAAGAAAACATTCTCTATTTTATGGAGAAAAACGCCCCGCTGCTTGAACCTTGGCAACGCGAAATATTGCGTATCGTACGTAAAATAAGCCAATATTTTTATCCGCAAAAACAGACTCAAGTTATGAACGAAGGGTGGGCTACGTTTTGGCATTACACCATCCTCAATCACCTGTATGACGAAGGGAAAGTCAGCGATCGCTTCATACTGGAATTTCTACATAGTCATACCAATGTGGTCTATCAACCGCCGTATAACAGCCCGTATTACAGCGGCATCAACCCTTATGCGCTGGGCTTTGCCATGTTCCAGGATATAAAACGCATCTGCCAGTCGCCAACGGAAGAAGATAAACATTGGTTCCCTGATATCGCCGGTTCTGACTGGCTGGAAACCTTGCATTTTGCGATGCGCGATTTCAAAGACGAGAGTTTTATCAGTCAGTTCTTGTCGCCGAAAGTGATGCGTGATTTTCGCTTGTTCACCGTGTTGGACGACGATCACAATAACTATCTGGAGATCGCCGCGATCCACAATGAAGAAGGCTATCGAGCGATTCGACAGGAGCTTTCAGCACAATACAACCTCAGTAATCACGAACCGAATATTCAAGTTTGGGACGTGGATTTGCGTGGTGACCGTTCGCTTACGTTGCGCTATATCCCGCAGGATCGCGCCCCGCTGGATAAAAGCCGTCGTGAAGTTGTTAAGCATATCCATCGCTTATGGGGATTCGACGTGTACATCGAACAACTTAATGAAGATGGCAGTATAGAAATGCTGGAACGCTGTCCGGGGAAACAGACGATTTAAGTTTTAACAGACGGGGGGTTACGGCCCCCCTCATTACCTAGAGGGGCTATTCGAATCAATAGCAGGATTTAGAAATAAATGCCGTGTAGATTTCGGTTCTTCAAATGCAGTTTTCAATGTAGTACCCGTGACCGAACCGACCTAAGAGGAAATTGGGCTTTCCTCTTAGGCATCTCCAGCCCTTTCAATACATTAGCATCCATTCCGGTGGAGGCTATGTTTCAGTCACTTCCGTTCTAGCGCAAATTTCATCCCTCCGGGATGCCCGGCTGCGGATACGAGCCAACGATAATACTGTTGTCTCTTAACCACTTGCCGGTGAAATTTTGAGTGCGCTTAGCGGCTGAAAATCAACGGAAAAAAGACGCTTACTCTGCACGTTATCGGTTTTTATCCACCTCCCTCCACTCAAGAACACCACTAAATATGTTCCAAGTGCATAATTTAAATTATTTATTAATTTTAATTTCAATTAGTTAGTAATAATTACGCATTTTCAAAACAAATAATATGTTTTAAACACAAAATATTTCTTGATCTTACAATTTCTAACATTTAAGTTACTGCCTATGCACACGGCGCATCTAAGACGCTCTATGTGTATAAAACAAAAACCTTTTTATTTATTTTTTTGAGAGACTTTTATGACTACTTTAACGATTTACTTCTGCGGTACCGGATCTAGCAAGTTTGATAGCTCAAACCCGAACTATTGGAACGGTGAATTAGTTTCAACGCTGGCAAACAATAACTTAGGTCGTGAGTTTGCAGAATGGGTTGTCATCGATGGCCCGGGCAGCGGTAATTTGCAAGACGATGAGCTGTGGGTGAAAAGCGGTGAGCATTACGACTGGACTGGCAACCTGTTTGGCATGGGCTGGAAAGAAAATATCCAACATGCCATGCAGATCATGAAGGGCAATGTTGATTGGCAGCGTGAGAAACTGACTGAGGAACAATACAACCAGCTGAAAAAAGCCGGGATCCCTATTCAGGATGTTGAAGTCACAGGTTCATTCTTCTGGCGTCACTATGATTACGGCACCAAAAAAGTAACCCAACAGCAATTGCAGCAGCAGATCATCAAAATGTTCCGCAAGGATGGCATCATTCCGACCCGGGTTAACCTGGTTGGCTGGAGCCGCGGCGGTGTCAGTTGTCATATGCTAGCGAATGCCATGCTGGCTGACCCGGCATTAAAAAATATTCCGGTGAATATCTTTGCCATCGACCCAGTTCCAGGCCCATTAAATTTCCAAAATGACAAAGTCACGTTGGGCCCGAATGTCAAAGAGTATGTTGCGTTCTATGCGCAAGATGAACGTTCAAAAGGCTTCTCTTGTGTCATCCCTATCATGGATAAATCCACCGTTGCGCATATTTATCCAATGCGTGGACGTCACGGCACGCTGGTAGGCAACGCCTCTGCGGATGGTTCCGGCAGCGGTAAAGTACTGTTTGAACCAGGTATGATCGTGCGTCATTTTGCTGAAGTCTGCCTAACCCGATGGGGCGTAAACCAAGATAAAAAACTGGCTCAGAACGACGGTCAACTGGTACAGCTGCATGAAGCGGTGAAAAAGAACGCGGCGCTTTACACCAAAATGCAGAGCAACTCTTACACCGTCGTCACTGAGAATGACAAAGGCGAACGCTACGTTTCTCTAGGCAGCAAAGGCACCAATTTCTCATCAATTAAAGGCGGCCAATATTCACCAGCAGCAGGGTTAACCGCCGATTATCTGGGGGACCGATCAATTTATAATGTCATTAAGTAGGTGAGTTTTTTTGGGGGGATGCGTCCCCCCAACTCGCCGGGGAATGGCGTTGGAATCAACGCCGGGATTTTTATAATAATAATAGAGCAGTGTAATTTTCGGTTCTTTAAATGCAGTGTTCAATGTGACATTTCAGCTTGAACCGCTTCAAGGGTGGGTGGCGCCACCCTTGAAAATCCCCCGCCTTTTCAAGCATTAACATCCAGTCCGGTGGAAGCCATGTTTCAGCGGGTTCCGTGATAGCGCAAATGCCAGCCTTCCAGGCTCCCCGCCTCCGGGTTCAAGCCAATGATAAATCTATTGTCTTTCACCACTGCACCGGTGGCATTTTGAGTGCGCCAGGTAACGTTCGAATCAACGCGGGGATTTTTATAATAAAAGAACAGTGAATATTTCGGCTTTTCAAATGCAGTGTTTAATTTGGCACTGCAGCCAAAGCCGCCATAAGGGTAGCGCGCTACCCTTAAGAATCCCGCGCCTTTTTTGATACTTCAACTCAGCATCCAGTGGAAGCCATGTTTCAGCGGGTTCCGTGATAGCGCAAATGCCAGCCTTCCAGGCTCCCCGCCTCCGGGTTCAAGCCAACGATAAATCTATTGTCTTTCACCACTGCACCGGTGGCATTTTGAGTGCGCTTGGCGGCTTTTAAGGTCAAGTTCAAAGACAAAGGCAGTTTTTGCTTTTGACGTTAAAAAAGCCAGCGGGGCGCGCTCGAAATGGCGCTGAAGGAGTGGTGAGAAATCGCGAAGTGTTTATTGAGCGAGTCCGAATCCCGACTGAAGGCACTGCGGAGCAGAGGCATTTGCGCCTATCACGGAAGTACCTGAAACATGGCTGCCACTTGACTCAGGGTAAATGTTTGAATAGGCGCGGGATTGCAAAGGGATGCGCCCTACATCCCTTTGCTCGGTTTCGGCGCGAAGGCCATATTGGACACTGTAATTTGGAAACCGAAACATTCACTATCCTTGCCATGCCCCATCAACCTTACGCGTTTTCCCAAAACGCACATTTAGCTGGTTTTTCCAAAAAACCAAAACCTAACGTGTTTCCACGTCATCCCTTGTGATACCAAAATGCTTATAAGCATGATTGGTCGCCATACGTCCGCGCGGCGTCCTCTGGATGAATCCTTGCTGAATCAGGAAAGGCTCAATGACATCCTCGATGGTTTCGCGTTCTTCACCAATCGCCGCTGCCAGGTTATCAAGACCGACCGGGCCGCCGGTGAATTTATCAATGATCGCCAGTAATAGCTTGCGGTCCATGTAGTCAAAGCCTTCTGCGTCGACATCGAGCATGTCCAGTGCGCCGCACGCAATGTCTTCGTTGATAGTACCGTCACTTTTTACTTCGGCGAAATCTCGCACTCGACGCAGCAGGCGGTTGGCAATACGCGGGGTACCACGCGAGCGACGGGCGATTTGGTGCGCGCCCTCTTGCGATAATTCCAGTCCCAGGCAGGCTGCACTGCGTCCCACGATATGTTGTAGATCGGCGACTTGATAAAACTCAAGGCGTTGCACAATGCCAAAACGGTCGCGCAGTGGAGAGGTTAAAGAGCCTGCTCGCGTCGTCGCACCAACCAAGGTGAACGGCGGCAAATCCAGTTTGATAGAGCGTGCAGCCGGCCCTTCGCCAATCATGATATCCAGTTGGTAATCTTCCATCGCCGGATACAGCACTTCTTCAACGACCGGAGACAAGCGGTGGATCTCATCAATAAACAGCACATCATGAGGTTCAAGGTTCGTCAGCATGGCTGCCAAATCCCCGGCTTTCTCAAGCACCGGACCGGAGGTCGTACGGAGATTCACGCCCATCTCGTTGGCGACGATATTGGCCAGCGTCGTTTTCCCCAGTCCCGGCGGACCAAATATCAGCAAATGGTCCAGCGCGTCGCCACGCTGTTTGGCTGCCTGAATGAAGATCTCCATTTGCGAACGCACATGCGGCTGACCGACATATTCGGATAACAGCTTGGGACGGATCGCGCGATCAATCACTTCCTCTTCGCTAATAATGCCAGGGGAAATAAGACGGTCAGCTTCTATCATCAGTTACCTCAGAGCGCAGCGCGCAGCGCATCACGGATCAGGGTTTCACAATCGGCACCCGGTTTGGCTATTTTGCTGATCATGCGGCTAGCTTCCGGTGGTTTATAACCTAAAGAAATCAGCGCAGATACGGCTTCACCTTCGGCGTCAGATTCCGCCGCTTTGGCGCTGGCCGCTGGCAGCGAAATATCGCTTACTTGATTGAACAAGTCGCCATTCAAGCCTTTGAATCGGTCTTTCATTTCGACCACTAAACGCTCGGCCGTCTTTTTACCCACGCCCGGCAGTTTAATCAGGGTGGTAATTTCTTCTTTCTCTACCGCGCTGACAAATTGTTGTGCCGACATACCAGAAAGGATCGCTAAAGCCAGCTTTGGCCCAACGCCGTTAACTTTAATCAGCTCACGGAACAGCGCTCGCTCCTGCTTATCATTAAAGCCATATAACAGTTGCGCGTCTTCGCGCACGATAAACTGGGTGAAAATGATCGCTTCCTGACCGAGTTCTGGCAGCTCATAAAAACAGGTCATCGGCATATGCACTTCATAACCGACGCCGTTGGTTTCCAACAGCACTAGCGGCGGCTGTTTTTCCAGAATAATGCCTCTGAGACGACCAATCACATTCACCTTCCTTTCCAGGTTGAGTTCTTCGGAATAAAACTGTTACGTATAATATCGCAAGCGTTATAACATAAATTTAGCTGGATGAATATCCAGCCTATCGCTATCGCAGGCGCCCTCTGGAGAGCAAAAGTTTATCGCTGCCTAAACGCACAGCATTTTGGCTGACATGGCAATGCGTGATGGCAATTGCCAAGGCGTCGGCGGCGTCGGCCTGAGGGTTGGCAGGCAGTTTTAATAATGAGCGCACCATATGCTGTACCTGCGATTTTTCTGCCGCGCCGCTACCCACTACGGTTTGTTTAACCTGCCTTGCCGCATATTCAAAGACCGGCAAATCCTGATTGACCGCCGCGACGATAGCCACACCGCGCGCCTGTCCGAGTTTTAATGCTGAGTCGGCATTTTTCGCCATGAATACCGATTCAATAGCAAAAAAATCCGGCTGAAACTGAGTAATAATTTCCGACACACCGGCATAAATCAGCTTAAGCCGCGTTGGCATATCATCAACACCAGTGCGAATACAGCCGCTGCCAAGATAACTGAGTTGTCTACCCTGTTGGCGAATAATGCCATAGCCGGTAATGCGTGAACCGGGGTCGATACCCAGAATTATAGCCATAGCTTATCAATACCTTGTGATATCGGATTAAAAGAGGGCCAACGAAGAGAAGAGTATAACCCGCTAAGGGGAAAGCGGATATCCAGCCGATAACGCGAGCCTGTTGTCGCGCTACCGGCTGAGAAAAAAATCACAGAGTTTCTGCGATCTCGTCGGAGATTTCACCGTTGTGGTAAACCTCCTGCACATCATCACAATCTTCCAGCATGTCGATCAGACGCAGCAGTTTTGGTGCAGTTTCTGCATCCATATCTGCTTTGGTCGAAGGGATCATTGACACTTCTGCAGCGTCGGCAACAAAACCGGCGGCTTGCAGTGCATCTTTCACTTCGCCCAGGTTTTCCCACGCGGTAAAGACATCAATGGCGCCATCATCGTAGGACAGAATGTCTTCAGCACCCGCTTCCAGCGCCGCTTCCATTACTGTGTCTTCATCCTGGCCAGGTGCGAAAGTGATCACGCCTTTTTTGGCAAACAGGTAAGAAACTGAACCATCCGTTCCCAGGTTGCCACCGGTTTTAGTGAAGGCATGGCGCACTTCAGATACGGTACGGTTACGGTTGTCACTCAAGCACTCAACCATTACCGCTGTACCGCCTGGACCGTATCCTTCATAGATGATGGTTTCCATATTGGTATCATCATCGCCGCCCACACCACGAGCAACGGCACGGTTCAAGGTATCACGCGTCATGTTGTTAGACAGCGCTTTATCAATCGCAGCACGCAGACGTGGGTTTGAACCTGGATCACCGCCACCAAGTTTGGCCGCTGTTACCAGCTCGCGAATAATTTTAGTGAAAATTTTACCGCGTTTTGAATCTTGTGCTGCTTTGCGGTGTTTTGTGTTGGCCCATTTACTATGACCTGCCATATCTATCTCCAAAAGCCTATATACAGGCTGAAACTATTCGAAACTTGTTGGGTAATTATTAAAAAATAACAAATTCTTCAATCGCCTGTTGATTACTTGGCGATTTCGTCAAGGCTGCCGCAGCCGCCTTATCCAACCAACGGAAAACGTGATGTTCAGTAAGGACAACATCACGTTCTTCAGGTAACGCCAAAAAGAACCAATGTTCCTTATTACGCGTTACTCCTGGCGCATAACGGTGACGCAAATGCGCAAACAGTTCAAACTCAACGCAACGCTGGCAATCTTCAAGTTTGAGGTTTTCGCCGGCGATATCAATACCGACCTCCTCCATCACTTCACGTTGCGCGGTTTGCGCGGGTGACTCTCCTTCTTCCAGGCTGCCAGTCACTGACTGCCAGAATTCGGTATCGTCACGCCGCTGGAGCATCAGCACCCTGCCGCTATTGCTGGCAAAGATAACAACCAGTATCGACTCAGGACGCTTATGGCTCATTAGTTACTCTCAGTATTTGTGTCGTTGCTCGCATCTTTCTTCGCCACAACCTGAATACCCAGCTCTTGCAACGAAGCAGGATTTGCGAAGCTTGGCGCTTCGGTCATCAAACAAGCTGCAGCCGTGGTTTTAGGGAATGCGATAACGTCACGAATATTTTCTGTGCCGGTCAACAGCATTACCAGACGGTCCAGACCGAAGGCCAGGCCAGCATGCGGAGGCGTACCGTATTTCAGCGCGTCAAGCAGGAAGCCAAACTTCTCGCGCTGCTCTTGTTCATTAATACCCAGAATACCGAACACAGTCTGCTGCATTTCGCTGCGGTGAATACGCACTGAACCGCCGCCAACTTCATAGCCGTTGATGACCATATCGTAGGCGTTAGCAATCGCAGATACCGGATTAGCACCCAATTCTTGCGCAGTCATCTCTTTCGGCGCAGTAAATGGATGGTGCATCGCGCTCAAGCCACCTTCGTCGGTGTCTTCAAACATTGGGAAGTCAATTACCCACAGCGGTTGCCAGCTCTTCTCTTGCGTAATACCCAAGTCACGGCCGACTTTCAGACGCAGCGCACCCAGCGCATCAGTAACAATCTTGGCACTTGCCGCGCCGAAGAACAGCATATCGCCATCTTGTGCCGCAGTGCGTTCGATCAATGCAGACAACATCTCTGCACTCAGGAACTTAGCAACCGGGCTTTGGATACCTTCCAAACCTTTCGCCACTTCGTTGACTTTGATATAAGCCAGACCGCGCGCGCCGTAAATTTCAATGAATTTAGCGTATTCGTCAATCTGTTTACGGCTCAGCTGTGCACCACCCGGTACACGCAGCGCAGCAACGCGGCCTTTCGGATCGTTGGCAGGATCGGCAAATACTTTGAAATCGATGTCTTTAACCAAGTCCGCAACGTCAACCAACTCCATCGGGTTACGCAGGTCTGGTTTGTCAGAACCGAAACGACGCATGGCTTCGGCATAGGTCATGCTAGGGAAATCGCCCAGATCAACACCCTTCACTTCCAGCCACAGTTCACGAACCATTTTTTCCATCAGTTCACGGACTTGTTCAGCCGACATGAAAGAGGTTTCCACGTCGATCTGGGTGAATTCTGGCTGACGGTCAGCACGTAAATCTTCGTCGCGGAAGCATTTAACAATTTGATAGTAGCGATCAAAACCAGACATCATCAGCAGCTGTTTAAACAGCTGTGGAGACTGTGGCAACGCGTAGAATTTACCTTTATGCACACGACTCGGTACCAAATAGTCACGCGCACCTTCTGGCGTGGCTTTAGTCAACATTGGGGTTTCAATGTCGAGGAACTCGTTGCTATCCATGAAACGACGCACAAAACTGGTGATTTTTGCACGCGCCTTAAGGCGGTTAGCCATTTCAGGACGACGCAAGTCCAGATAGCGATATTTCAGACGCGCTTCTTCGGTATTGCTGTGGTTGGAGTCCAGCGGCAATGGCTCAGAACGGTTAATAATGTTCAACGCATGGGCGAACACTTCGACTTCACCCGTTGCCATATCTTTATTGAATTGGCTTTCTGGCCGAGCACGCACGGTACCGGTGATTTGAATGCAGAATTCGTTACGCAACTCTGATGCCAGGCCGAAAGCATCACTCTGGTCTGGATCGAAGAACACCTGAACGATGCCTTCACGGTCACGCATATCGATAAAGATCAAACCACCCAAATCGCGGCGACGGTTAACCCAACCACTCAATGTCACTTCCTGGCCCACGTTGGACGCATTCAGTCGTCCACAATATTCAGTACGCATAACGATATCCTTTTGTATCCTCCCCCAACGAGTACGCCGGGCACGAGGAAACGGTTATTTACTCTAGTCGCCTATCCGCAAGTACCCTGCGGCGTAGCGGAAAATGGGTGCTGTAATTGGTTTCTGGCCCGTCGTTGCTTTGTTTTCAAGCAATCAGCAGACTTTCCGCATTTGTCGGAAGCCTCCGGGGCGAAAAAAGGCAATCATTATAAAGGAAATTCTGCCATAGGATAAGTGCGAACAAGCGTCAGGTCGGCGAGAAATTGTCTGAATCGATATTTCACACATAATTTAACAATATAATTAATAAAATCAGCAAAACTTTGACATAGACTGGAAGCTCTTCTGTTGCTGACCAGCGTGGCTGCGGTTGTGCTATCCAACAACTGCCATTCAACGACTGCTATTCAACAAACGGTCCGTACGACACGTTGGTCGCCTCGTTTTACTATTATGAGTGAGCCTGCAATGACCCTTGAACTCGATCCTAAAACCACCGCTCTCGTATTAATCGATCTGCAAAAAGGTATCTTACCTTACGCCGGTGGCCCGAATACTGCGCAACAAGTCCTGGACAGGTCTACCGAACTGAAAGCTCGCTTTAACAAATTAGGCGCGCCGGTATTTTTAGTACGCGTAGGCTGGTCAGCTGATTTTGCTGAAGCGTTGAAACAACCGGTTGATGCACCAAACCCAGGTCATGCGCTGCCAGAAAATTGGTGGGAATTCCCAGAACAGTTGAACGTCACTGATAAAGATATCAACATTATCAAACGCCAATGGGGTGCATTCTTCGGCACCGACTTGGATCTGCAACTGCGTCGTCGCGGCATCACCACTATCGTACTGACCGGTATTTCCACCAACATCGGCGTAGAGTCCACCGCGCGTAACGCCTGGGAACATGGCTACCAGTTGGTTCTGGCAGAAGATGCTTGCAGCGCCGGCCACCCAGACCACCACGAAGCTAGCGTGAAATATATCTTCCCGCGAATCAGCCGCGTGCGTTCAACCGCCGAAGTGCTGGCGGCACTTCCAGAATAAAGCGATGCCCTTCGCTACTTTACGCCGTCTGAATAAGGCGGCGTTTTTATTTGGACCTGGTCATCACTGGATCAGCGTAAAGAACCTATGGCGTTTACATAACATTGCATCCGTTATTTCCCTTAACCAATAAAATGTACGTTGAAAGTTCTAGAGATTGAAAGTTTGAAATCTGCAGCACATTCAATATGATTGCACTTAGTGTTAAGCCACATAGTACAGTCAACATTTCATCAGATCGCTGAACTTAAAAAACTGAAAAATTCGCCGTTCGATTAGCAAAATTTCTGCCGGTTTTAAAACCGGCCCTATTTACGCCGCTTTCCTAAAGTGGCCCAATCACCAGGATGACGCCACCTATGTATATTGGCCTCCCACAATGGCACCACAGTGCATGGAATCGCATCGGCCTGCACGATTTGGCCGATTATGCGCAGTATTTCAACTGTGTTGAGGGCAATACCACTTTTTATGCCTTACCCAAAGCCGAGGTGGTACTCCGTTGGCGCGAGATGACCCACGATAATTTTCGCTTCTGTTTTAAATTTCCCTCATCGATCAGCCATCAGGCCGCGCTGCTGGATTGCCAATCCGAGATTGATACCTTCTATCGTTGCATTGAACCGCTCGGGCAACGTATCGGCCAACTCTGGTTGCAACTACCCGCGGCTTTTAGTCCTAACGATTTGCTCCGACTTTGGTCATTTATTGATGCCTTACCGGCAGGATTTGATTACGGCGTAGAAGTGCGTCATCCGCTGTTTTTTGCTAAAGGTGAAGAAGAGCGTTTACTCAACCAAGGCTTACAGCAACGCGGGGTTAACCGCACGATTCTCGACAGTCGCCCGGTGCATCACGCGACCGCAGATACACCGGCGTTGCGCGATGCCAAACGTAAGAAACCCATGCTGCCGGTGCACGCATTAGTCACGGCCTCTCGCCCGATTGTACGTTTTGTTGGTGGCGACGACATTATCGCTAACCAGAAATGGTTCAGCCAATGGACAAACAAGCTAACTCAGTGGCAACAACAAGGTCACGCGCCCTATCTGTTCATTCACTCACCAGATTGCAGCGATGCCCCGCAACAGGCACAAACTTTGTGGCGCGACCTGCGCCAAGCGCTGCCACAGCTGCCTGCCGCACCCGATTGGCCGGAGCAGGATTCGTTGTTCTGAACACGGATGTGAATTTTACGGGCAACGAGCCAAGGTGATCTGCTAGAATACGCGCCATTATTATTTGTCGTACTCCTATTCTGGTCTCACTTAGTACAATGACTAACCACGATAAACTTTTTTCCGCGCCGATTGATAAGCTCGGTGACTGGACATTTGACGAACGCGTCGCCGAAGTATTCCCGGACATGATCCAACGTTCGGTACCGGGGTATTCCAATATCATTTCAATGATCGGCATGTTGGCCGAGCGTTTTGTTCAGCCAGACAGCCAGGTTTATGACCTCGGTTGTTCGCTAGGTGCCGCCACCCTCTCGATGCGTCGCAATATCCATGTGCCTGGCTGTAAGATCATTGCTGTCGATAATTCTCCAGCCATGGTCGAGCGCTGCCGCCGTCATATCGATGCATTTCGCGCCGAAACGCCGGTTGAGGTGATAGAAGCCGATATTTTGGATGTAGAGCTTAGCAACGCCTCAATGGTGGTACTCAATTTCACTCTGCAATTCCTCAAACCTGACGACCGTCAACGCCTACTCAATCAGGTTTATCAGGGGATGCGTCCGGGTGCAGCGCTGGTGTTGTCTGAGAAGTTCAATTTCGAAGACGCCGACGTTGGCGAGCTATTATTTAATATGCATCATGACTTCAAACGCGCGAACGGCTACAGCGAATTAGAAATCAGTCAGAAACGCAGCATGTTAGAAAATGTCATGCTGACCGACTCTGTTGAAACCCATAAAGCACGCTTGGCACAAGCAGGCTTCGAGCATGCTGAGGTGTGGTTCCAGTGTTTCAATTTTGGCTCGCTGATTGCCCTGAAAGCCGGAGACGCGCAGTGATTGAATTTAGTGATTTTTACCGATTAATTGCTAAGGGACCATTAAGTCCGTGGCTTAATACTCTACCTTCGCAACTGACGGCGTGGCAAAAAGAGTCGCTGCACGGTAAGTTCAAAATGTGGTTTAACGCCGTTGAACGCCTGCCTTTGCTGCAACCAGAACGTCTTGATCTGCTGCACAGCGTCACCGCAAATATGTTAGAACCTCTGCCGCAAGGCCAGTGTGAAGGTGTCGAGAACTTATTGCGCAACTTGATGCCATGGCGTAAAGGGCCATTCAGTCTCTATGGCGTGGATATTGAGACAGAATGGCGCTCGGATTGGAAGTGGGATCGTGTATTGCCCCACATCTCCTCTTTGGCGGGCCGTACCATTCTTGATGTCGGCTGCGGCAGCGGTTACCACATGTGGCGTATGATTGGCGCAGGTGCGCATCTGGCTATCGGTATTGATCCGATGCAGCTGTTCCTATGCCAATTTGAAGCCGTACGTAAACTGCTTGGTGGCGATCAGCGTGCTCATTTGCTGCCGCTGGGGATTGAACAGCTACCCGAATCAAACGCCTTTGACACCGTGTTCTCAATGGGCGTGCTTTATCATCGCCGCTCTCCGCTCGACCATTTGCTGCAATTGAAAAATCAGTTAGTCAGCGAAGGTGAGCTGGTGCTGGAAACGCTGGTCATTGAAGGCGACAGCCATCAAGTATTAGTACCGGGTGACCGCTATGCGCAGATGGGAAATATCTACTTTATTCCGTCAGCAGAAGCGTTGAAAGGTTGGCTAATTAAATGTGGCTTTGTTGATGTACGCATTGCCGACGTTAGCGTAACGACCATAGAAGAACAGCATCGTACGAGCTGGATGACCAGCGAGTCGCTGGCTGAATTCCTTGACCCTAATGACAGCAGCAAAACCATTGAAGGCTACCCGGCACCGCGCCGTGCGCTGCTTATCGCCCGCAAGCCCTAATAAAGCTAAAAAACAGCCACCAACGCCTTATCAATAGCGTGAGTGGCTGTTTTTTTACTCGCCATTACCTATCCCTGTCAAGCCGAGCGCTCTAACGGTTCGCTAAGATCCAGCGCATTTTTCATGGCCGCGACAATATCGGCATCTACGCAGTAACGGCTAAACTCATCAAAATCGGTATCTGAACTCATGCTGACGCCTGCTTTACGATAGCGCATCGCAGAAGGTACCTGTGTACCGCCAGAACTGTGTAACTCCGTCAGCCCGATATCGACAAACTTTTGTAGATTGGTTAAGCGAACGCCTGCACCAGCCATAATAATCGGCCCTTGGGTCAAGCTATGCAACTCGCGCAGCAGCGGTAAGCCAACCTCTGCATTTTGCTGCTGCCCAGAAGTCAGAATACGGGCGACACCCAGTTGAGTCAGCTGTTCGAGCGCAACTTTAGGATTGAGACACATATCAAAAGCGCGATGGAAAGTGACCGCCATGCCATCACAAAGCCGCATGATTTCAGTCATGCGCGGAACATCAATATGCCCTTCCTCATTAAGCAGCCCAACCACCAGCCCCGGAAAACCAAAATCACGAATACAGGCAATATCGTCTTTTAAGGTGGCAAATTCGCTGCGGCTATATAAAAAATCACCGCCACGTGGCCGTACTATCGGATGAACAGGAATTTGTACCTGCTCGATGACTTGCTTTAATGTGCCAAAGCTTGGCGTAATACCGCCATCGGCCTGACTGGCACAGAGTTCAACCCGGTCAGCTCCAGCACGCTCGGCAGTTAGTGCACATTCTACGCTGTAACAACAGACTTCTAGCTTCGTCATGTTCTCTCTCCTAAGTTACTGCCAATGCTACAATAATTGTCAAATGCTAGATAGCCGCATATCTTATCGCTAGCCCGCCAATCTATTTAGCGAAAAAAAGATCCGATAGGAAAAGCAACTATGACATTCAATTTTGATCAATGGGTCGACCGCAGTCACAGCGATAGCGTTAAATGGAATAGATATGACCCAAGTGTGATCCCATTATGGGTGGCCGATACCGATTTTGCCTCTCCCCCGGCGGTAAAGCGTGATCTACAACAACGTGTTGCTGAGGGACTATTTGGCTACGGTTCCACACCTGACGAATTGATGCAACTCGTGATTAAGCGTCTACAGCAGCGCTATCACTGGGCGATTAAACCCGAATGGATTGTTTGGATGCCGGCCGTTGTCTCGGCGTTAAATATTGCGGTCAGAGCTTTTAGCACCGCACAGGATAGTGTTTTCCTGCCAACACCAATTTATCCGCCGTTTATTCAGGCTGCCCAATATGAGGGCCGCAGATTGCGTCCTCTATCGAGCAAAGTTGAGGCCGGGCACTGGGTCACCGACCTAAACAGCCAGGATAGTGAGATCGACGGCAGCGAAAAATTGCTGATGCTATGTAATCCGAATAATCCCACCGGCACGGTATTTCGCCGCGAAGAATTACTACAACATCTAGCCTTTGCACAGAAGCATCAATTAGTCGTTTGCTCCGATGAGATTCACAGCGATCTGATCTTAGAACAAGGGGTAGCGCATATTCCCTTTGCATCACTCAATGACGATGCCGCACAGCGCTCTGTTACCCTGCTCTCGCCATCAAAAACGTTCAGCATTGCCGGTTTGGGCCTCTCAATGGCGATTATCCCTAACCCAGAACTGCGTCAGCAATTCAACGACGCCAAAGGACATCTGTTACCCGACATCAATCTGTTGGCCTATGTCGCGGCAACCGCGGCCTATCGCGAAGGCGATGCGTGGTTAGAGGCGTTGCTAGACTATTTGCGCGGTAATCGAGCGCTGGCAATGACACGCATTAATGCGATGCCAGGCTTAAGCATGCTCAATATTGAAGGGACTTATCTCGGCTGGATTGATACCACGCAAAGCGGAATTAGCGACCCACACCGCTTTTTCCTCGAGGCTGGAGTGGCGCTGACCTCCGGTAAAGATTTCGGCAACCCGGCATTTGTGCGTATTAACTTAGGTTGCCGACGAGCGTTATTGCAAGAAGCGTTGGATCGCATGGAAACGGCGCTTCTTGCCGGTTAATCTGATGAAGATATTACTCTCGTTCGCTCGCCACGATGTCACGCAGGCTGTGCGGGTGGAGTTTGATAGTCACGGTACCGTCGGTGATGGCCAGCGTTGGGTTTGGCAGGCGCTCATTCTCGCCTTTTGGTGAGCTTTGCTTAAGCTTAATGCCCGGCGTCACCAGTGCTTCATCAGCGAGTTGTTCTAATGCTCTAGCATAGAAATCTTCAGCACCGCCGCCGAGTACCAGCTCCACATGCTCCCAGCCTTCGTGCGGATAGCGCTTATCGCCGGGATATGGCAGTTCAATCAAATCAATTTTCCACGGACCAAGTTCAAGAGGTTCGGCTAAATCAAACAGGCAAATAGGACGTCCGTTAATTAGCGTTTCGTTGAGTAAGGTACCACACTGGGAAAAACCAGCGCGCCAACGGTCGGCAGTGGTATTTTGGTGGCAACGTACCGAAATATGGTCAGCCGGATACTTGGCTAAATCAAGATGCAGTTTCTGGGCAAAACGCGTCAGTACATCGCTAAAACGTGGCAAATCAGCCACAAGATCCGCAAGCTCAGGGATGGCGTTCATCGTAGACATATTAGGGTTCCTGGTCGTCTATTTTGCGGCATAATTTACACAGCCAACGCTAGGCTTGCCAGCACGCGATGGCCTTTAGCGTTCAATAGCCTTTTTTATCCCCGATTCGCCACTGATTATTCCCCGTGTCAATTCGGCACAAAGCTGACTCGCTAAGGCTTATATGTTATAAATACGCCTCTTTTTTGGCATCGGCAGTCAATGGCGTGATTTTCATCCAATGATTGCCGGTGCCTGTTATTCAATACGGCACCCGTTAGGTGTCTTACGTTCAATCATTAAGGTATTCCGGTGAATATACAGGCCCTTCTTTCAGAAAAAGTCAGCCAGGCACTGCAAGCAGCAGGTGCACCTGCTGATAGCGAACCACAGGTTCGTCAGTCTGCAAAAGCTCAGTTTGGTGATTATCAGGCTAACGGCATCATGTCCGCAGCTAAAAAACTGGGTATGCCACCGCGACAATTAGCTGAAAAAGTAGTGGAACTGTTGGCACTGGACGGCATCGCTAGCAAAACTGAAATCGCCGGCCCTGGTTTTATCAATATTTTCCTCGATCGCCAGTTTGTTACTGACCATGCTGATGCGGCGTTGAAAGACGCTAAATTAGGCCTGACGCCGGTTAAACCACAAACTATCGTTATCGACTACTCAGCACCTAACGTGGCAAAAGCCATGCACGTTGGCCATATCCGCTCAACGATTATTGGTGATGCGGCTGCACGCGTTAATGAACTGCTCGGCCATAAAGTGATCCGCGCCAACCACTTGGGCGACTGGGGTACTCAGTTCGGCATGCTGATCGCCTATCTGGAAAAAGTACAGAACGAAAATAGCGAAGAGATGCAACTCTCTGACTTCGAAGAGTTCTATCGTGCTGCCAAGCAACACTACGATGAAGATGAAGAGTTTGCCCTACGCGCTCGCGGTTACGTGGTGAAGTTGCAAAGCGGCGACGAATATTGCCTGAAGATGTGGCGTCGTCTGGTTGATGTCACCATGACACAAAACCAGCAAACCTATAACCGTCTGAACGTCACCTTGACCCAGGATGATGTGATGGGTGAAAGCCTGTATAACCCAATGCTGCCGGGTATTGTTGCCGACTTGCAGGCCAAAGGTCTGGCGGTTGAGAGCGAAGGCGCTATCGTGGTTTATCTTGATGAATACAAGAATAAAGAAGGCGAACCGATGGGCGTTATCATCCGTAAAAAGGATGGCGGCTATCTGTACACCACCACGGATATTGCCTGCGCCAAATATCGTTATGAAACGCTGAAAGCCGATCGCGTTCTCTACTACATCGACTCCCGTCAGCACCAGCACCTGATGCAAGCCTGGACTATCGTGCGTAAAGCCGGTTATGTACCAGAATCCGTACCGCTTGAGCATCACGCTTTCGGCATGATGTTGGGCAAAGATGGCCGTCCGTTTAAAACTCGTGCTGGTGGCACCATTAGCCTGTCTGATCTGCTCGATGAAGCCATCAGCCGTTCGCGAGCATTAATCCAGGAAAAAAGCCCGCATATCACTGGCGAAGAACTGGATGCATTAGTGAATGCGGTCGGTATCGGCGCGGTGAAATACGCCGACCTGTCGAAAAGTCGTACTACCGATTACATTTTTGACTGGGATAATATGCTGGCGTTTGAAGGCAATACCGCGCCGTATATGCAATACGCTTATACCCGCGTGGCTTCAATCTTTAAGCGTACCGAAGTGGATATCGATGCCCTGCTCGCTCAGCCATTGGTGCTAGCGGACGATCGCGAAATCGCGCTGGCAACCCGCCTGCTGCAATTTGAAGAAGTGCTGACCACCGTTTCCCGCGAAGGGACACCGCATCTGACTTGTGCTTATTTATTCGATGTGGCGGGCCTGTTCTCTAGCTTCTACGAACACTGCCCAATCCTCAATGCAGAAGACGAGACGACTCGTCAAAGCCGCTTGAAGTTGGCGTTGCTAACGCAACGTACTCTAAAAATGGGTCTGGATACGTTAGGTATTGAAACCGTAGAACGTATGTAATTAACGGACTACGCGTTAACACACAAAATGCCAGCTAAGGCTTCCTTAGCTGGCATTTTTTATTAGGCAACTACCGGCACATTTATTTCAGTTTCAACACATTATCTAGCGATAATTTGCCCGCCCCGCGCGCCATAATCAGCAGCAGTAAACCGGCCCATGTCAGATGCGTTGGCCAGGCATCCGGATAAACAAAGATTTCAATAACCAATGTCATAAACAGCAAACCAGATGCGGCAAAACGGCTGAATAGGCCCAGCACCAACAATAACGGGAAGCCATGTTCAGCGTAAGTCGCCAAATGTGCCGCAATATGCGGCGGGATCAGCGGCAAAGCATATTCAGTGCGAAACAGTTCATAGGTGCTTGGTTTCAGCGTTAGAAAGCCGCTAACTTTGGTGCGCCCTGATAAGAAAAACGTTGCTGCAATTCCAATGCGCGCAATAAGCAGCAGTAACGTTTCGCCAATACCGCGTTGTACTTTATTCCATAAAATATTCCAGTATCGACGCAGGCCGTTATCTGCTGCCTGATAAGGGTAAGTATTCATATTCGCCTCTTAATCTTTATCATATGGGGTGAAAACTTTGCATTGCAGCAAACGGGTAAATAGCACGCTAAAATCGACTAAAGGTTCAGCAACCAACGCGGATAAGCTGGCTTCTTCGACGGTTTTCCCGCATTGGCAAGCCTCAAGAAACGCACAACCACCGGCACCGATAGGCTCCCATATCACCCGATCGCAGTAGCGATACAGCAAGATGCCCTCAGCTTGCCAACGCAGGTTATGCGGCGCTGATATTTGTTCGCGGTTGAAATTCCACAGGCTGTAAATAGGCCACGCATCACTCCAATACCAACGCACTGCCGCTTTAGGCGATAATTTCATCTGAGCTAACTCTTCAATCGTCAGTCCTGGTGCAATTAAATCCAGACTCGAGTCTTCTTGGGCGGAGAAAACCTCAAGCCACAAGCTATCTACTCTGGCGATATCCACCAGATACGCCACCAAAGCCGCCGGCGGAAACTCGCTAATAAATGTCGCGAAACTGCCTTCATTATTCTTCGCGTTGTCAGCATGCCCTTGTCCATAACGCAGCAGTTCAACAGAGTGCGGCGGCGTCTGTCGCACGTACTCAGTCGCCATGGCGCGAAAAAATGTCTCGCCCACGACACTGACAACGCTGGGAAAGTTGGCCTGTAAGGCATCAACGCAGCTTTTTATTACCGTATTGCGGTAAACCGCAAAGCCAGGCTGCGAAGTCACCTCCGGCAACTCATGATCATCACCGGCATAAAGCGCGGCAATAAATGCACGTTGAAACTGGCTCAATGAACTGGTCATTATGGTTTTCTCCAACGCGCTAATATCTGCTGGGCAAGTCCACGCTCACTAAGTAATACTGAAAAATCTGGTAGCCGGTCATCTCGCTCTATCAGCGTAGGACGAGGCCCGATGCGCTTAATTAAACGCTCGTACAGTTGCCATACTTCACGACTCACCGGGCTATCATGACTATCTATCAATAACTCGCTGTCGTTATCAGACTGGAAACCCGCTAAATGAATTTCCATAATGGCCTCAGCAGGAAACCGGTCCAGATAACTACCGGCATCAAACCCTAAATTATTCGCGCTCAGATAGACGTTATTAATATCGAGCAGCAGCCCACAACCACTGCTTTTGCTCAAGGCCTGTAGAAAGTCAATCTCGTCCCATTGGTGTTCGCTCATCGCTAAATAATGCGTAGGATTTTCGATAGCTATCTGGCGGCCTAATGCATCTTGCGTACAACTGACGTTATCAATAATGTGTTTCAGCGCTGCCGAGGTACGTGGGAACGGCAGTAAATCCGGGTAATAATTGCCCTGCCATTGCGACCAGGCTAAATGTTCAGAAACCAGCGCTGGCTCAAAGCGGTCTACTGCGGCACGAAAACGCGCTAACTGCTGAGGATCGGGCAAGCTATCCGAGGCTAAAGACAGCGACACACCGTGTAATGAAATCGGGTGCCGCTGGCGAATAGCATCAAGCCAGGTAATACGTGGGCCGCCATCAACCATGTAATTTTCGCAGTGCACCTCATACCAGATATCGGTAGGACCTGAGTACGCTTGTGAGTAATGCTCTGGTTTTAAACCTAAACCAGCACCGAGTTGCACTGCGTTATTCATCGCGATAGCTCCCGTCATTAGCCTTGCAGTGAACCGTGAACGCCGGTCGGGGTTTGAATTGAGGTACAGGTACCTGCCGGTACCATTTTGTAAGCATCTTTCTGGTAGTCTTTCTTGGCGGTCCCAGCACAGGTGGTACCAGCCCCAGCTTTACAATCGTTATCTCCGGCTTTGGCAATACCAAAACATTTTTCCAAATTTGGACCGGTAGCTTCCGCAGCCAGAGTAGAAACAGAGAAAGAAGCCAATGTTAATGCCAATGCTGTCATTGCGATATTTTTCATACTATTCTCCAAAATATAATAGTGTATTAACCAAGTGATATTTAACGTTCAAACAAGCTACAAGGATTATTAAATGTAATTAACTCACCCCCGTTAATTTGAGAGTTTTATTTTACTGCTACTTAATTACCTTCCAGTTTCGCCGTGAATTATTTAATAAAATTCACATCAAAAATAACCTCAACATGAATTATGACTAAAAAAAATAATCACCACTGATATTCAAAGCAACAAAATAAATCAGTTGCCAGAAGTAATATTTACCGCTTTAAAAATAGTCCGTGCAACATTTAGTGGATCATAGAACATTACCGCATGACTGGATGGCAACTCGGTAACATGGGCGTGGATTTTCTTCGCCATGTCGCGTTCTAACTGTGGGTTAATCATTCGATCGTTGCTGCTTACCACATACCAACTCGGCTTGGTTTGCCAGGCGGCTTGCGTAACTTTTTCATCGAAGTTAGCGGCACGGATCGGCCCTTGTGTTATCGCTAACAGATTTTTCGTGGCGGCAGGCGCATCCTGAGCAAAATCATCGGCGACAGCATCCGCTGGCAAATAGGCATAACCCTGCTTAGTCACCTGAATTTTGCTGGCCCCCGGCGTGGCCGGATAATTTTTACCTAAATCAGCCGAAGACTGACCGACCGAGGGCGCGAAGCCAGCGACATAAACCAACCCTTTGACTTTCGGGTCGTTACCCGCTTGGGTGATCACTGTACCGCCCCAGGAATGCCCAACCAAAATCACATCACCTTGCGCCTGTTCGATAGCACGTTGGGTCGCAGCCACATCGTCAGCCAGCGACGTCATTGGGTTTTGAACTACAATGACTTGATAATGGCGCGATTGCAGCGCGGGGATAACGTTATCCCAGCTAGAACCGTCAGCAAATGCACCGTGAACTAGGACGATGGTGTGAATTTTTGTCTCTTGTACCGTGTTATCGGCATTCATTGCATAAGCTGATGCGGTACTAGCCAAACCAGCGATAGTCATTGCCAGAAGAGCGCGTTTTAGTAATTTCATTTTGTCTCCTTTGATGGCCCTTACAGGCCGGATAATCGATACCCAATATCAGTATCTCGTTAGCCTTTAATGTACTTATTAATTGTTTCGACAACGTATCAAACATATAGCCAATTAATGTGGCAATGTATCTTGGTCATCGTAGATACATTGCGATACAAAACGGTTAGTTTTCTTTATGGAAGATCTCGGCCACACCGAAATAATGATTATCACCACCAGCAGAAATAATACGGTAAGCATTAGCCCCGGCTTTATCTGCTTTTTCTGATAAGTTCATGGCCAACTCACTAAGCGTTAACGCACCGCTGCTATCAGAAATAACACCTATTTTGGTTAAGTTATTTTGTTGCGTGACCTCAGTGGCGGCCAGAGTATTAAATGCAATGCCAGATAATGCGATAGCGAAAAATGCAGGAAGAATAGATTTCATTATTAACCTCGTGAGTAAAATATAATAAACATTTACGTCTTGCCGGTAAGATCGTTATTGCTTACCGGCTGATGGGGTTAATCTAAACCTAATTTGTATTGCCAAGGTGTCAGCAAAGAGGGGAATTGTATGCGTTTGGATGTCATCGCGGGGTAATTACACTGTGATACATAGATCTAATCATCTCAGTTTAAATTGGAAACACGCACGCTGACCAACAAACCACCGCCATTGCGATTGGACAGCGTTAAATTTCCGCCAATGGCATGTGCCAGTTGCTGGGCAATCGCCAGGCCGAGCCCGGTTCCGCCGGTATCACGATTGCGAGAACTTTCGACGCGATAGAAAGGTTGAAGTACCGCTTCAAGCTCGGCATCAGGAATACCCGGGCCACGGTCGGTAATGACAATATCAATATCATTGTCTGCTAATGGCTTGATAGCCACTTCGGCACTACCCGCGAATTTCAGTGCATTATCGATAAGATTACTCAGCACCCTCCGCAACGCTTTGGGCCGCGTCAGCAGCAATTGCCCGGTTTCACCGTGCAACGATACCGCTTTGCCTATATCCTGATAGTCACATACCAGACTGTTGATAAACGCATCGACGTTAATATTTAAGGCTTTCTCTTCTACGCTTTCCGAGGTGCGAGCATAGGCGATACCTTCACGGACTAGATGCGTCATCTCATCTAAATCTTGTAGCAGTTTGTCGCGCAATTCAGGCTGGTCAGCCAACTCCGCACGCAGCTTCATCCGGGTAATAGGGGTTTGCAGGTCATGAGAGATCGACGCCAGAATATGCGCACGCTCTTTCAGATGGGTATTGATACGCTCTTGCATGGCATTAAATGCCCGCGCCGCATAGCGCACCTCCATCGGTCCCTTTTCATTCATCTTGCTCGACATCAACATATTAGGGTCAAGAGATTCGGCGGCTGAAGTCAATGCGGTTAAAGGACGCACCGCCAGACGCACGGCAAACCATGAACATACGCATAACAATAGTAATTGCGCCATCAACACCACGGGTAACCAATTGGCGACACTCACTGGATGGGGTTTCAAATCAATGGTTAGCGGCGAGCCGTCGCGGAGGATTAAATGCGCCTGAAGATGTACTTGCTTATCGGCAATCGAATTGATCTTTACCCTGTATTTGTCGCCAAGCGCATTAATTAATGTTTTAGCCGCTTCACGAGAATGCGGGGTCGTAGGATAGTTGCCGCTCTGTCCGGCGCTGAGCAAGTAATGATAGTTACCGCGTCCCAAGCGTTCAATCCACGCCGGGCGCTCAGCGGCAGGGAGTCGGTCGATAATCGCCACGCTGGTGGCAACGTCGAACTCCATATTATCGATCATGACCGTTTTCGCGCTTTCCATGCGTTCGTATAACACCAGGCTTAATGACAGGCCATTCGCCAGTAACAATCCCAGCAGAAATATTAGGGAAAGGCGGGAAAGCAAGGTTCGTGGCCATAACCTCATTGATAAGCCTCACAGATTTCTACCGGCATAGAAAAGACATAGCCTTCGCTGCGCACCGTTTTGATATAGGTTTGATCGCGCGCGCCATCATTTAAGCGTTGACGCACACGGCTCACCAGCAAGTCAATCGAGCGTTCAAACAGTTCGGCATCGCGCCCTTGTGTCAAATTCAACAGTTGATCGCGATTGAGCACTCGCTGAGGATGGTCGAGGAAGACGCGCAGCAGTCGATACTCGGCGCCGCTTAGAGCCACGACCACGCCATCGGGATCTAATAAATGGCGTGCTGAAGTATCGAGCTTCCAACTGCCAAAAGCTAATATGCGCCCGGCTTCGGTGACCACTAAATTAGGCGGTAACATGCGGGTACGGCGTAAAATCGCTTTGATTCTTGCCAGCAGCTCACGCGCGACAAAAGGTTTGATCAGGTAGTCATCCGCCCCCATTTCCAAACCAATAATGCGGTCAGTCTCTTCACTGCGCGCCGTGAGCATTAATACCGGTATCGCTTTATGTTTACCGCTGCGCATTTCTCGACACAGCGTTAATCCATCATCGCCCGGCATCATGACGTCCAACACCACAAGATCAATCGGCGTGGTGTCTAATAGCGCGCGCATCTGTTTGCCGTTAGCAGCAACCGTTACGCGCAGGCCGTTTTTTTTCAGGTAATCGGCGATTAAATCGCGGATATCGCGATCGTCATCAACAATAAGAATGTGGTCTACATGTTCCATTTATACGTCCAGCATTGAGCGTTGTTACTGATGTCATTATTCAGAGTGTAACGCAGCGCTGATGGGCGATATATTGGCTTTGTATCCTATTGTATTAAATGCCCGGACAGTCACATTTTCTTCCAAAAAAGTCATTACTGACTCCCCGCAAAGTGACCGCCGGGCATGATTTGGCGGGATATTACAAAGTAAGGCGCATTAATCTATACGGCGAGCAAATTCACGAGGCCGGAAGCCAAGTAATCCCAACATAGCGAAATAAGCCACCACGCCCGCCACAACAACAACGGCCAGGCGCAACATACGCATCATCATGTCGCCCTGCTCCCAATCAGGCATCAGAGTCATCACGCCGATTAAGGCTGCTGACATCGTCAGCACAGCAATCAGTAATTTAAACAGGAAAATACCCCAGCCCGGCTGAGGTTGGAAGATATCTTGTTTACGCAGTTGCCAATACAGCAGTCCGGCATTTAAACAGGCCGCCAAACCAATCGACAGCGAAAGTCCGGCATGTTTCAACGGGCCAATAAACATCAGGTTCATTACCTGAGTCATGATCAAAGTAACAATAGCAATTTTAACCGGCGTTTTGATGTCCTGACGCGAGTAGAAGCCCGGTGCCAGCACCTTCACTACGATTAAGCCCATCAACCCAACAGAGTAAGCCACTAACGCCCGTTGAGTCATGGAGGCATCAAAAGCGCTAAATTTCCCATACTGGAACAGCGCAACGGTTAACGGCTTAGCCAAAATCCCCAAGGCCACCGAGCTTGGCAGTGCCAACAGGAAACATAAACGCAGGCCCCAATCCATCAAACGATTGTATTGTGCGTGGTTACCGCTAGAGAAGCTGCGCGACAGTGACGGCAGTAAAATGGTACCCAGCGCCACGCCAAGCACACCGGATGGAAATTCCATCAAACGGTCAGCGTAATACATCCAGGATACCGAACCAGACGCAAGGAACGAGGCAAAAATGGTGTTGATGATCAGTGAAATCTGGCTAACAGAAACCCCGAGAATAGCGGGCCCCATCTGGCGCATCACTCGCCATACGCCAGCATCTTTCAAATTGATGCGCGGTAAGACCAACATGCCGATTTTTTTCAGGTGTGGCAGTTGATAACCGAGTTGCAGCACGCCACCCGCAACGACCGCCCACGCCATCGCCATCATTGGTGGATGGAAATACGGCGCGGCAAACAGCGCAAATAAGATCATACTGACGTTTAAAAACGTCGGGGCAAAAGCCGGAATCGAGAAGCGGTTCCAGGTATTGAGTATCGCGCCAGCAAGCGATGCCAGCGAGATCAGCAAAATATAAGGGAAAGTAATGCGTAGTAATGATGTGGTTAGCGCAAATTTATCCGGCGTATCGGCAAAACCGGGCGCAGTCACAAAAATCACCCACGGCGCGGCGAGCATCCCTAGCAAAGTAATCGCCGCCAGTACTAAGGTCAGTAATCCCGAAACAAAGGCAATAAAAGTACGCGTTGCCTCTTCACCCTTCTGGTTTTTATATTCGGCCAGAATCGGCACAAATGCCTGAGAGAATGCCCCTTCGGCAAAGATTCGTCGTAACAAATTAGGTAACTTAAACGCGACGAAAAAGGCGTCGGTCGCCATTCCGGCACCAAAGACTCGTGCCATAATGGCATCCCGGATAAACCCGAGGACACGTGAAAACATGGTCATTGAACTGACCGCAGCTAAAGATTTCAGTAGATTCATGTGACTTATTCTTGTGGCCGCACGACACAGTAACGCCTGCAATCGCAGGCGTTACATCGTTAGGCAGATTCTAAGAGCCCGATACTTTACCGGTTGATAACCAGCCGTTAGTCTATGCATCAAAAACACAATTGCTACCGGCAGTTGTTAGTTATTATTACTCGCCTTGTGCCGAGACAATCTCTAGCAAGTTATTGAGGCGTTCGCGCAGTTCTGCTACTTCAGCTTCTAGCGCATTCACCCGCAAAAGCAGGCTGTCATCAGCAACGCCAAAAGCAGGTTGCGTTAATAGCGGGGCATCTTCTCCCCCTGTTTCAACCTCGCCGCTAAACAGGTGCATATAACGGCTTTCTCGTTTGCCAGGCTCACGCGCCAGACGCACGCAGAACGGCCCGTCTTCACGATTAGCCAGTGCGTTCAAGGTTTGCTCTACCTCCGCCACATCAGAAAAATCATGCAGGCGATTAGTCCGAGTTCTTAATTCGCCGGGGGTTTGCGGGCCGCGCAATAATAAGGTGGCAACCGTAGCGACTTCTGCTGAGGAGAACTTCAGATTACCGAATTCCGAGTTACAGAAACGATGCTCATATTTCATGGTACGGCTGCCGCTCAAAGTGCGGATAATATGTTTGCGCAGCAGTAAATCCAGCGTTTGTTGCACTTCCGATTCCGCCAACTCCATCACCGGCTCACGGTTGGTTTTCTGATTACAGGCCGTGGTCAGGCCATTTAATGACATTGGATATTGTTCAGGAGTAGTAATTTGTTTTTCCAGCAAACAACCCACAACACGCGCTTCAATGGGGCTAAGTAAATATTTCATCCGTTTCCCTTATGCTTATTATTAACGCGGCGGTTGCCACTGCGGATCGGTTAAAGCCGTCAAGACGTGATCCTGCCAGACCCCATCAATCAATAAGTAGTTTTTTGCATAACCTTCACGCTCAAACCCCAAACGTGCCAATAAGTTACCACTGCGTTCATTATGTGGCATGTAGTTGGCCATAATGCGGTGCATGCGCTGTTGCCGCTGCATATAACGAATCAAAGATTGCAGCGCTTCGTACATCAGTCCTTGTCCTTGCCACTGTTCGCCGAGTGAGTATCCAAGGAAACAAGCATGGAAGGAACCGCGCAACACGTTACTAAAATTGGCCACGCCTTTAATATGATTCTCATCAGGATCGAGCAGAATGAAATAGTAAGCGCTGCCCTGTTTTTGCATTTCGCTAATCAGCCCTAACCGGGCTTGCCAACCAGAGGGATAACAGTGGCTTTCATCGCGGATTGGCTCCCAGGGTTTAAGAAACGCCCGGTTTTCAGCATAATAATCAGCCAAACGATGCGCATCGCGCTCATAAACCATGCGTACAACCATACGGTCAGTGGTCAGTCTTACCTTTGGCGCTGTAGAACGATAGCCAAACATCCCTTCCCTCCAAATCAATCAAGCGCATCCCCGGCCAACACTCGTGCAGACAAGCAGCGAGTTGTGTGGTGAGTCGATAAGAACCATTTATAGTCCCCGTATACTCAGGTCTTTTATTCATCCGCCGATAGCACTAAAAGCGCCTTTCTTTCGGTCATTTTAGCGCTTTTAGACGTCGTAATACTTAGCGCGCTAGCATTACAACAAATCAACACAGCAATCAGCGGATAATATCCCGATATTTCGATAATTTTGCCACTGTGTTAATCGGTTGACGATAAAAAAATATTATCTATAGCGCACTATCTAGTTAGCATTGAAAGGTTCAAACTGGCTAAATTGTTTTTACATTTTAGTCACCTGTCGGAACAGGTGCTATTCAGGGTGCAGCATGTCACTGGTATCACAAGCAAGGAACTTGGGTAAATACTTCCTGTTATTAGATAATGCGCTGGTTGTACTCGGCTTCTTTGTGGTTTTCCCCCTTATCTCCATTCGTTTTGTTGATCAGTTAGGTTGGGCTGCGCTGGCCGTCGGTTTAGCATTGGGTCTGCGGCAACTGACTCAACAAGGGTTAGGTATTTTCGGTGGAGCCATTGCCGACCGCTTTGGTGCTAAACCGATGATCATCACAGGCATGTTACTGCGTGCCGCCGGTTTTGCCGCCATGGCACTGGCTGATGAACCCTGGATTCTGGTCTGTTCCTGTATTCTTTCTGGTATTGGCGGCACGTTGTTCGATCCTCCGCGCACCGCGTTAGTCATCAAGCTAACCCGACCGCATGAACGCAGCCGTTTTTACTCCATCTTAATGATGCAAGACAGCGCAGGCGCGGTGATTGGTGCCTTAATTGGCAGTTGGTTGCTGCAATACAATTTTCATTTCGTCTGCTGGACCGGCGCGGCAATATTTGTCTTGGCGGCGCTGTCTAACGCTTGGTTCTTGCCCGCTTATCGCATCTCAACCACCCGAACGCCAATGCGCCAAGGAATGCTGTATGTCCTGCGCGATAAACGCTTTATCGCTTATGTGCTGACGCTGACCGGTTACTATATGTTGGCCGTACAGGTGATGCTGATGCTGCCTATCGTGGTCAACGATATCTCCGGCTCGCCTGCCGCCGTGAAATGGATGTACGCCATAGAAGCCACGCTATCCCTGACGCTGCTTTATCCTATCGCTCGTTGGAGTGAGAAACGCTTTAGCCTGGAGCAACGCTTAATGTTTGGATTGTTAATCATGACATTAAGCCTGATCCCTGTTGGCATGGTAAGTAGCCTAAATCCATTGCTGCTGCTAATCGGTTTTTTCTATATCGGTTCAATTATTGCTGAGCCGGCGCGAGAAACGCTGAGCGCGTCATTGGCCGATGCACGAGCCCGCGGCAGTTATATGGGCTTTAGCCGCTTGGGCCTCGCCTTGGGAGGGGTGATTGGTTATACCGGCGGAGGCTGGATGTATGACACCGGGCGTGCATTGCAGCTCCCGCAATTACCCTGGCTTCTATTAGGGATTGTTGGTCTGCTGACGTTAACCGCACTGTACTGGCAGTTTCATTTGCGGCGGATAGAGCCGGCAATGTTAAACGGCGGCTAATTCTCATCTTCTTGTGGTATCGCCGCAGGTTGACGGCATCTCGACATTACTGAGCTATAAGCTTTTATGTGGCATAAATCAGCGATGTCTGATTGGCCTCATCGGCGAAAATAAGGCATCCTTAGCCGCTGGCATCGTGCCAAGGAGCTATTCCTACCGTTCAGAACCAGTTAACTCAGGTGAACTACGTCTAAGAGGAAGTAATGAGAAAGTTATTTTTAGGGGCGGCTGCCCTGATTTTTACCGGCCTGTTGGTCGGTTGCAACCAGTTGACGCAATACACATTGAGTGAGCAGCAAGTTAACGAGTATCTGCAAAAACATAACGATTATCAGAAACAGCTTGGCGTTCCCGGTTTGGTGGATGCACGCATTACGCTGACCGATTTAACCAGCCAGATTGGCCGCGCAGAGCCGGGTAAAATCACCCTGTCAGGCCATGCCGATGTCGATATTTCTTCGCTGTTTGGCGCACAGAAAGCCAATATGGTGCTGACGTTAAAAGCGACCCCGAGTTTTGATAAAGCACAGGGTGCGATTTTCATGAAAGATATGGAAGTGACGGATTACACCATACAGCCAGAGAAAATGCAGTCGGTGATGCAGAATCTGATGCCATATCTTAATCGTTCACTGAAATCCTATTTCGATCAAAAACCAGTTTATGTATTAGATGGCGATCGCAGTAAAACCGAAGCGCTGGCGAAAAAACTGGCGAAAGGGATTGAAGTACAGCCGGGCCAACTGGTGATCCCGTTCACTGATTAGTTTTTATCCCCTATTAATGATAAAGCCCGCGAATTTAAGTCGCGGGCTTTTTTATGCCAAGCTTTTTGCTAAAGAATAGGGCTAACGCTTATTGCTCGTCATCAGCATCATCATCAATATCGTCTGGCAATGATTCTTCCAGCTCATCACGCATTGCCTGCAATGCTTCACGGCTGATCTCAGACAACGTACGATAAAAGCCGCTGGTCGCATGTGCTTCAACTTTGCCCAAGAATTTACCGCACCATGGGAAGAGATAATCATCAAACAGAGTAATCTGCGCCTGAGCCTCATCTTCCTGCGACTGATCTTCTAGCCAGGAAGCCGCTAACAGTAAAGAACCGAAATGATCGGCAGGTGTATCACCGAGCGGCATGCCACGTTGTTGTAAAAAGCTTCTGACTTCAAGCTCATTGGCATGCTCCACGTAATCGCTACGATACGGCGATACCGCGCACTCGGTCCCCACGAACAAGTGGTTAAACTCTGTTGCCAACGCTTGTGGATTGGCACTTTCCTGCAAACGCACCAACAGTGCGTCTTGCTCTAACGGCCAATGCTCCCGCAATTTTCCCGATTGAATCAGGGCAAATAACGGCTCCAACAACGGGTCTTGCGGCTGGCGATAAAACAGCGTGCCTAACACGCGACAGACGATGGAAAATTCGTTCATGATGACAATCCACTTGTGAGACCAGCTATAACATTAGCCGATACAGAGTAATACGTATTAAATTTTGCGTGACAATGTCACAACTGAGCGAATTCTGCAATGGCAGGACGGCCTCTCCCCTCAAGGAAATCAAGGAATCGGCGCGGACTGACGTTGAGAATACGATCTTCAGGGAAATCGACCTCACGCAGAATACGTTCACAATGCTCAAAACCACCCATCGAGTAAGCAATATGAGAATCCGACCCCAGCGCTAACCAGCCACCAGCCTCTTTTACAGCCGCAGCAATCGCGCGGCAATTAGGCTCGCTGCCTTTACGAGAATGTGTAAAGGACGAGTTATTAAGTTCCAACGCTACATTATACTTAGCAGCCGCTGCTGCAATCGCCGGAATATCGACCGGATAACGTGGATTGCCAGGATGGCTAATAATATGCACATCCCCACCGGCCATCGCAGCAATCATCGCTTTAGTATGCGTATCTTTATCCTGTGGCGGCATCACTGGCTCATGAAAACCGGCGATAACCACGTCGATATGATCAAGCATCACGCCAGTACAATCGATATCGCCATTAATATTTTTAATGTTGGATTCGATACCACGCAAAATGCCGACCCCATTAACTACGCGCGGCCAAACGTGGGTATTCATAAAATGCCAATAATGCGGTGCATCAGCCATATCCGGGCCATGATCGGTGATCGCAAATAGCTTGATGCCTTTTTGTTCTGCTTCGGCAATATAGTCATGTAACGTGCTATATGCGTGGGTACTGGCAACGGTGTGCATGTGTAAATCAACCGGGTACATATTTTCTCCTGGGTACGTTTAGCCAGCAACGGGATGCTGGCTAAAGAAACGTTACGCACTGTTAATGCTTAATGCTCGGTAAGTAGTCGGTAAATTAATACCCTCGCGCTCTATCCACCAATCCTACCGGTTCGCGCCCTGCTTCTATCGCCTGAATATTGGCAACGATGTTGTCCATCGCCAGCTCTGGACGCGTGTCGGCACCGATATGCGGAGTGATGCTAACACGTGGATGTGACCAAAATGGGTGCATGGAAGGTAAAGGTTCTTCAATAAACACATCCAACGTGGCGGCGGCAATTTGCCCATGCTGTAAGGCATTTAACAGGTCGCCTTCAACCAATTGCATCCCTCGGCCAAGGTTAATCAAATAAGCATGGCGCGGTAAGGCATTGAAAAGCGTCTGGTTAAGAATGCCAACGGTTTGTGGCGTATTCGGCAGAAGATTAATCAGTAATTTACAGCCGCTGGCAAATTTATGCAGTTGTTCAGCACCGTGGAAGCTTTCAACATCGGGAATATTTTTGGCGCTGCGGCTCCAGCCTCTGACGTTAAAGCCTAATTCAACTAACTTTTGCGCAACCTGTGTACCCAGGACACCTGCGCCAAGAATACCAATCGTGAAATTTTCGCGTTGATGCGCCACCAACGGTTTCCACTGTTTTTGCTGCTGCAATAATTGATATTCATCGAGGCGGCGGAAGTAGCGTAAGACGGTAGCCAGCGTGTACTCCTGCATTTGTAACGCCATACCGGTATCTTCCAGACGCATCAGCGGCACGCCTGCTGGCAGGGTTCCTGGCTGTTGTTGCTCCTGGCTCAGTAACGCATCAACGCCTGCGCCTAGTACAAAAATGCCTTTCAGTGAGGTGCGTGATGCCAGCATGTCATGCGGCGGTCGCCAAACTAATGCGTAATCAGCGTGTTCTTTATCTTCAGGATGCCAGGCTCGAATCTTGGCGTTAGGCAGACGTTTGCTAATGCCATCGATCCATTCTTTATTATCAGATTTAGGGGTATAGAGAATAATGTTCATCGGTTGCCTCCTTAGCCCCGTTAGATTTCAACGAATAGCATTTAGATGCAACCTTTTGTGCAAAAAAAAAGCCCTGATGAACAGGGCTTACTTCGCAAAATAACGCAAAGGGATCTGGACTCAGCTATCAGGCAGCAGCGCGTTGTTGAATCAAACGACGCAGCAGCGGGATAAGCACCAGCAACACGACGCCGGTCGCCACCGATCCCCAACCCAATGCGCTAAACACGGAGCTGTAACCAGGGTTAGTCAGCACCGGAGTGCTGCCGGTGTTGGTTGGCATCAAGCCAGAGATATAGCTGGCCAGTACCGAACCAACGCCAGTTACCATCATCCAGCAGCCCATCATGACACCTTGGTAGCGGGTCGGCGCGAGCTTACCAATCATTGCGTAACCGATAGGTGAGATCAGTAATTCACCGATACTCTGTAAGATGTAGCTGATGAAGATCCATTTAAAGGCAACCAAACCATCGCTTTGCGCCAGGCTAATACCCCACGGCAGCACCAGCATCCCCAAACCAATGAAGAACAAAGCGCCAGAGAATTGCAGTGGGATATCAATACGCCAGCCGCGATTACGCAGACGGTTAAACCACCACGCCATCAGCGGGCCACCGATAACAATCACTACAGTGTTAATGTCCTGAATCCATTGTGGCGCAATGCGGATACCATAGACATTCAGGTTAATATTGTTTTCAGAGAACAACATCAGGCCCATAGGCGCGAGCTGGTACAGCGTCCAGAACACCAGAGAACCGGCGGCCAGAATGAGATACGCCCCCATTTTGCGGCGCTCTTCGGCTTCGCGATGGCGATACGTGACCACGCCCATTGCCAGGAAAATCAACCCGCCCAACACCACGACGAAATAGCTACTAAATGCAGCGTGGGTCAGCAATACGCGGATAATCGGTACCAGCACAATCAGAATGGCAATACCTATCAACATACGGCGGATAAACTGGCTGCGGCCAACTTCAATCAGCGGGGTATTGATATCTTTGAGGATATTCCAACGTGACATTGTCACTATAATTGCCGCAATATTTCCCAGCGTGGCAAACAGGAACAGTGCACGGTAGTTATCGCTCAGCTGATAATAACCGGCGACCGCAAAACCTATGAAGAAACCGAGGTTCATCCCGGCGTAGTTCCATAGGAAAGCGGATTCGCGACGGTTGTCATCTGGCGCAAAGCGCTGAGTCAGCATCATGTTCAAACAGGTCACGTTAAGGCCGCTGCCGGTCAGGAACATCGCCAGCCCCCAATACAGCCCCCAAACGCCCTCCATCGCAATCAAGCCACAGCCCAGTACCTGCAATACCATGCCAAGCACGAACAGGTTACGGTTGCTAAGATAGCGCCCACCGAGATAGCCGCCGAACATATGCAGGCCGTAATTGAATGCCCCAAATACGCCCATGATGGCATCGGCATCTGCCTCACTGAAACCGAGCTTTTTGGTCGCATACAGTACCAGTGTGGAATACAGCACGGCGAAGCCAAGCGTGGCAAATGTCTGGATGAAGAATAGTGTGCCTGCCCCTGATGGGATTGCAGTGCGATGTTTTTGTGGTGTTGTGTTTGTAGAATGATTCAAAAGAAACCCCTGTACTACTTTCTGTATAAACAAATAGGCTCGGTAAAAATAGCCTTGGCAAAAATGAACCGCTTTAAAGTAAAAATCCGCAAGATTCTAGTCCTATACTTGCTATGACTAAATAGTTTTCTGCTTTTAATACGGTACTAAATGTTTCTAGATCAACAATGGCTGTATTTTATGCTGCCTTAAATCGGTATTCAGCAGCATAAAAAACCGTCTTATTGCATTTACCCTTCCTTTAGCCATCGATAACAACGCTCATAGCTAAAGCAATTTTTGCTCTGTAAATCAGCAAATTGCTTTAAGTTTGTCTCATTGAAAGGATTAGATGAAAAGAGTGTTGACGGACAGAGCAGTTTTCCCTACATTAGCGCCGATTGAGCAGCACGCGAGTGTACTCAATCATACGGTGAGGTGTCTGAGTGGCTGAAGGAGCACGCCTGGAAAGTGTGTATACGCGAAAGTGTATCGAGGGTTCGAACCCCTCTCTCACCGCCAAATATTCGAAAAAAGGTCCTGATGAAAATCAGGGCCTTTTTTCGTTTTGGGGCAATAGCAATAGATAGCAATAGAAGGAGCCATTGCGGGATCTCCTTATATACATTATTCAGTATTTCTATAAGAACGGTGTACGTTCGGTCGCTTTTCTCTACATTCGAATATGTCAGTGTTGGCGAACGCGACCGGCAAGGGTTTTAGGGCGAAAGCCCCTGCACCCAACGCCTGCGCTTAGCTTATCGGGTCGCTGCGCGACTGCCCGCGCTTACTACTTCGGCCTGTCGGGTCGGCTGGGACGGGCGTCCTGCCCGGCTCAACCTAAATCGGCCGGTCCATGGCCGATTTCCCCTGGCCTCATTCGTTCGCTTGGCCGATAAGATGCGCTATTGAAGGTCAAAGTCAAAAGATGAAGGTCAAGGTCAAAAGATAGGCTGAGGTGTTTGTTTTTGGGCATTAATTGGCGATGAAACAGGCAATGCGCTGGCAGGTTGAGCAAGTGAGCGGTTATCGAGAAATTCTTCTTGACCCATTGCGCTTGTCTCCCTATAGTAGCGCCCCGTTGCACCGCTAACGCGATGTGACGCCACGGTGAGGTGTCTGAGTGGCTGAAGGAGCACGCCTGGAAAGTGTGTATACGCGAAAGTGTATCGAGGGTTCGAACCCCTCTCTCACCGCCAAATATTCGAAAAAGGTCCTGATGAAAATCAGGGCCTTTTTTCGTTTTGGGGCAATAGCAATAGAAGGAGCCATTGCGGGACCTCCTCGTTTGATACCTACGTATTCTAGTAGAACGGTGCACGTTCGGTCGCTTATCAATACATTGTGAATATGCAGCGTTGCCGAACGCGAACGGCAAGATGCGCTATTGAAGGTCAAGGTCAACAGATCAACATAGTAGAAATGCAAAAGGCGACTCGAGGTCGCCTTTTAAAATCACTCAGCAATGTTGTTACTTGCTGGTGTCTAGCGCTGGGAAGCTTTTGACTAAGTCGTCGATGGCTTTCATTTGCACCAGGAACGGTTCTAGTTTATCGAGCGGCAATGCTGAAGGACCGTCGCATTTAGCGTTAGCCGGGTCTTCGTGTGCTTCGATAAATAGACCTGCGATACCCACTGCCATGCCTGCACGTGCCAGCTCGGCAACCTGCGCACGACGGCCGCCTGACGCAGCGCCGAATGGGTCACGGGTTTGCAGAGCGTGGGTCACGTCGAAGATCACTGGGTGACCGCCGGTCGCGTTAATCATTACATTCATACCCAGCATATCGACAACCAGATTGTCGTAACCAAAGTTACTGCCACGATCGCATAGAATAACCTGATCATTACCGCCTTCTTTGAACTTATCAACGATATTCCCCATCTGGCCCGGGCTAACAAACTGTGGTTTTTTTACGTTGATGACAGCGCCGGTTTTCGCCATAGCTTCAACCAAGTCGGTTTGACGTGCCAGGAAAGCAGGTAATTGAATAACGTCAACAACATCGGCAACAGGCTGTGCCTGCCAGCTTTCATGCACGTCGGTGATGATTTTCACGCCAAACGTCTCTTTCAACTCTTGGAAGATCTTCATCCCTGCTTCCAGACCCGGCCCACGGTAAGAGTGGATTGAAGAGCGGTTAGCTTTATCAAAAGAGGCTTTAAACACATAAGGGATACCGAGCTTCTGGGTCACGGTGACGTAATGCTCACAAACCCGCATTGCCATATCACGAGATTCCAGCACGTTCATGCCGCCAAATAAAACGAACGGCAGATCGTTTGCTACTTTGATGTCCTGAATGCTAACCACTTTATGTTTCATGCGTTGGCCTTATCGGTATTAATTAAAATTCTCTCTGCCACAAAGGCGGAGAAATAGTACAGAGATAGCGAAGAACAGACTCAGTGTAAAACGACCTGGTGATCTTCAATTGAATGAATCTGTAGCTTTATCACTTCAGAAATCGGGTCTTCTGGACACTGTTCAATAAAATAGTTTAAGTCTGAAATGGCGATGTGATTACAGCCAAGTTGGGCATAAATCAAACCACGGTCGCGGATTTCATACGGATCTTCCGGATCAAATTGCAATACGGTCTGGCTAGCACGCAGCGCCATTTCCATCTGCTTTTCTTCCATTAACGCCGCTTTAAGAGTATCGAGCATCTTTTGCACGATAACGGAATGTTCGGCTTCTTCAAGGTCGTCATCTTCAATTTCAGCGCTAACGCCCAAATTACCTTTCAGCCAAATTTCCAAAACATGTTCGTTCAGCGTTTCACCGTTGATTGGATTGATCAACCACATCTCTTCATCCATCCAATCGGCTCGCAAGATAAGCTGCGTCGGGAAAATCACCGGCATCAAAGGCAGCTCTAACGCATGGGCGATATGCAAGAATATCACGCCAAGAGAAACAGGCGTTCCACGGCGTGTCGCTAATACTTTATCCAGCCAAATCGCTTCGGACAGTAAATAAACCCCACCTGCGCCAGCAAAGCCCCAAGTGTGATAAAACAGGTCGATCAGGACTTCAAGTTGCTGGTCCTGATGGAGATCTTCAGGAACAAGGCGGCGTGCTTCATCCACCAACTCCTGGAGTTGACGCTGCACGTTATCCGTCTCAAAGTCTAAACGGATAACCTGACTTACCAGGATGACACCGTCGCTAAGTGGAGCGGAATTGAATTCAAAATCAGCAATGGCGGTCATAATTATCCCATAAATAACGATACTTTCGTCAACGCGAGCTTAAGCACTACATATAAGCAACCCATCGCCAAGATAAACGCAATCCAACGAATTTTCTGGCTACGAGGACGTTTGCTCAGCGCAATAAAGCCCAAGACGATGTAGATAATAACGCCAAAAAGCTTTTCGGTCAGCCATGTTCCATCCGCAGAGAACGGATAAGTACTGGTCTGAAACATCAAACTGAAACCACTTACCAGAACCACAGTATCGTTGATATGTGGCGTAATCTTCACCCATTTCTTTTGCAACATGGATGAACCAGACCACATCCAGAAAAAACGCAATACAAACAAAGAAATACTCAAAATAATAACGACAATATGCAGATTTTTAACCCATAAGAATGTCGACATTGCTGTGCCCTCATCTGCTAACTTTTTTGACTTTATTGCAATACGTCCATTTTGTGCGCAATGCAGTTATTGTGTGTCTATTCAGTCCATATGCTGCACTACGGCTCGGTTCCCCATTGAGCCAAGGTCACACGATCGTTATCGCCGTAATCTTTTACCGTTTCTATCTGCTGATAGCCAGCGTTGGCAAACAACTGACGTACGACTTCGCCCTGCTGCCAGCCATGCTCAAGCAGCAGCCAGCCAGACTTTTCAAGATAGGCGGGCGCGGTCTGGATAATATAGGCCAAATCCTTAAGCCCCTGCTCATCGGCAATCAACGCACTTGCCGGTTCAAAGCGTACATCGCCTTGCACAAGGTGAGGATCGGTGGCGTCAATATAAGGAGGATTACTGGCGATTAACTGAAAACGCTGCCCATCAAGCGGAGTAAACCAACTGCCACACACAAAACGGGCGTTGGTTATCTTAAGTTTTTCAGCATTATGCTGCGCCAGCGCTACGGCATCGGGTTGCAAATCCACGCCGGTAATCTGGCAATCAGGCCGCTCACTGGCCAGTGCTAATGCAATCGCGCCGGTGCCGGTACCCAAATCCGCGATATTGACCGCAGCAGAACTCAAGCGTAATAGCGCCTGCTCAACCAAACATTCGGTATCAGGACGGGGGATCAACGTGGCGGGAGAAACGCTTAACGGTAAAGACCAAAATTCGCGCTCACCGGTCAGATAGGCGATAGGTTCGCCCTGCTCGCGACGCTGCAATAATGCCTCGAGCTGTTGCAGCTGCGAGGCACTTAATACGGTTTCACCAAAGGCCATAATAAAGGTACGCGTACAGCCAGTGACGAAACCCAGCAGGATTTCAGCGTCACGCTTAGGGCTTTCGCCCCCGGCCAGACGACCTGTGGCAAATGCCAGCCAACGCTTAAAATCCATGCGTACTATTACTCCTGCTCAGACAACGCCGCCAACTGGTCAGCTTGATATTCCTGAATGATAGGTTGGATCAGCGAATCCAACTTACCTTCCAGCACTTCGTCCAAACGATAAATGGTCAAGTTAATGCGGTGATCGGTCACCCTTCCCTGTGGGAAGTTATAAGTGCGGTTACGATCCGAACGGTCGCCGCTTCCTAACAGATTACGGCGGGTTGATGCTTCTTCCATCTGGCGCTTAGCCACTTCCGCAGCACGAATACGCGCGCCCAGCACTGACATCGCTTTGGCTTTGTTTTTATGCTGTGAACGTTCATCCTGACACTCGACCACAATACCGGTTGGTAAGTGAGTAATACGAATCGCAGAATCGGTGGTGTTAACGTGCTGACCACCAGCGCCCGATGAGCGGAAGGTATCAATACGCAAATCACCGGCATTGATCTCTGGCAATTCTGCTTCAGGGATCTCTGGCATCACCGCCACAGTACAAGCTGAAGTGTGGATACGTCCCTGAGATTCAGTTTCTGGTACACGCTGCACGCGGTGGCCACCGGATTCAAACTTGAACTGCCCATAAGCGCCCTCACCGGACACTTTAGCAATCACTTCTTTATAACCGCCGTGCTCACCTTCGTTGGCGCTCACCAGCTCAACACGCCAGCGACGGCCTTCTGCGTAACGGCTGTACATGCGGAACAGGTCTCCGGCAAAAATTGCCGCTTCATCACCGCCGGTACCGGCACGCACTTCAAGGAAGCAACTGCGCTCATCATCAGGGTCTTTAGGTAACAGCAACAGTTGTAACTGTTGCTCCAGCTCTTCGAGCGTGGTTTGGCACTGCTTGATTTCATCCTGCGCCATTTCGCGCATTTCAGGATCGGCCAGCATTTCTTCTGCGCCTGCCAAATTTTCTTGCGCCTGACGCCAGGTCAGGTAACAGGCAGAAACATCAGAAAGCTGCGCATATTCACGAGAGAGATTACGAAATTTTTCCTGATCGGCGATCACGGTGGCATCGCCAAGCATCGCCTGAATTTCTTCATGGCGCTCTTGTAACGCTTCCAGTTTAGCAACAATAGAAGGCTTCATGCGTGATGTATTACCCTGTAAGAAGATGTATTACTTGAAAAAAGGGAACTATTGCTGATCCAGCCCCAGGCTGTCACGCAAAATATTTAAACGTTCCAAATCGCCGTCACTGGCGGCTTGCTGCAGAGAGCGGGTAGGCGCGTGGATAAGGCGGTTAGTCAGCTTATGCGCTAACTCGTGGATCACCGTTTGAATATCTCCGCCTTGTGCAATAGCGGCGATGGCTTTGGCTTCCATCTCGGCGCGAACGGCATCCGCACGCGAGCGATAATCACGAATGATTTCTACCGCGCCTTGTGAGCGCAGCCAAGCCATAAAATTAGAACTTTCTTGCTCAACAATAGATTCAGCCTGAATAGCTGCGGCTTTACGTTGCGCCAGATTATTTTGAATAATGCTATGCAAATCATCAACACTATAAAGGTAGGCGTTTGGTAATTTGCCTACTTCAGGTTCGATATCACGAGGTACAGCAATATCCACCATCAGCATTGGCTGATTGCGGCGCGCTTTCAGCGCACGCTCTACCATCCCTTTACCAATTATCGGCAACGGACTGGCGGTCGAGCTAATAATAATATCGGCTTCCGCCAGACGTGCATCAATATCCTGCAAAGTGATCACTTCAGCGCCCACTTCGTTAGCAAGCCCCTGCGCACGTTCACGGGTACGGTTAGCAATCATCATATGGCGAACGTTATGTTGACCTAGATGGCGAGCGACCAGTTCAATAGTTTCACCAGCGCCCACCAACAAGACATTGACCTCTGAAAGAGATTCAAAGATTTGACGTGCCAGCGTACAGGCCGCAAAGGCAACTGATACTGCGCTAGCGCCAATATCTGTTTCGGTACGAACTCGCTTAGCAACCGAGAAGGACTTTTGGAAAAGACGCTCAAGTTCGCCAGAAACCGCCTGCCCATGCTGCGATTCTGCAAACGCCTTTTTCACCTGCCCCAAAATTTGCGGTTCACCCAACACTAAAGAATCTAAACCACTGGCGACACGCATCAAATGGCTAACTGCCGCATTATCATGGTGCCAATACAGGCTTTTATTCACTTCGTCAGCATTGAGATGGTGATAATCGCATAGCCATTGCACCAGTTGCTGATGAACCTGCTCATTACGCAAATGCTCCTGTTGCTCAACGCTGAGATACAATTCAGTGCGGTTACAGGTAGACAGCACAACACCGCCTTGCACCAGCGGCTGCTGGAGGAGGCTGGAAAGGGCCTGTTCAATGCTTTCAGGTGAAAAGGTTACCCGTTCACGCAAAGAGATTGGGGCTGTCTTGTGATTAATACCTAATGCTAGCAGGGTCATAAGCGCGATGTCTGTCTAATAGGACTTATCTTGGTATGGGATTGCGTCTGCTGCGCATAATACAAGATGCGCGTGCCCAATAAAAGAGACAGCGCATTTAACATCACCATAATAAGCAGCCGTTACCTTTTAAAACGCATTTTTACGGCGTTGTTTTCGCACGAAACAGATAAACCTGCCGGTTGTATGTTAAAATCCGCTAGTCTTATTCGCATGATAAAAAGAAAGGATCCCAACGGTTATGCCAATGCCTAAAAAGCTTCTACTTCGCCTGCTACCCGCAGCCAGCCTGGTTCTCACCGCATGTTCGACCATGACGCCTTCATCAGGACCGGCGACCAGTGCAACCTCTCCGCAGTGGTTGGCGCACCAACAGCAGGTCAAACAGTTGGATCACTATCAAACTCGTGGCTCTTTTGCCTATATCTCCGATAAGCAAAAAGTATATGCGCGTTTCTTCTGGCAACAATATAATGCGCAAAGCTATCGCCTGTTATTAACCAACCCGCTTGGCAGCACCGAAATGGAGCTTAAAGTACAAAGCGGCGTGGCAGAGTTAACGAATAATCAGGGCAAGCATTACACCAGTGATAACCCAGATGACATGCTGCAAAAACTGACCGGCATGGCGATCCCACTCAATAATCTGCGCCAATGGATGCTCGGCCTGCCGGGTGATGGCACTGATTTCGCGCTCGATAGCCAATATCATCTGCATCAGGTTAATTTCACCCAAGATGGCAAGCCAGGCAAAGTGGTCTATCAAGGCTATGATTCCACCGTTACGCCAACCCTGCCGCAGCGTTTAGAGATGGATCAGGGTGAACAGCGTATCAAATTAAAAATGGATAGTTGGACGCTGAACTAAGATGACGTCAATGTGGCCCTCGCCGGCAAAACTCAACTTATTCCTTTATATCACCGGCCAACGTGCCGATGGCTATCACAATCTGCAAACCCTATTTCAGTTTGTCGATTATGGTGACAGCCTCGGCTTTACTGTGCGCGATGATAACGGTATTAATTTGCTCACACCGATTGATGGCGTCCCAAATGAGCAGAATTTAATTGTCCGCGCCGCCCGTCTATTACAACAGCATGTAATAAAGTCGGGCGAACTGGCGCCACGTTCACTCGGCGTAGATATTACACTCAATAAACGTCTACCAATGGGCGGCGGATTAGGCGGCGGCTCATCCAATGCCGCCACCGTGCTTATTGCGCTCAATTATTTATGGCAGTGCGGATTAAGCGATCGGCAATTGGCAGAACTTGGCGTCACACTGGGTGCCGATGTTCCCGTTTTTGTGATGGGGCATGCCGCCCTTGCCGAAGGGATTGGTGATATTTTGCATCCTGCATCACCGCAGGAAAAATGGTATTTGGTCGCACATCCTGGTGTGACTATTCCTACGCCGGCTATTTTCGGTGATGCCGAACTGTGTAGGAATACGCCAATACGCTCAATAGACGAACTTTTAAACTCCCCTTACGCAAATGATTGTGAACCTATTGCAAGAAAACGTTTTTCTGAGGTTGAACAGCTCGTTTCATGGCTGTTAGAATACGCTCCGTCGCGCCTTACTGGCACCGGAGCTTGTGTGTTTGCAGAATTCGACACCGAATCCGCTGCTCGTCAGATACTTAATCAAGCGCCAGCGTGGGTAAATGGCTTTGTTGCTCAAGGGATTAACCTCTCTTCACTTCATCGTTATCGCGCTGAACTGATGAGAGTTTCAGACAAAGCCTAGAGCGCCCTTCCCGTTAGGGTTTCTGCTCTTTGTCAGCCTCTCACCGATTAAGTCTGTGATGCTTAAGTTGTGATGTAAAATTTGCAAGTAGACGTATTGTAAGTAACCGAATTGTAAGTAATAAGTAACCCGTATGCGTATTGCTGTGGTTTCACTCACCGCCCAGTGATCCCAACAGCTGATATCTTCTCTGGACGCAAGCCTGAGGTTTTTCTCGTGCCTGATATGAAGCTTTTTGCTGGTAACGCCACACCGGAACTAGCACAACGTATTGCCAACCGTTTATACACCAGCCTTGGAGACGCCGCCGTGAGTCGTTTCAGCGATGGCGAAGTAAGTGTGCAAATTAACGAAAATGTTCGTGGCGGAGATATTTTCATTATCCAGTCCACCTGTGCGCCTACTAACGACAACCTGATGGAGTTGGTTGTTATGGTTGATGCATTACGCCGAGCTTCTGCCGGCCGCATCACTGCAGTAATCCCTTATTTTGGTTATGCTCGTCAAGACCGCCGCGTACGTTCAGCACGTGTGCCAATCACTGCAAAAGTTGTTGCAGACTTCCTTTCAAGCGTTGGTGTTGACCGTGTATTAACCGTCGACCTGCACGCAGAACAGATTCAGGGCTTCTTTGATGTCCCGGTTGATAACGTATTTGGCAGCCCAATTCTGCTGGAAGATATGTTGCAACAGAATCTGGAAAACCCAATTGTTGTTTCTCCAGATATCGGTGGCGTTGTTCGTGCACGTGCTGTCGCTAAACTGCTGAACGACACCGACATGGCCATCATTGATAAACGTCGCCCTCGCGCAAACGTTTCACAAGTGATGCACATCATCGGTGATGTCAGCGGACGCGACTGTATTTTGATCGACGACATGATCGACACCGGCGGTACGTTGTGTAAAGCCGCTGAAGCATTGAAAGATCGTGGTGCCAAACGTGTGTTTGCTTACGCCACTCACCCAATCTTCTCGGGTAATGCCGTAGAGAACATCAAAAACTCTGTTATTGATGAAGTGATTGTTTGCGACACTATTCCATTGTCACCAGAAATCCGCGCATTGAAAAATGTTCGTACTCTGACGCTGTCTGGAATGTTGGCAGAAGCCATTCGTCGCATCAGCAACGAAGAATCTATTTCTGCGATGTTTGAGCATTAATCAGCCCTGCCTGATGTAAATCGGGCAGTATGATAGATAATGCATCGACATTAAAACCGCTTAGCTTCGGCTTAAGCGGTTTTTTTATACCCGTAATATTTCAGGCTACGGCCAGAAATGACAAAGTCCAGCGTTATTAAGAACGCCGGACTTTCATATTTTATAGATCTACAGGTTATTCTTTAAATAAGAATTAGCGGCCCAAACAGCCAAATATCATTAGTTTACTTAATGTATCCATGAAAGAAACATTAAGGATGGCGATGATTCTTTCTGCAACGGGCGTCATATCTACGCACCCACCAATAATGATCGTGAACGCTTTCACGCCCGCTGATACTCGCGCCTGCCAGCCACAAAAGTGCACCGACAAAAATGCCCATTATCGCCGAATGAGCCACATAATCAGGAAAACCTAGATTTGGCAGCTGGTTCATTACGGTAAATGCGATACCGCCAACCATGCTGACTAATCCCAGCCCCATTAGCACATTACCGAATAAACTTGCAGTTTTACGTTTCATCATCGCCTCCCAGAATCCTTGAACTCATGAAAAAATAGAGTAGAAGTGCTTACCTATCATCCTATGGCGAAAGTATAGTGACTAAAGTGATAAAAATTTGCGCAAGCGATCACAAACGGTAAAGACAGAATGACAAATCTTTACTTATTTTCCGCACTTTTTACTGAAAAATGTATTTTAAACTGCAAAATGAATAATATAACTTCGCGACAATTCAACTTTTAACTAAAAATCATCAATATCGTTTGCCGATTTGGCAGCATCGCCTGCGACAGGTAAACTAGCGCCCTATTCACCCTTGTATAAAGAAGCGAAAAGAACGTGAGCAGCATTAAATTGATCGTCGGTTTAGCTAACCCCGGCGCTGAATATGCCCAAACCCGACATAACGCGGGAGCATGGTATGTGGATTTACTGGCACGACAACATAACCAGCAATTAAAAGAAGAGAGTAAATTCTTCGGTTATACCGCGCGACTGATGCTCAATGGTCAGGATGTCCGCCTATTAGTGCCGACAACCTTTATGAATTTGAGTGGCAAAGCCGTCTTAGCCATGGCGAACTTCTATCGTGTCGAGCCTGACGAAATCCTCGTCGCACATGATGAACTCGATATCCCGCCGGGCCTTGCCAAAATCAAACTCGGCGGCGGCAACGGCGGCCATAACGGCCTAAAAGATATTCAAAGCAAACTGGGTAACAACCCGAATTTCTACCGTTTACGTATTGGTATTGGGCATCCGGGCGATCGCAATAAAGTGGTGGGATTTGTTCTTGGCAAACCACCGGCCAGCGAACAAAAGTTGATTGATGATGCCATTGATGAGTCGCTGCGTTGCACCGATATTCTGATGAAAGACGGTTTAGCAAAAGCGGTAAGTCGATTACACAGTTTCAAGCCAACCGTTTAATTAATATCGCCTGAAAACATGGGTTATTTCAGGCGAGCAACCCTGTTCGTTATGAGGGAAACTACGCCTTTGGTGTGGTAGCGGGCTTGCCCGCCTACGTGCCCATAGGCGTATTATATGTAAGACAACGTTGTCAGCAAACTGAAGGCCCGAACTTCAGGCCAAATAGTTTACGTCCGCAATGTAAACGACTCTTCACCCACCTTTTTATCACTAGCCTGATAATCATCCTCGGCGATGTAATAATCTGGATCATCTAACTCGTGGCTACAGAATGGCCCCGCCTGCTTAAGTAAGCCAATACAATCGGCACTAAGGTGACGAAGGCGTAGCGTTTTACCCGCTTCCAGATAACGTGTGGTCAGCTTATCTATTGCCTCAACGCCACTGGAATCCATCACTCGGGTTTGTGCAAAATCCAGCACCACATTTTGTGGGTCTTGCTGCGGGTCAAACAATTCAGCAAACGATGTGGTGGAGCCAAAGAACAGCGGTCCATCGAGTTGATAAACTACGGTATCGCCCTGCTGATTGCGGCTTCGCACGGCAATACGCGCATGCTGCCAGGCAAACACTAAGGCAGAAATAATCACCCCGCTTATCACCGCTATCGCTAAATCGGTGAAAATCGTAATTAGCGTCACGCTCAACATAATTAATACATCAGATTTCGGCATCCGACGTAAGCGCTTAAATGAACTCCACTCAAAGGTGTTATAGCAGACGATAAACATGATCCCGGCTAACGCCGCGACAGGTAATAGACCAATATAGCCAGACAGGCTCACGACAAACAAAATCAATAATATTGCCCCAACAACGCCTGAAATACGCCCGCGCCCGCCAGAGGTAAAATTAATAATAGATTGGCCAATCATTGCACAGCCGGCAAAACAGCCGAACAGGCCACAAATTGTATTCCCCGCCCCTTGTGCAATGCTTTCGCGATTAGTATTGCCTTTCTTCCCGCCCATTTCGTCCAACACTGTCATTGTCAGCAAAGATTCGATTAACCCTACCAGCGCAATCACCACTGCGTAAGGCAACACTGTCTTCACCAAATCTAATGTCAGCGGTGCCGCGGGTAGCGCAAAACTCGGTAACGAACCAGAGATATCGGCCAAGTCACCTACCCGCAGCGTGTTAAGATGAAAACCAATCGCCACCGCAGAGACAATAATCAGCGCAGCAAGAGAAGAAGGGATCACTCGGGTGATCTTTGGGAATAACACAACCACCAGCATCGCCAATGCTACCAAGCCATACATAATTGGCCCCTGCCCGGCAATCATATGGAATTGCGCCAACATAATGACAATCGCCAGTCCATTCACAAAGCCATGGATCGCGGGTAACGGCACCAAACGAATAAACTTCCCTAAGCGCAGCACGCCAATCGTAATTTGAATCAGTCCGGCAAAAATCGTCGCCCACAGCACGTAACCCATGCCATGCTGCGCGGCCAGGCTCATTAGCACCACCACAATCGAACCCGCCGCACCTGAAACCATCCCAGGCTTACCACCAAACAGCGCCGTGACTAAGCCGATAATAAATGCAGTATGCAAACCTACGATTGGCGACAGCCCCGCCACCAGAGAGAACCCCACCGCTTCGGGGATCATAGAAACCGCCACCACAAAGCCGGCCAACACGTCATTTTTGACGTCAGCAGCTCTGAAGTTCTTCAGAGAAAACATAGGATATTCCGTATTTTTTATACCAAAGATAAAGCTGCACCTTGCACAATAAAGACAAGATGAACTTGAAATGATGAGCCGCAAAAAAGGGCTTAAGAGGGGTAACTCATGGTGGCGTAGGCGAGAAATACATCCAACACATATCCTGATTATTTATCGACGATGTACGCAGTATCTAAAAATGTGCTATCTGAGGCAAGTCTTAATCCCTCTTATGAGGCCAGTGCTATATCAGGATCGAGATAAATCCCCATTCTGTGTATAATGAGCGGAATTATGGTCATTACATCGCGCGATTACTCTTAGTCGCTTGATAATTAAGATATTTAAGGTGATAAAAACATGGGATTCAAATGCGGTATCGTGGGCCTGCCGAACGTCGGTAAATCAACTCTGTTCAACGCGCTGACTAAAGCAGGCATCGAAGCGGCTAACTTCCCGTTCTGTACTATCGAGCCAAACACCGGCGTTGTACCAATGCCTGATGCACGTCTCGATCAACTGGCAGAAATTGTAAAACCTCAGCGTATCCTGCCAACTACTATGGAATTCGTTGATATCGCCGGTCTGGTAAAAGGTGCATCCAAAGGTGAAGGCCTGGGTAACCAGTTCCTGACCAACATCCGTGAAACCGAAGCCATCGGCCACGTTGTTCGTTGCTTTGAAAACGACAACATCATTCACGTTAATAACAAAGTTGACCCGGCTGATGACATCGACGTTATCAACACCGAACTCGCTTTGTCAGATCTCGACACCTGTGAACGCGCAATTCACCGCGTGCAGAAGAAAGCCAAAGGCGGCGATAAAGACGCTAAAGCGGAGCTGACTGCGCTGGAAAAATGCCTGCCACACTTGGAAAACGCCGGTATGCTGCGTTCACTGGGCCTGAGCGAAGAAGATAAAGCGGCTATCCGCTACCTCAGCTTCCTGACCCTGAAACCAACCATGTACATCGCTAACGTCAACGAAGACGGTTTTGAAAACAACCCGTACCTCGACAAAGTGCGTGAAATCGCCGCTGCCGAAGGTTCCGTGGTGGTTGCAGTCTGTGCAGCGGTAGAATCTGACATCGCTGAGCTAGAAGATGCCGACCGTGAAGAGTTTATGGCCGAGTTGGGCTTAGAAGAACCAGGTCTGAACCGCGTGATCCGCGCCGGTTACGAACTGCTGAACCTGCAAACATACTTCACCGCAGGCGTGAAAGAAGTCCGCGCATGGACCATCCCAGTTGGTGCTACCGCCCCGCAAGCTGCCGGTAAAATCCACACCGACTTCGAAAAAGGCTTTATCCGCGCCCAAACCATCGGTTTTGACGACTACATCGCCTGCAAAGGTGAACAAGGCGCGAAAGAAGCCGGCAAAATGCGTTCAGAAGGTAAAGAGTACATCGTTAAAGATGGCGACGTGATGAACTTCTTGTTTAACGTCTAAACCTTATTTTAGATGTAAAAAATCCACGCTGCGGCGTGGATTTTTATTCTGCTAATAGCACTAACACTAACCTCTTTACTTGCTCTTTCATTCACTGACACGTAGAAAACACACAACTAATATTTAACTATATATCCTTCACACCTTTTTTTACCATTAAAGACAATATTTTCTTGCATTCATTATTATATTCCGTTCCTTCTTTAGAATCTTTTATTTGTCTTTTGACTACGGTTAATAATGAAAGGTTGTTAACGTTTACTGGGTTTGGATTAGCTCCTCGCGCCAACAATAACTCTACATGTGCAAATGATGAGCTAATAAAGGCACTCATCACTAATGTTTGTCCAAGCGAGTTTTTTATGTCTATATCTGCACCATAATCCAACATGACCTTTAACGTTTCAGTATTGGAGGCATAGCGGCTTTTAAACATAATGGGTTGGCCATTTATTTTATCCCTAGCGTTAGGTGATAGGCCTCCATCCAACATAGCTTTTATCCAAATCCCCCTATCGGCCTGCATTGCTGATTCGGCAGGACTTCCTGGCATATTTGGCTGAGGCTGCAGAGGGTCAGCTCCTGCTTTGACCAGATCAGTAATTATTTGTAGTCTTTCAGAGGTAGCATTGTCATCGAATGAGTTAGACATTGCCCAAAATAACAAGGTCATCCCTTCCTTCGCAGGATGGTTTAGTTCATTTTTATCTACAGATAAAAGCTTTTTCTTCAGTAGCTGCTCATTGCCATCATAAATTATCTGAGCAATTTCAAATTGCTTGTCTGAAAAAAAATCCTGTGGTTTGTATTCCATCTTTTTTTTACACCCCTGAATCACGAATACTGAAAGTAATAATAAAACTACAATCATCGCCCTTTTCATATTCTGCTCCTGATAGTGGCTGTATCATCATCCTTCTGTTCTTCGATACATCGGATGGCTTGGTCTATGCCATGTTTATCCACATCCGAGTTGAAATCATCAGAAAATAATTAACTCACTATACTTTATTGATTAAACACAATTTAGTAACGTCATACGATGACAAAGTGACCTACCCCAAATGAGTGAAGGAGTTTGTATGTCTGATTGGCAACTGGTTGATAAATGTATTAATGATTACGCGACTTATGCGGACAAACGTGATGCTCAGGCGCAGCGTAATCTGTTTACTCAAGATGGCAAAATGGTGGTTTACTATCCGTGGGGAGACCCAAACAAACCTGATATTGTTCAAGGAAATGCGGCGTTATTGCAGACGTTTGAAAATTTAAAACAGTATCAACATACCCTGCATGTGATTGGCCAAAAAACTATTACTCTTAATCAGGATAGCGCCACGGCTTATGTCTATACCGTTGCACACCACGTCACCTTGAATGACGATGGTTCACGTACTTTAATGGTCGCTTATCTGCGCTATGAAGATACCTTAGTGAAACAGGATGGCGTCTGGTTGTTTAGCGAACGTGTGTTATATGCCGACTTTATTGAAAATCGCCCGCTGAATTAATGTTCATGGCGGTAAAGATTCTATACATCGTCTTTACCGCCAATTTTAAAATACCGCAAAGAGACTTAACAATAATCTAGTCTGCTAAGCCCAACACCGGTCAGATTAAAAGGTTTCCCAATTATCTTTTTCTGTGTGGCTGAGTGCAGGAGCCGCTTTCGGTTTATTAATAACCGCACGCGTCGGTGTTGCTTTCACGTTCTTGCTACCGCTAAGCACAAACACACGGATACTATCGAGCAACAGGCGAGCCTGCTCTTTTAGTGAACCGCTAGCCGCTGACGACTCTTCTACCAATGACGCATTTTGCTGGGTCGTGGTGTCAATCTGGCCCATTGCCAGGTTGATTTGGCCGATGCCGTCACTCTGCTCATGGCTGGCACGGGCAATTTCGTCCACCAGCTGTTGTACGCGAGCGACATTTTCCACAATGTCTTGCATACCGCTGTCCGCCTGAGTCACCAGGCCTCGACCATCGGTTATCTTGCTGACCGATGCACCGATAATATCTCTAATCTCTTTTGCCGAGGCGGAGCTTCTTTGTGCCAGCGTACGTACTTCGCCAGCCACCACGGCAAAGCCACGTCCCTGCTCGCCTGCGCGAGCGGCTTCAACAGCGGCATTCAGCGCCAGAATATTGGTCTGGAAAGCGATGCCTTCAATAACGGTAATAATATCCGTCATCTTCTCCGCGGCATGATGAATATCCTCCATCGCCGCTGAAACAGAGTGCATACGGTCGCTGTTTGCTCTAACCATGTCGCCTGCTTCGGTAAACAGATTGTTTACGCTGCGCGCATTATCTGCCGTGCTTTTAATGGTATTGGTCAACTGCTCTAGCGTTGCCGCCGTCTCTTCGACACTGGCAGCCTGTTGTTCTGTACGCGAAGCCAGGTCTTGGTTGCCCGCATCAATTTCATCAGCAGCCAACGCAATACTTTCTGCACTGGAGTTGACGTTTCTGACGGTCAGATCCAGTGACTCCACCATATCTTTAAGAGACTGCATCAGTTGACCAAGTTCATCCTGAGAATGCACATGCACTTGCATCGTCAGGTCACCTTTGGCGACTTTGCCAGCAACGGTTACGGCCTCTTTCAACGGGCGAGTAATACTGCGCGTGATGAACCAAGCCACGAACCCACCCAGAATAACGCCGAGAATAACAAACACGATCATCAGAATTTCTGTTGTGCGAGATGCTTTCTGAATCCCTAAATGTGTGTCATCGATAAGTTTTTTCTGGAAATCCAACAGCGACTGGAGAGTGTCACGATACTCATCACTAATAGGTAGGAAACGTGAAGAAATAAACTCATCAATATTGCCGTGTTCACCACGGGACGCCATGTCGAGCCCCTGGTTGCGAATCACCAGATACTTCTCGCGGGCAGCTTTGATATTGTGAAGACGACGTACACCTTCAGGAAGCGTTATCATCGGTTCTAGCTGTGCCTGAATTCTTGAGGTTTGTGCTGAATTTTGGGAAATATAACCCATTAATTTTTCACGCAATGCCTTGTTTTCTGTCCCCATCGAAGCAATGGAGTTACCGCTATTTTTATCGACCTGAGCAAGCCATTCTTCTACTAGCCTTTCCTTAAGCAGTTGCCTGTTTATCATGTCATCCATGTCATGGACATTCGCCCGAGTGAATAAATCGGCACTAATTCCCATCAGTATCATCAGAAATAGTACTAGACAAAAACCAGCACTGAGTCGTGTTCCTACCCGCATATTACTCATTTTCATTCTGGCTCCTTAATGACCCCGCATCCTGAAGTGAACAGCCACATTGTTCCATAATGCTGTTAACTGACCGCATAGTTAATTGCTACGCTATCAACAGATATCGGATAAATATTTTTTTTCTGTAGTCAAAACCAGTGAAAAATTAAAATAAAGTCAGCAGATGTATAATAAAAATACTACTAAGATGATCTGTATATTGAAATGACGATAATCACTCAGCAGTATTAGTTTCAGCAATCGTCTGCAAAAAATGATTTCAGGAAATGAGAGGGACAAAACATCAGAGGGAAGAATTGTTATACGGGGGAAATGGCAAGCTATACCCAATAAACGTCGAGATGCAGGTAGGCGGCAACTGAGCCGGCTTAGATAACTAAGTGACTGGGTGAGCAACGGTAGCCACAACCCTGCATCTTGAAGTATGACGGGTATATACCAACTCCCCCAGTGTTGAGTATTTATTGGCTGAGTAACGTTTCTGTGATGGTCCACAGGCGCGCGGCATTTACTTCATCCAGCGCCCAGCCTGCTACCACTGAGAATTCAGCCATTCTGTCGCCGCTAGTATGGGTAATTAATTCTGCCTCATTACAGTCGGCAAAATAACGCCCGCCAATCCCTTCTAACGCAGGCGACGTTGCGACCAGGATAGAGGTTGCTGCACCCTGCTGAGCGGTTTTCCATAAATGCTCAGGTACCGGCAATTCCCCCGAATGGCGCTGCAGATTCGACTTAATGGCGCCTGGCATCACCGCGTTAACAAAAATCCCTTCTTCTTTCCAACGCTTGCTGGCCTCTACCGCAAATAGCACCAATGCCGTTTTAGATTGGGCATAGGCAGTCCAAGGATCATAAGGTCGAATATCGTAATGAATATCGTCGAAGACCAGCGGGCTAAAGTGGTGTGCGCTGGAACTGACCACCACGACTCTGGCGCCGTTGGCCTGTTTTAATGCCGAATGCAGGCCGCACGTCAGAGCAAAGTGGCCAAGATAGTTGGTCGCAAATTGCGCTTCCCAACCCTCTTCGGTACGCGTTTCTGGCATTGCCATCACACCGGCATTATTAATCAGCAGATGTACTGCGCCGGTCCATGAAGAGACAAAAGCAGCAATGGATTTTCTGTCTGTAAGATCCAGGTATGCAACGTGAATACTTTGATTACCGGTGGTTTGAATAATATCTTTAGCCGCCTGCTGACCCGCTTGCAAATTTCTTACCGCTAAGGTCACCTCTGCACCTGCACTCGCTAACGCGCGTGCGGTTTCCAGACCAATCCCAGAAGCAGCGCCCGTGACAATCGCGCGTTTACCGGTGAGATCCTGCCCACGGATCACGTCATCCGCCGTGCTATTAAAATTAAACTGGGTTTTAATTTTCATGATTATTTATCCTCAAAAATAGGCGAGCGGAAGAGCAGCAGTTAATAAACTGCCGGCTCTATTTACTTAAATACTCTATTTATTTGATAACGGAATATTAGTACTTATGCGGAAATTGCATTCCACATCATTCTAAAACCAAGCGCTAACAATGCTTCTTTCTCATCAGGCTTTTTTTCAATTTGATCGCTGGTTGCATCGGAAATATTCTGTAATACGGCATAAATAAACTCTTTTTCATCGGTAACAAAAAGAGAATGTTTAATTGCGCTGTCGAACATTCTATCCGCTAAATTTAGCGACTCTGGTGTTTTAGCCAGCGTTTCCGGCGTTAATAAATCGGAAACGGCCAATAGCCTAAGTACACGCTTTCCTGCCGGATTCCTCAGCGACCATTCGGTATAACTACGCCACACATGGATTATCTGCGTACGAAAATCGGCATCTTTGGGATAATCCGTAACCAGGACATCCGCCATGTCCGCTTTGAGCATCAGATACACATCGTTAAGCAGCTGCTCTTTAGTCGGAAAATAGGTAAAAAGCGTGCCAACCGCCACATCGGCGCGTTTGGCGATGCTTGCCGTTGTGGCCGACAGCCCATTTTCCGCAAGAGTGATAACCGCCGCATCAAGTAGTGCCGCATGCTTTTGCGGGCTGAGTGGTCTTGCCATAACAACATCTCCGGGGTCGGTAAAAAATTCCGGATAGTGTAATAGATTTAGCCACCGGTTTTTTAGTTTTACTCCCCTAATACGCAATAAGGAGCGTGATTTATACCAAAATAATTGGCGTTGCATCGAAACGGCAGGAGAGCGACAAATCAGCAGCAACGCCAAGTATGACGGGTATATTAGCCTGGAATAAACCCAGTCTTGCCTTCAATCGCGACAGAGACAGAAATCTCTTTCTGCGACTCAAGAGATTGCAGGCTCTTGGCATAGCTGCCTTGCAGGATTTGGAAAGCATCCGCTCCCAGCACGGTACGCAGTTCTGGCTGCTCTTTGTGGCTCAGCGTATAAATAGCGTCAGCCATTTTAATTGGATCGCCGGAGTTGTTTTCTTCTCCGTTCTCAATGATCCAACGGCGGAGTTGACCCACAGTGGCGTTTTTATAAGTTTCTGTTTCCGTTGTCCAACGGGCGTTAGCCTGGAAGTTAGTTTTAATCGAGCCAGGTTCGATAATTTGCACTTTAATATTAAATTCTGCCACTTCCTGAGCCACGGTTTCAGCAAAACCTTCCAAACCGTATTTAGCCGCGTGGTAGAATGCACCGCCTGGGAAAGCAATACGTCCGCCCATGCTGGTGATGTAGATCAAACGGCCCTGCTTTTTAGCACGTAAAGCGGGTAAGAACGCACGAGTAATATGTACCGGTGACAGCAGATTAAGCGCAAACTGATGCTCAATTTCTTGTTCGGTAAACTCTTCCATCGCACCGATAATTGCGCCACCGGCATTATTAACGATGATGTCGCTATCGGCATGCTTTTTGGCGATCTCCGGCAGGCTGGCATAATCGGTCACATCCAACTTCTCAACGATCAGCTGTGAACCAAATTGCTGCTGCAATTCTGCTAATGCGGCCGGACTGCGAACAGCGGCAACAACGGTATTGCCCGCCTCAAGCACGCGACGAGTCAACGCTAATCCAAGACCGCCAGAAGCACCGGTGATAAACCATTTTTCATTTTTCGACGTCATCTTTGTTTCCTCAGTTCATAAGTACGGCACGCCGCCAGAAAGGCGTCATACACAGATTATAACGGCCAACCATTAAATGACTGACCACTCAATCAATTATAGGCGTGGTTAGATTTTTTGCAATATACCAAAATGAAATTTGAGCAAATCGAAAGTAAGGAGAGCTATAAAAAATATAGTTATCAATAAATTATATTGATAACTTTTTATTTCACTGCGGAGATGTAGTGATTGAAATGCGAGATTTTACTTAAACATCACCAGAATATTTTCGCTGGTGAAGAAATTCCCCCCGCCCTTACAAGCACGGGGGAAAGACATTAACTCAGGGCATGCACCGCCGCGTTATGCCCTGCTAAGGTACCAAAGATAATAATATCGGCCACGGCGTTGCCGCCGATACGGTTAGCACCGTGAATACCGCCAACGACTTCCCCTGCAGCCCACACACCTTTGATCACCTGTTTTTGGCTATCAAGGACTTCGGTTTCAGTGTTAATGGTGACGCCGCCCATGGTGTGATGCACACCAGGTGCAATGCGAATCGCGTGGAATGGACCTTGGTTCAGTTCACAACGCAGCGCGGTAGTTCGCCCAAAATCTTCATCCTGCTTCTGCACCACAAACTGATTGTAACGCTCTAGCGTGGCTTGCAAATTGCCCGGTTCCATATTCAGTTTCAATGCCAGTTCACCGACAGAAGGTGCGCTGACCACAAAGCCGCGGGCAATATATTCATCGGCCGCTTTGTTGTTCTGGCGCACCTGATCGTCAAAGACTATCCAGGCGCTTTTCTCTGGCAGCGCGATAATCTGCGCAGAGACTTTGTCACGGGTTTCCATCTCATTATAGAAACGCTTGCCTTCCTGACTGACCAGAATAGCGCCGCCGCCGCGAATAGCCTCTGAAACCAGATAAGACGTGGTTTGCTCAACCGTTGGGTGGATCTGGATTTCACTCATATCCACGGTATCGGCACCAATATTCTGCAACAAGACAATGCCGCTGCCGGTCGCACCTTTATGGTTGGTCGTCACAAAACCGTCCAGTTCAGGACGATACTTCACCACCATTGCCCGGTTGGCACTGAATCCACCGGTCGCCACAATCACACTTTTGGCATTCAGGATATGGTGTTCATTGTATTCATTGGCAATTTTGACGCCGGTGACTACGCCATCCGCATGCAAAATTTCTTCAACCGAGGTATCGAGCAGTACATCGATATTGCGCTGATTAATGTTCTTCACCAGACCACTAATCAGGAAACCTCCCACCGCAGAACGGTCAGCCGGACGGTGAGTACGATCGATGCTCATGCCGCCGGTGATGGTAATATCATTCAGCTCGATATCATGGCTTGCTAACCATTCAACTGCTTCTGGCGCGCGCTCAACAAAGGTTCTCAGCAGGTCGTGGTTGTTTTTAAACTTACCGCCTTTGAGGGTCTCTTCGTAGAACAGCTCTTTACTGTCCTCAATACCTTTGAGTTTCTGGAAGCGAGTTTCAGCGGCGTTCATGCCGACAGAAGCTTTGATGGTGTTGCCCCCGATGCTCGGCATCTTCTCGACAATCACCACGCGAGCGCCTTCATCATAGGCTTGAATCGCCGCAGACAGGCCCGCACCGCCGCTGCCGATCACCACAACATCATAACTTTGCGGCGCTTCTGGATTACCGCCCTCTTCAATAACGTGTTCTTTAGTCGAAGTCGTCATCGCACGGGACACGGCTTTCTTCAGCGCTTCACTCTGTGCGGTTGCACCGGTGACCGCATCAACATAAGGGCTGTTAGCCACTAAAATACGCGAACGGAGAATTTCAAAACTGGTACTAAAATCGACATCCAATGTGTCGTCTTGCACCAGCGTGATGTCGGTAATACGGTCAGTATCCAGCGTGACGTTAATTTTTAGTTTCAGCGCCTCAGCTTCCACTTTTTCCTGGAATACACCGGCTTTATATTTACGGCCACCGCTGCTGACATCGCGGATCATGGCGTCCACCAGCGAGAAGCGCCACAGCGGTTCAGGGATAGTTAAGGCTTCGCGTTGAGTGCTATCAATAAACAGCTCTAGGTGTTCGTTTTTAAGAATACGATCGGCCCAGTCTGGATAGGCAATACAGGCTTTACCGACCGCAATCAGATCATAACCTTTGTCCAGCGCGCTTTCAGCATCGCTCTTATTAACCACGCCACCTACGCCAATAATCGGGATTCTTGCCAGCGTATCTGAACGTTGTGCATGATATTTTTCGATAAGCGTCGTGGTGTCAGCGGTGTCATTAATGGAAGTACGCAAATAATGGCCAACGGAGAAATGCAGATAATCAACGCCTCTTGCCGCCAGTTTCTCTAGCAAGTACATGGTATCGTCGAAACGGATCCCCGGTACTTCAATCTCCTCTGGAGAGAATCGGTAGCCGATAATAAAGGAGGAATCGGCAAAGCGCTTCGCCATCTTATGGGTGATTTCTAATACTTCCAGCGGGAAACGCGCACGATTGTCGCGGCTACCGCCCCATTTATCATCGCGCTGGTTAGAGTTTGGCGAGTAAAATTGTTGAATCAGGTAGGTATTAGCACCGTGAATTTCTACCCCGTCAAACCCGGCTTTAATCGCACGGTTTACCGCATCACCAAACTTAGTGATCATCACCTCAACTTCTTCACCGGTCAGCGCCTGTGGCGTGGTCGCCCCCTCACGCGGTGCAGCAATGGCACTTGGCGCAACAGGCTTTTTACCACCAATCAGCTCCGGCTCCACCATCCTTCCGCCGTGGTAAATCTGCAAAATCGCTTTTGAGCCTTTAGATTTTATCGCGCTGGCAATTCTCGCCAGCCCCGGAATTTTATTATCGCTATCAATGGCGATAGCCCCAGGAAACGCCGGACCTTTAGGATCGATAAAGCAGCATTCAACAATAACCGTACCGATGGTACCCGCGCGTGAGCGATAGTACTCAACCAGATCGCCGGTTACACCGCCATCAAAAAAGCCGGCGCATGTCGTCATCGGTGCCATCAACAGACGGTTTTTCAGTACCGCACCATTTGGGAGAGTCAGTGGTTTCAGGATTGGGGTGATGGTATTCATTATTAACAATTCCAAAATTTAAAAGCGTTGGATTCTATGGCCGGCGCATTTTCTACCGCAATCTGAGTGCCGAACAGTTTTTTATGAATAGAGCAGATGAATTGACGTATTTAACTTTTAAATGAACAGGAGTTGACTACTTTATAGAGATAAATAGATTCATCGAATACTAGCCTACAGATGAAAAAAATCAACGCTGAGAAGAGGCAATGCCCACATTAAGAACAGTGGTACTGTACATAAAAATTTCGTCTATCACACTATGATCGTTGGATTTTTTGTAAACCGTCCCTACAATGCCACAAGAATAATGCAGATAGAATGGCCATAAGCACAAACCTCTAAAAAGACTGATCTCGGTCAATATTTTCAATAAGATTTTTATTATTAATATCTACATTTAACAATGTACGAACCATAACATGCATACTGCAACTTTATAGCACGGGGCTATGGCAATAAAACCTATAAAGGGAGTTTCACCAATAGATAAGTCGCCAATCAATAAAACAATCGTAGGATTCAAGGCATATATCGCGTCCTTAAAATAACTTGAAGGCAAAAACTATGAACAAAGTATCAACAGTGAGTGAACCCCCAAAGGTAGCGCCCCCCTCTTCGGGACAAAAAAAGCACCTGATCATGCTATTTTTACCGGTAGTGATCGCAGTACTGTTATTGCTCGTGCCAGTTCCCGCAGGCTTAGAACCCTATGCCTGGCATTTCTTTGCCATTTTTGTTGGTGTGATTGTCGGTTTAGTCTTTGAGCCATTGCCCGGCGCGGTCATCGGTCTAACCGGTGTCGTGGTTATTGCCCTCTGCAGCCAATGGCTACTATTTAGTCCTGCGGAAATCGCCAACCCTAAGTTTAAAATGGCCACCGAATCCTTTAAGTGGGCAGTAAGTGGATTTAGTAACTCGACGGTTTGGCTGATCTTCGGCGCCTTTATGTTCGCAGCCGGTTATGACAAAACGCAGTTTGGCCGTCGTCTGGCGTTGATTCTGGTGAAATATCTCGGTCGTCGCAGCCTGACGCTGGGTTATGCGATCACCTTCGCCGACTTGCTGTTAGCCCCCTTCACGCCTTCCAATACCGCGCGAAGCGGCGGGACTATCTATCCTATTATTGCCAACCTACCGCCGTTGTACGGTTCGCTCCCTAATGATCCTAGTTCGCGTAAAATTGGCTCTTATTTGATGTGGGTAGCCATTACGGCGGCTTGTATCACCAGTTCGATGTTCTTATCCGCTCTGGCGCCTAACCTGCTGGCACTGGCGCTGGTGAAAAGCATCGTTGGCTTTGATATCTCTTGGGGAACCTGGTTCCTGGCCTTCTTACCGCTCGGCGTGCTGTTGATCCTTACCATGCCGCTGTTGGCTTATTTGTTCTACCCACCGGAAGTAAAAATCAATGATGAAGTACCGCGTTGGGCAAGCAGTGAGTTGGAAAAACTCGGCAAACTCAAACGTAATGAAATCTTACTGCTGGTGTTTGTCTGCTTTGCGCTATTGATGTGGATTTTTGCTACCGCCTGGATTGAACCGGCGATGGCGGCCATGTTGGTCGTGGTATTGATGTTGTGGACCGGCGTACTTAACTGGAACGATATTGTCAGTAACAAACCCGCCTGGAATACCTTTGCCTGGTTTGCAACGCTAGTCGCACTGGCAGATGGCTTGGCGCGCGTTGGCTTTATTGCCTGGTTGGGCGCGCAAGGTGGTCAGCTACTCGAAGGGATAAAGCCAGAAGTCGCTGCCGTCATGCTGCTGGTTGCTTTCTTCTTGCTGCACTATCTGTTCGCCAGCACCACCGCTCACACCACCGCGCTACTCCCTGCGGTGTTGACCGTCGCCGCCTCAATCCCCGGTATTAACATGCCGGTATTCTGCCTGATGATGTGTACATCACTGGGCGTGATGGGGATTATTACCCCATACGGCACCGGCCCAAGTCCGATTTACTACGGCAGCGGCTACCTGCCAACCAAAGATTATTGGCGACTGGGCACCATCTTCGGCTTTATTTTCCTGTGTGCATTGATGCTGATTGGTTATCCGTGGATGGTGATGATGTTCTAATATTGTGCCAATTAGGACTGAATTAGCACGTTTCAATCTGAATGCTTTAGCCATAAAAAATCCACGCGAGAGCGTGGATTTTTTATATACCTATCTCATATGCGATGAGTGTAACACCATCAAAGGTTTTATAAATCGATCAACGGAGTCCGGGTTTCTTTCGGCGGTTCAGGTTTTAGAAATTAGTTTAATGCATGCTATTTTCAGCACGAGTAGAAAGATCACCTTAAGAACCATGACCAACCAGAAACTTGACCAAATATTTTAAATAATGGGCCATTAAAAAATGGCCATTATTATTCTTACATCGTGGAATATAAACGACTTTATTATTTTTTATATCTATCGATATTTTTCGATAGTGATACTGGACGTTGGCGTGCTTAAGATACATTTGTTCACGGGTAGCGAGTTCATTTTTAACGGATAAAACGGTGGTTATACTCTCCTCCTTTTTTATCGGGCATTGCATCAAGTAAATAAATATTACCGATAATATCATTTTTACGATGAAAATTTTCATAAAAATTCTGAATATCAGGTGCTTTACCAGGCTATTTTTATTTGCCTTGCTCAAGGCCGAAATCTTAGAACGTATAATTTATTGCGACGATGCCTGTTGTACCGCCTCGTTGCATCACGATGGGACTATTGGCCACCGTTTTATCCAGCCAGGCGTAGTCTACGCTGAGCAACCCGCCCCAATTTTCAGTGAACTGGTGAGCCCAGGTCAGGCTTGCATCGGTTCCGTAAAACCCAGCGGAACTGTTATAACGGGCATAGCCTGAACGCGCGCTTTGCTCATCGTTAACGCCATACCAGGTATTTAAATAACGGGAATCGCCGAATAGTGCGCTAGCCCGCAAAGTGACGCTATTCTCGTCGCTCATAAGTGGGATGTAATCTATTGATGTGCTGTAGGATACTCCCTGACTCTCACTTAGCGGCAGCGTGGCCTTACCTTCCAAAACCAGCCATGGCGTAACGGCCCATCCTACGCTGATACCGGCATTAACCGACGCGGAAATATTCCCCATGCCTTTAAGTTTGTCGGAACCTTTGCGCCGCCCTGAGTTTTTATCAGTACGTCCTGAGTTATAACCAATTGTCGGTTCTAAATATAATCCGTTATCGTTTTGCAGATGAAAGCCAATGCCATTCATCGAATCGACATAAAAACTATCTTGTTGAAAATGAAATAGTGGAACGCCACCAACACTTTGTTCATTAGACCCGCTGTATCTTGGTGAGGATATAGCCCCCAGCCCTAAAGTGATAGCCGATTTATTCGTAGAATTCTCATTCGCCAACGCGGATGAAATACCAGACACAATGAGAGTAGATATTATATAGGTAACGTTTTTTTTAGTTAACATTATGATTCTCGTTGTCATGTATTTATATTTTCATGCATGATTAAAGCAGCAGGTGATAAGAATTATGCGAGGGAGTTATCAATGAACACTCAGGGAATTATCAAGAAATTGTCAAGGTTGCACTAAATGAAAAATAAAAGAGTATTGGTAATTGAAGACGATGCCGACGCGGCGAATGTTCTGGAGGCTTACCTCAAACGTGAAGGTTATAGCGTTGCGGTGGCCGGAAATGGGCTGACGGGCATGAATACCGTGCTAAGCTGGAAGCCTGATCTTATTCTGTTAGATGTGATGTTACCCGGCATGAGTGGCACAGAAATTCTGGCGGCGGTAAGACGCAAAGGGAATACCCCGATCATTATGATCACCGCAATGGGCGAGGCTTATGACAAGATTGGGGCATTGCGTTACGGCGCCGATGACTACATCGTTAAACCCTACAATCCCGGTGAAGTCATGGCTCGCGTACAGGCCGTGTTAAGACGTAGCAATACCAGCCAGGCAACCCAAGAGGAAGTATTGCGCTGGGAAAACCTCGAAATTGATACCGCCAATATCGTTGCTAAAGTGTTCCGTGAAAATGGCGATTTTATCCGCTTAGATTTGACACTGACTGAGTTTTCAATTTTGAGCGCGCTAATGCGTGCGACCAGCAGGCCGCTAAGCCGCCAGTTTTTACTTGAAGAATGTCTGCCAGAAAGTGATGCACTTGAGCGAGTTGTCGATACACACGTTTATAATTTAAGAAAGAAACTCGAAGCGGCTGGCATTGATAACATTATTCTTAATGTACGTGGCATTGGTTATAGGTTTTGTAAACCATGAGAAATAAAAAACACAAGTCACTTTTGCTATGGATATCTACGCGTATTATCGTTGTGGCCGCTAGTGTGTTATTTATTATTATGTTCGCGATGTGGAGTATTTATGCGGTGCAGTATTATTGGGTGATTCATCACATGTCACCTGCTGAATATCAGGAGTTTTTGACCCTTAGAGCAAACCCTCATATCAATATTTCGCGTTTTCATGAGATTGTGGATGCTGGCTGGGGAATTGGCTATAGCACGCCCTCAATTACCTCGCTTAATTGGGGATGGCTGTTAATATTTTTAATTCTGGCAACACCTTTTATTATTTTAAGATGTTTGCGTGCAGCACGCCCGCTCACCGCACAATTTAGCAGCCTTACCGAAGTAGCCGAAATCGTTGCCCAAGGGAATTTCAACCAACAGGCAAAACTGGTGACCGACGGCCCCGAGGAAATGCTCCGATTTTCTAATAATTTCAATAAAATGATTAGCCAACTCGCGCTCTACGAACGCGAGCTAAAAGCCTCACATGTCGCCGCTGCACACGAACTGCGCTCACCATTAACAGCGGCAATGGGCAGATTACAGGGGATGATAGACCATGTTTTCCCGGCCGATGAAAAGCAATTAAATATGGTGATGACACAATTAAAAAGCCTTAGCCATCTTACCGATGATTTACACTTTCTTTCGCTGGCCAGCGCCGGTCAATTAACGCTGCATAGAAACGTGTTAAATTTAGAAAGTGTATTAAAAGAGCGCCTGACATGGCTAAAACCGCAATTAGAAGCGGCTAATATGTCTGTATCTATAGAGGCTGACGATGAATTTTATTATGTCGGTGATGAGTTTAGATTAGGCCAGGTCTTTAATATTATTTTAGAAAACATGCTGCGCTATTGCAGTAAAGGCGATCGCATGTTTGTTCGCCTGCGTCATACGCCACAAGGTTTTGAAATAACATTCCAGGATACCGGGCCAGGAGTTGCTATTGATTACTTACCACATATCTTTGAGCGTTTTACCCGCGGCGAACGTTCCCGCGCCAGAGACTTAGGCGGCAGCGGGCTGGGATTATCTATCGCCAAAGAAATTTGTGTGGCACATCAGGGCTCGATAACGGCAACCATGCCAGTAGATAAAGGCCTGTTAATTACTGTCAACTTACCCATTTTGCCTCATAAGCTTATCGATAGCCTCCCGGAAGATACTGGCAGGTAAGGAAAAATCCTAAAGACGCTAAAAAAGAGGCGACCGTGGCGAGTGTTAAACCTCCCCTCGCCTCTTTTCTACCTGTTGTGCATCTCTTCATTTCTGGACAACTGGCGCTACGCCTGACTTTCCCTTCCGTACTGGACAAAACTCACAACGGTTTCACCTATCAGAGCAATTACACCGGTCATACCATATTTCGTTATATATAAGAGCATCGCTGCATAAAGCGGTCTTCTCTGCGGCGACGTACACTTTTATGGCTCAATGCCACTTTGCATAACGGTCACACTCACCCAACAAAATATAGGGATGACTATGTACATGCTTAAAACACTAAAACAGGCGATATGCCTTGCCGGCTTGATGTTTGCCGGTGTTTCCCAGGCGACAACCATTACCATGAATAACGTCGATGCGAACGGCGTATCTACCCCGGCAGGCACTATTGATGTACAGGCAACACAATACGGCGTGCTGTTTACGCCCAATCTGAAAGGGCTTCCGCCTGGTATTCATGGCTTCCATATGCATACCAATCCTAACTGTGGGCCTGCGATGCAAGACGGCAAGATGGTCGCTGGCTTGGCAGCCGGTGGACATTTTGACCCAGCCAATACCGGTAAACACGAAGGCCCGTGGGGCAACGGCCATTTAGGCGATTTACCGGCGTTGTACGTCGATAATAGCGGCAACGCCACCTACCCGGTGCTGGCACCGCGCTTACGTATGTCAGACATTAAAGGCCATTCATTAATGGTTCATGCCGGTGGCGATAATCACTCGGATCATCCTGCGATGCTCGGCGGTGGCGGTGCACGTATTGTTTGTGGAGTGACATCATGATGAAGAAAATCGTTATTGCTACCTGCGCGTCACTGCTGCTGAGTGGTATTTCAGCCGCCAACGCCGCTGAAACCTCGCTCGATGTAACAGCCGCTGAACATCTCCAAACTCAAGTCTATGCGCGTGGCGTACAAATTTATCGCTGTGCGGCCACCGGGCCAAAAGCCACTACCGGCAACTGGGTTTTCCAGGCACCGGAGGCGGATTTATTCAGTGACAAAAGTATGGTGCATTTGGTGGGTAAGCACTTTGACGGCCCGCACTGGCAAAGCACCGACGGCAGTATTGTTGCAGGCTCCGTTCGCGCTTCGCGCCCTTCCAATGAGCCGGATTCTATTCCGTGGTTATTGCTGACCGGCACATCAGCAGATCAACCGGGTATCTTCGCTCACGTTAGTAGTATTCAACGGGTCGATACACATGGGGGGGCAGCTGGCCCAACGAAATGTGACCAAGGGACCTTTGGTGCGACGTTAAAAGTGCCATATACAGCAATTTATCGTTTTTACACCAAATAATAGTCTGTAGTTGTTATGTCTGAGCTGTGCAGGTTCGGCCGCTTATCAGCATATGATGAATATGTCGGTATATACCCAAGAAACTTCAAGATGCAGGTAGGCGGCAATCGAGAGAATCCCCAGGAGCTTAGATAACTAAGTGACTGGGGTGAACGAGAGCAGCCAACAACCCTGCAACTTGAAGTATGACGGGTATAGTCGAACGCGACCGGCAAGGGTTTTAGGGCGAAAACCCTTGCATCCCGCGCCTTGCGCTTAGCTTATCGGGTCGCTGCGCGACTGCCCGCGCTTACTGCTTCGGTCTCACGGGTCGATTGAGACGGGCGTCCTGCCCGGCTCAACCTAAATCCGCCGTCCTTGGCGGATTTCCCCTGGCCTCATTCGTTCGCTTGGCCGATAAGATGCGCTATTTAAGGTCAAAAGATTGAAAAACAACTGCTAGGTCAAAATCAAAATAATTACTTTATTAACAAACTCATCATCACTTACTGATTGCTGGGGAAAGCGAACTGTGCGGCTTCGTGGGTTTCACGTTTCGGCCAGCGTTGGGTGATGGTTTTGCGACGGGTATAGAAGCGAACGCCGTCGGGGCCGTAGGCATGCAGGTCGCCAAAGAGTGAGCGTTTCCAGCCGCCGAAGCTGTGGAAGGCGACGGGTACGGGCAGCGGGACGTTGATGCCTACCATGCCAGCTTCGATTTCGTTGCTGAACAGCCGTGCGGATTCACCATCGCGGGTGAAGATGCAGGTGCCGTTACCGTACTCATGCTGGTTAATCAGCGCGATAGCCTGTTCCAGACTCGCTACGCGCACCACGCACAGCACCGGGCCAAAGATCTCCTCCTGATAAATACGCATCTCAGTGGTGACGCGGTCAAACAGGCAGCCGCCGATAAAGAACCCTTGTTCATGACCGGCAATACTGATATCCCGCCCATCCACCACCAGCTCAGCCCCGGCGGCTACGCCGTCATTGACATAACCGGTCACTTTCTCCAGATGTGCCTGAGTGACCAGCGGGCCCATATCCAGGCCGCACTGCGTCCCGGCACCGACTTTCAGCGCCTTGATTCTGGGTACCAGCTTGCTAATCAGCGCATCCGCAATATGATCGCCAACACAGACCGCCACGGAGATCGCCATGCAGCGCTCGCCACAGGAACCATAGGCCGCGCCCATTAAAGCGCTCACCGCATTATCCAGATCGGCATCCGGCATAAACACCGCATGATTCTTAGCGCCGCCCAGCGCCTGTACTCGCTTGCCACGTCGGGTTCCTTCGCGATAAATATATTCAGCAATCGGCGTCGAACCGACAAAGCTTATCGCCTTAACGTCCGGGCTGGCGAGTAATGTGTCGACGGCTTCTTTATCGCCATTCACCACATTTAACACCCCGGCAGGAAGGCCGGCCTGTAATAAAAGACTGGCAATCAGCAGCGTGGAACTCGGATCGCGCTCGGAAGGTTTAAGCACAAAGGTATTGCCACAGGCTATAGCCAGCGGATACATCCACAGCGGCACCATCGCCGGAAAGTTAAACGGCGTGATCCCCGCCACCACGCCAACCGCATGAAAATCACTCCAGGAATCAATATCTGGCCCGGCATTGCGGCTGAACTCACCTTTTAGCAACTCCGGTGCTGCCGTAGCATATTCCACGTTTTCAATCCCTCGACGCAGCTCTCCCGCCGCGTCTTCTGGCGTCTTGCCGTGCTCTTCACTAATCAGCGCAACAATTTTCGCTTCGTTCTCTTCCAGCAGGGTTTTAAAACGAAACAGGATTTGCGCCCGTTTTGCCGGTGGCAGATTGCGCCATGCCGGTAACGCCGCTTTTGCCGCTGCAATGGCCTCTTCGACCGTGGCTTGGCTAGCCAGCTCGACCTGACAAACGGCTTTACCGGTTGACGGGTTAAAAACATCGGCAACACGTCCATTAGCAGGACGCATTTCGCCATTAATAAGATGAGTAACAATGCTCATGGTCGTTTCCTTAACTGGTGTGATAATCAGTTTTAACGAATCTGGTGAAGCGTATCGCCAACGGCGTCGAACAGTCGGTCCAGCTCGGCGGTTTCGGTATTGAACATCGGGCCAAATTGCAGCGTATCGCCGCCAAAGCGCACGTAGAACCCGGTTTTCCATAGTGCGATACCCGCGTCATACGGGCGAACAATAGCGTCGCCATCACGCGCAGCAAGCTGAATCGCCCCGACTAAACCGCAGTTGCGAATATCGACGACATTCGGGCAGTTGCGTAGCGCGTGCAGCGCAGAGGCAAAATGTGGGGCCAGTTCGGCAGAACGGGCGATCAGGTTATCTTTTTCCATCAGTTCCAAGGTTGCCAAACCGGCGGCGCAGGCGACCGGGTGGCCGGAATAGGTGTAACCGTGGGCAAACTCTACTGCGTGCTCCGGCAGCGGCTGCGACATAAAGGTGTCATAAATTTCGCTTTTGACCACCACGCCGCCGAGCGGGATCGCACCGTTAGTGATCTGCTTGGCAAAATTGAGCATATCCGGCGTTACGCCAAAGAACTCCGCACCGCTCCAGCGTCCCAAACGGCCAAAGCCGGTAATGACCTCATCAAAAATCAGCAAGATGTTGTGCTGGTCGCAGATCTCGCGCAGGCGTTGCAGATAGCCTTTCGGCGGAATGATGGCTCCCGCAGAACCGGACAATGGCTCAACGATCAGCGCGGCGATATTCGAGGCATCGTGCAGTTCAATCAGTTTGAGCATCTCATTCGCCAGCTCAACGCCACCGGTTTCCGCCATCCCCTGCGTGAATACCTGATCGGCCTGCAAGGTGTGAGGCAGATGGTCAACATCCATAAACTGCCCAAAGGCTTTACGGTTGCCGCCAATCCCTCCCAGACTGGTACCGGCAATGTTCACGCCGTGATATCCCCGCGCACGGCCAATCAATTTCGTCTTGGCGGGCTGGCCCTTAGCACGCCAGTAAGCCCGCGCTATCTTGACCGAGGTATCAGCCGATTCAGAACCGGAGCCGGTGAAGAACACATGGTTGAGGTCGTCCGGCATCAACTGCGCAATTTTGTCAGCCAGCTGGAACGACAGCGCGTGACCATGTTGGAAGCCCGGTGAGTAATCTAAGGTGCCAAGCTGAGCAGATACCGCCTGTTGGATCTCACTACGCGTATGTCCCGCGCCGCAGGTCCACAGACCTGAAAGGCTGTCAAAAATCTGCCGACCTTTATCATCCGTCAACCAGCGCCCGTGGGCGGCGGTAATAAAGCGCGGATCGCGGTGAAAACTGCGGTTGGCACTGAATGGCATCCAGTGTGCTTTGAGGTTCAGTGAAGCATGCTGCCGATCGTTGTTCATAGCGTCTCTCTCTACAGATTCCCTACAGATGTCGGTAGAGTTTGCAATCAAACGACAGTTGAGATAAATATGTTTTATTGCATGATTAGTTATAAGTTTACTCACGTATCCCCGTCACACTTCAAGTTGTAGGGGTGTTGGCTGCTCTCATTCACCCCAGTCACTTAGCAATCTAAGCTCCTGGGGATTCATTCGATTGCCGCCTACCTACAACTCGAAGTCTATAGGGTATAAAACCTAAATATATGAAAAACAAATCACTCGGCCAAACCACTGATTTCGATCTTCGATTACTGCGAATTTTTAAAACCGTTGCGGACTGTAGGAGCTTCTCTGCGGCGGAGATTATGTTGGGCATCACCCGCTCAGCGATCAGCCTGCATATGAGTGATTTGGAGAAACGACTGGGGATGCGCTTATGCCAGCGCGGCAGAGCCGGGTTTTCGTTGACGGATGAAGGGCGGGAGATCTTAAAACTCAGCGAAACCATGATGGCATCGATTGAAGGCTTCCGTCAGCAGGTCAATGAGATGCATAAAAACCTGCGCGGTGAATTCAATATTGGCATCATTAATAATCTGGTTACTCAGCCTAAGATGCACATCACTAACGCGCTTGAGAAGCTCAATCGCCACGGTCCAGGTATTCGCATCAATCTGAGTATGAGCACCGAGTCAGAAATCGAACGAGGGCTAATGGACGGCAGGCTGCATGTCGGCGTATTACCGAAAGCCTCACCTATTTCCGGGCTAGATTACACCCAGCTCTACGATGAAAAATCCTATCTTTATTGCAGCGAAAAACATCCGTTGTTCGATTATGACGGCGAGCCTGATGCCAACACCTTTAGCCAGTATGACGCCATCATTCCCACTTATCGCATGACAGCCGACATCCTCGACATACTGCAATATTTCAATGGCACCGCCAGCGCCTCAGACCGCGAAGGCATCGCCTTTCTGATCCTCACCGGCAGATACGTTGGATTCTTACCGGATCACTACGCGGCCCTGTGGCAAGAAAAAGGCATAATGAAACCTATTGCCCCACAGCAGCTATGCGTGCAAACCGAAATTTCAGTAGTAACAAGGAAAGGCCGTAGACCTAACTCAATCCTGGAGTTATTCCTTAATTCACTTCCATTATAACCCCCTACCCATATTCACATGATGCAGTCCCCGATCGTCACCTATCAGTTGACCTTCATCAGTTGACCTTCAATAGCGCATCTTGTCGGCCAAACGAACGAATGAGGCCAGGGGAAAGCAGACAGGGAGGTCTGCTTTAGGTTGAGCCGGGCAGGACGCCCGTCTCAGCCGACCCGACAGGCCGAAGTAGAGAGTGCGGGTAGTCGCAAAGCGACCCGATAAGCTAAGTGCAGGCGTTGGGTGCAGGGGCTTTCGCCGAAAAGCCCCTGCCGGTCGCGTTCGGCAACGCTGATATATTGCAATATATTGATAAGCGAACGAACCTGCACCTACCCCCTATAAATCATCACAAAAATCTATCGCTACTTGATTAAGTAGCCTACCTAGTCACATGAATAGCTGGAACGGCATTGCCATTAAAGCGCCCTCCCAGCGCCCTCTCCAACTGCGCTGCCAACTGTAACAGTAAGCCGTCATTGGCCTGCCGGGTCTGGAAATGCATGCCTAGCGGGAGGCCCGACTGCTGCCAGGCAAGGGGAATAGAGATGCCCGCCGTACCGGTGAGGCTGGCAAGCGGCGTGTAGGAGAACAGTTCCCATAAGTCGTAGAACCAGCTTAATACGTCGGGATTATCGCTCAGCGTCAGGTAACGCATCTCCCCCATTAATGGCGTCGGACCGGAGAAAGTTGGGGTCAGGATGATATCCCACTGCTCATAAAACTCTCCGAGCTTACGGGAAGTGCTGTTGAACACATCCTGCATCAGCCAGCGGTCGCTGTAGGACATGTTTAGTCCTTTCTGCCAGATTTTGATATTGATCGGCTCGACCAAATCTTCCGGGGGAGCATTTAACCCCCTTTTTTCTAGCAGGCGCTGAATAGACTGGGCGAAGTTGCTGATGTAACACGTGGTCTGCGCACGGAATGCGGCGTCAAAATCAATATCAGGCACCAGCCATTCAACATGATGCCCCAACTCTTCGAGCAATCGTGCCGTGCGTTCTAGCTCTTGCACAAAGTGCGGGTCAGCGCGATAGCCGCCCCATTCATGAGACACGGCGATTTTTAACCGACCGGGATCGCGGGTAATCAGCTGTGAGTAACTCTCGTCACTGCGCCAATACGGCATAAACTCCCCCGGCGCACCGCCGCGACAACTGTCGATAAACAGCGCCGAGTCACGCACTGTGCGGCTCACGCAGCCCTGGGTCGAGACATAGCCGGTAATATCAGACAACGCGGGCGCAATAGAGAACACGCCGCGCGTACTTTTCAGGCCGATTAAGCCATGAGAACCAGCCGGGATACGAATCGATCCGCCGCCGTCGGTGGCATGAGCCAGCGGCAGCACCCCGGCCGCCACGGAGGATGCCGCCCCGGCTGACGAGCCAAAAGTGGTGTAATAGGTATTCCAGGGATTACGTACCACATAGACGTCCGGGTTTTCTGCCGATCCCGCTACGCCAAACTCTGGCGTGGCAGAACGGCCAATAATATTGATCCCGGCCTGACGGATTTTATGGGTTAAAAACGCATCTTCCGTAGGCCGATTGCCGCGCATAAACTTAGAGCCTTGCTCCTGTAAACGCCCTTTCAATCCCGGCCCCAGATCTTTCATCAACATCGGCACGCCGTAAAAAGGCCCGTCCAATTTTGTGCCATCGGTGGCAGGATCGGCAATCGCATCATCAAACAGCTCAACCACAGAACTGATATGCGGATTAACCTTGGCCGTGGCGGCGGCGGCCTGTGCCGCCAGCTCAGCCGCTGAGACGTCACCTTTTTTTACTAGCTCCGCCAACCCGGTTGCATCATGGGCCGCCCATTGTTCCCAGCTCATTACGTTGTTCATATTTCAGCACCCCGCCACTAATCTGATTAATGATTCTTTGAGAGACTTAAGCGGTTTTCGCCGCCACCAGCGACGTCATGTGCCGTCTTTCTTTGATCAGGATGACGGAAGCAAGACAGAGAATATTGGCGGCGACCAGGTAATATCCTGGCGACACTGGATTCCCCGTGACCTTAATTAGCCAGGAGAAAACGATTTGCGCCGTGCCGCCAAAAATGGTGATGCCAAAGGCATAAGCGATAGAGAAACCGGTGGAACGCACGTATTTGGGGAAGTTTTCGCACAGCACCACCAGCACACCGGAACCGCTGATGCATTGCAGCGCCGCAAACACGGCGATGACCGAGAAAAACACCGTTTCAGTACGATAGGCATTTATCATTTGCAGACCGGGAAGCAGCAGAATCAACAGCACAATGCGCGGCAAAATAATGGTGACTTTTCTGCCAAACCGGTCTGCCATCCAACCGCCCACCAGCGAGAAGATCACCACACAAACGCCGATCAGAATGGTCGATGTCATGGCAATACCGGAAGCGAAATGCAGCTCGTTGAGCGCATAGGTGGTCATATAGTTGAGGAAATACTGGGTAATGGTACTGCCAGAGAGCATAAAGATACCGAGTAAAATCAGCCCACGATGGTTTTTCATCACCTCAGATAACAGGCTACCGGTAGATTTAGCCGCCGCATGATCTTGTGCGTTGAAAGTTTCCTTCAAGTGACGGCGAAGATACATAGCAATAGGCAGTACGATAAGGCCAAACGCGAAAGGAATACGCCATCCCCAACTTGCCAACTGCGCGGGAGTGAGTATCACCGTCAGTGTATAGCCAATTAAACCGGCGGTGATCCCAGCCAACCCTTGGGCCACAATCTGCCAACTGGTGTAATAAGCTCGTTTACCCTGTGGTGCCGCTTCCATGATAAAGGTGGTGGCTGGCCCCGCTTCGCCTCCCCACGCCAGCCCCTGCATCATTCTGCCCAGTACCAGCAAGATAGGTGCAGCCATGCCAATGCTGGCGTAACCAGGCAAAATGGCCAGCCCTGCGGTACCGACAATCATCAATACCATGGTTAATAACATCGCCGGTTTGCGGCCGGCGCGGTCGGCATAACTGCCAATAAAAATCGCCCCTAACGGACGCACAACAAAGCCAATACCAAACACCGATAGCGATAACAACAGGCTGACGAACGGATTATTAGAGGGGAAAAATGCATTGCCAATCATGACGGCAAAAGTGGCATAAGCACTGAAATCGAAAAACTCGACGGCTGCGCCAAGCACCACGGCAAAGACTTCTTTGCGTGTCGCTTTTCGCTCCGGACCGTCCTGACTGATTTGATTCGACATGTTAGGCCTTCCTGAATGTAATAGTCGTGCACATTACACCGTTCTTCTTAAAGAAGAATCGAGTTTGATAACAACGTTGCCTTTCACACCGGGATATCCGGGCTTGGTAAACGTGGGAGCGCCGGTGAGACGGGTTGCCGTTGAGATATATCAAACGCGCTGGCACGCGACTATCACCAATGAGCAATTTCAGTGTATAAAAAATGTGTGCACTCAAAATCTGGCTTACGATAAGTTAATAATATGCATAATGTTATCTCAATGATTATTATCACTTTTTAACTTTACCCCTATCACTGCAAAAATAAACGGAGGACTAATCGCCATAGCGTCTCGCCCTGAATGTGTGCACCCAATCAAAACCTCACCATGATATTGCAAACAGCCAAAATCATTAACCTGCTGATAAATTTCTAAAATAATAATCCGCGTCCTTTTTAATTCAGCCTGCCGGTAATGGTTGCACGATAATAATCGTCCTACGCCCTTAAAAGGAGCGCCGCACCTTATGAAACAGAGTGATTAATGGGAAATTGATCTCAATAAAAATAGACGCAATGATGCAGCAATAAGTTGTGTCATTGAGATCATGGAGATGAGCAATGCAGCTCAGAGCGTTGAGATATTTCAGCCAGGTTGCCAAATCAGGTTCACTGCGGGAAGCGGCAGACAAGCTGTTTGTCACGCCGACGGCGGTAACACGCCAAATTGAGCTGCTCGAGCATTATTATGGCGCATCGCTGATCGAACGCAGCCCGCGTGGCATCAAGCTGACTCGTGAGGGGGAATATCTCGCCCAGGCGGTACAGGCTACCTTAGTGGAGCTGGACACCGTAAAGGAGAAAATTTCCGCCTCACAAAGTATTGTCTCCGGCAGTATCCGCATCAGTTCGGCGGAGAGCCTGATTGCTGCCTTTATTGCCCCGACCATTAATGACTTTCGCCTGCTCCACCCAAAAGTCACCTTCGAAGTCGAAGTCGGCAGCGCGCCGCATCTGGCGGAAGCGTTGATATCCGGAAAAACTGACATTGTGATTAGCTTTTATATGCCGGTAAGCGCGGAACTCCAAATCACCCACTCCTGTTCGCTTAAGCATAAAATCCTGATGTCGCTACACCATCCGCTTTCCGGTAAAAGCTTTCTCACCTTGCGAGACATCGCGCAATATCCGCTGGCGATACCGCCCTCTAATTTCTCTGTCCGTCAGCTGTTGGAATCGGCCGCCAAACGCGAGGCACTGAGTCTGGATCTGCGTTTTATTACCAACTCCACCGATGTACAAAAACGCCTTGCGGCAATGGGATTAGCGCTGATTATCATGCCGCAACTCAACGTTGACGATACGCCGGACCCAGACAAATTGATTGCCGTCTCGCTCTCCGATGCGGTAATGGGCACGGTCAAAGTCGATCTCGGCCTGCCTCGTCAGAGAACGATTTCAATGGCCACCAAGTTATTCCACGAGATGCTGGCGAGAAGGGTTGAGGCGCAGAATTAAGAACAGACGCATTGATAGATAACGGAAATCGGCTACCCTCTTTAGGTCATCAATGTGTAACCGAGGTATCTATGAACTTAATAAAATATGCGTTTATTCCCTTTCTCGCCTTACTGAGCGCCTGTTCATCCAAACCAATTGAACAGCCAAGACAAGAAACGCCAGAATGCATGAACTACCGCGGAATGATGACCGCACCAATGGCACCCGACGCCATGCAACGGCTTAAAGCGGCGTGTGAGCAGTCTCAAACAAGGTAAGCAAGGCGGTATTTTGTACCGACATTGTGCTTGCGAATTACCTGTAAGGAATAGTCATTTGAAAGTTTACTGTGTAAATAGAATAGAATTATTTACGGGTAATTATATTGTGAGCTGATAAAAAATATATTTACAGATTCATTGACCACAATTACTTTCATCTAATAATTTAGATGATATTTATCAAGCAATACATTACCCAACCGCCAACCATTTTATTTATTTTTCACGAGACAAGCTCCAATTTATTTCGCATTATACATCATCTATACATTAATATTTTTTGTTGGATTATTATTGGCAGTCAGCGTATTGTTTATTTAGTTTTTAATCAGTCGTCACAGTTAATTAAACAATCGAAATAGACATACCCTAAATAATTGGAGTTGTATCAAGGCGGCAAGCAAACGCGTCCCGATAAGCTTACTCCAGTAAGTGATTCGGGTAAGTGAGCGCAGCCAACGCAGAGACAGCTTCAAGTATGACGGATATATACCCTAAATAATTGATGTTACATCAAGGCGGCAAGCAAACGCATCCCGATGAGCTTACTCCAGTAAGTGATTCGGGTGAGCCAACGCAGAGACAACTTCAAGTATGAAGGGTACATACCCTAAATAATTGGAGTTGTATCAAGGCGGCAAGCAAACGCGTCCCGATGAGCTTACTCCAGTAAGTGATTCGGGTAAGTGAGCACAGCCAACGCAGAGACAACTTCAAGTATGACGGGTATCGCGAGGTTGAGGTGTTCGAGCACCCCACCTCGCTAACCAAACCAACTAATCGAGGTAGTCAATATGGCTAAGGCAGAGTGTAATGCAATTCCCCGCGCAGACAAAATATTGCGCCATTATATTGTGGGTTATATTCCAGACCGTTACGAGTATCCGCAGCTGTGTATCAAAGGGAAGTGGCTGCGAGACGCCGGGTTTGCCATCGGCGGCAAAGTTCATGTGCGGGTGATGCAAGGTTGTCTGGTAGTCACCGCGCAATATCCACAGCCGGGAGACACAGAGATCCAGGCTGGTTTAAAAGCCGCCAGCAAGCTATCCGAGAAAAGTCAGGATGAGTTAATTAAAATCATTCAAGCAATGATGCTGCGCGATAAGGTGCTGCCGAAATAGCGAGGGTTGATGTGGGTAGCCCCGGTGGTGGCCGGGGCTAAATTGAAGGGAATTAAATTATTAATATTCAAACCTCCCCCACCTAAAGCATTGACATATTTCGTCAATAGATTGCCGCATGGATGATATAAACCTATGGAACAGGGATAATAAATGACATCTTCTTCTGAGCATCTAATTAAAAGACAACTGGCGCTTGGTCTGGCCAAGGTTCAAATTGTGAAAGTTTTGGGCGGTATTATTAAACCGGAAGGAACAGCAGAGAACGTCGATTTCGATAAGATTAATCATTTACATTGCAAAGAAGTGAATAACAAATGGCGAACGTCGATAGCACGACAAGGTATTACGCTAAACTGGCATAAAAAAATCATAAAAAGACGTGAAAAAATCGATGTGAGTATTCACTGTAATGGTTTTTTGTGCGGTCTGATGCTGGCGCAATACTCAAGAAATAAGATAAACGTGAATCTCCGTCTTCTTGAAGGATGCCCATATCCAAAAGAAAACCCTTTATTAGGAAACCTGATACCCATTGCATTGATCGTAGCCGAGCAGTTTGCTCTCGCTTATGCAGCCTTGCAGGTAACGATAAGCAATCCTGAAAAGGGCCTTATTTCACGCTATAGGCAATATGGTTACGAACTCATCCCAAAAGATCGAGACAGGGAAAGAAGAAACTGTCCAATTAGAGGTAAGTTATTGATTAAAAATACTTAAAAACAAAATGGTTAAATTTTACTCATTCATGATAAAATTCACGCTAGCATTTTTGACAGAGAGGTATGTATGCCAAAGACAACTAATAGAAAATCAGGGAACAACTTTGATCTGGTAAGGACTGGCATAACCCGTAAACAAATTACCGGTAAAGTACCACACTTCCCGCTTCTGGAAAAAATCCCCCCCAAGCCTAAATTTATAAAGAAAGAAAATAAATTCAGTATGTTATCAAATACTGAACTTGATGAAAGCTATCATGATTTGCTACTTAAAACGTTGAAAGACGTGACTTATCACTGTTACTCAACAGGTGAGGCATTGACTGAGACTGCTCTTGAAACAGTGCAGGCTGCACTTATTACGGTAGTCTCGGCGGCTCAAGCAGGCCAAATTCCTCCTGAAAAATTACGGACTATGTTGGCCCAGTCCGCACGTCAATCCCTGGTATATGCTCGCTGGGAACCTCAGGCTGGACTAGAGAGTTATCATAACCTGATGATCGGTTCTTCAAAGACTGTAAAAGTGTATTGATCGGCCGCAGAAACCGAATTTGTTTTTCTATTTACCGTTTTCAATACGAAAATTTATACCCAAGAAACTTCAAGATGCAGGTAGGCGGCAATCGAGAGACAAAGAGATCCAGGCCGGTTTAAAAGCGGCCAGCAAGCTATCCGAGAAAAGTCAGGATGAGTTAATTAAAATCATTCAAGCAATGATGCTGCGCGATAAGGTGTTACCGAAATAGCGAGGGTTGACGCGTGTAGCCCCAGAAGAACGGGGTTACACCAAGCACCACTTAACCATATGAATTTCATACACAAAATACTTCACCACAAAAACGTCCGCACCACCGTCGTCAATATCCTTGCGCTAGATCATGAAGATGGCTCATAGTTCAGTGAAATTAAATCACTTTTACTCAATCAGTGACTCTGGCATAAGATATGCTTTATTATCAACGGCTGACAATCTGAAGACGACTGGATAATAAAACCAGAAAAGAAAATTGGAAAATCCAGGTAAATCAAGAAATAAATTCAGATTTTATCTCAAATAATTAGGGTAATAGATCACAATGAGTAACGAGTTTACATTTACGGTTAAAAGCATTTCTTTCGATGAAAACTATCATCCTTCAGACAATACGCGTATCACCACCAACTTTGCTAACTTGGCCAGAGGCACAAGTCGCCAAGAGAACCTGCGCAACACCTTGAAAATGATGGACAATCGTTTCAATGCCCTGGCGCATTGGGATAACCCAAAAGCCGATCGTTACAGTGTCGAACTTGAAATCATTTCCGTTGAGATGAAGATTGGTGCTGAAAGCAGTGCAAGCGCCCTGCCTTTGATTGAAATATTGAAAACCAAAATTGTTGATCACAAAACCAATGAACGCATTGATGGCATCGTCGGTAATAACTTCTCCTCTTATTTAAGAGATTATGATTTTAGCGTCGTACTGCCAGAGCATAATAAAGATAAAGCCGCCTACAGCACGCCAGATAATTTTGGTGATCTGCACGGTAAGCTATTTAAATGCTTTATTAACTCAAATACCTATAAAGAAAACTTCAATAAAGCACCGGTTATCTGCTTAAGCGTTTCTAGCAGCAAAGTCTATCAGCGCACTGCAAATCAGCACCCTATTCTGGGGGTTGAATACCAGCAAGATGAATATTCTTTAACTGATGAATATTTCAAAAAAATGGGCTTAAAAGTTCGCTACTTCATGCCTGCAAATAGTGTTGCGCCTCTGGCGTTCTATTTCTCTGGCGATTTGCTGAGCGACTACACCAATCTTGAGCTGATCAGCACCATCAGCACCATGGATACCTTCCAAAAGATTTATCGCCCAGAAATTTACAACGCGAACTCTGTGGCAGGCGCATCCTACCAGCCAAGTTTGCAGCATCAGGATTATTCATTAACTCGCATTGTTTATGACCGAGAAGAACGTAGCCGTCTGGCTGTTGAACAAGGAAAGTTTGTTGAAGAACAATTTATCAAACCCTACAAAGCTATTCTTGAACAATGGTCCGCTAATTACGCTGTTTAATTAATTTAAAACACAAGGTCATCTATTATGAAAATTTTGTTACCGACTTCTACTGCTGGCAGCTTACCTAAACCGACGTGGTTGGCAGAGCCAGAGACACTTTGGTCACCTTGGAAACTACAAGATCAAGAATTAATCGATGGCAAACAAGACGCGCTGCGTTTGTCATTGCAAGAACAACAGCACGCTGGCATTGATATTGTCAGCGACGGTGAACAAACTCGCCAACACTTTGTCACGACCTTTATCGAACACCTTAACGGCGTTGATTTTGAGAAGCGTGAGACCGTTCGCATTCGTAATCGCTATGATGCAAGCGTGCCGACAGTAGTTGGCCCGGTGTCCCGCCAGAAGCCTGTTTTTGTTGAAGATGCTAAGTTCTTACGTCAGCAAACCAAGCAACCGATTAAATGGGCGCTGCCTGGTCCAATGACCATGATCGACACCCTGTATGATAACCACTACAAAAGCCGTGAAAAATTAGCGTGGGAATTTGCCAAAATTCTTAACCAGGAAGCTAAAGAACTCGAAGCGGCTGGCGTAGACATCATCCAGTTTGATGAACCGGCATTTAATGTGTTCTTTGATGAAGTGAACGAGTGGGGTATTGCCACTTTAGAGCGCGCCATCGAAGGCCTTAAATGTGAAACTGCCGTACATATTTGCTACGGTTACGGCATCAAAGCCAATACAGATTGGAAGAAAACGCTGGGTTCAGAATGGCGTCAATATGAAGAAGCCTTCCCGAAACTGCAGAAATCTAATATCGACATCATCTCACTGGAATGTCATAACTCTCACGTTCCAATGGATCTACTTGAACTGATCCGTGGCAAAAAAGTGATGGTTGGCGCAATTGACGTGGCAAGCCACACCATTGAGACCCCAGAAGAAGTTGCCGATACCCTGCGCAAAGCGCTGCAATTTGTTGATGCCGACAAACTCTACCCTTGTACCAACTGCGGCATGGCTCCCCTGCCTCGCCATGTAGCAAGAGGCAAACTGCAAGCGTTAAGCGCTGGTGCAGAAATCATCCGTAAAGAATTGTTGGCTAAATAATCCCGCCAGATAGCTGTGATTGATTTATATGCTTAGCCCCGAAATATCGGGGCTAATTAATTTATGGGTTTATGCTGTTATGTATCAATAAGTACAACCTACCGATACATTTTCCCCTCGATTCCCCTATACAGTCTTCACGACCTTTAATATCTGCCCCTCCATCATCTTTGAATCAGAAGTGCTTAAGGTTGATAGATTGTTTCATCCTTATTTTATTAATTAGTCTCATAGTTAAAATATAAATGACTGTCGTGATAGAGAAGACAGTGATCACTGAGATGAAAAAATAGAGATCATAAAAATTATCAGCACCTATCTCACCTGGCCCATAAATCATATGACCAAGCCGGGAAGAATAATTATGGCTCATCCATTCCTCAGGATTTCCTAATGTCCGTGCAATAACCAGAGAAAGAATGACGTAAAATATGACTTTAGTCATTCTACGGACAAGTGTTTGAACCATTCGCTACTGCCTCAATCCACTGGACTGTTTAGTAGTACATTTGATTTTTTTGATTAACTTCATTGTTATTAGATAAATAATGATAGTAATACTCATTACAAAGGCGACATCAATGTAGAAATAAGCATCGTAGATTGATTCTGCATTTACATCCCCACTAACTAACTGAGCTAACTTACTTGCGAGATCGTGATTTACGTAAATCTCTGGATTACCAATTGAGCGAGCAATGACAAACATTACAACTAAGAAAAATGCCGTTTTAGCCGTTCTACGGGCAAGTATTCGAACCATTGGTTATAATATCACTGGAAACATACCAACCTTTTATGGAACAGGAAATTTGCGTCCTAATTATCAAACTTTCGCTAGCTTCAAAGGTGGTTTTATAACCAAATATGATTGATTATTTGAAAATAAATACGCACAATGCCATACAACGTTCTTAAGTGTGAAACTTATAGTTATCAGAGTATAAATCTGGATGGGTTCGGCCTTGAAATTTTCCTGTAAAAATTGAGGCATTGGTGACTATGGTAATCAATTATCATGTGATAGGACAAGATTACATTAAAAATGTGGAGTGAAAGTTGAGCGCCAAAGAAACACTTAACTTATTGAAAAATAATGAAAACAATCTATTTATCATCCATTATTCTTGTGAGAACTTGAATGACAATAATGAAAACTACTCACCTCGAATAACATCCATTGCAGTACTTCACATCGGTAGTTCTGCAATGCATAGTTTCTCGATTCATCTATTTGCGGAATTTAAAAAAATAAATAGGGAAGATATCCATGAGCATTATGATGTTCTTGAAGGCGAAATGCTAAAACAGTTTTTTGACTTTGTCGCTGAAAATGATGATGGATACTGGCTTCATTGGAATATGACTAATATCAACTATGGCTTTCAAGCTTTAGCTCATAGATATAAAGTTTTAACTCAGCAAGATTCAAAACGCATTCCTGACACAAGAAAATATAACTTATCAGCTTTGATACTGTCTATATACGGTAAAAATTGTGTTAATCATCCTCGAATGGCGAGTTTTATGAAACTCAATGATGGAGAGCATAGAGATAATCTTACGGGAAAGGATGAAGTAGCAGCATTTACAGCGAAAGAGTATGTCAAGTTACATAAGTCAACCATGTCCAAAGTATATTGGTTTCAACATATGTATTTTTTATTAAAGCAAAACAAAGTAAACGTGCATAACAAAAATTGGGGATATAAGATAAATAATTTTCTTGAGAAGCCTTATATAAAAATTCTGGGTTTTATCGCTGTGCTATTTTCAATTTTTCAACTTTTACAATTCGGTTGGTCTACGAATGAAGTATTTAGACAAAAAAATAATTTAGAACAAGTTGAAGTTAAACCTAGCACGGAAAAACATACGCCTAAAAGCTAAGATATTAGAATGACGACACATAAAAAATAGACTCTGTAAATAATTTTGTGTAACTGCTAGTATATTAAAGGTGGTCGCTCAGGCGATCACCGAACGACTCACTGTCAGCAGCAAATTTTGAATCGACACTTCATTTTCGAAAAAATCTTGCTCGCCAGATAAATGGCGTCCCTTACCAAATTATTCATCGGGAACACCTTACATTTATTACTATTTATTCACATGATGCTGTCAATAGCTAATAGCGCCGATAACTTTATGAGTACAGCATCATCTAGTGGATTACTCTATCAGTACCTGACATGTCGTTAGGAATACGAGTACTTAGGCTTGAGTATTTTTGTGTAAAAATAATATGTTAGTTCTGCATTAGGTACTGTTTGGACATAGCGTTTCGTCAACATACGAGTAAGCTTGTTGAAATAAGCTTCTGTCTTAAGTAGCTTAGCCGATTAAACTGTAAGTACCCCGTCAAAACGGTCCATTCACTTTTAGAGATCTTCCGACATACTGATTATGTCCCCTGAGGAGATCG